>DASYDT010000153.1:0-11207 GCA_036499425.1 Candidatus Udaeobacter sp. | reverse complement strand
ACACCCAGCAACTCTTCTTCAGGAAACATCAGACCGGCGTCGATGACGATAATGTCATCCTGCCAGCGGAGAGCCATGCAGTTCATCCCGAACTCGCCCAGGCCCCCTAAGGGAATCATCTTCAATTTATCTTGTGCCATGAATCTCTCATCTTACCACCGCAACGGATTCCCCTTTGCTAACAAGGGTCTGCGCCAACCTTGCCGAATCGCACGAATGGAAGACCTCGCACCGGCATCTCCCTCGATTCAAAGAACGGAATCAAATCGACACGGTCAAAACGCCTGCCGATCCTAACCGCACGCAAAAACACGACAGTTTCAGGGGAGAAGGGAACGATCCTAACTTCCCCGTGCTTACGGTTTCATCGGCTTAATCTTTTTAAGAAGCTCCAGCAGTCGCGCAGGCTCAAAGCTGTCGAGCTGATAGTCCGCCAGTTGAGATGGCTCAGTAAGAGGCACGCCGATCGCAATCACCGGAACGTCGGGCCGAATCCCCTTCAGGGACCGAACCAGGTCGTCGAACGGGAGATCGTCGATCGAAATGTCGGCCACAACGCCATCCAGATTGGGATACATCTGCAGCGTTTCGACAGCCTCCCGGCCGCTGTACGCTGTAATGACATTCAGCTTTGCCGTTTCAATCACAAGTTTACGGGTCGAGATATTACCGGCATAGTCACGGTCGACAACAAGAAAGCACGGACGAATCATCTTTCCATTATCAAGCGGCGAAACGCCCGCAGCGCGGGGCAGCACGCAGGCGGCGGCGACACGGTCAAACCGTATGTTCACCCTGTCCAAAGAGCCCATAAATTCCCAACATAGGAATTTATGGGCTCTTTGAAGTCATTCCGATCCCAAAACATGTCGTTCGCATCGCCGCGGTTACCACGCATTTAGCCGCGTCGTGCACCACAAAAACCACCACACAAAAACGCTGGTGCTAACGCAAAATATCCTCTAAAACAAGGGAAAGTTCGGTCTTTTCGTCCCGATATTTAACAATGACCGGAGCAGAAATACTGAGGCCCCACTCCAGTCCTTTCCCTTTGTTTACAGCACGTGAGCCCGGTACCACCACGGCTCCCTCTGGGATCACCAGCGGCATCTCCGCCGTTGCCTTATAGACCTCTCCGCGCACCAGATCGTACACCGGAGTACCCCGCGTCAGCACCGTTCCAGCCGCCAGAACCGCGCGTTTGCGCACTACCGTACCCTCATAAACCCCGGTATTTCCGCCGATCAGCGCATCATCTTCAATAATGACGGGGCTTGCGTTCACCGGCTCCAGCACGCCGCCGATCTGCGCCGCCGCACTCAGGTGCACTCGTTTGCCAATTTGTGCGCAGCTTCCCACCAGAGCATGCGAGTCCACCATGGTGCCCTCATCCACGTACGCGCCGACGTTGATATAGGCCGGTGGCATCACCACAACTCCTTTAGAAACAAAGGCTCCAGCTCGCACGCTCGATCCGCCCGGCACCACCCGCACCCCATCCGCCACGGCAAACCGCCGCGCCGGATAGGTCGCCTTGTCCACAAAAGAAAGCCCCTCCGCTGAACCCATCTCGGCCAACGATCCCAGCCGGAAGCCAAGTAGGATACCCCTTTTAATCCAGGCATTTACGCGCCATCCCAGCGCCGAATTTTCTGGTTCTGCCGACCTTAACTGCCCTGCTTCCAACCCACTTCGAAGCTCCAGAAACGCCGCTTCTGCTTCTTTATTTCCCACCGCGGCCGCATCCTGCGCAAACCAATGCTCAATCCGATCCTGCAACGTTCCGTCCAGACTCACGCGTCACCTTTTCCTATGTCATTCATTTAAAGTAGTTTGCTAGAACATCCGCAGATCTTCGCCGGTCGCCGGAACACCCGCCAACATGCCAAGTTCGCCCACCACGCGCTCTAAATTTCGTCGCGTAGCCGCCGAAACCGGAACCATAGGTAGACGTAAAGCATCTTCACAACGCCCAATCATTGAAAGCACAGCCTTTACGGGCGCCGGGCTGGCCTCCCAGAAGTGCGCCTGCATCAATCGAAAAAATTGTCGATTAATTCGCCTAGCTCCCATCCAATCATTCTCAAGAGCGGCCGCAACCATTCGCGCCATCTGCCCTGGAACCACGTTCGAAGCTACTGAAACTAAACCAGTTCCGCCTAGCGCAAGCACTGCCAACGCCATGCTGTCGTCTCCGGCGAATACTTTAAAACCGGGGGGAGCCGTGGTCAGCAGTTCGGTAATCTGCGCTAAATTTCCGCTGGATTCCTTGATTCCAATGACGTTAGGCAGTTCCGCAAGCCGCAATACGGTAGCTGGCTCAAGATTCGTGCCTGTTCTGCCCGGAATGTTGTAGAGCAAAACGGGTAGATCCGTAGCCTCTGCAACCGCCCTAAAGTGTTGATACTGCCCCTCTTGTCCCGGCCGGTTGTAGTAAGGATTTGCAGTTAAAATTCCCGTCAACCCCTGCATTTTCGACAATTTTTTTACCCGCGCCACCGCTTCAAACGTAGCATTATGCGTACACCCAGCAAAAACTGGAACTCGCCCCGCCGTAGTTGCCACAACCACTTCAATAACGCGAAGCCACTCGGCCTCCGATAGCGTAGAAGCCTCGCCGGTTGTCCCGCAAGGCACAAGAAAATTAATTCCGCTTTCGATCTGCCAGTTCACGAGCGCTTGAAGCGCAGGCTCATCCAGGCTGCCATCCTTTTGAAAAGGAGTGACTAACGCCGTTCCGCATCCCATCAATTCCATAGTTGTTGCAGTTTACCTTGTCTGCTCTTGTGGATGAGTTGAACTACACCCATTCGCCTTTTCTCATCAATGGCTCGGCTGTTCCATCGATGGCTATGCCATCCACATCCATTTCGCCGGAACCGATCATCCAGTCCACATGGATGAGGCTGGCGTTTGCACCGAGTTTTGACAGTTCCTCGGCGTCCATTTTTTCGCCACCAATCAGGCATGTGGAATACGCTTGTCCAAGCGCGATATGGCTGGCTGCGTTTTCATCGAAGAGTGTATTCCAGAACAGCACCCCACTTTGCGCGATCGGTGAGGAGTGTGGCACAAGCGCTACTTCGCCCAGCCTCCGAGCGCCTTCGTCCGTGCTGATCAACCGATTGAGGACGTCCTCTCCAGCAGTTGCCGTTGCTTCGACGATTTTTCCACCCTCAAATTTCACCGAAATATTTTCAATCAGCGTTCCCTGATGAGAGAGCGGCTTCGATGCTCGTACCGTTCCATCGACACGGTCCTTATGCGGAGTGGTGAAGCACTCCTCGGTCGGAATATTCGGCTGGCAGTACACTCCATTGCCAGCGGTCGTTCCGCCGCCTGCCCAGAGATGGTCGTCGGCCAGCCCTACCTTCAGATCTGTTCCCGGTCCCTTAAAGTGCAGGGCAGAGAAGCGCTTTGCATTCAGTAAATCGACACGCTTCTTAAGTCGTTCCCCATGCTGCTGCCACTCCACGACTGGATCGTCAGTATTGATGCGCGAAGCAGCAAAGATGGCTTCCCATAATTTTTTTACAGCAACATCTTCCGCATCGTTTGGAAATACCAGCTTCGCCCATTCCGGGGTTGCACAGGCTACGATCGTCCAGTTGATCTCGTGGCGTGTAATCAATTCCATCGCTGGCTTACCAGCTTTCGATGCGGCAACATTTGCTCGAGCCACCTTTGCAGGATCCTGCTTCGCCAGCAAGGCAGGATTTGCACCAGCAATTGCGAGTCGGGCTGCGCCACTTTTAAAGCCTGTGGCGATTGCATCCTGCAGCCACTTCGGTGCGTAATCGAAGCTAGCATCTGGAGCATATTCAAACCGGGCGAGCACGGAAGGGTCGTCCGAGTAGAACGTCGTTACAAGTAGCGCACCTGCTTTATAGGCGTGCTCTGTAATGCGTCTTACCAGCGGCAGCGCTTCTATGGGAGCGGACATGATGAGTTCCTGTCCTGCACGCAGCCCCAGACCTACTTTAACGGCTACTTCTGCCAATCGATCCAGTTTTTCCTCAAACGTCAAACTTGCAAATTTCGCTATCACAGCTTCCATTGTGCTCATGCCAATCCCCATTTGCTGCAGAACTATATCTGCGTATAAATATTTTGAAAGTCGTAGCACCCGTTGCGGGAAGACAGCCATTCTGCTGCACGCACGGCACCTTCAGCGAATCCGCGGCGTGAGAACGATTCATGCGTAAGTGTAAGCCGATCCGCGTCGCTTTGTGCCACGAGAACGTGCGTACCCGCTGCATCACCTTCACGCTTCGATTCGATAGGAACTTTCTGATAACCAGATCCTGTTTCGACCACGGTTGCCAGGGTAATTGCAGTTCCGCTGGGTGCATCTAATTTAGTGATGTGGTGCGTTTCTTCGATGGAGAACTGGTAGCCGGCATTCTTCAGGGACTCGCTCATCTTTGCTGCTAACTGGAACATCACCTGAACGCCGATGGAGAAGTTGGTTCCATATAGTAGTCCCGCACGTTTTCGCTCAACCAACGCACGCATGTCCGGCAGCTTGTCGTACCAGCCAGTTGTACCAATTACCATCTTCGCGCCTGTTGCCAAGCACGCACGCATGTTCTGGACAACCGCCTCTGGAGCGGTGAAGTCGATCACGACATCGAACCCCGCAACAAAAGGCGGAGTCAGCGCAGATGCATTTGCATTTTCTTTGGCGTCCAGTACATGGACGCCGTGGCCACGTTCAGCCGCAATCGCCGCTACCAACTTGCCTGTTTTGCCCTGCCCCAATACCAATATCCGCATGTGTTCCTTCCTACACTTTGACCGCAATTGGAACCCGAGCCGCCACGTCAAACACGGTCTCGTCCGGATCTGCGAAAAATTGCTTATGCAGGCTTCGCACGGCCTCCTCAACGTCTTCTTCGTTGATCATGAAACTCATGTTGATCTCGCTTGCGCCCTGAGAGATCATGCGTACATTGACATGACTGACCGCGCTGAAAACCTGCCCGGCGATACCGTTGTGGCCGCGAATGTCCTCCCCTACCAGGCATACCAGCGCCTTGCGGCCTTCGTACTTCACGTCGGCGATCTTGCCTAGCTCTTCGCAAATCTCTGGCAGCTTCTCATTGGAATCTACCGTCAACGAAATACTTACTTCGCTGGTCGAAACCATATCGATCGCGCATTTGTATTTGTCGAAGACATCGAAAACAGCCTTGAGATATCCGTGCGACATCAGCATTCTGCTTGCGACAACATCGATGATGGTCAACCGTTTCTTTGCGGCAATGCTCTTGAATGGGCTGGCACATTTCGGAGCCAGCGCTGTGATCTTGGTGCCTTCGTTTTCCGCGTTGCGCGAGTTCAGCACCCAGACGGGAATGCTCTTCTGAACGGCGGGCAAAATAGTAGCTGGATGCAATACCTTTGCCCCAAAATATGCCAGTTCTGCTGCCTCTTCAAAGCTGATCGTCTTCACTCGAAGGGCATCTGGACAGATGCGGGGATCGGTCGTCATGATTCCATTTACGTCCGTCCATATTTCAATTGCGCCGGCGTGCATTCCGCCACCAACCAATGCCGCGGTATAGTCGCTGCCACCACGCCCTAGAGTGGTTGTAATGCCTTCTGCTGTTGATCCAATGAATCCACCCATTACGGGCGTCTGTCCAGATTGAATGAGAGGCAGAACGAACTCGGCTAACTTCGCTTCAATCAGGCTTTCTTGTGGTACTGCCTTGCCGTAGTGTGCATCAGTCACAATGCAGGTGCGGGCATCGACATGGGCACCCTGCAGGCCGCGCTGTTCAAACGCTGCTGCAACCATGCGGCTCGATAGCCGCTCGCCGAAGCTCACTACCAGATCATTGGTGCGTGCCGTCAGCTCGCCGACTGCTGCAATACCGCGCAGTAGGTCATCCAGAGCATCGAACTCGTGGTTAATCGTCGGCTGCAACTGAACGAATCGCTCATTGTCCAGCAGATCGGCCGCTGTATCGATATGCCGATGCCGCAACCTTGCGCTAATGGCCAATGCGCCTGCCTTGTCATCGCGTCCTGCCGCGGCTGCGGCTGCTAATAATTGATCGGTCACCTTCGCCATCGCCGATACAACAACGACAGCTTCGAGCCCCCGCTCGCGTCGTCCGCGAACGATCGCCGCTGTCCGATCGATTGCCTTTGCATCCTCAACCGAGGTTCCACCAAACTTCATCACTACCAGTTGTTCGCGTACTGTGCTCAAGCCATCACCGCCACAGCTGGCGTTGCGGCTACGCCTAACTTATCCAACTTGCCTAGTAATGCCAGAACCTCCGCATTCAACACAGCGGCGCCTGCCGCTCCGCGAATCGTATTGTGAGAGAGCACGACGAATTTCCAGTCGAGCAGGCTGCATTCGCGCAGACGGCCAATCGTCGCCGTCATGCCGTTGCCGCGCATTCTATCCAGCCGGGGCTGTGGACGATCCACGGCAGAGTCATACTCCACTGGTTGGCTGGGAGCAGTCGGGAGGTGCTGCCCTTCTAGCGGTGCGAACTCGCTCCATGCAGCCAGAACCTCTTCCCGCGTGGCTTTCTTGCGCAGCTTGATACTGACGCATTCCGTATGTCCGTCTTCGACAGCTACCCGGTTACAGTGTGCGCTTACCTTCGCATCCAACATCTCGATCTTCTTACCGTCCAGGCGGCCAAGCAGTTTGCCAACCTCTTCCTGCATCTTCTCTTCTTCATTTTTAATAAATGGCACGACATTGCCCAGAATATCCAGCGAAGCCACGCCAGGGTATCCCGCGCCGCTTATTGCTTGCATGGTGCTCACAAAGACGCTCTCGATCCCGAACCGCTCTTCCAGGGGCTTTAGCGCCATGACGAGGCCAATGGTGCTGCAATTCGGATTTGTCACGATATAGCCGCCGTTGCCACCGTTTGCCTTGCGCGAGCTCTGGGACTCGATCAAAGCGAGATGGTCGGAGTTGATCTCAGGGATCACCAACGGGACATCAGGCGTCATGCGAAACGCGCTTGAGTTTGAAATCACTGCGCATCCTACGGCAGCAAACTTCGGCTCCAGCTCTCGAGCAATATCTGCGTCGAGTGCCGCGAAGATAATCTTCGGCAACTCTCCCACGACGCCTTCGGGCACATTCGGCTGCACCGTCATCGCCGCAATATGCTTCGGTAGAGGAGTGTCCAGCTTCCAACGGCAGGCGTCGCCGTACGTTTTGCCAGCGCTGCGATCGCTCGCCGCCAGCCACGCAATCTCAAACCACGGATGATTGCTCAATAATTGAATAAATCGCTGCCCGACCATACCGGTCGCGCCAAGAATTCCGACCTTGCGCCGTTCCATATATTCAAGAATAACGCGGTGTGGGCACAACCGTCACACGTACTTTGGCTTGTCACTCATCTTCGGCGATATTTGGGCGCAAATTGACGGTGAGGCCGTAAGTTACCCGCTTCGATAAGTCTTTACTTCTTGATGGAGTAGGTGAAGTTAGCCGTTTCGGTCGCATGCGGCTTAATCGTCAAGGTCATGGTCTGCTCACCCATTTTTTCGTGGACCACTGCCAAAGTGTAGGATCCTGCAGGCAATCCTCGGATGTCGAAGTGCCCATTTGCGTCGGTCACGGCAAAAAATGAGGTAGCCGACACATTAATGAACGCATTCATCCAGGGATGGTTGTTGCAACGCACAGGCATCATCACCTCAGGCTGAGGAAATTCTCTGACCTGCGGCGCTCCCTTAGAACCCTGGGAGATATCGATCTCCTTGTTGGCTGTCACAGAGGGCATGGTATGAATGTTGTGCATCGTCCCATCCGAGTTGCGGAACTCGACCGAACCGCCTCGCATTACGGCGATCACATGAGGGACATACCGGCAGCCGACTTGATCGAGCACTACGGGAGCAGTAGTGGCGGCAGGCGCTGACATGGCGGCTGCAGGTCCATCTTTGACATAAACGTAAACATTCGCCAGTTTGCCATCATGTACTACGTACTGTTCGGCGAAATTATCGCCACCCGCCATCGAGCACACAGGATCCTGGCTCATGTCGATGCGGATACGTTCGGGGGCATTTCCGGAGAAATGTACCGTTCCGCTGACAGCACCTAATGTTGCAGGGTCAAGTGGCGCGGCTGGCTGAAGAGAGGCTGGCTGTGGATTTGCCTTGGCAGGCTCCTGGCTATTTTGAACTGGTGCGCTTGACTTGCACCCAGCCAGACCGCCGAACATGCCACCCGCCATAATTCCAGTTATCAACCAGCCGAATATCTGCTTCATGCCGACTTCACTCCTGTATATATTTCTTTTAGGCGGCACTATGCTGAGACTGTTTGCGGCATCTCCATTGCCTGCAACACCGCATCTGCAAACGCATTTGTACCGCTTGTACCGCCGACATCTTTCGTCAGGATCCTGCCTTCGCGGTATACCTGCTCAATTCCGGCCTGTACGCGATTTGCCGTAGTACTTTCCCCGATGTGATGCAACATCAAAACGGCGCTCTGGAGCAAAGCCGTCGGGTTTGCCATATCTTTGCCGGCAATGTCTGGAGCAGAGCCATGCACTGCCTCGAAGATCGCGCATTCTGTCCCGAGATTTGCCCCCGGAACCAGCCCGAGGCCGCCTACGAAGGCGCTGCATAGATCGCTCAAAATATCGCCATACAAGTTTTCGGTCAGAAGGATGTCGTACTGATACGGATTCATAACCAACTGCATGCAGGTGTTGTCGACGATGTGCTCTGCGTAAGTAACTTCTGGGAAGCCCTCGGCGACGGACCGGCAACACCGCAGAAACAGCCCGTCGGACAGCTTCATGATGTTCGCCTTGTGGATGGCGTGAACTTTCTTCCTACCATGCTTCCGCGCATAGTCGAATGCGAACTTTGCAATCCGGGTGGAGCCTTTCTCCGTAATAATTTTCAGAGCCTGCACGACACCAGGCACGACTTCGTGCTCGAGCCCGGCATACAGGTCTTCCATGTTTTCCCGCACAATAATCAGATCGATGTCGGGATATCGGGTCTTCAATCCTGGAAGGCTTTTTACGGGACGAAAATTGGCGAACAGTTCAAATTTTTTTCGCAGCGTTACGTTGATCGATGAGAAGCCGCCGCCGATCGGCGTCGTCACTGGTCCTTTCAGCGCTACTCGATTCTGTTCAATTGAGTCATACAACGCTTTCGGGATGTATTCGCCGGTTGTTTCAAATGCTTCTGCCCCAGCCGCATACCGGTGCCATTCAAAAGCAGCACCCGTAGCTGTTCCTGCGGCCTCAATGATTTTTACGGTTGCACCCGAAACCTCCGGACCAATACCATCGCCCGGAATCAACGTAATCTTATGAACCTTCGCCATGCCACTACCGCCGTTTCTTCTGGTCTTTCCCGTTTAACAGCTCTTCTAACTCAGCTTTGAACTCACTCACGTCTTTGAAGTCTCGATAGACACTTGCAAATCGAATGTATGCGACGGTGTCGATATCTTTCAGCCGTGACATGATCTGTTCCCCTACTTCGTTGGTTGATCGCTCACGCTCTGGCGAATCAACCACATAGGCTTCGGTTTCATCCACAATCTGTTCGAGTTTTGCTGCGGGCACAGGACGCTTTTCACACGCATGAAGAAGACCGCTCAATACTTTTTGGCGATCAAACTTTTCTCTGCGGCCGTCCTTCTTTACGACCATGTAGGGAATTTCGTCGATCCGCTCATAGGTCGTAAATCGCTTGTGGCAGCCTTCACACTCGCGGCGACGGCGGATGGAGTCCGCATCTTTACTTTCTCGTGAATCAACGACTCGATCCTGGGCAAAACCACAGTAAGGGCACTTCATCGTAATGATTCGATTCTAGCAGTCGTATTTATATCGCTCTTTTACGCGAATTTCATATTCGATCAAAGGAGGCATTTAGTCGCCAGATTTCACCGCAATGTTCGATTCATTTCCTGCCGCTTTACTCTCCTCTGCAACCTTCTTCAAGCTCATGTGCTCGAGCCGCGAATACATCAATCCGGCAGGGATGATGCAGAGAGAAGTGACCACCAGCAAAACCGCTCCACATGCTGTTGCTGCTTCGATTGGCGCGCCATAGAGTTCATGCATTGCCGTCGCTGTGACGGCAATCTGCGTAAACCATCCGATAATGGGAAATTGCAATACTGATCCACCGATGCTTGCTGCCATCAATAGCATCGTCCGCGAAAACGTCAGCCGCGCAAGCTCTGGTGTATGCACAAATGCATGAGTCGTTTGCACATATGCCATTCCGATCATCGTCCACATCGCCAGCGACAGAAGAATTACGATCCCAAAGTCACGTTTTGAGGACAAGGTGTTCAACCCATCGCGGAATTCGATGATTTTTGTGGCAATACTCTCTCCCATCTGCTTTGAGAGTCGTCCCAGTGTCGCTCGGGCGAACCCTGCTACAACTCCACCAGACATTCGGACGATTCCTGCAAAAACTGCAATCGCCAATGTCAGCGCGAGGCTTAGTTCACCTGCCCGTACGAATACCTCATGGTGAGGAAGATCTCCTGGCGTAAATGCCAGTGCGCTTGAAAAAATCACTGCAGCGGCTCCGAGATCGAACATGCGCTCAATCGTATATACCGCGACCTGAGAACTTAGTGGCAGTCCCACGCGTTTAGCGACCAGGTATGGCCGGGTTAGATCGGCTAGGCGGCCAAACAGCGCCACTCCAGTGAAGCCGATAAATTGCGGTCCGAGGAGAGAGCGGACAGATACTTTTTTTGTTGGAGATAAAAGCACGGCCCAACGCACTGATCGCAGCCAATAGGTTGCATAGATGAGTCCGATTCCGGCCCAGATATGAATAGCGCTTACATGCCGTAGCTGCTGCCAAAAAATCGTCCAATCAAAATGCACTTTATTCCAGAACAGTTTGACAATCACGGCGAGCACAATGATTACAGCGAGCCACAGTAATCCATTCCGCTTTTTCATCATGTGACTCTGTTCCGGCAATCCTATTTGGCCTGCGCCAGTAAGGCCATCTGCTTTCGTCGATTGAACTCGCGAATGACTCGTGCCACATACGCCTTTGTTTCGTGGTAGGGCGGAATTCCATGATATCGATCTACCGCCGCAGGTCCGGCGTTATAGGCCGCCAGCGCCAGCGCGATATTGTCGTGATATTTCGTTAGCAGCTCATCTAAATATGCTGTTCCACCTGCAATGTTTTGTTCGGGAAGAAAC
>DASYDT010000152.1:0-29368 GCA_036499425.1 Candidatus Udaeobacter sp. | reverse complement strand
CAGACAGCCGTCATTCCCATCAAGGAGAACGCGCTGGCCGGTCTCCAGCTTTGCTGTGATATCGTGCAAACCGACTATGGCCGGGATGTTGAGCGAACGCGCCAAAATCGCCGCATGCGAAGTGCGACTGCCGAGATCCGTTGCAATCCCGAGCACCTTCGCGCGGTCCATGCTTGCGGTATCTGAAGGAGTAAGGTTATGCGCAACCAGAATGTGCGGCTCGGTCAGGGCAAGAAATGTCCGAGGCGCTTTCCCCTGGAGGTTGCGAATTACCCGTTTTGTTACGTCCTGGATATCCAGCGCGCGTTCTCGCAAATAGGGATCATCGATCTTATTCAGCGTCTCGGCGTAGCGCGTGGCGACCTCCTGGAAAATCCATTCCACATTGCATAGATCGGTCTCTAGCTTGCGGAGCACTTCGTCGATTAGCGTGCGATCCTCGACTACCAGCAGATGAGCATCGAAAATCGCGGCATCTTTTGCACCGATCGATTCCGCAATACGCTGCTGCATCTGCAGAATCTGCATGCGCGTTTGGATAAGGGCCGTTTCGAAGCGACTGATTTCATCCGCCACCTGGGAAGGGGCGATGCGATAACGCACGACTTCATCCAAATCATCGCGGGCAACATGGACCTGGCCACGGGCGATTCCGGGCGAGACGCCAGCTCCTTCAAATCGAATTTCTTTTAGCGCGTTGTCGCCGCTCATCCGCTTGGGAGAGTAAGGCAGATGTCAAACATTGCGAGTTCCGCGTTGGTAGGGACGTCGCAGCGCGACGACCCTACCTCACTCTTCGTTAAAGCGCGCGTTGATCAGTTCTTCGAGCTCCTCCATTGCTTTTTCCGCGTCCGGTCCCTCGCAACGGATACGCAGCTTTGATCCCTGCCCGGCCGCGAGCATCATCAGACCCATGATGCTTTTGCCGTTTACTTCCTCGCCCTCCTTCGAAACCCAAATTTCCGAGCGATGACGGCTGGCGATACGCACAAACATCGCGGCCGGCCTGGCATGAAGTCCAAGCCGATTCACAATCGTAATTTCTTTCTCCAGCTTCTGTACGCCCGCCGCACGGGTCGCTCTTCGAGACAACAAGGCCATTAGGTCGCTCCTTTTTGCTCCATCAGTCCTAGCAACTTCGCGTTGAAATCAACGGCTGCGTTTTGGCCAAGCCCTTTCAATTTTTCGTCCATCGCTGCGACCTCGACCAGACGCGCCATATCGCGGCCAGGCCTCACCGGAATCGTTACGTGCGGCACTTTAAACCCCAGGATTTCATAAAATTCCCGGTCGAGCCCGATCCGATCGACCTCTTCTACCTCCTGCCAGTCTTTTAGCGTAGCGACAAGGTCCAAGCGTTTTTCGATTCGAATACTCCCGATGCCGAAAACCTTCGCCACATCGATAATGCCGATCCCGCGCACTTCCATGTGATTGCGGGTGAGCTCAGGTGCGGTCGCCGTGAGCTCGCGTCCTTCCAGCATCGTAATCCGGGTCACGTCATCAGCAACCAAACTGTAACCACGTTCGATCAATCCGAGTACACACTCGCTCTTTCCAATGCCGCTCGCTCCGCGAATCAAAACGCCGACGCCAAGAATGTCCACCATGCTGCCGAATTCGGTCACGGTCGGCGAAAAATCCATTTCCAAAGCGATCGTTGCGGCGTTGATAAACTTCATTGTGATCATCGGTGTGCGGAACACCGCGATTTTTGCCGCCGCGGTAACAGCCACCAGCTCCGGCGCAAGATGAAACCCGCGCGACATCACCAGGCACGGAATCTTATGCTCGCACATCCTTTGAAATCGCCGAATGCGCAGCGTGGAAGACAAGCTTTTGAGATAGGAATGTTCCGCCGCGCCCAATACCTGCACCCGTTTCTCAGCGAAATAGGTGTAGAAACCCGATAGCGCCAGGCCGGGGCGGTTGATGGTTGGCTCGCGAATTTTCCGATGAAACCCCACGGTCGGGCCTTCCAATTTCATCTGCAGCTTTTCGGCGTGAGAATTGTAGAAGCTCTCAACCGTGACAACCGGGACGCTTTTCTGCTGATCGCTTGTGGATGTGATCGTTTGAGTCCCGCGTCGTTCTGCCATCAGACATAACTTCTAGCGTGAATACCGCGCAATTTCCAATCTGCATCATGTCACGCACTCGCCGCTGCGTGCTTCAGGGACGCGAAGATCCAAGCAAGCTCCCTGTAGATTACTTTTTCCCCTGACCTTGATAGCGGATCACTTTCGCTTTTTCGAGTGTGATGAGGCCGCCGCCAATCATTTCATCAAGCACAGGCAAGAATGCACTTATCTTTTTCTCAGTATCCACGATTTCGATCACAACTGGAAGATCCATGGACAAGCGAAGGATTTTGGCAGTATGCAGATGACTTGATTTTCCAAAACCCATCGGGCCGCGTAACACGGTTGCGCCTGCCAGTTTCAGCTCGCGCGCTCGCAAGACAATCGCCTCGTACAGGGGCCGATGCTCGTAGCGATCACTTTCGCCGATAAAAATCCGCAGGAGAACGGCGTCTTCAGGTAGTTGCATGGCTTGTTTTTTATTTCTGCAACATTGTAAGAGCAAGAATGCGCCCAACCCATACCGCTATAAGGCAGCAGACAAAGGATAGCAGCGCATTCAAGCCGCCCTTGAACCAGTCTCCATCTCGAACCAGATCGAGCGTTTGTAAGCTAAAGGATGAAAACGTTGTGTATCCACCGCACACGCCGATCATAAAGAATTGGCGATACTGTGGCGATACTAGAAGCGGCCCTTCCGGATCCGTAAATGAGGCAAAGAATCCGATAGCGAAGGATCCGCTAACGTTAACGACAAGCGTGCCCAAGGGGAAAGATTCTCCTACGCGTTCAGCAACAAACCCCGACGCCCAGAACCGCGCTCCCGTGCCTAGTGCGCCGCCTAACATTACCAACACATAATTGAACATTAAAAAACTCCTTCCGTTGGAAGGAGTCATTAGCTTGCGCGGTTTTCTTCCGCAGTTGCGGGAGAAGGCAAACTCCATTGCCGCGGTCACACCCTAGCGTGGTCCCTTGTCATGTCCAGCGAAGTAGAGAGATCTTTCGAGAGATTCCTCCACTTCGCCCGGAATGACAGAAATCACATTTTGAAGCGTTCGCCAAGATACAGTTGGCGGCTGATTGGATCGTTAATCAGGAAATCTTTTGTGCCTTCGCTCTCCACCCGGCCGTCATAAATCAAATAGGCGCGGTCCACGATTGAGAGGGTCTCACGCACGTTATGGTCGGTGATCATGATGGCCAGACCGGATTTGCGGAGGTTGACGATAATCTGCTGCACATCATATACGGCGATGGGATCGACGCCGCTGAATGGCTCGTCCAGCATCAACAACTTCGGTTGTGTGACCAGTGAACGCGCGATGGTTAAGCGTCGTTTCTCGCCGCCGCTCAGTGTAAGCGCGGTATTTTTCGCGATCCGCTCAATGCCAAACTGGTGCAGCAGTTGATCGCACCGGTTCCGGCGCTCGGCCTTGCTCAGCGGAAGCGTTTCCAAAATCGCCAGGATGTTTTGTTCCACCGTCATCTTCCGAAAAATCGATTCCTCCTGTGGCAGATAACCCATCCCGAGCCGGGCCCGCTTGTACATCGGATAATCCGTCACATCGGTGTCTGAAAAAATCACGCGACCACTATTGGGCCTTACCAGACCAACGATCATGTAAAAACTGGTGGTCTTGCCTGCCCCATTCGGCCCCAGCAGTCCAACGATCTCGCTAGCGCCGACATGCATGTCGATCCCGTCCACCACTGCCCTGCCGCCGTAAATCTTGACCAGTTGATCGGTGGTCAAGACGGTTTCTGCTTTCGTTGTGACCAGCGAAGGAATCTTGGCAGTCGAGGCCGGCGCAGTTTGGCTAATCATGGTTTCGGCAAAGGCGGCGCTGGTGAGACCTGGGGAGCCGGCGAAGTGTGAGAAGGAGTTGCTCCGCCCTTCTTTTCCTCATTCGGCTGCTGACGAATCTCGGTGCGGCTTGGCCCATGAGTAGTCAATTGGCTGTTTTGATTGATGATCATAACCGTATCAGGGCTGGTCGCGACGTGCATGTTTAATCCCTCCTGGACACGCGGGGTTCCTCTCAATTCAACATCGCCAGTTGCCGCCGTATAAGTGGCTTTGTCCGCCCGGCCAACGGCGCGCGTTGGCGGTCCACCATTGGGATCAGGCCGGTCGCGCACCAGTCCGACGTTTCCATCGGCAACGGCTTTCTCCAAGCCTTGGTTTTGTCCTTTGGTAATGAACACTGTCAATTTGTCAGATTGAAGATTGAAACGCGGATCGGTTACCTTCACCCTGCCGCTAAAGATGCCCATGTTCTTGGTTGAATCAAAAAACGCCTCATCCGCGTAGATTTCCGTCGTGGTCGGCGCGTTCGACTGCGAGCCGGTAGCAGGCTGACCAAATAATTTTGTGGTCGGCGATTCATTTTTTTTCTCGGTCGCCGTTTTCTTCGCTTTCTTCTCTGGCGCAACCCGGGACGCTTTCTGCGTCTCCGCCGCAATCTGCCCATTTAAGCCCGCACCCGTCGCAGAGGCGATCAACAGGATCAACACCGCCAGTTTTTTCATTCGCTGCTGTTCGGTTTGGCAGTCAGATGCGATTGATCAGTGATCACCATTTTCACATTCCCGATCAATCGCCCGGTCCTCGTGTTCGTATCGAAATACACTGAATCGCCAGCAATGTTGAAATCCGACCGCTGGATCGTCGTGCGTTCCTGCGAACTGAGAACCCGGGTTTTTAAATCAAGCACCGACGTGTGCATGTTGATTTGCAGATCGGTCTGATTCTCCGGCGTGTAGGTCGTAATTTTGAGGTGTTGAAATCCGACATGTTCCTGATCGATACGGTGCGCCGTGCCCGCTTCAAATCTCCCCCGCAGATGGCCTTCGCCATCGAAATCCGGCAACACCAGTCCCTTCGCTTCATGGCCAATTGGCAGCGGGATGTTCGTTAAGCTTTGTTCGCCCGGAGACGCATTCTGCGTAGCTGTCGCGCGCGCTTTCTTCTTACGCCCTTTTGACTGACCGGGCACCTGAGGCGCCGATATCAAAACGGACAACGCGACTAATAATAACCATACGAGCCAGCCCCGATATGCAGAGCGGCCGCTACGAAACGGCAGCATGAATAGCCTTTAACATGCGCAGGTGCTTCGGCAAATCCTTTAGCGGAATCTGAGTCGGCCCATCCGACAACGCGCGCGCGGGATTCTCATGCACCTCCATAAAGATTCCGTCGCAGCCCGTGGCTATCGCCGCCCTGGCAAGCGCCGGTGCCAGAACGCCGTCGCCCGCCGTCGAGTCCCCTGCCCCGCCTGGCCGCTGCACGGAATGCGTCGCGTCAAACATGACGCGATATCCCGCTTCGCGCATCCAATAGAGCGAGCGCATGTCGGCTACGAGATTGTTGTAGCCAAACGTCGTGCCGCGCTCGGTGAAACAGAATTGCGAGTTGCCAAAGGCGATCAGTTTTTCGGCGATGTTTCGCACGTCCCACGGCGCGAGGAACTGACCCTTTTTCACATTGATCGCGCGACCTGTTTCAGCGGCAGCGCGCAGCAGATCCGTTTGCCGGCAGAGAAACGCCGGGATTTGCAACATATCGATGCTTTCGCCGGCGACCCCCGCTTCCTTCGGAGAATGAACGTCGGTTGTCAGTGGTATTTTCAAGTCGCGCCCGATGGCTGAAAGGATCTCGCAACCTTCGCGTACGCCGATTCCGCGAAATGATCGCACCGAACTCCGATTCGCCTTGTCGTACGAGGCCTTGAAAACGAAATCAACATCTGCGGCGGAGCAGATTTCAGCGATCTTCTGTGCCATCCGTCGGACAAACTTCTCCGACTCAATCACGCACGGCCCAAGAATGAACGCCGGGCGCCTGCCGCCGATCATGACGTTGCCAACTTTGAGTGGCTTGACTTTCATTGACTGCGCTCACTCTCGCGAAGCCGGCGATTGAGGTCAATCGCCCCTACCTAGGCACTCCTAGCGCCCGAGGTAGCGGCGGTTCACCTGAACCGCCACTCGACTGGCCACCTCGCACAAGATCGACAACGGCAAACGGCGCATACAACGCGAGAAAAAAGAGCAGTGCGACTCCGTGCATTTGCAGAAGATACAGCGGTCGCGAATCGGAGAGAAAACTTAAAATGGAAAACGCCTCGGGCTTGTGCAGAAGAAATCCATAGTTGAAGCCAGTCAGCTGATCGACGACGAACGTGATCACAAAATAAAACTCCGACCAGAGCCACACGCGCACGATCGACATGGGATACGGCCGGTATCGGCGAGTCAACATTAGGAAAACCACGCCGACGATAATGCCGCAATGTGATGTGAAGAAACTGATGAAACGCCAATCCGGAAAACCGAAGCGCAGATTGGGAGTGAGCACGGCCTGCAACGTGCCGCCAATCCCCCAGAAGTACGCCACTTCGAACCAGCGTCGATTTCCGGTCCACATCGCCACGATCACAACCACCATGCCCCAATCGCACATTTGCATTGGCAACATCTGCCGCCAATCCACAACGCCTTGGCCGCGGATAAAAATCAAATAGGCAATATAGTTCAACACCAGCACGCCTGTGAGAACGCCGATAATTACGTTCTCAACCCGGTGCGATCTTGTGCGTCGCACAAGTGTGGCAAGCACAAATGGCAGCACGATCGTGAAAAAAACGACCGTGAGATGCGGCAGGCCGTACGGTTGAAATTCAGGCGCGTCCTGCATCACGATGAACAAAAGCTCCAAAACCCAAGCTCCAACGTCCAGAGAAGATTCAAGCTCTAATATTCAATGGCTTGCGCGGCTGTTGAAGCTTAATGATTCGAGTCTCTCTGGAGGGTGGATGTTAGAACTTGGAGCTTCCCCTTAGCGGATCACCCAGAGATTGCACGGAATAACGTCGGTAATCCAGGCAATGTTACTGGGAAGCGGCTGACCGGTTTCGCCTTTTTTCTGCAGCGGCACCACAAGCAAATCGGCGTTCACCGATTGAACAAAATCCGAGGCAATTAACCCAGTATTCCCGCGGATGCAGCGGGCTTCGATCGGGACTTCGGTCGCGCCAGCTGATAAAACAAATTCTTCCAGCGCCTCTTCTTCATCATCGTCCAGTCTGCGCTTTTCATGTCTTCTTGCATCGGCGCGAATCGACGCGCGGGCTTCATCAAAGGTGGTAATAATGCGGATAACATAAAGCCTTTCGCATGATTCCGCCGCAGCCAGCGGCAGCGTCCTTATCAAGGCCTGCAGTCCGTGGTCGCCATAATTAGCAATGAAAACGATCCGGCTCAGCGGTCTGGGGTTCACCAGCGGTTTGGTGAAAAGCATCACCGAGCAGGGCGCTTCTCGTACAACGCGGCGCGCGACATTACCCAGAAACGGATGCAACACCACTTCCTTCTCCAGCGCGCCAGCAACCACCATGTCGATCTTCTCACGAGCGAGCGTGCGCAAAATAGCATCAGCCGGATCCCCTTCTTCATAATGAATCGCTGTATCGGTCGGAAGCTCGATCTGCGCGAGCCCATCGTGAAACTTCTTTGCGATCTCTTCAGTTTGCTTGCCCGCAAAGATCAGATGAAGATCGGCGGAAAAGCGTTCTCGGATTCGCTTCGCTTCGGCAAGAACCTGCTTGAAGCGCGGCGAAAACGTCGTCGCCACGGCAATGGTTTTGTATGGCGATGGATCGGCCATGAGAGCGGTTGAACTGTCGCGCTCTAGCGAATTTCGGCAAGGCGGACATGGGTCTCTGCGGGATACCGTAGCAATCCGCTTTTCATTTTTGAATTCCTCTGCGAATTTTCGCAAATGCGACGCGCCATTTACCCGGGCAGTTTTGATCCGGTGACCAACGGGCACCTGGATGTGATTGAGCGTGCGCGAAAACTATTCGACGAAGTCGTCGTGGCAGTCGCGGACAATGACGAGAAGCAGCCGCTTTTCTCCCTGAAAGAACGCCTCGATTTGCTGCGAGAAACCGTCGGGAGAATTGACAACGTGCGAGTCGCACAGTTCAAGGGATTACTTGTCCAGTTTGCCAAGGCGGAAGACGCTGGTGCCGTGATCCGCGGGTTGCGCGCAGTCTCCGATTTTGAATTCGAATTTCAAATGGCGCTGATGAATCGGCAGCTGGATGCTGCCGTAGAAACGATTTTCTTAATGCCGAAGGAGGAATACACATATCTTAGCTCTCGCATTGTAAAAGAAATCGCGCGGCTTGGCGGCGATGTGTCGAGCTTTGTGCCGACTTGCGTGGCCAAAGCGCTGGCGAAGAAATTTGCAAAATGAACCCTTGGAGACTCGCTGCATTTGTCATTCCGAGCGGAGCACAGCGGAGTCGCCCGCCCCGCCGTAGCTTTATGCGAAGGCCGGGAGGAATCTTTTACCCTTAAACCCGTTTAATTACCGACGAGAGGTGTCTCGACTTCGCTCCACATGACAAGAAGGCAATGGAGGTGTCCCAATGAAAGTGCATCTGAAACAAATTCCAGCTCAGGGTTTGCATCTGGAAGGAGAGGAGGATTGCCCGATCCAGGAACTGGAATCGGAGGGAATCCGCTGCGCTGGCTGCCTGCATTACGATCTCGACCTCGGCGTTGCAGGGGGCGCCCTGTGGGCGAATGGCTCTCTGTCGCAGCCAGTTGAGCTGCGTTGCGTGTCGTGTCTGGAAAAATTCGTGCACGAGATCCGAGTCCCGGCATTCGCTGTGCACATGGATCTCCACGGGCCGGAGTCGGTCGATCTTACCCCCTCTATGCGCGAAGAAATTTTACTAAACCTGCCGCCATATCCGCATTGTGACAGGGACAGCGATCGGGTCTGCAATGCGAAACGGGTTAAAACTCAAGAGCAGGAGATGACGCGGAAGTCGGATTGGAGCGCGTTGGATCAATTGAAGCTAAAACACTGAAGCGTTGAAGCGAGAGACTAAAACGTCGTACCCTTTAACGCTCAACGTTGTTTTCTTGTTCAAATGTGCTTCCGTGAATGCTTCCCATGGGAGTCCCAAAACGCAAAACATCCAAGATGCGGTTACGCACGCGCAAAGCAGCGAACCGCTGGCATGCTGCGCAGTTGAACAAGTGTCCGCAGTGCGGGAGCACCCTTCCGTCGCACATCGCCTGCCCATCATGCGGCTATTACCGCGGCCGACAGGTGTTGACGCTCGAAGGCAAATAACTGTAGCCGCCGTCCTGCCTGCGCGCCGTAGCGCAGCGGAGGCCGGGGCGACGCATTTTCGCTTTGCATTCCGCGACTAAAGTTCGCAAAGTTTCGCACTAATGAAAATCGCCCTCGACGCGATGGGCGGTGACTTTGGTCCGCCTAACCTAGTTGCCGGCGCCGTTATGGCGCTGCGTGATTACCGGCAGATCAAAAAGCTTTACCTGGTCGGAAATGCCGCCGAGATAGAAAGTCAGTTGCGCAAACATCAGTGCAACGATTCACGCATCGACATTGTGCATTCCACTCAAGTGGTGGAGATGAGCGATCGCGCCTGGACAGCGGTTCGTCGGAAAAAAGATTCCTCCGTGAGCCGCGCTGTCGATCTTGTGAAACGCGGTGACGCGGACGCGGTGGTGAGCGCCGGGCACACGGGCGCAGCCGTCGCTGCGAGCATGATTAAATTGCGCACCCTGCAAGGTATCGATCGGCCTGGAATCGCGGCGCTTTTGCCAACCCAGTTCAATGTTTTTGTTTTGATCGACGCCGGCGCGAACATCGATGCGCGCCCGGAGCATCTTTTGCAATACGCCATTATGGGCTCGGTTTATTCCAGGCATGTTCTCCGGTATAAGAACCCGCGCGTCGGCTTGATCTCGCTAGGCGAAGAAGATGTCAAAGGCAACGAGCTGACTAAGGATGCTTTCAAAATGTTGAAGGCGAGCTCGCTGAATTTTCGTGGCAATATCGAAGGGCGGCATTTGTTCGAAGACCCGGTCGAAGTCGTGGTGTGCGACGGTTTTGTCGGCAACGTGATTTTGAAAACGTCCGAATCAATCGCCGTGGCGATTTTCAAATGGCTCAAACAGGAATTGACGCGCTCCAAAATTCACATGGTCGGCGCTTATCTGGCACGAAAGGCATTTCGAGTAATCAAAGACAAAACAAATTACGAGGAAGCAGGCGGGATGCCGCTGTTGGGAGTGAACGGTATTTGCATTATCGCGCATGGCGCCAGCACGGCATTGGCGATCAAGAATGCGTTACGGGTGGCGGCCGAGTCCATTGAACAGCAGGTGAACCCGCATATCGTCGAAGAGATTCGCCGTTATCATGAAACGACAGCCCCGCTTGAGCCCGCGCTCCACTAAAGCGCTGCGCACCGTCTCCATCATTGGCACAGGCAGTTATGTGCCGGAAAAGATTCTGACCAATGCGGACCTCTCACGCATGGTCGATACCAGCGACGAGTGGATCACCACACGCACTGGCATCAAGGAACGCCGTATTGCCGCAAAGGAAGAAAACACCAGCGACATGGCGACCAAGGCGACGCTCAAGGCGATGGAGCAGGCAAAGATTTCGCCGAAAGAGATCGATCTCATTCTTGTGGCAACCGCCACTCCCGACATGCTTTTCCCGGCCACGGCGTGCTTCGTTCAGAAGAAGATCGGAGCGACTAACGCCGCTTGCCTCGATATTTCCGCAGCCTGCGCGGGCTTTCTCTTTGGCTTGGAGATCGCACAGCAATTTATTACCTCCCATACGCACGACACCGTCCTTGTAATTGGGGCCGAGAAATTGACGTCGATCACGAATTGGACCGATCGCAACAGTTGCGTCCTTTTTGGAGACGGCGCCGGCGCCGCGATCTTGCGCCACCGAGGCAGTGCTCATGGCGTAATCAGCACTCATATTGGCAGCGACGGCCGGTACACAGACATCTTGTTAATGCCGGGCGGCGGTTCGCGCTGTCCCATCACTCGGGAAAATGTGGACATGCATTTAACAACAATCCACATGGCCGGCAAGGAAGTGTACAAACAGGCCGTTATCGCCATGCTTAACGCAGCGAAAAAAGCCCTCGATCAAGCGGGACTGTCCATTGAAGACATCGCCTGTGTAATTCCGCACCAGGCAAATCTGCGCATCATAGGGGCCATCGCCGATCGGCTCGGCATTTCACGCGACAAGATGTTTGTGAATTTGGACCGCTACGGCAATACGTCCGCAGCCGCCGTAGCGATCGCACTCGACGAAGCCAATCGCAGCGGTCGAATCAAACGCGGCGATTATGTTCTAATGGTTGTTTTCGGCGGCGGGCTCACCTGGGCGAGCACGATACTGGAATGGTGATGCTGTAGGGCGTCTGCGTCAGGCGCCGCCAGAGTTGGCGTTTCACAGAAACGCCCTACAATCAATCAATGCTCATCGAAACCCACGCGCATCTCGATTATCCCGATTTCGCCAGTGATCTGGAGGACGTGCTGCGTCGCGCAGCCGAAGCGGGAGTGACACGCATCATTACTATCGGCACGTCAATCGAGAGCAGCCTGCGCGCGATCGATCTTGCGGAAAAATATCCGGCCGTTTACGCGGTCATTGGAGTTCATCCCACTTACGTTGAAGAAGCGGAGGAAGATGTTTTTACACCGCTGCGCGAGCTGGCAAAGCACCCGCGTGTGGTGGCCATCGGCGAGACGGGGCTGGATTATCACTATTTGCCGAGCGGGAAAGTGGCGAAGGAAAAGCAGGTCCAGGTAATGACCGCACTGCGCACTGAGACGGACGAAGAAATCGAAGCGCAAATTCGCGACGGCGCTTACAAATCGAAACAAGCAAGTCTATTTCAACAACAACTCGACCTCGCTGTTGAGCTTGGGCTCAACGCCGTGATCCATCAACGCGACGCCTGGGAGGACACGTTGAAGATCCTGCAGCCATACAAGGGCAAGTTGTGCTGCGTTTTTCATTGTTTCGGAGGCACGCTGGATCAGGCGAACGAAGTTCTCGATCTTGACCACCTCGTTTCGTTCACGGGAATTGTGACTTTTAAAAACGGTGCGGCCGTGCGAGAAGTCGCGGCACAAATCCCACTCTGGAAATTCATGGTGGAAACCGATTGTCCCTATCTGGCGCCCGCTCCTTTTCGCGGAAAGCGCTGCGAACCTGCTCACACGCGCATCGTAGCGGAAGCGATCGCGGTGGCACGGCAGGTTCCGTTGGAAGAAATTGCTGAAGCAACGACCGAAACTGCAGAGAAGTTTTTCAGGTTCAATCGGGCATGAAAATCGACAATGCTGGGGCGCGAGCGCCCGCCTCCGCGGAGGCTACGGCGGGCAGGCCGCGCGCGCCGAAAACGCGCAACAAAAAGAACAGCTTGGCGATCCGTCCCTACGTCCTGCTTCTTGCGCTGCTTATTGCATCCTGCGCAGCGCCCGACACGCGGCACCAAATTGTAATCAGCACACGCGAGCAAAAGTTAGCCCTCCTCGACCGCGGCAATGTGATGGCCATCTATCCAGTCTCCACTTCCAAGTTCGGTCTGGGGGATTGGAGAGGCAGCAGGTTTACACCACTAGGCCAACTGCAGATCGCGGAAAAAATTGGCGATAATGCGCCGGCAGGAACGGTATTTAAAGATCGGCGGCGCACTGGTGAAATTGTTCTGCCGGATTCGCCTGGCCGCGATCCGATCGTGACGCGCATTCTTTGGTTGCGCGGACTCGAGCCGCAAAACGCCAACGCCCTCACGCGAGATATCTACATCCATGGCACGCCGGAGGAGTGGCGGATCGGCACGCCTGCCAGCTATGGATGCATCCGAATGCGCTCAAGTGACATCATAAATTTATACGACATCGTAGGAGTTGGTGCTGTGGTGACGATTGTCGATACCTCGCTGACGTCAGCAATCCCAGGGTTTCTTCCCCGCGGAACGCTCGCGCTCCACTAAGCGTTTGAGCGCGCTGCGGACAACCGTGTCTGCACGCCACGCATGTTTCCTCGCAGACACGATTGTCTGCGTCACTCAAGGCAGTTTGCCAAGATGTTCTCTGGGCGTTTCGCGCGAGAGCAGCTTCATGTCCGCATCGACCATGATTCGCACAAGTTGGTGAAATCGGACTTTTGGTTCCCAGTCGAGAATTTTCTTCGCCTTTGAAGCGTCACCAAGCAGAAGGTCTACCTCGGCTGGTCGCTCGTAACGCGGGTCGTGCTTTACGAATTGCTTCCAATCCAGATCGGCGTGCGCGAAGGCGGCTTCGACAAACTCGCGCACGCTGTGGGTTTCGCCGGTAGCCAGCACGAAGTCATCTCCTTCGTCGAGTTGCAAAATTCGCCACATGGCCTCCACATACTCAGGCGCATATCCCCAGTCGCGTTTTGCGTCGAGATTCCCGAGGAACAATTCTTTTTGTAGCCCGTGCTTAATCGCGGCGACCGCGCGCGAGATTTTGCGGGTGACGAACGTTTCGCCGCGTCGCGGGCTTTCATGGTTAAACATGATCCCGTTGCTGGCGCAAAGGGTGTAGCTCTCCCGATAATTAACGGTCGCCCAATATGAAAACACCTTTGCCACACCGTAGGGACTGCGCGGCCAAAAGGGCGTCTTCTCGGTTTGCGGCGTCTGTTGCGTTTTACCAAACATTTCGCTGCTCGACGCCTGAAAAAAACGGGAACGCGATCCGGATTCGCGGATTGCTTCCAGAATTCGAATGGTACCCACGCCGGTGACATCTGAAGTATATTCCGGAATGTCGAAGCTCACGCGCACGTGGCTTTGCGCGCCGAGGTGATAAATTTCGTCCGGCTTCAATTCGTAAAGAAGCTTCACAAGATTCACGGAGTCGCTGAGATCTCCGTAATGCAGAAACAGTCGCACACCATTGACGTGAGGATCAGCGTAAAGATGGTCGATGCGCGAAGTGTTAAATGTGCTGGCGCGGCGGATGATCCCGTGGACTTCATAGCCTTTCTCAAGCAGCAGATCCGCGAGATAACTTCCGTCCTGGCCGGTAATGCCGGTGATCAACGCCCGCTTCATTTCGGGCGGTAATTGTAGGGCGTTTCTGTGAAACGCCAATGCAGAACATCAAACCAGCGTCTGACACAGACGCCCTACAATCCCATTAACTCTCCGGCGGCGTCACCATCATTCGCGCCAAGGCCGCGCGCTGCGCGCCAATCAGTGTGGTGATGCCCTTGCGCCCGAGTGCGAGCATTTCGTCCAGCTGTGATCCGGCAAACGTCGCTTCTTCGCCGGAACTCTGTACTTCAACGAATTCGCCGTCTTCGGTGGCCACAAGATTAAAATCAACAGTCACGAGCTTGTCCTCCTCGTAATTAAGATCCACTATCGCCTGTCCATCTAGAATGCCGGCGCTTACTGCGGCGACCAGCTTTTGCATAGGCGGCGCGTCGAGCTTCTTTTCCCGTACAAACCTCCGGCAAGCTATGGCCAGCGCCAGGCTGGCGCCGGTTATTGCGGCGGTACGCGTCCCGCCATCGGCTTGCAATACATCACAATCGACCCAGATCGTGCGCGGCCCCAGCTTTTTGAGATCGACCACCGCGCGCAGCGACCGGCCAATTAAGCGTTGAATCTCCACGCTACGCCCGTCGATGCGGCCTTTCGCAATATCGCGAGGTTTGCGTGGCTGAGTCGAATACGGAAGCATCGAATATTCAGCAGTAAGCCAGCCACCAGTCACTCCCTGCTCCTTCATCCACCGCGGCACTGCTTCTTCGATCGTGACGGCGCAGATCACGCGCGGCCCCATTGAGACGAGTACTGAGCCGCTAGCATGCGGCGCCACGTTCAACTCAAAATTAAGCGGACGGCTCTCATCGCGCCCACGGCCGTCATTTCGTTGCATCGTTGGGAAACTTAGATGGAGCTGGGATTTGTGCGACGAAGATTTCACATTGTGCGGAACCGCCGCGGGAGAAGCACCAGATCACCAGTGTGCTGTAGTGACTAATCGGCTTGACGCACTCGGCGGCGCATCGTTGTTTAAGTGTTTCGAGTGAAAAATACTGCGGACACTCACAAGGCGATTTGCATCGCCGGCGCCCATCGTTCAGGAACGTCGATGCTCACCAGGCTATTGCACGCCTGCGGGCTTTACCTTGGTCCGGAAAGCGCATTGATGCCTCCGCAGGCTGATAACCCCGAGGGGTTCTGGGAACATCTCGGGTTCGTGGCAGTAAACGATGAATTGTTGAACGAGCTCGGCGGCGCGTGGGACCTGCCGCCCAAGGCCGACGAGAATTTCAGCGACCCACGGCTCGACCCGCTGCGCATGAAGGCGCGACTGCTGATCGAAGGATTTGATTCGGCTGATGTCTGGGGCTGGAAAGATCCGCGCAACAGTTTGGCGCTGCCATTTTGGCAGAATCTTTTGCCCGGACTGAAAACCCTCATCATGGTGCGCAATCCGCTGGAAGTCGCGTACTCAATGCGGGAGCGAAATGGGATTTCGTATTCGTTTGGTTTGCGCCTCTGGGAAATTTACAACCGGCGTCTGATCGAGGCAGCAACCGCGCAACAGCAGCTTGTGACTCACTACGATTTGTTTTTCGAAGACCCGGAAAGCGAGTTGCGGCGAATTGCACATTTCATCGGATTGCCCGACGCGGAAGTAGCCAACGCTGCATCACTCGTAAGAAGACAAAAACGGCACGCTCGCTTCAGTATTGACAACCTCATTGACGCTCGTGTCTCCAGCGAAGTAATCCAATTCTATCGCGCTTTGATTAACGAAGCCAAAGGGAAGACACGAAGCACCTCACAAGGTGCGAAGCAGGGAGAACCCGATTTGCCTGCCGGAGCGGTCACTCGACTAAATGCCTCCGTTCCGGAAACGATTGCACAGATCCAACATTTGGAGCACGAGCTGCTTGCTCAGGCAGAAGCTCGGCACAAGAGAGAAGTCGAAGAGCTTAGGGCCCACCTTGAGCAGACGAATGAGCTGCTTCGCGATCGAAGCATCAGTCTGGCGGAGAGTGAAGCGCGACAGGAAGACGTCCGAAACCGCCTGCGTAAACAGTTGCAGTCCGCAAAAAGGCTGTGCCGGCTCTTGGACGACGCGTGTACCGCAGCAGGCCAGCTCCGCTCTTCGGCGCGTTGGCGAATGGCAAATCCAGTTGCCGCCTTAAAGGCAAGACTTTCTCCGCAGCGGTCGCGCGACTTGTTAGGCTATGGACATTTGGAAAAGATTGTCACGGCTTACCAAAAGTGGCGAGCGAGCCATCCCGAGGTTGCTGCGATTGATGACGAAATCCAAGGGCTGATTTCAGGCGCACTTTCAGCCCGTGGGCAAAGATTGGCGCCTGTTGAACCTCCCGTGCCAACGCGTCGGATTGAGTTTCCGGTTCACGAACAGGTCGAAATTTCAATCATCATTCCGGTGTTCAATCAGTTTTGCTTCACCCAGGCGTGCTTGGCTTCACTTCAGGAACGTCAGGGAACGGAGCGCTTTGAGGTGATCGTTGTGGATGATTGCTCTACGGATGAGACCGCGGAGGCTATCCCGCAGATACCAGGGGTTGTTTATCTATGCAATGGGACTAATTCCGGTTTCATTGCTTCGTGCAACCGCGGTGCCGAAAAGGCGCGCGGCAAATATCTCGTCTTCCTTAACAACGACACGCTTGTCAGAGACGGCTGGTTGAGCGCGCTGCTGGGCACCTTTTCCGAAGAGCCGCATGCGGGCATCGTCGGCTCGAAACTTGTTTATCCAGATGGCCGTTTGCAGGAGGCAGGCGGAATCATCTGGCGAGATGCTTCAGGGTGGAATTATGGCAAGTCCGATGATCCAGGGAAACCTGAATACAATTATCTGCGCGAAGTAGATTATTGTTCGGCAGCGGCTTTGATGATTCCTAAGGCGCTGTTTCAAAGCGTCGGCGGGTTCGATCCGCGTTACGCACCGGCCTATTACGAGGACACCGATCTGGCGTTCAAGGTTCGCCGGGCCGGGTACGAGGTACTGTATCAGCCGCTCAGCGAAGTCATCCACTACGAGGGAGCGACGGGCGGAACCGATCTTTCAACGGGTACAAAAAAGCATCAGACTATTAATCGCTCGACATTTGCCGAAAGATGGGCCGCTGAACTGATAACCAGACCAGCCAACGGCGATGTCGCATTCCTGTCTCAAGCGCCCCCTGGTCGCAAAAACATTCTTGTGATCGACCACCATATTCCTATTCCCGACAAGGACTCAGGATCGTTGCGGATGTTTCAAATCCTAAAGCTCCTTCACCAGCTTGGCCATCGCATCACTTTCATTCCAGACAATCTGACTGATGTCCTACATTACGGAGATGAATTACGTAGGCGCGGAATCAAGATCGCCCGTCATCCGTATGTTAAAAAGGTCCGCGACTATCTGATTTCGCACGGTTCCGAATTTGACGTTGTCATCCTCAGCCGGTGTGATTTTGCCCGCAAACACATCGCGGATGCCCGGCTGCATGCGCCCCAAAGCCGAATTATTTTCGATACTGTTGATTTACACTCTCTTCGTGCGCACAGAGAAGCTCAAATCATGACGCACCCGGAGGCGCTAGAAAAAGCGCGGGAGAAAGAGAAACTGGAACATGCTCTCATCAGCCAGGCTGATGAGACCTGGGTTACCAGCAGCGTTGAACAGAAGCTTCTCCAGGACAAGTGGCCTGAAAAGTCCATTCAGCTCGTTTCGAACATTGTGGATATTCCGGGCTCAAGCACTCCATTTGAACTGCGGCGGGATTTTCTTTTTATCGGCGGCTTCCAGCACAGACCGAATACTGATGCTGTTCTTTTTTTTCTGCAGAAGATTTATCCCATGGTAAGGGAACGCCTGCGCGAGGCTAAGTTCTACATTATCGGGGATAAAACGCCGCCCGAAATCGGTGCGTTGGCCGGCGAACGCATTGTGATCACGGGAGTGCAAAGGGATGTCCGTCCCTTTTTTGAGAGCGTCAGGTTATCAGTCGCGCCATTACGATTTGGTGCGGGTGTAAAGGGCAAAATCAACCAGAGTATGGCGTGGGGTGTGCCAGTCGTCGCAACCTCCGTAGCCGTGGAAGGCATGGAGCTTACTTTCGGCGAAGATGTTCTCGTCGCGGATGAACCGGAAGAATTTGCCCGGGCCTTAGTGACGCTCTACGAGTCCGCTGAACTTTGGAACCGGCTATCGCAAAATGGGATCGAAAAAAGTCGCTTACTATACTCTACTGAGGTCGCCCGCGAGAGGTTGGAGCGCTTGTTCAATAATCAACACGTCCAGCCTGCCGAAGTGCGGTCTGATAGCTTGAAACAACGCGACCCTGCTGTTGGGATAAGTGCGTGAGGCGGGCGAGGTTTTGGGCTTTCAAACGAGTGAATAAGGCTCAACCACAGACAATCACGGGCAAGATCGCGGCAACGCCGAACCCCCTGGCTCCAGAACAAGGGTCGCACGTCGCGGTGTCATGGGAAACAAATGATCCAAGTGGCGGCGAGATTCGTGTTGCAACTTCCGCGCCTGAAGAAAAACTCGTGACCCGGGGAGGAAAATCTGGGCGGGTCGAAATTCACTGGATTGCGGACTCGATAGAATACGAATTCCGCCTTTACCCGGCCAGTCAACCCGACAGACAGCTTGATTCGGTGAAGGTGAGGCGCGATAGCAACTCGTCGCACCCGCTTTTAGATGAAGTCGCGCTCGAGGTAACACGCGGAAATATCGACGTCACTCTGCTGTCACGCTTTCTCGCCAAAGTCCTGCCGCGTTGCCTTCACACCACAAATTTCCCCGAGATCTTTCGGTTGTGGGAGCGACACGGTTTTCATGTGACACCAGTGCATTTCTACCAACCGATTCCTGATACGCGGTCCTTGCCCGAGACTCTCTGGGACCACCCGGGCAAATTGGTTGGCATTGACATGAACGAAACGATCCAGCTCGATCTACTGCGGAATCACTTTCCAAAATTTCGGCACGAATATGATCACTTCCGGGTGGGGCCGACCGGTGAACCGGGCCATTTTTATTTTAACAACGGGCTCTTTGACGGCACCGACGCGCTCGTCGCTTATTGCATGATCCGCCACTTTCAACCACGGTTGATTGTCGAGGTGGGCAGTGGGTTTTCGTCTCTCGTCGCAGCCGAGGCCATTGCAAAAAACAAAGACTCAGCGCTGATCTGTATTGAGCCGTTTCCGCTTGATTTTCTCCGGCAGGGATTTCGCGGACTGCAGTCCCTGATAGAGAAAAAGGTGGAAGACCTCGGTCTGGAATTTTTCTCGCAACTTGATTCAGGCGACATTCTGTTCATCGATAGTTCTCATACGGTGAAAATTGGCGGAGACGTGAATTATCTTTTTCTGGAAGTGTTGCCGCGTCTCAAGCCGGGCGTGATCGTGCACGTTCACGATATTTTTTTACCTTTTGATTATCGGCGCGACTGGGTAATGGATGAACTTCGCTTTTGGACAGAGCAATATCTACTCCAAGCATTTCTGAGCTTTAATTCCGAGTTCGAAGTGTTGATGGCTAATACATACCTGGCTCACCGTTACATGGAAGAACTGAAGGCCACCTTTACCAATTCACCATGGTGGGGTGGCGGCAGCTTTTGGATGCGCAGGCGACTAGGGAAGACAAACTGACATACATAAATGCAAGACCAGATAAACAAGCCAATTTTTGTGGTGGGCTCGCCGCGCTCGGGAACCAGCATTCTAACCTGGTGTCTGGGCCAGCACCCGAACATGTTTCCGGTGCCGGAGTCGAACTGGATGGGCGACTTCTCGGTTAATGTCGCTATTGGGTACGAAATTGGCGCGGCACGCGGCGACCGCTCCATCTTAAGTGCGATGGATATCCCGGAGAACGAATTTTTCGCAGCCGTCGGCGAGAGCATCAACAACTTGATCCTCCGTCATCGCAAGCATCTGGAAAGAAAACGCAAAGAACAGCGCGGCGCCTATTCATGTGCGTTGAGAGTCGCCAGTGCAGCGTCGGAACCTAAGAGACGTTGGGTGGACGGAACGCCAGAGTATTCTTTCTATATCTGTGGTTTACGTAAGCTTTTTCCGGATGCTGTCTTCGTGCACATTTTTCGGGACGTTCACGCTGTGGTGCGCTCAATGCTCAATTTCCATCGCATAGCGGGGACCAACTTGGTTCCTAGTGAAGAAGAGGCTTACAATTACTGGCTTCGGACGGTTGGCGCATGTATCAAGGCTGAGCAGGCTTACGGGCCGCGCGTGGTCCATCGAATCCGATACGCAGACTTGATCAATAATCCCGAATCAGCGATGCGTTCCTTGCTTAATTTCTTGGCAGAGCCGTATACAGCCAAATGTCTCGAGCCGCTTGTGCAACGCATCAATAGTTCCAATGTGCCGCCCGATTTTAAAGCTGACGACGCTGGTACCAATCCAGCGGTCGTCAAAAAGGCGACGCGGCTTTATGCTGAAATAGAAGAAACTCCCCAGCCAACTAGGGCTTCGCGTGCTGCGGCTGATGAAATGGAGGCTGCATTTACAGAACGGGTCAGATATGTCGCGACAGTGGATCACGCCTATCAAAAAGCACGACGGATAATTGAAAAACTGAATCACTCGGCGCTGCCCATCTGTATAATGACTCAGGCAGCGCTCGCAATCGCGGGTCCCTGTGCTGCTTTTTTATCGCAGCTGTCATAACGACGCTTCACGAAGCGGTTCGCGTACGGGCAAACTCGAGGGAAAACGCTTTCCCGACTGCGCGACTTGATCGGATGTGGACTGCCCGGCGAAAAAAAGCCCCATCTAAGCTTGCCCTGATCGATATCACCCGGGGCCTACGTAGGATTTGATCCGACACTAATATTAGGCGGCGTCCGTCTGTCGCCGCCCATCATTCTACCGGATCATTTGAACAGCCGGAACTAAAGCCGCTGTGTCGGCCGGAACGCAAAGAGCCAACATCAACGGTTGGCTGCGCCTGAGGAAAGCTTCCGACTAGGCAACTGAAATGGAAGACGGAACGAATAAACCGATCTTTGTCGTTGGATCGCCCCGGTCAGGCACAAGTATTCTTACTTGGTGCCTAGGCAAACATCCAAACATTATTCCGCTCGAAGAGTCTGGTTGGATGGGAGACTTGGCTATTGATCTCGCCATTTACTATCAAATTGGAACCGCACGCGGCGAGTACTCACTTTTGAGTTCGATGAATGTGGAGAAGGCGGACTTTTTCGCCGCCTTTGGCAAAAGCATTAACGACCTTATCCTGCGCCACCGTCTTGATCTTGATAGAAACCGGTGGAGACGCGCTGCTGGGCCAAGTATTCCGAGTCATTGCTTCGTCCCACAGTATGACGTAAAGACGCGATGGGTGGACGGAACGCCGGAGTATTCCTTCCACATTTGTGGCCTGCGCAAGCTCTTTCCAGATGCGCTATTCGTCCACGTCTTCCGCGATGTGACTTCAGTTGTCCAATCGATGCTGCTGTTTCCTAGGGTTAGCGGACAGAGCTTGGTCGCTAATCAGGAGGAAGCATACCGTTATTGGGTGCGCACAGTGAGTAACTGTCTTCTGGCTGAGCGTGCTTATGGTCCCCGCATTGTCTTTCGACTGCGGCATTCCGATCTCGTAGATACTCCGGAAGCGACGCTGCGATCACTTTTCAATTTCCTTGGCGAACCCTACGCGCCGGAATGCCTGGAACCGCTTGTGCAACGGATCAATAGCTCCAATGTTCCCGCTGACTTTAAAATTGACGACCGTCAAACCAATCGGAGCCTCGTGGACCAAGCCGCAGAGCTTTGCCAGCAAGTCGAAGAGACCCCCCAACCACTCGATGGTTCCACTGAGGCTGTCGAAGAAATAGAAGCTGCGTTCGACGAACGCTTCCATTTTTTTGCAACTCTGGCCAGCAACTATTCGAAGGCGCGGCAGAAAATCGCAGCGCTGGAGGATAAGAGTGCAAACAGCACCGCGAGGGCCGAGAGATTGGCAAAAGAACCCAAAGGCGGGAAATCGATCATCGAGCATTCTCGCGCTCGACGGCAGCGGTCCAAGGGGACCTATTCGCCGCTGAAAGCGCTACATGAGTTTCTTGGGCGAAGTGGGAATCGCACTTCGTAGGAAACAGTTCCTGCGGGACATGAGGTGCACTTGTTGATGCCAACAAACAAAAACATCGCTTTGAATTTTCCCCGCTTTGCCGGATTTATGAAGATCATGGATAGATCCTTCGGCACAGCTCCGCGTCGAACCAAGCTCGACGAAATCGTAGCCAATCTGCACAGTTCTTACTTCAGGGTTTCTCGCAAGGCTACGGTAGTGATGTGCTTCTTCCTCGTCGGCGTCATAGGATACATCGATTATTTGACTGGATACGAGCGGCCGCTGCTTCTTTTTTATCTTCTGCCGATTTCTTTGGCCGCCTGGTTTGACAGCCTGCTTACCGCTCTCGGAATTGCCGTCATCAGCATTGCCGTATCGCTGCTGTCAGATGTTGCAGCCGGAATCCCTGCTGTCGGTTTTTGGAATGCCGGGATGGCTTTGGTCTCTTATGCGTTGTTTGCCGGTTTGTTATCCAAGCTGCGGACACTCGTCCGTGAGTTGGATCGACGTGTTCAAGATCGGACGCTCGCTTTGCAGCGCGAGGTGGCCGAGCGCCAGCGACTGGACCGGGAAATCGCGCAAGTGGCGGATCGCGAACGACGGCGCTTGGGACAGGATCTACATGATATACTTGGCCAACACCTGACAGGCACCGCTCTTGCAGCCCAAGTGTTGAAGGAGAAGCTTGCCGCAAAATCGGCGCCGGAGGTAACGGAGGTAGAGAAACTGGTACACTATCTGGAAGAAGGGATCGATCTCACGCGTAATCTGGCCAGGGGTTTCTTTTCGCCGGAGCTGGAAGCAGACGGCTTAAGCGTAGCCCTGGACGGCCTTGCCGAGAATATAAGCGAGCGATTCGCCACCAACTGCATTTTTCACGGGCGAGAAGCAATTCCCATGCGTGATTCCGTGGTTGCAACGCAGCTCTACAGAATCGCTCAGGAGGCGGCCACGAATGCGGCGAAACACGCTGCCGCAGAGCAAATCGACATTCGCGTCTCCATGGATGGCTCCGAACTTACCCTCGCAATCGAAGATGATGGAATCGGATTTCCAGATCAACTGTCAGATTCAAACGGACTTGGGCTTCGCTTGATGCGCCATGGTGCGGCGTTAATTGGCGCAACGTTGAGAGTCCAGCGTAACGGCCGCAGTGGAACGGTTGCGTCGTGTAAGCTAATGATTCCCAATCACAGCGAATCAGATTTCGCAATATGAACGAAAATCCTGCGATCGCTACTGCCTGCAGACGTCGGATTTTTATTGTTGATGATCATCCGCTGGTCCGTGAAGGACTCACTAATCTTATCAATGAACAGAGCGACCTTATTGTCTGTGGCGAGGCGGAAGATTCGGCCGGTGCCATCACTGGCATTGCAAAAGCCCGGCCAGACGTCGCGCTTATCGATATCTCCCTCAAAAATGAATCGGGATTGGAACTAATTAAAAATCTAGAGAGCCAATTTCCGCTGGTTGCTCTGATCGTCCTTTCGATGCACGACGAAGCATTGTATGCCGAGCGCGCTCTGCGCGCTGGCGCGCGTGGTTATGTTATGAAACGCGAGACCACCAAGAGTGTCCTAACTTGTATCCGTCGCGTAATTGAGGGTGGTGTTTACGTAAGCGAAAGGGTCGTCAACAGCATCACCCGCCGGCTCAGCGCATCGCACAAACCGGCAGAGACCTCCCCGGTGGAGCGTTTAAGTGATCGCGAATTGGAAATATTCCGGCTCCTCGGCCAAGGGCGGACGACTTCAGAGATCGCTGAAGACCTGCACCTGAGTCTGAAAACTGTTCAAGCTTACTGCGCCCGCGCAAAAGAAAAATTCGGTGTCAGCTCCCTAGGCGAGTTGCTTCGCGCGGCCATTCGCTGGGAAGATGCTACCAATATAAAGTGACGATTCGCGCTCTGGTGCTAGTTCATAGGCCGCCCAAATGGGGTGTATTCGCTAAGTCTGAAATCAAGCATCATCGACCGACGATCAGAGAGTTTTAGTTTATCACAAATCGCCCGAAAGCATTTTGCGGGAACCGATTGATCAAGCTACAAAGAGCGTATTAGTGTGGCTCTAAATCAGGGAGGCCGCCGTGGCCGGATCGTTCCTGACCTCTCTCATTGCTGCTCACGCGCAATTGCTCAGCGCGCGTGTCGTACCCACGCACCCCTGCCTAAGGCAGGCGCACCTAATCACAATCCGGCGTGCGCGTCGTCCACGCGTCTTGACCCGGTTACGACCTGGCAGGCAGCGGACCGGTATAGAAACAACGAGGGCCCCGCGGTTGCCCGCGAAGCCCTCGCGCAGCTAGCAATCTTTTATGTTTCCGTCGTAACTGGCGCGACGGGTAGTAGCTTTGGTCGATGGCCGGCCAGCTCGGAAAATGTGGTCTTCTCTGCTGAGGTTTTGCTCCACCCATTTGGTGGCGCGCTCCCGCACTTCTCCGCTAGAGCGCAGACGCAGCTTATGTTTGATGTTTTCCCGGTGGCTCTCGATCGTTTTCACGCTCAAATCCAACGACGCCGCGATCTGCTTGGTGCCGAGCCCCGATCCGAGTAATTGGAAAATGTGCATCTCGCGGTTGGACAACTGTTCAAGACAAGCACCTGATCTCGGCGTGTGATTATCCTTCCGGTGCCGCTGAAGCGATTTGCGGAATGCGCTCAGAGCCAATTCCCGGCTGACGTAAATGCCGCCCTTCATAATCTCGCGAACAGCGGTCGCCAGCTTTTCGCTGGGCGCTTGTTTCATGACGTAACCGCTCGCGCCCGCGCGTATGGCGCGCTCGGCGAAAATATTTTCCTCGAATGCGGAGTACACCAGGACGCACAGCCTTGGGTTGTGGGTTTTTAGCTCCTTGATCAATTTTAGGCTGTCTCCCGCGCCCAGCCGCAATGCGGTTACCACAAATTGCGGCTGGCATTCGGCGATCGTTCTCCGTGCGTCCGCGACGCTGCCAGCTTCACCGCACACCATCATGTCCGGCTGCGAATTAAGATATGCGCTGATCCCCTGACGGAGCAGCGGTTGGGCATCCAGCACGAGGATCCGTATTTTTGCCGGTTCCTCACCGGCACTTTCAGAGTACTGAAAGAGCGAAAGCGACCGACCTTCAACCTCCGACTCAGTCCCCACGATCTCAGGCTGCGTCTCCATTACTGTTTATCTCCGGTTAGGTTTTGCAAAGTCCAGGTAGGGCTCCGCGGTTTCCCGCGGAGCCCTTATGCTGGGTTAGGCGTTAGGCTTTCGTTATTACTAGTTCAGTATCTTCTTCGGATTTTTCGGGGTGAAGTTTCAAAAAAAGTTAGAAATCTGACCTCAATCGCTTTCCAAGACATGGCGACGTCTCTCTCTGCGGCACGCCCGCCGGCAGTCCTTATCACCGGGCTTGCGTAACAAACGCACAAATGAGATGATGGGCGACGGTGAAAAGGGATACCCCCCATGACGGCCACTGCCATGCGCAGTTCACGACCACGCGTTGGAGCATCGTTTTGTCCTGCACGGACTCTGGAAGCGATGACGCGGAGGCGCAGGCTGCACTAGCCCAGCTTTGCAAAATTTACTGGCGACCAGTTTTCGCTTTCATCTGCCGCCAGGGCCACTCGGTTCCCGATGGACAAGATTTGACCCAGGACTTTTTCGCCCGGGTACTCAAGGGTCGTCTCCTTCAGTCTGCTGATCGAAACAGAGGAAGGTTCCGGTCACTCCTGCTCAAGGCGTTGCAGCGTTTTTTGCAGGACGAAGTCGATAAACGTTCGGCGCGTAAACGCGGCGGTGATCTGCGTTTTGTTTCCTGGGACGATTGGATGGCGGAAGCGCCATCTCACTTGTCGATTCCCAAACAGGAATCGGACAACTGGCCGCCAGAAAGAATTTTCGACGTGCGCTGGGCGGCGACAGTGGTCGAGCGAGCGCTGCGCCGATTGGGTGACGAGTGTGAAAAACGCGGCCGACGGCGCATCTTTGATGTCCTGAGCAGTTGTCTCGCTGCGGAGCGGGAAGACGTATCGTACGCAACATTTGCCAGGATACTCGGCCTTCAGGAAACAGCAGTGAAAAATCTCGTATACCGGTTGCGCGACCGTTATCGCGGCCTGCTCCGCGAGGAAGTCGCTCAAACCGTGGGGGAATCTAAGGAGATCGACGACGAATTGCGCTATCTTTGCGCGGCCCTGGCGGCCTCGGAGTAGCCGCCCAGGTAAAGTCTTCACCAACTTTGCCATCTCGTCCGTTCGCACGTCGCGAACAAAAGTCCGTAAGCCAAAACGTTCGGTGCACTTGCCAAACGTGGCTGGCAGGATTTGCCCGATGGACGTAATCATTCCACGTGCTCAATTGTGTGTTTCGGTTTTGCACGCAGGACGCAGCAAATCGTCGAGTGAATAAAAAAAAGAATTCTCAATTTTGCGCTTTGCAACCTTCTAAACTCGATCTACCATCGCGTTTCCGCATGAGTTCCCCTGGCGTTTCTCTTTCCCTGCCTCTCCAGAGTGAGTCAGGCATTTGCCCAAAGTGTGGGTCGGCATCGCGCGTTGGTCGCGGTCTTTGCCTGAATTGTCTTCTTTCCACAGGTGTTGACGGCAACGGCGATCAGCCGCAGACCGAGGAAACGCTGGATGACCTGCTCAGCAGAATTCACGGACATGACGCGGATTGGCTGTTAGGCAATTATCAGATTCTGGAGGAAATCGGGCGCGGCGGAATGGGTGTAATTTATCGGGCGCGCCAACGGCATTCGCGGCGCATTGTGGCGTTGAAGCGTATTTTATCCTGCCATGCTGATTCGCGGGACACGCTGATGCGCTTTCGGCGGGAAGCTCAGGCTGCGGCCAACCTTGATCACCCGAACATTCTGCCAATTTATGAAGTAAGCGAGAGCGAAGAGGGGTTGCCCTTCTTCAGCATGAAGTTTGCTGGCGGCGGCAGTTTGCTCGAAGCGGCTCCAGCGTTGCGCAGCGAGCCGCGGCGCGCTGTGGCGTTGATGGCCAAGGTGGCGCGCGCGGTGCAATATGCCCATGGCCAGGGAATCCTCCATCGCGATCTCAAACCGGGGAACATTTTACTAGACGGCCAGAGCGAACCGCTGGTCAGCGATTTCGGATTAGCAAAATGGCTGGAACCAAACAACGATTTGACGCGCACACCCAGCATTTTCGGGACGCCAGGCTACATTGCGCCCGAACAAGTGAAGGGCTCGGAGGAAAAACTTACGCCCGCGGCTGACGTCTATAGTTTGGGTGCGGTTTTGTTCCATCTTTTAACTGGCCGGCCGCCATTCACAGGTGAGCACGCGCTGAAGGTCATTCAGCAGACGACTGAAAAGCCCGCGCCCAAATTGCGCAGCCTGACGCCAGCGCACGATCGCGATCTGGAAACAATCTGTGCCAAATGTTTGGAACGCGAGCCACATGCCCGTTACCGCTCAGCTGGCGAACTGGCCGAAGATCTTGAACGCTGGTTCCAGGGCCGTTCCATTATCGCGCGGCCAGTTTCGCCGCCGGTGCGTCTCTGGCGATGGTCACGGCGCAATCCAATGTTTGCTGGAATGGCGGCGCTCTTGCTCGCACTCGGGATAGCCGTCAGCGTGCTGGTTTGGAATAACCGAGTTGCTGCTGAGAACAGTGACCCGGCAGCCGGCATTGCTGTGTTGCCCTTTGAAAGTCTTAGTCCGGACAAAGAAAATACGTTTTTCGCCGACGGTGTTTACGATGGTATCTCCACAAAGCTGGCGAAAGTGGCGGACCTGAAAATCATCAGCCACACCAGCGTGGCAAAGTACCGCGGCGCGCACAACACACAGGACATCGGGCGTGCGTTGAATGTAGCGTATGTGCTCGTCGGAAGTGTGAGACGGGACGCCGGCAGGATTCATCTGAACGTCCAGTTAATTGATGCGCGGAACGATTCTCGGCTTTGGGCGGAGGAATACGATCGGGATCTGAATGATGTATTTGCTCTCCAAACGCAAATCGCACAAAGAGTCGCAGATCGACTCGGAGTTAATGTCTCATCCACCGAAAAAGCGGCCATCCAAGAGCCGCCGACTACGGATCTTATCGCCTACGACGCATATCTGCGAGCCAAAGACCTGATCAATGGCATCCCGTTCAGCACGCGGGTAAAAGACGATTTACTCGAGGCCGTTCGATTCCTCGATCAGACTGTTGCGCGCGATCCCTTGTTCTTTGATGCCTATGGTCAGCTCGCGGGAGCGCATGACCGCGTTTATTTCCTCGGTTTCGATCACACCGCTGCGCGCCTTCAATTGTCCGAAGCGGCGATAGAATCGATTCGCCGTCTGCGCCCGGATTCTGGAGAGACTCACCTCGCCCTCGCACAGCATCTCTATTGGGCCTATCAGGCGTACGATCGTGCCCGCGAGGAGCTGGCTGCCGCCCGGCGCACGTTGCCTAACGAGGCGCGAATTCCGCTGATGGCCGGCTACATCGATCGACGGCAGGGTCACTGGCAGGAATCCCTCGAGCAAATGAAGCAGGCGCTGGCGTTGGACCCGCGCGATCTTACCATACTCCAGCAAATCTCCCTTACTTACCAGGCTTTGCGGCGCTACAAAGAAACGGCTGCGACCCTTGATGAGGTGCTGGCCATGGCTCCAAATGATATTGCGATCAAAGTGTGGCGCGCCTGGGTTGATCTTCAATGGCGTTCTGATCCAAGCGCGCTACACGCGACAATTGAGACGGCCCTCACCCAAAACCCAAACGCGGCGCCTTTTATTGTTTTGCAATGGCTCGACCTTGTCTTGAGCGAGCGCGACCCCTCTGCCGCCGAGCGCGTGTTGGCAGCTATGCCGACAGGTGGGGGCTACGACGAAAACATCCCATTCCCCGACAGTTGGTGGCGCGGCCTTGTCGCCCGGCTTCGCGGGGACGAACCGGCAGCTCGCGCAGCGTTTGCCAGCGCTCGAAGCGAGCTTGAGCAGATCGTGCGCGACCAACCCGATTACGCAGCGGCTCTTTGCGCGAGCGGTGTGGTTGATGCTGCTCTGGGAAACAAAGAGGACGCCACCCGCGAAGGTGAGCGCGCGGTCGAGCTGATGCCGGTCAGCAAGAGCGCCATCGATGGCGCAATGTTCATTCAATACCTCGCTGTCATTTATGCCTGGACAGGTGACAAGGATCGCGCAATCGAACGATTGACTGAGGCAGCGAAGCTGCCAGGGAGCCATGTTACTTACGGCAATCTCCGTCTCAATCTGTTCTGGGATCCATTGCGGGACGATCCGCGTTTTGAAGCAATTGCGGCTTCGCTTGCGCCAAA
>DASYDT010000151.1:0-18840 GCA_036499425.1 Candidatus Udaeobacter sp. | reverse complement strand
CGCCGCTCCCGACCAAGATCTTCCGGGCGGCGCTGCACCCAAACCCGGCGAAGCCGCAAAGCCCGGCCAACCACCGAAACCGCAAGGCTAGGCCGGCTCTTCGCCCAGGCCCGTGAACTTCGATCTATCTGATCATGTTCTCGAGGAAATTGCGCGTCGCCGTATTCCGTTGGCCGTCGTACAATCGATTCTGGAAAACCCAGAGCAGAAAGTACCCGAACACGGCGTGGTAATCTGCTATCAATCGAGGTTGGACATCAACCAGAAGCAGTATCTGGTTCGCGTGATGGTGAACGAATCGGTTATTCCTGCGAGGGTTGTGACTGTTTACAGAACGAGTAAGATCAGGAAATACTGGAAGGTGACCCTATGAAAGTGACCTACGACCCCGAAGTCGATGTGCTGCGAATTCTCTTCCGCAATGTGCCGGTCGAAGAAAGCGATGAAGATAAACCGGGCGTCATTCTCGATTACGACAAGGACGGTAACGTTGTCGGACTCGAAGTGCTGAATGCATCGCAGAGAATCGAAAACCCACGCGGCGTGGATTACGCGGTGACAACCTGAGCAGTCTGGTTCTTGGCTGGTGCTTCGTATTTCTCCTGAATGAACGGTTTTATTTACATCGCCAGCGCATTTCACACAGTCAACCGCTCGAAGTGCGGACGTAGCGGCGCGTGGATCGATAACGACGGCGCTGCACCTCCAAAACCCGGCGTAGCTGCAAAGCCCGGCGAACCACCTAAACCGCAAGGCTAAGGCACGCCGGTGCCCGATGACCTCGGGGGTTTTGTTATGAAATGCAAACTTGCGATTTATTTTTTGATGCTTATGACCGGGATCTACGCCAACGCTCAGCCGAAGCCGTCGGCAACATTGATCATCACCAACGCCACCGTTTACACAGTAGATAAACAGCATCCAACAGCCGAAGCAGTAGCTGTCATTGGCGATCGCGTAGTGGCTGTGGGCTCAAGTGCAGAGATCGATTTATGGCGCGGCCCGGAAACGAAAGTGATCGATGCCGGCCGCAAGCTGGTGTTGCCCGGATTCAACGACGCGCACGTCCATTTCATTCAAGGTGGAGCGCAGCTCGATCAAGTTCAGCTTACGGATGCTGCGAGTCCGGAGGAGTTCGGGAAGCGCATCGCGGCACAGGCGAAAAAGACACCGAAAGGCGAATGGATTTTGGGCGGCCGCTGGGATGAAACCAAATGGCCCAAGCCGGAGCTTCCGACTAAAGAGCTCGTTGACGCAGTGACGGGCGCCACTCCGATTTTCGTAGAGCGCTATGACGGTCATGAGGCGCTCGCTAATTCGGCGGCAATGAGACTCGCCGGCGTTGACGCCAAAACCGCGGACGTTCCCGGCGGAATCATTGTGCGCGATGCGAGCGGAAATCCCACTGGCATTTTCAAGGACGCAGCAATGACGCTGATGTACAAGGCGATTCCACCGATGTCACGCGAGCAGCGGGTCCGCGTTGCTCGCCGAGCGCTGGAACATGCGGCGTCGCTCGGCGTCACGAGTGTGCAGCACATGAACCCTGAGTTCGCGGACGTGGCTGCTTATTCCAAGCTCGCGGAAAACGGTGAGCTGACCGCGCGCATTTACGCCGTGCCGATGGAAACGGACTGGCGAGACCAGGCGAAAGTTGGCATTCGTCGCGCGTGGGGCTCGAGTTATCTGCGACTCGGCGGGGTGAAAGGCTACGCCGATGGCTCGCTAGGCTCGCGAACGGCGTACATGTTTGAGCCGTTTGCCGATGATCCAGGCAACAGCGGCCTGTTGAGCGACGAAATGCATCCGCCCAGCGCCATGCGCGAGCGGTTAATGGGGGCCGACGCCGCCGGACTACAAATACGTGTTCATGCCATCGGCGATCGCGCAATCTCAATGATGCTTGATATTTTTGGCGATATCGAAAAGGAGCACGGCTATCACGACCAGCGCTTTTGCGTCGAGCACGCTCAGCACATGGCACGGAAAGATTTCGAGCGATTTGCGAAGCTCCATGTCATTGCCTCGATGCAGCCCTATCACGCGATCGACGACGGCCGTTGGGCGGAAAAACGCCTCGGCCACGATCGCGCACGATACAGTTACGCCTGGCGCAGTTTTCTCGATCACGGCGTGACGCTTGCCTTCGGAACCGATTGGCCTGTGGCTCCGCTCAATCCCATCTTGGGACTTTACGCTGCAGTGACTCGCGCCACGCTAGATGGTAAAAATCCCGATGGTTGGTTTCCGGAAGAAAAGATCACTCTGCCAGAAGCGGTGGAAGCCTATACCATGGGCTCGGCGTTCGCCGAATTTCAGGAGCACAAGAAAGGATCCATCACGCCTGGCAAACTCGCCGACATCGTCATCCTGAGTGACAACATTTTCGACCTCAAACCGGAAGCCATTCGTAATGCGAAAGTGCAAACCACGATCGTCGACGGCAAAGTGGTGTACAGAGGGGCCGGCAATCGGTGACGCCAGGATTACATTGACAACTTCTCCACCGATCTATGATGCCGTCGCGCTTGCTGGAATGAAAGTTTCGGGTTCGTCGAATCGAAGTTTCCTTCCCAATTCGTGCCGAAGCAGCAACAGATTCACGCACATCTGGAGAACGATCGACCCCACCGATAGATACCAGATGTGCCGAATCTCAAAGCCTGGCGTTCGCGAGATGAGCAATGCGGGTGCAGCGAACAGGATCAGCCGCGTCATCGAGCTGAACAGCGGCGGCAGCGTGTTGCCGATTCCCTGAAAAATGCTGGACGTTACAAAAACAATTCCCGCTGAAATAAAATTCAACGAAACGATTCGAAGATATTCGCTGCCGAAAGCGATCACTTTTGGGTCGCGTGAGAAAATGCGAATCAGCGCCGCCGGCGCTAGGAACGCGAACAACGTGAGCATGAGCATCATTAGCGACGCGATGCCAATCGCGGAATAGACAGAATGGCGGACTCGATCCGCCCTGCGCCCGCCGAAGTTCTGCCCTACCACGGGCGACACGGCAAAGCTGAGCGCCACCACCGGCAGAAAAAGCGCCTGCATGACGCGTGCGCCGACGCCGAAACCCGCCTGGGCTGCTGGTCCAAAGCCGCGGATGATCGCGTAAACGAGCAGGATGTAGACGAAGAGCAGCAAAAACTCCGAGCCCGCTGGCACACCGATCCGCAACATTCCTCCCCAAATCTTTGTACGCGGGCGAAACAGCGGAAAACGAAAGCGCAGGTAATGATATTTCTTTTCGAAATAAATCACGATCAGCGCGTCCGCGACCAGAATTGAAATGAAGGTAGCAAGCGCCGCGCCGGTTACTCCAAGTTTTGGCCACGGACCGATCCCAAAAATCAGCAGGGGAGCCAGCACAATATTGAGCAGCACACTGAACACTTGAATTCCGACGGTCGGCTTAATGATGCCGGTGGCACGTAACGCAGATCCCAGCGCCACCAAAGGAAACTGCAGTAAAAGCCCCGGTAGAAACCAGAGCAAATAAGCTTTCGCCAGGCTGGCGGTCGGCGCGTCCGCGCTCAGCCAGTCACAATACGCCGTGCGCAAAATGAATCCGACAACGCCGAGGGCGACCGCAATTACGATCGACATGACGAACGATTGATTGAACACCAGTTCGGCCTGCGGCTGGTCCTTTCTTCCAGCTGCTTGCGAGATCAACGTTGTTGTTCCCACGCCGAGCATTTGGGTGAGCGCCAGCACAATCATCGTGATGTTGCCCGCCACGCCGACGGCCGCGATCGCTTCCTTCCCGAGACGTCCCACCCAGTAGAGATCGGCCAGCAAATACAGAGTCTGCACCACCATGCTCATGGCCAAGAACGCTGACATATGCAGCAGATGCCTCATGACCGAGCCCGTCGTCAGATCTTTCATAAATCAGCTGCGTATTAACCCGATAGCGACGCGCTTTTGCCAAGCCTCCCGATGAAGGATGAGAATGATTAACCAAATGACGAACGCGAATACGCCAGCGGGAAGAGTAACAAGCATCAGCCAACCTAACACGCCGAGGGTGTAAAGAAGGTGTCCATAATCCTGCCCGTTGATGATGCAGGGATGCACGGAGCCTTCATCTACTTTGCATCCGTTTGCGTTGGCGATTAGACCACACGCCACGACCGATCCCATGGGCGCCAGCGCAACGAGAGCGATCACGGCCAGAACAATCCAGTAAATAATCCATGGGAAGCGTTTTCGAACCGGCAAAGGCGGCGGATTCATTTCAGGCAGTTTAGAGTTTAACAACGCCGAACATCCAACGTCCAACGCCCAATCTCGAATAGGAAATGGCGATCCTCTCCTTCATTCGGCGTTCGATGTGCGACGTTGGGCGTTCGGTATTTTCGAGTCCCGGTACACAAGACGCGCCGCGTGGAGCAATTGCGCTCGTTTTACGCGCCTGCCGCGCGGAAAATTCTGGAGAAAAGAAGATGCGTCGGCAAATAAACAGCGACCGGGAACAGCAGCATTAGAAGAATCACGAACAGTGGCGCTGGCAGAATCGTCTGCGGTTTTTGGCCGAAGCCATAGACCCAGTTCACATTTTCCTGTGGGTTGCTTACCAGATATGAGAGCGGCAGGGCCACCAGTGCACCAACGGTCTGCCAAATAAAAGCGCGCTGATCGTAGCCGAGACGGTGAAGTGCCCAGAGAAGTAGTAGCGGAAGGACGATGTGGAAACAGGACAGGCCGCGGATGAACAAGGAGATCTTGGGATCGAACATGTAAGCGCTCAAACCGATCAATGACTTGTTTGTCGCGAGCCGGAAAAAGAAATCGATGTTCCAAAGTGCTTCAAAGAAGACCACCGAGATGGCCATCATGCTGACGAGCAGCGCGTTCTCCAGCCAAAGCGCCGGCACGAGCGCGAGCAAAGCGATATCCGAGAACCAAAGGAAATTGGCCGGGCCGTACTGTCGCCAATAGATCGGCACCAACGCACAAACGAAAATCGTATATGTGATTTTTAGGCCGAAAGGAATCACGGCTTTTAATATTAATCAGGAAACCCAGAGCGGCTTAAAAAGTCTTGTAGCCACCGGCCTGTGGCCGGTCAACCCCAGTGCTGCGTTTCATACCGATGAGAACGGCCCATAGGGCCGTGGCTACAGTGGCTACGCTCTTATTTAGACCGCTCTAGGAAGTCTCGCACAGCGTCGGAAGTCGGAGCGCTCTCCCGGTACACAAAACGCGCCGCGTGGAGCAAACATGCTCTTTTACGCGGCGCGCGTTAATCTGATTGCAAGTCCGCGATCAGGTCTGCGTCTTTTCCTTTTCGCCTTTCTTGCACTGGGCCTTGAACTTCGCGTACTGCTCGGGAGTGAGGACTCCTTTTGCCGTTTCCATATATTTGGCCTCGCTCGCATTGGAGCAACCCGCCTTCTGATGGTCGGCCATGGCGGCGTCCATCTTTGTCTTCTGATCGGGTGTGAGGTTGAGGCTCGCCAATGAGACCTGGCACGCTGCCTTCGCTTCGTTTCCGACTTGCTTTGTGCAGTTGCCATGTTCGCCTGCGAACATCGTGCCTGCCGCAAAGAGTCCCGCCGTTACTACCGCAATGAGTTTGGTCATAGTGGGAGCGTTAGACATTACGACTTGGATTTTCATTCAAAATCTTGAATGCGACAGCTGTAGCAGCGGTCTGCTTGGCAAGGCGTAGCTTTAGCGCAGGCTGCTGACCGCCGATCTGGTATGCATGATCTACGTCCGCAGATTAGGTGTGCTCCGAACTTTCTTTGCAACACGCGACAGCATCAACTTAACGCAAGCACTATGAGCTACATTCCGCCGACAGTGAACTTGCCAATTCCCGCTGAGAAAATTGACGGGCAAACCATGACGTTCAGGCCGGTGAGAGACGGGATAGACTCCGAAGTATCAGGCGTGATCCAAGTGGTCGAACGGGCGAATGGATTTAACGTCAACGCCTCGTACGTCGTCGGACAAGATCCACCGCAGTCTCACGTTTATTGGTTCGATCAATCTGAGATCGATACGATCGCCAGGTCGCTGATCAAAGAAAAGCGGCGCATCCTGATCGTTGATGACGACAGGGAAAGTACGCATCTGGTCAAAATCCTTCTCGAAAAAGCCGGCCACTATCTCGTGCACGAAGAAAACGAGGCCGCCAAGGCTCATCAAAGTGCCCGGAATTTTCGGCCGGATGTCGTTTTGCTGGACATCATGATGCCAGAAACAGACGGGGCCGAAGTAGCCGCACAAATCGAGGCCGACCCCGAATTGCGCAGCACGCCAATAATCTTTCTCACTGCGTTAGTCACAATGCCTGAGGCAAAGAATGGTCTCCGCATCGAGGGGCATCGTTCTCTTGCCAAGCCGATCGATATTCCCGAATTGATCAATCAGATTGAAGAAAGCCTGCCCCGAGCGCTGTAGTCGCTGTCGCTGACTGCGGCAAATGAATCCCGTAGCTGCTATCTTGCGGCACTATAGTGGGCCCTCACCGACTGCCGACTTGCATTCAATCTGGGAACACTTTCGTGGATGGTCTCCGTGTTCTTCGTGTCCTCTGCGGTTTTATTTCGATTCCCTCACGAACTTCTCAATCTCACTCACCACCCGATCAAGCTCATCGATGAGATCGGCATGATCCCCATGCTGGCGAAACGCAGTCACAAGCGTCCGGTAATACCAAAGTGTACCGTCCTTCTTACCCGCAAACCGTTCGAACACTTCCAGACCGTTTCGTCGAAGCTCAGCCAGGAGCGCGCGTGTGTTATGCAATTTATCGGATGCTGACACCAATCGCGTCGAAAAATCGGAATCCTTGAGATGCTCGATGTAACTTCGTTTTCGTTCCAACCATGGCGGCTTTGGCGTTTCATAGGTGTCGGTGCAACCATCAACGATCCGGGCCACATCATCCCCAAATCTCTCCCGGACATCGCGCAACCGTTCCGCGCCCCCGCAATCTTCCACCGTATCGTGAAGAAGCGCAGCGATCGCATCCGTTTCATTCGCGCCGTACTCCAGCGCAATCGCATTTACGCCAAGAATATGCGCGATGTACGGAATCCCCGTTTTCTTGCGCGTCTGATTCCCATGCGCCCGGGTCGCATAAATCAGCGCTTCCTCAAACTTCTCCGACAGTTTCATTTAATTGTTGATTTCAGCTGTAGCCACGGCGCGTTGCGCCGTCAACGATCACTCCCCGTAATAATTCGAACGCTCCACAGGAGCGTGGCTACAACCATCTGTCGCGTCTGCCCACATTGAATCTGTGGCTCACCTCTGCCGTTCTTCGTGTCCTCTGTGGTTCATTCGACCCGTGGAAAGTGAAGATCAGACCCGTCTTGACGGACTTAGCCAATTTCTGATTCAATAGGGTTCATCGCGATCAGATGAACGGGGGCCGAATCACCAGCGAAGAAAAATCGGCCATCAGCACGTACGTGGGTGCCGGCATCGCGATCGTGCTCATCGCCGGTGGGATCTACATCTTTTTTCTCACACAGAGAGAGAAAGCTGAGACCACAGGTTTCGATCCGAACCGGCCGGTCCCGACCGACGCCACTTTGAAACGCCGACTAAAAGCCGAGGAATATTACGTCGTGCGGCAGGGTGGCACCGAAACGCCGTTCCAAAATGACTTCTGGAACAACGACCGCACCGGCATCTACGTCGATGTCATTACCGGCGAACCGCTCTTCACGTCGCTAGACAAATTCGACGGCCAAATCGGCCTGCCCACATTTAGCAAACCGATCTCGAAAGATCTCATCGTCGAGAGACAGGACAATTCAAACAATATGCAGCGCACCGAGGTGCGCGCGAAGCGAAGCAACGCCCATCTTGGCCATCTCTTTCCCGACCCGAAATCGCCCACCGGACAAATGTACGCCGTTAACTCGGCCGCCTTGCATTTCATTCCGAAGGAAGAAATGAAAAATCGAGGTTACGAAGCGTACCTGCCGCTGTTGGAAAAAAAATAGCGGCCGACCGGAGACTGTAGCCACGGCGCTGCGCGCCGTCTGCGACATTCGCTTCGCGATAATACAAACGCGCCACAGGCGCGTGGCTACGACGAACGTAATCCGTGGCTGATCTCTGCGTTCTCGGCGTTCTTTGCGGTTTTCCATGACAACATCAACTCTCAGCTATCCACCAGCGCATCTTTCGGCTTTGTTTTGGTGATGCCGAAGACCAACATTTCGCCGCCGAGTCAACGCATCCGCGGCGTGCTGGCGCCAGTGTTGACTCCGTTCAAGCCCGATCATTCGCCCGACCCGCAGCGATTCATCAGGCATTGCCAATGGTTACTTTCACAGAACTGCGGACTCGCGGTGTTCGGCACCAACAGCGAGGCGAACTCGATGGCAGCCGAAGAGCGAATGACGTTGCTCGATGTGTTGGTCGCGGCCGGCATCGATTCGTCGCACATCATGCCGGGTACCGGTTGCTGCTCAATCACCGAGACAGTCGCGCTCACAGCGCATGCAGTAAAACACTGTTGCGCCGGAGTGCTGATGCTGCCGCCGTTTTATTATAAGAACGTCAGCGAAGAAGGTCTCTACCGTTACGTCAGCGAAGTGGTGCAACGCGTCGGCGACACGCGTCTGAAAGTTTATCTGTACCATATTCCACCGATGGCGATCGTCGGTATCACACCCAAATTGGTCGAGCGCCTCCTGAAATCTTATCCAACCACGATCGCTGGGATAAAAGACAGCTCCGGCGATTGGAACAACACCAAAACTTTTCTCGACGCGTTCGCCAAGGATGGTTTCGACATCTTTGTCGGCAGCGAATCGTTCTTGCTCGCCAATATGCGCAATGGCGGCGCAGGCACCATTTCCGCGACGGCCAACGTGAACCCAGCGGCGATTCACAAGCTGTATCGCAAGTGTAGCGGCGTTTGTGTCAAACGCCGAGAGAATAAGAAGGCGCTTGGCACAAGCGCCTCTACAACAGACCTCGAACGTCTCCAGTTGCGTTTAAATCTCGTGCGCGATGTGTTCAGTAACAGGAAATTTCCATCCATGATCGCCGCGTTGAAACAGACGATCGCGATTTACCGGAACGAGCGGGAGTGGGCCAGGGTGCGGCCGCCGCTGGTCGAGCTCACGACAGAGCAGGCAAACTTGCTCGCCGCCGAACTACAAGCCATTGGCTTCGCGATGTCGGGCATCGAAAGGCAGATGTAAGAAGTAAAAAGGAAGAAGGGAGTGGGCTTCTGAATTCTTTGGCAACTTGGCACTGATTATTGGGTTCAATCCGCCAAACAACAGGAAAGATATCCGATCATGAGGAGAAAACTTATTGTGATAGCATTGGCGGTATTCGCATTCGGCTTTGGATCTGCTCTGCGGTCGAATGCGGGAACCGAAGTCATTGATCAGTACCGCGGGCCCGCGCCCACTTACAATTACGCGCCGCCACCTCCTCCTCCACCGCGCCCGGTTTTCTTTCTTCCTCCGCCAGTGTTTGGCGTCGTCGTCGGTCGAGGCTACGGCTATTACGGGCCGCGATTTGGATATTACGGTGCCCACCGATTCTACGGGCGCCGCGCTTACTGGCGTCAGCACCGTCACTGGCGCTGATTCGCTGCTACCTTCCGCTAATCACTCGCCATGATGAATAGCGGTTGCATTTCAAAATCGGTGTAGAGTGGACGCAGGCGCTCTTTGTTATAGTACTTGTCCACGTTGACCGTTTTCTTGGTGCTGATCACCACTTCAATCGGCATATTGTCATAGCGCCCGTTCTTCAGGACAACGAGCCGGCCGTAGCTGCCGTGCAGGATGAGATCGAGGGCAAGATTGCCGTACGCCATGGGCACGATCGAATCAATCGCGTCGGGGTCGCCCCCGCGCACCATATAGCCAAGACGCTGGTTGATGGTTTCGATCGGCTTGCCCTTGTTGTATTTGGCGGAACGGTTCTTTAGTTCGGCCGAGACCAGGTCGCCGATTCCGCCGAGTTTCAGATGACCGAACGCATCGGTCGCCTTGTCGGAGAACACCATCTCACCACCTTCGAACATTGCCCCTTCTGAAACGATAACGACTGAATATTTGCTCGAATGATGCGCGCGGTCATAGCACAACAACTCGGTCAGATGCTCCATGTCGAATTTGTATTCGGGGATGACGCACCGATTCGCCGCGCCCGCCATCGTTGGCAACATCGCAGTAAACCCCGCGTAGCGTCCGAACACTTCCATAACGAGAAATCGCTCGTGAGATCCGGCCGAGGTGCGGAGACGATTCGACAATTCAATCGTCCGGCTGACGCAGGTGCTAAAGCCGATGCAATAATCGGTGCCGGGGACGTCATTATCCATCGTCTTGGGTATCGCCACGATCTTGACGCCTTCCCTGGACAAACGGGTCGCAAAAGAAAGCGTGTCGTCGCCGCCGATCGGGATCAGATAGTCGATACCCAGCCAATCCAGGTTCTTGATAACTTCAGGAGTGAGATCGTTCTTGCCTTGATTGAACGTTGCGCGCAGCGCTTCAGGTACCTCCTCTTTTTTCACTGCCGACGGGTTCGTCCGCGAGGTATGCAGAAACGTGCCGCCGGTGCGTGCTGCACGATTGACGATCTCTTCCGTCAGGATTTGAAAGTGCTCGCTGTTGTCGGCGTGTTCATCGCGCACGATGCTAATCGCGCCCAGCCAGCCGTGGCGGATACCAACGACCTGATAGCCTTCGCGAAGGGCGCGGATGGTGACCGCGCGGATCGCGGGATTGAGCCCCGGCACATCCCCGCCGCCGGTGAGAATACCGATCACGCCTTTCTTGGTGCTCATGCGACCCTTCTGTCGTTTTCCATATGCGGCATGATTGTGTGGCGCAACTCACTTTGCACAAAACATTCGAAAGTTCATCGCCATTGGTTCCTTCTGATCTGGCGGCTGATGTTTGGCTTTTGACGTCCGGCTCGGCCTGTTCGAATCTCAACTCTTTGCAACGCAAGCGGTATCTCTTTGTCTGCATCAATCGTCGGGCCGAGGACAACCCGAAAGGATGCTGCGCGGCCAAAGACTCGGAAGAAGTATATAGAGCGTTGAAAGTGGAAGTTGCCGCGCGCGGACTGGCGAAGCTCGAGGCGCGCGTCTGCACATCGAGCTGTCTCGATCAATGCGCGACCGGCGTGACGGTTTTAGTCGAACCCGATCATTTTTTTTACGGGTGCGTCACGGTCGCGGACGTCCCGGAGATTGTGGATGCGCTCGTTAAGGGCCAACCGGTTAAACGTCTCCTGCTTACCGCGGATCAACGTACCCTGTAGGCACGGCTCTTTGAGCCGCGGCTCCGTCGGGAATGCTCTGGTCGCTGCGTTTAGCGCGCCTATTTGCCGTGATTTGATCCATTACGTCGGCGCCATTTCTGCTTCGCCGGATCGCCAAGATCAACGGAGCCAATGAGATGACACAGAAATCCGCATCCTACTAATTTTCGAGAAATCGTGCCGGTATTCGGGCTAACCGTGCGATAGTCCTGGATGAGAGAAATCAGGCGGGCGTCTAAACGCCCATTATTCCGGCTTTGGAGGGCAGAGCCGGTGGTAAAGCGAACCTGGCAACGGGTTGGAACTTCAACTGGGCGGACGAAATCTCGGCCGTCGTCCGCGGTGCGTCTGCCTGCCTGAAGCGGGTTGCTGCGGCCGGCCGGCTACAGGCGCCGCAGAATGCTGGACATTGGTCACTCGCGTATCCCGCGCTGGCGCCAGCGATCTGGCTGCTTGGCCGCCTACCCGCGCGTCTCCCGTTTCGCGCGTGTTCTTGAGTTCGAAGGTCCTGAACAACGCAGCCAGATCGATCACGTCGTTCGCGGTCGATTTCAAAGCGTTCCCGAGATTTTGCGCGACTGACGCGACTTCCACGCGGATGCCGCGGCGCCGCAACTTCATGACGAGATAAGCGAAATCGGCATCGCCGGTTACGAGAATGACGACATCCGGCCGCATCTCGACGGAAAGCTCGAGCGCGTCGATTGCCATCATCACGTCAACGTTCGCCTTGTAACGGCCTTCTTCGGCGGGCGATCCGTCTTTGGTTACGACCATGAATCCATTGGAGCGCAGCCACTGCATGAACTTGTTCTTCTTATCGCGCTCTTCCTGCCAGATCGGGATTGCAGGGGGAAGTCCGGCATAGACCACCATCTCGATCAACTCACGTCCTGTCTCTGACCCGGCAAGAAAATCGCGGAGCTTCAGCCAATCGAGGCCGCGCCCCGCCGTGCGCACTGAGCTGCCGATGTTCGATTCATCAACAAGGACCAACAATCTGGGCCGTGGAGTGCCTTCATGATTTCTCTTTCGCATATGTCCGAGCTCGCAAAGCAGATCGTCAATCGCGCCGCGGCGTAAACCAAGACTTGTCAGGCTGCTTTTTTCTTCGCCTTCGCGACAAGGATTCCTGGAAACTCTACTACCTGCGTCGCTGCATTTTTCCCGTTCTGATTCAGGGTCGATTCAAAGCCCAATTTCCCCGCAGCGATCTCTGAGAGCGCGATATCAGCATGACCGAGTCCAGGAATAAATTCAACCATTGGACGATGACCGATACAAAGTTGTCGGACGCGTCGGGAGACCATGTTCACCAGGATTTGCTGATTAGGAATAACTTCGGACGCGGCTTGAATGAGATGTGCTTTCATAATTTAGGTAATGTGAGAATCACGCTGACGTGGACTAAATTCCGAACCGGAGTGGAATCTGATCGCGTTTCGGGAAATCGCAGCCGGGAAACTTGCCAACAGCATCGTCCATAATTGCTCAGAACACAATTGGCTATTCTCAGTGTCTGCTGCCCGCGAATGGTGAAACAATATTTGTGACTTCGCCGTCGAAAGCAGAACTGTCGCCAGCCACCTCTAAGGTCGCACAGTGTTATTTCGCCGTTTTCTTCTCCTGGCGAGCCGTAGCCTCGCGCGCAGGCTGCTTCTTGGCGGCGGCCAGGCGCTCCATCTTTTTGCGGCGGACCGCGCGTTTCCTCACGTTATCTCTACCGCGATTGTGTCCCATAAGCTTTAATACTCGCCTGCATCTCGACTCTCAACAACTTGCCTGCCGCGCCGTAATTTTTTGGAGGCGGGTGGCGCGGTCGCAATTATGGGGGAAACTGGGAAGCTAGAGCCAGGAGCCGCGGCAAAATCCGAATCCGGCGTGGAACTTACCATTGGGACGAAGAGCGGAAATTAACGGGACGATCGATGGGTACAAAGGCGAGAGGTAGAAAAGCTCGGTTGATTCTCAACGGCAAAGTGGCCGCCAACGACGCGCTTCGAACCGCAGTCACGCAGCAACGAGCAGCCGGACATAGCATCGAAGTGCGAGTGACGTTGGAAAAAGGCGACGCGCCGCGATTTGTGAAGGAAGCAGGCGAAGTGGATTTGCTGATCGCGGCCGGTGGCGACGGCACACTGAACGAGGTGGTTCACGGTCTGATGGCTCTCTCTATTGACGCGCGGCCTGTTTTGGGAGTGGTGCCACTAGGAACCGCGAATGACTTCGCTACCGGATGCGACATTCCGCGCGATCCGCACGAGGCGTTGGCCCTCTGTATGGAAGGTGAGGGGGCGCCAATCGATGTCGGTAAGGCCAATGAGCACTGGTTTCTCAATGCAGCCAGCGTTGGCTTCGGCGCCGAGATCACAGCGACCACTCCGCCGGAACTCAAACGCTTGCTTGGCCCTGCCGCGTACACCGTGATGGGTGCAATTCTGGCGATGAATCCTCATCAATATCATGGAAAGCTTATCTTGCCGGGTCGCGAAATCACTGGCAGCGGCCCGGTAGCGATCGTCGGGAATGGGCGTCAAACCGGCGGCGGTATGCAGGTCACTCCTCGCGCCTGTATTGACGATGGCTTGCTCGATGTCCTTGTCGTTCGTCATATCCCACCGATGGCATTGCTGACCGCCGCGCGAGAGTTGCAAGAGCTTTCAGCGGATGGCGAGTATATCTCCTATTGGCAAACTCCGTGGGCCGAGGTCTATCCCGAAGAACCAATTCCGGTCAACCTGGATGGCGAGCCCGTACAGTTTTCAAGCGTTCGATACGAGGCGGTTCCGAGAGCGATTCGGCTGATTGTTCCGCCGAATTGTCCATTATTATTGGCAACCATGAAGTAAGGGTCCGAGGCGGGGCTAGTTCCGCCCTTGAAATAATGTCCTGCGCATCAGGAGTGACATCGTTAGTCCGATGCAAACTAAAAGGGCCACTGCTGCGTTGATTCGCGAGACGAGCGTCAAGGGGCGCTGCGGCTGTGGAACTCCAGAGAGCGGCACTACGATGAAATTCATGACCAAATAAACGATCCCACCGTAAAGCAAGCCAGACAAAACTGGCCGGCGCCTGACGGTCGCAGATTTGCATGCGACCGCATAAAAGATGCCCGTCCAGATAAGGGCAATGGCGTAGTGCAGCGCGATGCCCACTGCGACTGATGCCCAACCACGTTGGAAAGCTTGCGGCCCGATCAACCCGCTCGCGATGTATTGAAACACTCTCCACGGCGTGATGCCGCGGAATTGGTCAAAAACGAGATTCTCTGTTATGTCCAAGCTTCCAGCGACTAAGCCGATCCAGACAATGGTCCTGAAGATCACCCAGGTATTACGATTCACACGCTCTACAAAGAGTGGGACACCGCGGATTACGCGGGTCAACAACAATCAAGACTAAATGTCGGTACGTGCGCGTGTTTAGTGGCAGGGAGTTTCCGTCCATGATCGCCGCGTTGAAGCAGGCGATGGCGACTTACCGGAACGACCTCCGCTGGCCAATCGGATTCATCTCTCTTCTTGCTAATCACGCGAAGAAGTTCTTTCATGCGCTGACGCGAAGAAAACTCAAACAAAAGAAAGAACAATAATCCCATGAAACACATCCAAACCTTTTTACTGCTGACAGCATTCCTGTTCGGCACTCTGGCCTACGCACAGGATACCAAAAGCTCTCCTGCGGTCGAGGCGTCGGCGTCACCGTCAACTCCGGCCACCATCGCGTCAGCGATCGATCGCGAGATCAGCATCGTAGAGAAAGAACTGATCGACGCCGCCGAAGCGATGCCCGAGGACAAGTTCGATTTTTCTCCGGAAAAACTGAACCTGGCCGGCAGCGACTACAAAGGCGTGCGCACTTTTGGTGAGCAGCTGAAGCATGTCGCTGCATCGAATTATCTCATCTGGTCGCCGATTACGGGCGAGAAACCACCGGACACGGTCAACGACGGGAAAGGCCCGGACAACATGAAGGCCAAAGCCGACATCATTAAGTACCTGAAAGATTCTTTTGCTTTTGGGCACAAGGCTGTGGCGACGTTGAACGACTCGAACCTTGTGCAACCTATCCCCAGGAATAACAAGCCCCCCACTACTCGTCTGTTCCTGGCCACCTTTGCCGCAGCTCATTGCTTCGATCACTACGGGCAGCTGGTCGAGTATCTCAGAATGAATGGGATTGTCCCACCAGCAAGCCGAGGGCGATAGAGCTAAACACCAGATCGCCGAATATCTCCGGATGAACGGAACGGAGCTGAGGGATCAGCGACATAGAACACGTCGCGACGGAGGGAATGGAGCTTTTGGGAAAAGCGACATAGAAGGCAAAGCCGCGATGGGTAGCGGCGAGCGAGGTGGGAAGCGAACGAGTTTCAATCGCGCGGGTAGACGGCAACGCAGCTAGGTAGCTGGCGCAAGCACGGGGCAGTGCGAGTGATCAAGGTAAGCTGCGAGGGAAGCAGCGAGTAAGAATGGGTAGCGAGTGAACGGAGCCGCGCGGACGCGAGCGACATAGATGGGCAAAGCCGAGAGGCCGATATGGACGGGAGTACATGAGTCAATTTCAATCTGCACCAGGGCGACACGTTTAACACGCATGACTTGTAGCGTGGGACGGATCGACCGGTATCTTACGACTTGCCAAGACAATCGGCGGGGAATAAACGGAAGTTGGTGCCTTCTTACTTCAACATCTCCGCCATCTGCATTTCAGTCTTGTGGCTCAGCGGGTGTACTTCCCTTTCTCCGCTGCGACCCAACACAGAGGCGAATCCGGAAAATTCCGTGGTCAACGGACCAGGATATAGGGTTGCGTTCATCGAGTTTGGCGAACAGGGATCATATCAAGATCCAACGCAATTAAAGAATGCTCTCGACCTTATTCAGAGGACGGCCAAGCCGCTCGTTATCACCTACCTTCATGGCTGGCAAAACGATGCGGAATCGGGAGACGTTGCTAAGTTCGAAAGTCTGCTCGCCCGATTAAACCGCGCTCCCGCCATTCGCCAGGCAGGGTTTAACGTAATCGGAGTTTATCTCGGGTGGCGCGGCAGGTTAACGCCGGTCCCCGTGCTCAAGGAACTGAGCTTCTGGAACCGCAAAGCCACGGCGGAGCGCATCGCGAGCAATTACGATTGCTACGACGCCATTGCTTCGATTTCTGAAGAGGCGCGGAAAGATCATGGAACCGGAGGGCAATACACAGTTTTATTAGGCCATTCATTTGGCGGCTTGATCGTCGAACGCTCTGTGGCGCACGCGATCAATGCAGAGATTCACGGTCACGCTGATTCCGCTCGAAGCATGCCGGCTGATCTCGTGATTGTCGTGAATCCTGCGTCGGATTCGATTTTGGCGCGGCAAATGATAGCGGCTTTGTACAGCCGAAAGACCGAAGGCACCCGCCCACTTTTTGTTTCAATTACTTCCACTGGTGATTCCGCTACCGGGCTCGCCTTTCCTCTAGGCACTTCATTGGCGGCAACAACAAAGGGTTTCAACGAGGTCCCTGCTCCAGGGCCGAAGGGGACGATGCAAAGCGAACGAAAATTTTATACCGCGACTCCTGGCCACAACGAAATGCTGATCAACCACGTGACGATCGATCGTCACGAAACAATCACTGCGCCCGGGGGTCTTTCGGCGCTAGAAGAAAACTTACAGCACAATCATGCCGGGGAGGGGTTCACTTTGGACGGCGCGAATGGTAAACTCGACGTTTGGCAGATGAAACGCACCGGTGACGTGGACGTGCCGTATTGGGACGTGAAAGTCGATCCCAGCATTATCAAGGATCATGGAGATCTTTGGAATGAAAGAGCTGAAGCAATGATGGCGGCTATCTTTCGGATGGCTAACCCAATGCTAAATCCTCATCCAAAGCCGCGCGCCACGCTTCATCGCGCGCCCGATTTCAACCGTCTTCAACCCGCCCGCACACCATAAGCGCCGGCAGCGAGCCACAGAACGATTAGAAAGATCCTCCAGATCACCGTCGCAGTTTTATCACCCCGTGACGATTTGGACAAGGAAGCGGATCGCTGACCTCTTTGCCCGCCGTAGAGGCAGGCATGTCGCTTGCGATTTCGGTGTTGTAGCCGCTGGCGCTGACTGCGGCCAAGTAAATCAAATATCAGCTGCTAGAAATGGAGCTGATGGGATCAGCGACACACAGAACACGTCGCGATCGGGAATGGAGCTTTTGGGAAAAGCGACATAGAACACGTCGCGATCGGCTATCGCGCGGGTAGACGGCAACGCAGCTAGGTAGCTGGCGCAAGCACGGGGCAGTGCGAGTGATCAACGTAAAGTTGCGCGGGCGGCGAGTGAGGTGGGCAGCGAACGAGTTTCAATCGCGCGGGTAGACGGTAACGCAGCTAGGTAGCCTATTCCTTTTCAACAGATACTTCGGTCGCCTTGATTACCGCAAAAACATTATCGCCCTCTTTGAGGTTCATTCGATTAACTGAACCAGTTGTGATAATCGACGTTACTTTTCCAGCGGCAGTTTGGACCACCAGTTCTGACACAACTTTGTCAGAAACGATTTTCTCAATCGTGCCTGGTAGGCGGTTTCGGATGCTCGTGCTCATGAAGAAGCTTACCCCTGGTGGCGAACGTCGCCTGCGAAAATTGTAGCCGCTGTCGCTGACTGCGGCCTTGCGCTGTAGCCTGACTGCTCGCGAAGAAACTTCGGAGCTGTTGCTCATTGCGGTCTGTGATCGTCGATCTTTTTCGCTCGCGCAACTTTAGCTTCCGAGGAAGATTAAATACGTATGAAAAAGTACGCCAAAATCCTGTTTTCAGTTCTCGCGGCGATGATTTGCGCGATTGGGTTTGCGGCAGATCAACCTGCGTGCAAAAAGAGCGGCAAGAATTGCCCCATGAATAACGGTAAGGAATGCAATTGCGGCAAGAGCTGCGATTGCTAGTTAACTATCGCGGCTGTGTCGCCTGCAAAATCCTGTAGCCGGGGGCGCTGACCCCGGCCCGCGATCAGCGCTCGCGGCTGCACTTTTGCAGGCATGCTGCGTCACGGATGATGCAAACTGGACATTGCGCCGCCAATTAGCGCAGCGAATACCGCCATCACGATTAGCCAAACGACAATGATTGCAGGCAGGAAGCAGCACAAAACCACGAACCCTGCTGCCATCCACTTGAACATGATCTTTAGGACCGACCAGAAGGGAATATCAAAATCCACAATCGAGATTCGTTGCGACAACTGCGACGACAACACGGGCGGTGGCATGGGAGGAACGGCAGGGACTTTAGTAGCCGGCGGCAATTGCGTCCCGTATTTTAGCATTGGCAAATAATCATCGACGGATTTCCAGTCGTCACGATCCGTAGGTTTACACGGCGTGTTTCGATTAATGCGCCCATCCGCGAACATCTGCGCGATCTGCCCTTCCGCGTATGGTCCTTCTTCTTGGCCAGCGATTTTCAAGTGGAAGGATCTCATTGTTTATCAAAGGTTCGGTAATAACTGACGATTTCTGCGAGATCGCCGCCGGCGGAACCGGAGAATGAGTGGACTTTGCGTCTGGCCAAGCTGGAAAGAATT
>DASYDT010000150.1:0-3358 GCA_036499425.1 Candidatus Udaeobacter sp. | reverse complement strand
CGGCAAAATGGTAAGCCCCCCTGCAGCCTCGGCCTCTCGGGCCGCTTCGGTGCGGCGCACAATCTGGTTCAATTCCTGAAGCGCTTCTGATTGTTCGTCGGTCAGCAGCTTGGAATAGCCGACGATGTCCATGAAGAGCACGTGCGCAATCTCCAGGCGCTTCGCCTTGTGCTCGTCAGCCATGAAGCGGGACTGTACTGGCTGAGCGCAACCCTCTCTAGCCTATTCTTTTGCCGTGAGCCGAGAGACGATTTTAGACACGAACTTCACTAGAGCGGTTTAAGAAATTTTGTAGCCACCGGCCTGTGGCCGGTTGATCTCCGTGCTGGTTGTGACATCAGGAAAGGACGGCCCACAGGGCCGTGGCTACAGCGGCTACAGTTTTATTTAAACCGCTCTAGCGAATCGCTAAATCGTTAAATTGAATTATCTTCGGGTTCGCTCGCGCGCCCGTAGCTCAATTGGATAGAGCGTTGGCCTCCGGAGCCAAAGGCTGTGGGTTCGACCCCCGCCGGGCGCAGGTCGAAGAACGTCAGAAGTGAGAAGTGATTAGTGAAAGATGGAAAGAGCGAACTTCTCACCAATCACATCTCACCTCTCACGGGAAATTTTCGCAGCGCTAAAATTTCCTACGCCAGCGCGTCGAGCCGATTCAAGAGATCTTTCTTGCTCGTGACTCCGGTCACCTGATCGCGCAGTTGGCCGTTCTTGAAAAAGAGAAGAGCCGGGATGGCGCGAATGTTGTACTTCAACGAGAGGCTCTGACTTTCGTCCACGTTCACTTTCGCTACTTTGACCGCGCCCGCTTTTTCGCGCGCAATCTCGTCCAGCAGCGGTGCGATCATTTTGCAAGGTCCGCACCATTCTGCCCAGAAATCGACGATCACGGGTTTGTCGTCTTGCGTCAGTTCGCGGTCAAAATTGGATTCATCGAGCTTGATAACGGCAGAGTTTTCCATGGCTTAAGAAAAGTAAGTCCAAATCTGAATAATCAAAATCAGAGCAGAAACGCCAAGCAGGATCCACATCAGCAGCATTGGCTTTTTCTCCGCAGGCGCCACAGCGATTGAAGGATCCTGCGCGGTAACTTCTGGCATGGCGATAAGAGGCTCGGTCTTTTCCATCTGAGCCGCGGGCGAATCCGGCATATCCGAAATGCTTACTGTTTCCTTTTTTAAACCTGAGGTGTCTGGCGTGTGCGCCACTGGCGCAGGTATCGGCGTCGGAATTGGGATGGGAAGAGGCGTCTTGTCCATCGGCTCACGGACCGGCAACTGGATTGGTGCCGTTTCGCGCGGTTTTATGTTCGGGTCCGGCGGTCTTTCTGGAGGTGGAACCGGTAACTCAATGCCAATGGTTTCTTTTTTGGATTGGTTCGTGCCAGCCATGAAATAAATTCAACTTAATAGTCTGCTCAAAAAACGCTCGCTTGTCATCTGTTAAACCTATTTTGGCCCATGTCATTCCGAGTGAAATCGAGGCATCCCGTGGCACAGCTTAAAGGCAACTTGGCAGGATGTCTCCAGCCTTCGCGCAAAGCTACGGCTTGGCGGCTTCGCTCGACACGACAGATTCGTTTACGAGATTAACCCTTACGCCAGCAGATCGTAGCCTCGTCTTCCAGTGATCCTTCGCCAAACGAACTCGCCGACCGGCGCGGCCTCGGAGAACATCACGCGTGCATCGACATCTGGAGCATCACCTTCGCTTCGAGCGATATGCGGCTGATCAACCAACAATTTCAGTTCGCTTCCAACTTTCTCGCCGGCGAGGTCATGCGCAATTTGTTGCTGGACCGACATTGCTGCCCGGTAACGCGCGTTCTTGATTTTCGCCGGGATCTGCCCCGGCATTTTCGCCGCGCGCGAGCCTTCTTCCTGGGAATATTTGAATATCCCCAGCCGCTCAAACCGACTACGCCGAATGAAATCGATAAGGCTCGCGAATTCAGCATCTGTTTCCCCGGGAAATCCAACGATAAAAGTTGTGCGCAACGTGACGCCGGGAATCCCAGCGCGCAGTTTGTGAATCAAATTTTCGATATGCGCGCGCGAAGTTTCTCGTCGCATCCGCCTCAACATCGCATCATCGACATGCTGCAAAGGAATATCGACGTAGCGCGCGACCTTGTCGCATTGTGCGATGGTTTCAATCAGTTCATCGCTCCAATGCGCCGGGTGCGTGTAAAGCAAACGCACCCAGAATTCACCTTCGATCTCTTGAATTTCGCGAAGCAGTACCGCGAGAGTTAGTCCACGAATAGAATCGATTGGCTGACGGGGGCCCGCTTTCGCCGGCCATAAATCCATGCCGTAGTACGTGGTATCCTGGCTGATCAAGTTAATCTCGCGCACGCCTTCACTAACGAGTCCACGAATTTCTGCCAGGACAGATTGCAGAGGACGACTGCGATGTTTTCCGCGCATTTGCGGAATCACGCAAAAACTGCACGGGTGATTGCAGCCTTCCGCAATCTTTACGTAAGCGAAATGCGCCGGCGTGAGCCTGAAGCGCGGCGTGTCGTAATCGGGAATGTAAGTGGGGCGTCTGTCCGCAAATGCCAGACCGACATCCCCGTTGCGGGAGTCAACGTCCAATGTCGAACGTCCAACGCCCAACGTCCAACTATCTGGATTGAGCGTTGAGCGTTGGGCGTTGAGCGTTCGGCGTTTGCTTAGAACCTTTTCGACAACTTCGCCAAGTTGCGCGACCTGATCGAGCCCGATGAACGCATCCACTTCCGGCATTTGCTGGCGTAGTTCTTTCGCGAAGCGTTGTGACATGCAGCCGCTCACGATCAGTTTTTGATCCGGCCGTCGGTTTAAACCACGCTGCTGATGCGCTTCCAGAATCGCTTCGATAGATTCTTCTTTTGCTGAATCAATGAAGGCGCACGTGTTAATCACCAGGACATCGGCGTCCTCCGGCTGCGATGTAATTTCCATCCCGCGTTGTAACACGCTTCCCAGCATGATCTCTGCATCGACAAGATTTTTGGCGCAACCGAGGCTGATTATGCCGACCTTCGGTTTGCCAGCGACACGATTCCCTTTTGTTTTCATCTCAGCATTCGATGTTCGATGTTCGATGTTCGACGTTCGACGCTGGACGTTGGACGTTTCCTTAGAACTCTTCCGACTACTCTCAGTTCACCGTTACGTCTTCGTCGCCTTCTTCCAGCGCTTGGCCGTTTTTCGTGATCTTAACGGCGTCAGGATCGAGAACTCGAATCGAGACATGCTTGCCGCGAAATTCAACCGGGCCGTCAGTCGGCGACACCCAGCGTTCGAACGCGGGATTCTCATCCTTGCCACCCACAGTCACTCTCACATAGGTTCTTTTAAGTGGGCGAATCGCG
>DASYDT010000149.1:0-4576 GCA_036499425.1 Candidatus Udaeobacter sp. | reverse complement strand
ATCGTTTAGTCGCCGAGAAAGATCAAGGGCATCGGCCGGTTTCGCCCAATAGCTGAACATCACCGGCACGGTCGAAAGCACCTGCATGGAAACGCCGTCGCGGTCGCATTCCTCGATACGCCGCTCCGGGTCCCAGACGTTGTCGGTGATCTCGCGAAACACGCGGTCGCCAATCATCATCCGCGCGCAGCATGGCTTGTAATGATCGAGACGAACGAATCCGCCGTAGCCGTACTTTGCGTCGAGGTGGGGCCAGTCGCGCGGCAGAATATGAGTGTGCAGATCGATTTTCATGGAAAGTGATGAGTGACGAGTGACAAGAAGCGAAGAGCGATGTTAACGGAAACTCCTCACTCGTCACCTGTCACTCGTCACTGGCGCTACACCGCCTTCATCGGTTCCGGTTTTTGAACTTTCGTTCCGCATTTCTTGCAGGTGCGGCGCGCATCGTCATTCCAGAAATCGAGCATTGCCTGGCTGAAGTGCTCGACGATATCCGCGCAGTCGAAGTGGATGTCTTCCACCAGCGCCCCGCAATTTTCACAGTAGAAAATGACATGTTCCTTTTCTCCGGGCGGGCGGCGCCGCTCAACCACGACACCGATCGTGTCCGGCGGCCGCTGCGGCGAGTGCGGCACATTGGGGGGGATGAAGAACGTCTCGCCTTCTCTGACGATATGGTCCACGATGCGGTCGCCTTCGCGGACGCGCACCTTAATGTCACCCTTGAGTTGGTAGAAGTACTCCTCCGAATCGACGAGATGAAAATCGTTCCGCGCGTTCGGCCCCTTGATGACCATCACGAAAAAATCCCGCCCGTCGTAGAGATAACGATTGCTTACTGGTGGTTTGAATTTTTCGCGATTTTCTTCAATCCAATTCTTCAGATCAATCGGCGGCTGCACAGTGGTCATGGCAAAGAGCGTATTTGGTGCGGCGCACAGCGTCAAACCGTGGGAATCCAGAGAGCGACTCTGCTACGAATTATGGATAAAATATTTAAGTTGAAGCAGTCTGAGGGCTGCACATAAGTATCCGTTTCCATGAACCTTCGTCGTTTGTTTCAGATTGCGGGCGCAAGCCTCGTGGCACTCGTCATTTGCAGTTGCGAGGAGGAGTATCCACCTTATGCGCCAGGAATGTATCCCCGCCCCGCTGTGGCGGGTTGGTGGAATGACGAAGGCGCTTCCGGCCCGGCTAAGATCGTTGTGCATGTCAGCGAACAGAAAGCGTACTTTTACAAGGGCAAACGTGTGGTCGGCGAATCGACCGTCTCCACGGGCAAACCCGGGTTCTCCACCCCGCCCGGTCACTATACCGTTCTCTACAAAGATGCAGACCACGTCTCGAGTGAATTCGGCGATTACATAGATGATTACGGCAACGTGGTTAGATCAAATATCGACGCGCGAACAGATTCCCGTCCGAAAGGCACGCATTTCGACGGCGCTCGGATGCCATATGCGATGTTTTTCAGAGGCGGCTACGCGATGCACCAGGGATATGTTCCGCCATTTGCCGCATCGCATGGTTGCATTCGTCTGCCGAAAGGCATGGCCAGACCATTTTTCGAAAACGCCTCGGTCGGAACGCCAGTGACGGTGACAGAATAGAGGAACCGTTGAAGTTGTAGCCGGCATCGCTGATGCCGGTTCTTGGAGCGGCCGGTTCTGTCAGGATTAGCGATCCGGTATATGTTTAGCGCCAAAGGCGCGGCATTTACTGCCAGCCTGGGGCATCGCCCCAGGATTCATGGTTTCCAAAACGCAGAGCGCTGAAAGCGCGATTCATTTCCGGGCCATTGAAACAAGCTTTCAGCGCTTGTTTACGTGACGACTGAATTCCTGGGGCGATGCCCCAGGCTCGAACATGAGACAGCGCGTTTGGCGCTAAACAGATAAGCGATCCAAGCTACAGCTCCATCGTTTTGTGCTAGAATAAATTCAACGGCATGAAGGGAAGCGTCATCGACAATCAACGCATCAGCGCGGTGCACTTGAGCACTCAGGAACTGCAACGTTACTCGCGTCATCTCATCATGCCTGAAGTCACAGCTGAGGGACAGCGCCGGCTAAAGGCTGCGCGCGTTTTGTGCATCGGCGCTGGCGGACTCGGGTCCCCGGCCGCGCTCTATCTGGCAGCAGCTGGTGTCGGAACTATCGGGATCGTCGATTTCGACGAGGTCGATCTTTCCAATCTGCAGCGCCAAATTCTTCACGGAACAAAAGACATCGGGCGCCGCAAACTGGAATCGGCGCGGGACCGGCTTCGCGACATCAACCCGGAGATCGAGATCGAATTGCACCAATGCCGTTTCTCCAGCGAAAACGCTTCTCAAATTGTGTCTCATTACGACATCGTCGTTGACGGTTCGGATAATTTCGCCACGCGCTACCTGTCCAACGACGTTTGCGTTTTTGCGCACAAGCCAAATGTCTATGGCTCGGTATTCCGGTTCGAAGGGCAAACCACAGTGTTCGCGCCTCACTTGGGCGGACCTTGCTACCGGTGCCTTTTTCCGGAGCCGCCTCCACCGGAGGCGGTTCCGAACTGCGCGCAAGCGGGGGTGCTCGGTGTCTTGCCGGGGATCATCGGCATGCTACAAACGATTGAGGCGATCAAGTTGATCATCGGCATCGGCGAGCCTCTGATTGGACGCCTGCTTCACTTCGACGCGCTCAAGGTTAAATTTCGAGAGCTCAACCTGCGGCGCGATGCGCAATGTCCGGTTTGCGGTGAAAATCCAACAATCTTTTCGCCGATCGACTACGAACAATTTTGTGGCCTGCGAGAGGACGAAGCGATTCCTGCGATGTCTGCCCACGAGCTGAAGCAGAAGATGGATGCGCGCGAAGCATTCGAGTTAATCGATGTGCGCGAGCCGTTCGAGTACGAGATCGCGCGGATCGATGGTGCGAAGTTAATTCCTCTGGGAGAAATCGCGGAGCGGGCGGACGAGCTGCAACGCGAGCAGACAATCGTTGTCCACTGTCACAGCGGCGGGCGCAGCGCCGAGGCGGTGCGACTGCTGCAGCAGCGCGGTTTTACGAACGTTTACAATCTCGAAGGCGGCATCGACGCGTGGTCGGACCAGATCGATCCGAGCGTGCCGAAGTACTGACCTGCTTCGAGGAAATCAGGCAGCTTTGCCTGACTCGGCGGCCAGGCTGCCAGCCTGCTGCAAAGAAAAAGAATTCAAGTGCGCGCAGGTTCACAAGTAAGCAAATTGATGATAATGCCGCCTGCCGACAAGTTCTGGCTCTGTTGGTTGTCGATCTTTGTCGCGTTCTACTTCGTGGGCTGCGACCGCTTGATTCCGTCTCGCTACAATCAACTCGCTCAAGACGCCGACAACAAAGCAGCGCGGGGCGACTTTGAGCGCGCAATTAATCTGTACGAAGCCGCACTAGATGACAGTCCGCGTTGTGCTGAGATCCACTATAAGCTGGCTCTTCTCTATGACGACAAATTGAGCGATCCCGTCAGCGCACTGCACCACTTCAAACGCTGTCTCGCGTTAAGTCCAAACGGCCCTCACGCGAATGAGGTCAAAAAGTCGATAAAACATGACGAAATCGCCGCGCTGACAGCGCTTTCTGGAGACTCGGTTATCCCGCGATCGGAAGCGGCCCAGTTGCGCAACGAAAATCTGAATCTGCGCAAAGAGCTTGAAGCGCGCGCTGGATCTTCGCGTAGTGCACCGGAGAAATCGCAGGCAACCGACGCAAGCTCAAAGAAAATCGCCGCGAAGAAAGCAGATCGAACTTATGTTGTGCGGTCAGGCGATACTCTCTTTTCCATTTCGCGAAAATTTTATAAATCGCCGAAGCGTTGGAAAGAGATTCTCGAGGCAAACAGAAAAAATATCCGCGACCCGAAAAAGCTTACGGTCGGTGAGACGCTGGTTATTCCGTAGGCCAAGATGGTTGCGTTTGGCGAAGATTTTTCTGCCCGCGAATCACGCTAATTGACGCGAATCACGACAAGGCGTCGCCAAAATAGAGCAAGAATTGTTGTCTTCCCATTCGCGTTCATTCGCGTGTTTCGCGGGAGCAAATCTTCGATCGCACAGAGCGCTGTGCGCCAACCGTTGTTCCTAAAACTTCACGACGAAGGCGACCGCGCCACCAACGTTGGCCACTTGGTAATCGAAAACGCTCTGATTAGATTGGTTTAGTCCAAACGTGCTTACGGCGCTTACCGTAAGATATTTGTTCACCCGATAATTCGCGGTCAACGCGAGAATTTCGTTGATGTCATCGCGACCTCCCTCCCAATACTGCCGCACCACGATACGACCGACAGCGTTGATGAAGAAAGCGCGTGTGACAATCGCCGAGTAAGCCAAATAGGTCTCAAACTCGTTTCGGCGCGCCGAGATCGAGCTTATGTTCGGCGGAGGAGGCTGGTTGGATTCCTCGGCTGCGGCGCTGATGTTTACGTCCACGCCAAACGCAAGCTGTTGCGCGCGGCTCAAGCGAAACGGGACCTCGGCGTTTAAAATAAAGCCATGGTTTTGAAAGAAAGCTGAGAAGCTGTCTTTCTTAGTCAGCCGGTTGTAATCGTACTCGAAGCG
>DASYDT010000148.1:0-123110 GCA_036499425.1 Candidatus Udaeobacter sp. | reverse complement strand
GTACAAGACGTAATCGGTCGACCCGCCGCCAATATCGATCACCAGCGCGCCTAAATCCTTTTGATGCTGGGTCAGCACCACCTGCGCAGAAGCGAGCCCGCCAAAGACAACGTCCTCCACGTCCAGCGGCAGTTCTTTTATGCAGCGGATGGTATTTTGGATGCGCGTGCGTACGCCGTGGATGATGTGAAAATCGGCTTCTAACTTTTGGCCGAGCATCCCGATCGGGTTCAGAACGCCGTTCTGTCCATCGACGTGATAGTGTTGAATGATGGAGTGCAGGAACGCGTTTTGCGCCGGAATGCTCACCTCACGCGCATTAATTTTTACGTCCTCAATATCTTGCTCATCAATTTCGTCGCGATCTTCGGGCAGCATGACACATCCACGGTTATTAAAGCTTTGCAGATGCGACCCGGCGACAGCGACGTAAACGCTGCGGATCATCACATCGCTTTTCTGTTCGGCATCGACCACTGCTTCGTGCACGCATTTCATCGCCGTTTCAAAATCAACGATCTCCCCTTTGCGCACACCGCGCGACGGCGTCTGGCCGACACCGAGGATTTTGAGAGTGCCATCGGTTCGGCTCTCCCCGACGACCACGCAGATTTTGGAGGTGCCAATCTCAAGACCGACCATCAAATTATTGCTCGCCATCTTGTTAGTCCGTTCTCTTTCGTTGGCTGGGAAGTGCCTTGGGAGGAGACGTCGAACCGGCGCGCGCCTTCGGCCCTGACGGCGCAGGTTTCCCGGTGGCATGCACCGGGATTGCCTTCATGATGCGCGGCTCCACAGCGGGCTCAATCGTATCGTTAATCACCGCTTCGGGACGCTCGGCGAAGGTCAGGGGGATGTTTCGTTGCACGAGCAGGTTTACAGTCCCGAGTTCCTGCTTTGAGTCGTCACAATAGGTGAGAAAATTTTCCAGCTGCCGTAATTGCGTGTCGAGATGATTAAACCCGAACGTCACGCGCGCGTGATTTTTGTCCGTCACCAGCAGGCAATAACCTTTCGAGACATCGATCTCGCGAATCTGGAAGCGCATTTGCAAAGAGCTGCGTGTGCTCAGACGCAGCAGCTCCAACGCTGTTTTTGCTTCGGACGATTCGACGATTTTTCCGACCTCGAGCGCTTCGCTCGAGCATCCTAGAATGAGCGGCAATCCCAGATATTCGGGCAACAACTTCTTTTCCTTCATCAAAACGCCCCGCGCGTCCACTAAAAAAGCAGCATCTGATGCAAATGGATCGGAAATTTCTTTTTCGCTCGTGATCCAGGCGACGGGCTTTCGTTCCACCACACGAATATCGATCTCGCTCGGTAATTTTCGTATCACCTGAACTTCGTCAGTCTGCGGAAGCTGTTGTATGCAATCGTGGACCCGCGCCAGGTTTACCTTGAAGATATTTGTGCCCTCACGCAGATCGGCTGTTTTCAAAACCTGCTCACGCTGCAAGGTACCGTCAGTCTGCAATTCGATTGTCTTGAGTTGATAATCGGGATTTTCGAAGAAGAGGCGTCTGGCGGCTTCGCGCACACCTGCGCAGACGGCTGCGAGCAACACGACGATCAAAATTACTTTGGAGAACACGCCCATGGCTCTTCGAATCCGATGCCGCGTCACCCTGCGGGAACGGACCTTCACGTCGAGCAGGTGCTGCTGACGCCGTTGGCGCACATTGGACACTCGCCGATTACGCGAACGGGAGCTTTTCTGGCGGAAACTCATCTCCGGTTTCCTTCCGTTCTGGCGCGAGAGAGCGCAATAATTCGGACGCAAAGATCGACGTAGCTGATCCCGGCCGCGGCCGCGGCCTCGGGCAACAGGCTGGCCTCGGTCATTCCTGGAATATTGTTGATCTCCAGAATGAACGGTTGCCCGTTCTCGGACAAAATTGCATCTACGCGGGCATACACCTGCAAACCGGCTGCCTGAAATGCGCGGAGCGCCAGTTCCTGAATCTCCTTAGTTTTTGCGGCGTCGATCTTTGCCGGGCAGACGTGCTCTGCTCCACCGCCAGCCTGCGGGTTGAGAAACGGATACTTGTTGTTGAAATCGTAAAAGCCGCCCTTGGGAATTATCTCGAGAATGGGCAAGGCTTGGTCACCGAGGATGCCTATCGTCAATTCCCGACCGGGTACAAATTTTTCTATCAACAATTCACGCCCGTACTTTGCGGCTTCGCTAATGGCGGATTCGATTTCGCCTTCACTCTTCACGATCACGACGCCCACCGTTGATCCCTGGCGTGGCGCCTTGACGACGAGCGGCAAGGGAAACGTTGGGCGCTGGCCGGGGTGAATTACTTCCCAGGGAGGAGTCGTTACTCCATGCTCCCAAAATTTTTCCTTTGTCCGAATTTTGTCGAAAGCAGTCTCGCTTCCCTTTACTCCCTCGCCCGTATAAGCGATGCCGCGGCCCTCCAGAATTCTCTGGAGCTGGCCATCTTCGCCGAAGGTTCCGTGAATGGTCAGGAACGCAAGATCGATACCGCCCGGTAATTCGAAGTCCTTGTCTCGCACATCGATGTCCACTACCTCCGCGCCTAACGAGCGAAGCGCCTTCGATACCCCTCGCCCGGTCGCGAGCGAAACTTCGCGTTCGGAGCCTGGGCCTCCCATGAGGACCGCAATTTTTTTTGGTAAATCTTTCATGTCATGCCGGTTCTCCCACAATTTGCACTTCAGTTTCTAATTCGATCCCGCGTTTTGCCCGCGCCACGCTTTGGATCTTATTGATCAATTGAAGCATGTCCGCTCCAGTCGCGCCGCCATCATTCACGATGAAATTGCCATGCACTTCCGACACGCGGGCATTTCCGATGCGCGAATTCTTCAGCCCCAATTCATCCACCAATTGTCCGGCTGGAATGCTGTTGGGGTTCTTAAAAATGCACCCTGCACTCTTGGCGATTGGCTGTGTAGTCCGTCGTTTCTCCTGCGATTCCCGCAAACGACTATCGATCTCTGCGCGCTCGGCCGGCTGGGCGCGGAAGGTCGCTGAAATCGCAAAATTATTTTCCAGCAGTGGAAATCGCCGGTAAAAAACCTCCAGCTTATCTCGATTTTTCACGTGCGGATTGCCGGCGGCATCGAGATAACGAATCCGCGTCACGCTCTCGAAAGTTTGCGCGCCCATCGCGCCGGCGTTCATCCGCAACGCGCCACCGACTACGCCTGGTATGCCTTCCATCCACTCGAGTCCACCGAGATTTGCCGCGCGCGCCGCGTAAGCAATTTCCCTCAATTTCACGCCTGCGCCCGCGGTGATTTCGGAGCCGTTGACCTCGATTTTGTCGAAATCGCCGCCGCGTGGATGAACCACCACACCGCGGATACCACCGTCGCGGACAAGAAGATTCGATCCACGACCCATTGCGAAAAGCGGCAGGTGTTCATCCCGGCAAAACCGAATCAAATCCGAAAAGGCCTTTTCGTTCTGCGGCTCGACCCAAAATTGCGCCGGCCCGCCTACACGTAGCGTGGTGTGTTTCGAGAGCGGCTCGTAAAGGCGAACGGCCCCTCCTTCGCCGACGATCGCCTTCAACTTCTCGGCAATCACCAGATCCGCCGCCAGGATCGACAATTGCTCGTGAATATTGCCAGCACCGAGACTCAACACGAGATCGCCGACATCGAGCGCGTTGCCGATATCGCGATGCACGCGCTCGAACCGCGGCTGGTAACTCGCACCGCGATGACCGCGCTTCACGATCTCATCGACAATCGTCTGCCCGCTGATCCCAGGAATCGGCGGTTCGCTTGCAGGATAAACATCCGTGACCACCACGCGATCAACCTCATCGAAGGCGCAGCCGAACTGACTGCACAGCGCTTTGGTGCGGGAGTAGCGATGAGGTTGAAACATGGCCAGAACCCGTTTGCGACCAGTCGCTCGCGCAGTTCTCAACGTAGCGCGAATTTCCGTAGGGTGATGCGCGTAATCGTCCACGAGCAAAAAACGATCGCTCTCATACTTAATTTCAAACCGGCGTCGCGCGTGCTCGAATCTGCGAAGGGAAGCCGCAATTTTTTCAAATGGAATTCCAAGCTCAGAGGCGAGTGCGATCACGCCAAGGGCATTGTGCACGTTGTGTTCGCCAGGAACGTTAAGGTCCGCTTGGCCGAGTTTTTTGCCGCGTCGAGAGACGCAAAAAAACGAGCCGAAGTCCCGTAGCTCGACATTAATGCCGCGATAGTCGGCATTCTCAGAAAATCCGTAGGAGACAGCGCTTTCGCGTTTCGCACACAACCGCGCAGCGTTGGAATCATCAGTGTTGTAAAATACTGTTCCAGTTGTTTGATCGAGGAGTTGCGCAAAAACTTTCTCGATCGCAACCAGATCAGGATAAAAATCAAGATGCTCTTCCTCGATATTCAGAATAAGAGAGTGCTCGGGATGAAAGCAGCGGAGGGTGCCATCGCTTTCGTCCCCCTCGGCAACAAAATGTTCGCCGCGTGAGTCCCAATGTGCGTTCGCTCCCAGAATCGGAATTTCTGCGCCGACATAATAAGAAGGATGGAGTCTGCCTTCGCGCAATACGTGTGCCGTCATTGCTGAGGTTGTCGTTTTACCGTGCATTCCGGCGATAACAATCCCGCGCTTTGCACGCATGATTGCAGCCAGGGCTTCCGCACGACGCAGGACTGGCTTACCCGAATCGCGGCCCGCCACTAGAATCGGATTGTCGCCTTTGATTGCGGAGGAAAAAACGACAAGATCGGCGGCGTCCGCGTGCTCCGGTCGATGCTGTCCATGAAACCGCAGTCCGAGCCGCTGCAATCGCTCCGTCTCTGTACTGGTGACCTTGTCCGAGCCACTCACTGCGTGTCCGAGCTCAATCAAAAGCCCAGCGAGGCCGCTCATCCCGCTTCCAGCTACACCAACAAGGTGAATCCGACGCTGCTCACGAGTGAGGAATCGCTGCAGGTCAAGCACTGGAGCGCGATCGGCAGGCGCGCTGCGTTCTTCAGAAGCGAGCTTCATGACTCGTGTATTTTTCCATCGTTGTAGCCACGCGGCCAGCCGCGTCTTTGGGCGCCAGACGCGAGCAATTCGCAGCCATTTGCTGAATCAGTTGCGAGTCCTGGACCAACTCGCGGATTTTGCCTGCGAGCAATTCACCGGAGACCTCTGACTCCTTCAGCAGAATCGCCGCCTGAACGCGAGCATAGATTTCTGCGTTACGCGTTTGATGATCATCGGAGGCGTAGGGAAATGGAATCAGGATGCCGGGCAATGAAAAAGCTGCGAACTCAGCCAGACTAGCTGCGCCGGCTCGCGCGACAACCAGATCGGCTGCGCTGTAAACTTCTTCCATCCGATGATGAAAAGCTGCGATGTACGCAGGGACATTTTCTCGGCGATAGTTGTCCGCAACCAGGCGTTCATCCCGCGCACCGGAAAGATGGATCACCTGCAACGGCACACCTTGCAAGAATGGCAGTGATTTGATCAGCGCTTGGTTAATTCCGCTCGCACCCTGGCTGCCTCCCATGACAAGCAACGTGGGCAGATTTTCGTCTAGCCCAAGTTTTTGGCGCGCAACATTCCGCTCCAAACGCACCAGTTCGGTCCGGACCGGCGTGCCGGTGACCTCCGTGTGCGCTTTTGGAAAAAAGGGCGCGCATTCCTTGAAACCCAGCATGACCGCATTCACGATCCGCGCCGTTAATCGGTTTGCCTTTCCGGGAATGGCGTTTGATTCGTGAATGAAGGTAGCAATACCGCGTATCCGTCCGGCCAACACCGGCGCGGTGGAAGTGAACCCGCCCATGCCGAGGACCACCTGAGGTTTGAATTTACGGTAGAGAGACCGGCAAAGTGACAAACTTTCGTAAAATCGGCGAATGAATCCAAAGAACGCCGGGGAAAACGCCGAGGGCAGCCCTACCGTCGGTAATTTTTCCACTCGGAAATTTGTGCGGCCCGAGAGAGCCAGAGCGTCAATATCCTTTTCGGAAATTAACAGCATCACATCGTGACCGCGATCGCGCAGCACTTCCGCCACGGCGATGCCAGGGAAAAGATGTCCACCAGTTCCTCCGCATGCGATCACTGCGTTCATAAAAGTTGGTTTTTGACTTTTAGTTGTTGCCCAAAGCTCATAGAATTCACCAGTCGCATCTAGATCCGCAGTGTTATTCTCGACTGCATGGTAGCGTGTTTCTTATGCGGCGGTTCTAGAATGCCCTGTCGATAGATGTTCAGCAACAGACCGATGCCGAACATGCACGCGACCAGATTCGAACCGCCGTAGCTGATAAAAGGCAGCGGCAATCCCTTATTCGGCAGCAGCGACGTGGTCACGCCTATGTTGACCGCGGCTTGGAGCGCTAGGAGCGAAACAACGCCGCAGCCAAGCAGCAGGCCGAAACGATCCTTGGCATGCAGCGCAATCATAATCCCGCAAACAATTATCATCACGAATAAAAAAACCACGAGAAGGCTGAACCGCAGCCCCAGCTCTTCACCGATGATGGGAAAAATAAAATCCGTGTGCGCGTAAGGCAGATAAAGCATCTTCTGGCGCCCGTTGCCCAGGCCAAGCCCTTCCATTCCACCGCTGCCCCAGGCGATCAACGCCTGCATCTGCTGTAAGCCAGCGTCTTCTTTGAAATTCTCCGGGTGAAGAAAAGCGGAAAGCCGCCCCATTCGTTCGGAGATTTGTGTAGCAATAATGAGAAGAGCACTCAGGCCGGCGAACGACACAGCACCGAGCCATAGTGGATTGGCGCCGGCAACGAACATTACGACGAACGCCGTTGTACCGATCAGAGCCGTCGTGCCCAGATCGACTTCGCCCAGCACGAGCCCAGCCGGAAGGCTGATAATCGCAAGTGGAAGAATCAGTCCAAAGAGCACATTGCCATGCGGTTTTTCATATCGCGCAAACCAGGCGGCGAGAAAAAAGATTGCGGCCAACTTTCCCAATTCGGATGGCTGAAAAGTGGCCGGGCCCAAACCGATCCAGCGGCGCGATCCGTTGAGGCGCATTCCGATGTGCGGAACATAGCAAAGCGCCAGAGCTGCTAGTGCCAACGCGAACCAAAGCCACCATGTCCGCCGCCAGAAATGATAGTCGATCAGCGCGGCGAAGATGCAGAGCACAAGTCCAATCCCGACCCACATCGCCTGCCGTTTAATGAAGAAGTAAACATCTCCGTGACTATCGCGCGCAAAAGCGCTCGTGCTAAAAAGCATAACGATGCCAATCACGAGCAGTCCCAGCACTGCAAGGAAAAGGATATAGGCGCTCTTACGATGCATAGTTCGAACTCATCTCTTCGCCTTTTTTTGGTTTGTCGTCGGGATCAAAAGCTTTTGGCCAATCTGCAATTTGTGGGGATCTTCAATATGGTTCAGTGCTATCAGGTCGTCGTAGGAAACCTTGAGTCTCTTTGCGATCGTGACGGGCTTATCGCCTTTTTTTACAAGGTAAGTTTTCCCCGAAGACGAAGGCGCCTTCACGTGTTCGTCCTTCGACGGCGAATGTGACGGCTTCGCGTCATTGCGCGGCGCGCTTTCCTTTCGGGCCAACGCATCTCGTGGCTTGGCACCGTCCGCGTGAATTGGTGTTCCGGCCGTAGTAGCGATCTTGTTTTCCGTGTCCGCTGGAATTGCCGGTGCAAATGAGCTCTCTCTCGTCTTGATCGCGTTGAACGCGATGATTCCCGACACGGCAACCACGTGCAATAGCAACACGATCAACAACGCCCGCGACAGTTTCATGTTCGGCTCCGGGATGTCTCCGAAATCCATTCCCGCAGATGCAGCCGTAGCGCGCCGCGCGGTCGCGGCCCGGAGCTTTTTATGTCTGAAAAGTCCCAGGATTTTCATCGGTCTGTTTGAGGCAACGCCTCTACGAGTGCACGAAATTGATCGCCGCGATCGGCGTAGCTCTTGAACATATCGAACGACGACGTGCCCGGGGAAAAAAGAACCACTTCCCCGGGTCTTGCGCTGGCATGCGCGCGTTCGACGGCGTCCGCGAGCGAGGTTGCGACTTCGCACTTCACCGCGCCGCCCCAGGAACGCCTGATGCTCTCGGCCATTTCCCCGATCAAAATCGTCGACTGAACTTTTTCTTTAACGAGACACTGCAGCGGATCGAAGGTGAATCCTTTGTCCTTGCCACCGGCAATCAGAACGACCGGCTTTGTCTGTGCATGCAGTGCCTTTTCCACCGCATCCAGATTGGTTGCCTTGGAATCGTTCACGTAGTCAACGCCATCTACTTCGCGCACAAATTCACACCGGTGCGGACGCGGCTGATAATCCCGGAGCGCCGGCGCCATCTGCGAGAACGACAATCCGCGCGCCATGCCAGCGGCGAGCGTTGCCATCAGATTCTCGATGTTATGCAGCCCACATAGTTTCGTGTCCGACAAACGGAGGACGGCTTGGTTTTGGTAAACAATCGCACCATCAGAAAGCTGGAAATCCGCTTGATCGGAGTACGCGCTAAAGGTGATCTTGCGCGGGCAAATCGCGGGAAATTTTTCGATGGCGTTTACCACCGCGACATCGGTGTCGGTTTGATTTTCGAAAATGCGCAGTTTAGCCGAGCGATACTCGGCCACTGAACGATAACGGTCGAGATGGTCGGGAGCGAAATTGAGCCACAGGCTGATGGACGGATGAAAGGTCCGGATCGCTTCCAGTTGGAACGAGCTCACTTCAACCGTGAGCACATCGAATGGCTGCTTTTCCCGCGCTACTTCCGAAAGTGGTTTGCCAATGTTCCCGCAAGCAATCGTTCGCTGACCGCAGGCATTCAACACTTGAGCCAGCAATTCCGTCGTAGTCGTTTTGCCATTCGTGCCCGTGACAGCGATGACCGGAATTTCGCAGGAGCGCCAGCCCAGCTCGAGTTCGCTGATTATTTCAATTCCGCGCCAGAAAAAATTGCGGACCAGTGGGGAAGCCGGATCGATGCCGGGACTTAAAATGGCCATGTCGTACGCGGATGAATCCTCATCCGCTGCCGGCCCGCAAATCACGTGGACACCATGTGTCCGCAGATTGTCTAAGGTCGATTTGAGCCGGTTCTTCTCTTCAGCGCTATCGAGCACCGTCACCTGTGCACCTTCCGATCTGAGGAGAAACGCCGCAGCGCTTCCGCTGAGGCCTGCACCGAGCACGGCGATATTTTGATTTTTGTAGCGCGCGTTTTTCATCTCAGTTTCAGCGTCGCCAAGCCAAACAGGGCGAAGATGATTGACAGAATCCAGAATCGAACGATCACGGTGCTCTCTTTCCAGCCCGTCAGTTCAAAATGATGATGCAGCGGAGACATGACAAAAAATCGCTTGCCCGTCAGTTTGAAACTCAACACCTGCAAAATCACTGAGACGGCTTCGATCACGAAAACGCCGCCGACCACCACCAAAAGCAACTCTTGTTTGCAGCAGATCGCGACGACACCCAGCATGCCGCCGATAGCCAGCGACCCCGTGTCGCCCATGAAAACCCTGGCTGGATAGCAGTTAAACCAAAGAAAACCGAGGCCTGCGCCGACGAGGGCCGAGCAAACTATCGTCAGCTCCGCGGCGAATGGATAAAAAGGCACCTGCAAGTATTCCGCGACCCGGAAATTGCCGGCTGCGTAAGAAAGCAATGCGTACGCGAATGCTGCCGGAATCGTGCAACCGATCGCCAAGCCATCCAAACCATCAGTGAGGTTCACTGCGTTCGATGAGCCCACGATAACGAGCGTAAAAAACACGAACGTGAACCAACCCATGTTCGCAATGACGGGTGCCTTGACGAAGGGCACATAGAGCGAACGCGCCTGTACTTCGACCAACGGATTAGTCAGAAATATGGCGGTAATAACTGCCGCTAGCGCGATTTGAAAAACAAGTTTGATCCGCCCACTTATCCCTTCGGATTTCTTCTTTGTGACCTTGAGGTAATCGTCGGCGAATCCGAGCGCACCCAGGTAAACCAGGCTGAACAAGGCGAGCCAGACGAACCGGTTGTCGGGGCGAGCCCAAATTAGACTCGAGACAAAAACGGCTCCGATAATCATTACGCCACCCATGGTGGGCGTGCCTTTCTTGCCGCCATGGAGCTCGGCAAGGCGGTGAACTTCAGCCGCTTCGCGAATAGGTTGTCCCAGCTTCAGCGCAGTCAGATTTCGGATGATAAAGTTTCCAAAAACCAACGTGCCAAGGAACGCCGTGACCGCGGCGGCGATGGCTCGGAAAGTGACATAAAGAAAAACATTAAACCCGATGAACTGACCGCTCAGGTGATGGAGGTAGTACATCATGGCGAATTCACCGTCGCTGACTGCTTGCCCGCCGTAGCCTTCGGAGGAGGACGGAATGCTTCAATCACCTGCTCGGTCCGAGCCAATCGGCTGCCTTTCACGAGCACGAGGTCGCCCGGCGCGGCGATTTCGCCTAACAAGTCAGCGGCCTCTGAAGTCGATCCTACTATCGCCGTCTTTTCGAGTCCGGCATCTTTGGCAGCGTGAGCAATTTCCGCCGCCATATTTCCGATCGCGATCACCTGATCGATTTTTAAAGTGGCAGCGGTTTCTCCCACCTCGCGATGGCCGCGCTCCGATTCAGCGCCGAGTTCCCTCATTTCCCCGAAAACGGCGATCCGTTTCCCTTCAGCTGGCAGTTCCGCCAGGGTGCGCAGGGCTGCCTTCATGGAATCGGGATTTGCGTTGTAACTGTCGTCAATGAACTCCACGCCACCAATCTTCTTGATTTGCAAACGCGCTTTGGCGAGCGGCGCGGCAGCGAGGCCGGCAGCGCACTCTTCCAGTGAGACATCGAAGACACGACCAGCGGCTACCGCGAGCAGCGCATTTTGCACCATGTGTAAACCGGGCACGGGCAACTGTGCGCGGCAGCGATGCGCGCCCTCGAGAATAGTGAACTCTGTTCCGTCCTCGCTCTGGCTTATCTCGGCGGCGCGGATCGTTCCGTCAGTTATGCCTGCCAGGACGACTTTGGCGCGCGCGCGCGCCGCGATGCGCGCGCTGAAAGGATCGTCTGCATTCAAGATGATTGTCCCCCCAACGCTAACAGCTTCGACAAGGGCGCCTTTCTCATCAGCAATCGCTTCGCGCGAACCCATGAACTCGATGTGCGCGACGCCGATGTTGGTGATGATGGCCGCATCCGGCGCGGCGATTTTCGACAGCGCCGCAACTTCACCAGGGTGATTCATGCCAATCTCCCAGACAGCGACTTCATCCCGCGGCGTTGCCTCTAAGATTGTTCGGGGCAGGCCGACGTGATTATTGAAATTTCCTTCTGTTTTGGTGACCTGAAAACGGCGACCCAGCACTGACGCAGTAAAATCCTTGGTGCTTGTCTTGCCGTTGCTTCCGGTGATCGCGACCACTTTTAGCGAGAGGCATTTCCGATAGTTGGCCGCGAGTTCCTGGTACGCTTGCAAAGTGTCTTTCGTCCGAATGAACGCGAAATTTTTCGGAACCTGGCCCCTCCAGTTGGAATCAACGAGCGCCCCAGCCGCGCCGGCTTTTGCGGCGGACTCAACGAAATTGTGGCCGTCGAAATTTTCACCGTGCAAAGCGACGAACAATTCGCCGGGCTTGAGCGTGCGTGAATCTGTGCTGAGCGTGCCGATCATCACACTCCCATCTCCGGATGAGAGTGAAGCTCCAGCAAACTTCGCGATTTGAGAAAGGGGAAGCGGACTCATGTTCACAGACAATCAAAACTCGACGGGATGGTCTTCAATCGCGCGTCGCGCGACTTGGATATCGTCGAACGGGATCGTGTAATCGGCGAACTCCTGATAATTTTCGTGTCCCTTGCCCGCAATCAATACAATGTCTCGCGGTCGGGCGAGCGCAACGGCGCGATCGATCGCCTGGGTGCGATCGACAATTTTTTCATAGCGATTCGAGTGAAATCCTTTTTCGGTCTCGGTGATGATCGCGTTTGGATCTTCCTTGCGCGGATTATCAGAGGTGATGATGGAGTAATCAGCAAGGCGATCTGCCATCTCAGCCATCAATGGGCGCTTTTGGCGGTCGCGATCGCCCCCGCAGCCAAAAACAGCAATTAAGCGTTGCGGCTCAAGTTCGCGGAGAGTTTTGAGAACATTCCCAAGCGCGTCGGGAGTGTGCGCGTAATCGACGAAAACCTGGAATTGTCGTCTGGCTGGAACCAATTCCAGGCGCCCCGGCACTTGCGGTGACTTGGCGAGACTAAACACCGCGTTCCGCAAGTTGATTCCCAGAGCGTTGACCGCAGCCAGCGCGGCCACGGAGTTTGTCACGTTAAAGCGGCCAATTAATGGAAGGCGCACGAGGTAGCTCTTGCCCTGAGCATCCAGTTGATAGGATGTGCCTCCGAACTCGGCGCGATAATTTGAAGCGCGGAAATCCGCGCGCGTCCCCATGCCATAGGTGACAACGGCTACCCATTTGTCGATTTTGTCGAGCAGTTGCTGGCCGTAGCGGTCATCGATGTTCACGATTGCAACAGGTTTGCGCTTTCTCTTCTGGTTCACGAGTCCTGTGAAGAGCTTCATTTTGGCATCGAAGTAGTTTTCCATTGTCCCGTGAAAATCGAGATGATCTTGGGTGAGATTTGTAAATACGGCGACGTTCCATTCGAGGCCGCGCGTGCGCTCCTGCGCGAGCGCGTGCGAAGAAACTTCCATCGCCGCGACCTTACAGCCCGCGTTGGCGATCTGCGCAAGCAACTCTTGTAGATCGAGCGATTCCGGCGTAGTGCGGATAGCCGGCAGGATTCGCTCACCAATTTCGTAACGCACCGTTCCGACTAATCCGCAGCGCAAGCCGGCCTTTTCACAGATGTGTTTGATGAGAAACGTTGTCGTAGTTTTGCCATTCGTGCCCGTGACCGCCGCCAGCTTTAATTTCCGCGCCGGGTGCCCGTAAAAGGACGCCGAAAGATCAGCCAGCGCGGTGCGGGTGTTCTCAACAACCAGACAGGTGGCGCGCGGATCGTTGTTCTCGCGTTCAGCAACGATCACCGATGCGCCTTTGTCGATGGCTTGACCGATGAATTGATGGCCATCGGTCTTCTCACCCCGCAACGCCGCGAACAAGCTGTTTCTTTGCACTCGCCGCGAGTCATACGCGATGTTTTCCACTGAGCGATCAAGTGGCCCTATGACCTGGCGAACTGGAGTCGCAGAGAGGAGAGTCTTGAGCTGCATGAGGTTTCAGCATCCTGTGGCGAGGCGTTCAATGGCGTGCGGCATTGGTTAAGGCGATTCGTTCCGCCGAGGCAGTCTTCCGGGCTCGCTCTGCCGGCGGCGGTTTTTCGACTCGCTGCACGGGAAGCGCTTTGCGAATCTCCTCATGCGGCTCAAGATCTAGATAGCGGGCAGCCTTCTCCGCGACACGGGAAAAGATCGGCCCTGCTACAAGCCCGCCATAATTCAACTCCGGTTTGCTCGTGTGCGCATCATCGAGCACTACCAGACCGACAAACTCGGGATGCTCCGCCGGAAGATAGCCGGCGAAAGAAACAACGTACTTTCCCTCTTCATATCCGCCTCGAGGATTCACTTTCTGCGCGGTCCCGGTTTTTCCAGCAATGGTAAAGCCGGGCACGGCCGCGGCAGCGGCTGTCCCGCTGTCGCTCACGACACCTCGCAGCGCATCACCAATATCTCGGGCCGTTTCAGGAGAAATAACCTGGCGCAGCACCACCGGCGAAAACGAACTGATGTTTTTGCCGTCCGATGTAGTGATCGATTTCACGATGCGTGGCATGATCAACTTGCCGCCGTTGGCAATCGTCGCCATCGCCACCGTCATTTGTAGCGGTGTCACCCCGATTTCGTGCCCCATCGGAATGCGGGTGATCGAGATTTTGCTCCAGGATTTCGGAGGCCGAATCAGCCCGTTGATCTCGCCAGGCAGCTCAATTCCCGTGCGCTCGCCGAATCCGAAACGTCGAATGTATTCGTAAAACTTTTGGTCGCCCACAGTGAGGGCAAGTTTGGCCGCTCCGATATTGCTCGATTTGATGAGAATCTCGCGCACACTCAAATTCGAAAACGCGCGATGATCGTGCAGGGCGGCGCCACCAAAGTTCCAGAGACCATTCTCACAAAAGATCGACGAATCAGGCCGCACCTTGCGTTCATTGAGGGCGGCGGCGGCCGCAACGATTTTGAAGGTTGAGCCCGGCTCCATCATGTCGATGATCGCCCGGTTTTTCATCTGATCGGGCTTTGCTTCCGAGCGGAGGTTCAAATCAAAATGCGGCCGATTGGCCATCGCCAGGATTTCGCCTGTCTGGGGCCGCAGCAGAATAATCGTGGCTTTTTGCGGGGAATATTGCGCCATCGCGGCGTCGATTTCATTCTCGACGATGTTCTGCAAACCAAGATCGACGGTCAGATGGACTTGGTAGCCGTCGCGCGGAGCGCGCTCCTGGCCGCGGTAAGGCACGATCTCCTTCCCGGCCCGGTTGTGCTCGATGAAACGATAGCCGTCCTGTCCGTGAAGGTACTCCTCCATCGATGCTTCCACGCCTTGGATACCGTGATGATCAACGTCGGTAAATCCGATGACATGACAAAGCATGGATCCATTCGGGTAGATGCGCGTGGCGTCGTACTCGAAATAAATTCCGCGCAAATTGCCGGCTCGAAGTTTTTCACGCAGCGCGTTTGCAGTGGCCGCGGGCACCTCCCGCTTGATCACAATGTAACGGCGTTCGCCGGTTAATTTTTCCGCGAGTTCCCCGGTGGGAATGCCAAGTTCGTGGCTTACGAGAGCAATGGTCGCCTGCCGGTTGTTAAGATGCGTGGCGTCCGCAACGACCCTCTCCACTGGAACGTTGTCGGCCAGAACTTCGTTGTTCGCGTCGACAATCGTCCCGCGCTTTGCGTCAATGATTTGTTTGTGAACGTTCTTTTTAGCAGCAAGCCCGGCATACTCGTCATGCTTTATTGCCTGCAGATAAATCAAACGAAACGAAAAGATGCTGAAGAGCCCGATGAAACCGGTGCACACCAGCACGCAACGACTTCGGCTATTTGGATTCATTTTGCGGTGGAAGGGTTAACTACGGGTTGGATCGCGTCTTCGTCTGGCGATCGAGGAAGAAGGGTTAGCCGCACGATGTTTGCCTCTGAAATGGGGACCATTTTCAGGTAGCCTTCTTTCAATTGGCGTTGTAACGCCGAGCGCGAGGTCAAAGCCGCGATTTGCGCGCTGGCGATGTCATTTTGAGTGCGCAGACTAACAAGCTCGTTCTCGACTGCCTTTCGGCGTTCGCCCAGATGGTAGAGTTGCAGCGTCAAATAAACGTAGCCCAATCCCGCCAGCGCCAGAAATGCAGTCATCACAATCCAGCGCGCAAGTGAGGCCGCGTTTACCGCATTGTGGTTTCTTCGGCGTGAACGCTTCATTTAAATCTTCTCGGCCACGCGCAACTTTGCGCTTCGCGAGCGCGGATTCGCGCGCTGTTCCTCATCGCTCGGCTCCACCGGTTTCGGCGTAACTAGTTCAAGATCGTAATCGGGATTGCGCTTCGGCTCGGGCCACTCCGGCTTGTCGAGCCATTGCTGGCTGTGATCGCGGAAAAAGTTCTTCACGATCCGATCCTCCAGTGAGTGAAAAGTGATCACGGCAACGCGCCCGTCAGGTGCGAGTTGAGCAGTCAAAACGCGCAAGCCCTCCTCGAGCGCGGCGAGCTCGTCATTCACTTCCATCCGCAGCGCTTGAAATACCTGGGTAGCCGGGTGATGGCGTCCATGCCGCCCGACCAACTTTTCGATCGCCCGCGCCAGCGGCAATGTTTCGCGAAAGGGCGCAGCCCTGCGCATCTTCACGATAGAGCTCGCGATTCTGCGCGCGGCCGGTTCCTCACCGAGTTCACGAAAAAGGCTAGTCAATTCCTCTTCGCCGTACTCGTTTACAATCTTGGCAGCAGTCAACTTGGTCCGCGGGTCCATGCGCATGTCGAGCGGGCCGTTTCGAACGAAGCTGAAACCGCGCTGAGCATTTTCGAGTTGGCGGGACGAAACACCAAGGTCAAGGAGCGCGCCGCCGATGGCGCCGAGGCCAAGCTCGTCGAGAACACTGCCCGCATGCCGAAAATTCGCCTGGTGCACGATGAGGCGCCGGCCGAAATGTGCCAGTCGCTCGCTGACATGCCGGACTGCATCAGGATCCTGATCCAGGGCCAGAACGTCGGCGCCACTTTGCAAGAGCGCTTCGGTGTGGCCGCCACCGCCGCACGTTCCATCTACGATGAGAAGACCAGGTTTCGGCTTTAGCAACCCCATCACTTCCCTCAGCAACACCGGACGGTGATACACGAAATCCTCGATCGGCTGCGCCTCCGCTTCATCATCGGCAGAGTCAACCATCAGCCAGGCATGCAGCTTAAGCCACGGTATATCGAGAACCTCTTGAGCTTCCATTCGTTTACAACCCAATTTCTTTCGCCACGTGTTGGTAAGTGGCCGTTTCCTCTTCGTGCGCCCTTTTCCACCGTTGCAAATTCCAAATCTCAAAGCGCCCGCGGTTGCCCACCAGCGCGACCTCGCCTTTCAATCCGAGCGTTCGACAAAGTTCTTCCGGCAAAACCAGGCGGCCTTGCCGGTCCGCGGCTGCGTGTTGAGCGCGCGCATGCACGTGCCGCAGGAAGACGCGACGATCACGCGCAGAAACGCTCTGGTTTGTTTCCGCGGCAGAACTCATTTTCGCAAACTCCTTTGGCGACATGACGAGGAGAAATTGATGAGTCGCCTCCGGCAAAAGAATGAATTCCTCAGGACGATCGCGCCGCCAGCGAGAGGGAATCGTGATTCGATTCTTGTCATCGATGGAATGCTGGAACTCTCCGGCATAGAAGCGTTCGGATGGGGAATCGGCGTCCATTTATCGAGTGGCACAATCGTCCATTTTGCTCCACTTGACCCCACTTTTAACCACCTCCCTGGCGGGTGGTCAATAAAAATTTTTCACCCTATTTGCGCCCAGTCGCCTTGACCGTAAGCTCCTCGGATCATGAAATTTTTCCGGCTTGGGCTGGCAATTCCTTGCGCTTTCCTCGTCTGTAGCATCGCAATCGGATTTGGCCAGTCACCGGAGCAAGCTCGCAGTGACGCCGTGCGGGTGACTGTATCGATGCACCCGGACGGCTCACGCACCGTTTATAATTTCGATAACGCGCAGCACAAGGCGGTGGGGACAACCACCGATGCGGACGGCAAACTTCGCGAGACAATTCATTATGAACTGGATGACGCGGGGCGTTTCTCCAGCGCGGAAATTTCCGGACCTGACGGTCGCCTTCGTCTCAAGAGCCGCTACAAATATGACGATGCAGGGCACATCATGGAGGAAACCCAAAGCGCACCAGACGGCGCTCTTCAGCACAAAATCGTTTACAGCTATGACTCATCCGGCAAACAGACCGGCTATTCCGTCTTTGACGCCTCCGGCAAACTAGTGAGCCGCACGGGCGCCGCTGCTGCTCGCCCATCTTCGTCGCCAAAACCGCGCGAGAAAAACCGGCGATAAGTAATCTCGTTTGAGTATCGCGTGCCAGAGTGTCCATTCGCTTGTTGGCTTGCGACAGTCGAGAAAGAGCGTTACAAAACCGGCGTGATCGATTACATCCAAAAAGGCGGACTGTTAATGTGGCCGATCCTGGGCTGCAGCATCATCTCGATCGCTGTTTTTGCCGAGCGCCTCTTTTACTTGCACCGCGCTACGATTCATGTCGGTGAATTCTTGAAGGGACTGTCTAATTTGATTCGGCATCGCAATTTCGCCGAGGCGCTGCATGAATCAGCCGGGACGCCGGGGCCGGTGGCACGCGTGATTCACGCCGCGATTATCCGGCACGACGCGCCCCGGGCGGAATTGCGCGATATCGTGCAGGAAGCCGCCCAACTCGAAGTACCGAAACTCGAGCGATTCCTTGCCGTGCTCGCCACAATCGCTTTCCTGACACCGTTGCTCGGATTGCTTGGCACCGTCGCAGGAATGATCGACGCCTTCGGCACGATCGCTTCAAGCGGCGGTTATGCGACAGTGACTGAGCTTTCCAGCGGCGTGTATAAGAGTTTGCTGACCACCTCAGCCGGCCTGGTCGTAGCGACACCGACTTTTGTCGCATATAGCTATCTTTCCTCGCGCGTGAACACGATGCTTCATGATATGGAACGCGCAGGGATCGAGATCGTCCACATGTTAACTGAAAGCCGTCCGATCAGCGGCATCATCAGCTTTCAACAACCCGAAGAGGTGGCACGCGAGATTGAAGCGCGCCAGGACCTGTAACGACGAATGGCTTCGTCGCGTTGAAACGTTTAATAGTTAAACCGTTAATCATGAAGCTTAGCCGGACGCTAAATTATGATTTCGGCTGGCTCTTGCTCATCGGGCTCGTGGACGTCGCCTTTCTGCTCTTGTTCTTTCTCTTGCTCAGTTCGAATTTCATCCTGCAACAAGGCATCGCAGTTTCGATGCCCTTCTCGCGCTTTACGCTCGGTCCGCAGACCAGCCGGCAAATCATCAGCATCACCGGCGGCGCAGCTCCGGCCATTTATTTCCAAGACCAGCGAGTCACCATGGAGCAACTCGGATCATTACTGGATGGAGCCAAGCGCAGGGACGAATCAATTATCATCAAGGCTGATCGTTCTACTTCCTACGAAACGGTTGCCGAAGTGGCCAACGCTGCCCTTGAACACGGCATCACTTCCGTCGCGTTGGCTGCGACTCCGCCGCGATGAACAGCGTTATCTCGCAGAGTGCAGCCGAATCGCTTATTTTCAGCTGGGATTCGCCTCGTGGCGAAAAACTAGCGATCACCATTTTTCTGGCGCTCTCTTTGATCGCGCACGCGCTCTGTTTTTACATTTTCCAAATTGTCTATCCCCCAACGGTCGCGCTTCTGCCGCCGCCAGCTCGCGTCACTTTGATCACGCCCGACTCCGAAGAAGGTCGCACGCTGCTTCGCTGGATCGATGCGGAAGATCCCGCGCTCGCTTTTACAACTCGTCGCCCACAGGAAACAACACTGCGTGCACTGCCAAAAGCTGAGCACGTGCCGTCCTATTCTGCAATTGAGCCGGCTCTCAAGAATATTCCACCGTTGGAACGCGATCTGCGAATCCCGAGTTGCCAGCCACCGGGTGCGGTACACTTTGCCCGGCAGAAAACCGCCCCGCGGTTGAGCGTTGTCAAAACATCCGTTTGGTTTTCAAACGAGCTTCAGGTTTTTGGCGCTCCGATTCTGCCAGAGCCAGCTTTTGCCGCGTCTAATCAAGAAATGCCTGAAACAATTCGGTTCCGGGTGGCCGTGAGCAAGCTTGGAGAAGTTCGTTATTGTTTTCCGATTAATTCATCAGGTGATCCCGCGCTGGACCAGCAAGCCCGCTTGTATATTGCGCGTTGCCGTTTTCCCCAAAACACCGCAAACGCTGGTAAATCCGACTCGTTTCTGGCTTGGGGAACCGCAACAATTGTATGGGGCAATGACATCGCCCGACCGCAGCCGGCACAAGCAGCCCTCGCTACCCCGTGATTCGCGTTAGTCTTGCCACCCTGGTCACGATTTATCTGCTGCTTTTTCTTGCGGCGGTTTTCCTCTTCTGGATAGTTGGAGAATGGAATCGGCGGCGGCGCGAGCGGCGGGCTCTCGAGTACCGGTTGCGCTGCGTGATTTGCGCGTTCGAATTTGAGGATCGAACCGACGCACTGCTTCCCCGCTGCCCGCACTGTGGAAGTTTAAACGAACGATTCAAAATGGAGCAGATTTAACATGGGAATGTGGATAGGCCGAAATCGCAAAGCGCGCGTGACCTACGGGTTCGATGAAATCGCGCTGGTACCCGGGCGCGTCACGATCAACCCGAATGAAGTCGATATCACGTTTCGTTTGCCACGCAAAGAAGCAGAGCCGCTGGAATTGAAAATTCCAATCCTCGCCAGCGCCATGGATGGAGTCGTTGATGTGCGCTTCGCCATCGCCATGAACAAACTCGGCGGAATGGCCGTTCTGAACCTGGAAGGAGTGCAAACGCGCTACAAAAACCCGCAGGAAGTCCTGCAAAAAATCGTCGATGCAAATAAAACCGACATCACTGCGCTGCTGCAACGGATCTACCAGGAACCGATTCAGGAGGATCTAATCGCAGCGCGTGTGCGCCAGATCAAGGATGGCGGTGTACTGGCTGCGGTCAGTTCTATTCCTCAGCGTGCCGCGGAATTTGGCCGGATCGCACAAGAAGCTGGCGCGGATGTTTTCGTCGTGCAAAGCACTGTTTCCACCGTGCGGCATATTTCATCGGAATATAAGTCGCTTGATCTGGAAAAATTTTGCCGCGAAATGCGCATTCCGGTCATTGTTGGAAACGCGGTCGGTTACGACGTGACTCTGGAGATCATGGAGTGCGGGCCGGCTGCAGTTTTAGTCGGTGTCGGCCCCGGAGCGGCTTGCACTTCGCGCGGCGTGCTTGGCCTCGGTGTTCCCCAAGTCACCGCAACGGTCGATTGCGCGGCGGCGCGCGATGCTTACTTCAAGAAATCATATCGCTACGTCCCGATAATCACCGATGGCGGGATGAGCAGAGGCGGCGACGTGTGCAAGGCGTTGGCCTGCGGCGCGGACGCCGTCATGGTGGGCAGCGCATTCGCCAAAGCGCAGGAAGCGCCCGGGCGCGGCTATCATTGGGGCATGGCCACTCCACACGCAAATCTTCCGCGAGGCACCCGGATCAGGGTGGGCTCTACCGGGTCGCTGAAGCAAATTCTGTTTGGTCCTGCAGAAGTTGACGACGGCAGCCAAAATCTGGTCGGCGCCATTACCACTTGCATGGGGAACGTCGGCGCTCGCAGTATCGCCGAATTTCAGCAAACGGAGATTATCATCGCGCCATCGATCAAGACTGAAGGAAAACTCTTCCAAACCGTTCAAAGCGTCGGAATGGGAACGAGCTAAATTTAGCTAGCGATTTAGTGATTCAGTGATTTAGCGATTGACCTTGCGCAACACCATTGAACCGTTCCACGCTTGAACCGCTAAATCGTTAAATCGCTAAATGGACAACGATCGCAGAGTTGTAATTACTGGTCTTGGTGCCTTCACGCCGATTGGCAACGACGTCGAGACGTTTTGGGCCAATCTCAAAAACGGAGTCAGCGGCATTCGTGCAATCGATGCATTCGACACTACCGCATACGATTGCAAGATCGGCGGACAAGTTCCCAATTTCGATCCGAAACCGTTCTTCAAAAATCCGAAGGACATTCGCCGCACCGATCGTTTCACGCAGCTTTCAATGGCCGCAGCAAAAATGGCGATTCAGGACAGCGGGATTGATATGGAAAAGCTCCAACGACGAGACCGTTTTGGTGTGATCGTTAGCACGGGGATAGGCGGACTGAAAACTCTCCAGGATCAACTGACAATCCTGTTGACGAAAGGACCGTCGCGAAATTCGCCGTTCACGATTCCGATGCTCATCAGCAATATGGCCAGCGGCGTCATATCAATGGAGTTCGACGTGCGGGGTCCCAATTTGTGTATCGTTACCGCCTGCGCCACATCGAACAACGCCATCGGTGAAGCCTGGAGAATTATCAAATTTGGCGACGCCGACATCTTCCTCGCCGGCGGCTCGGAGGCATCCATCGTCGAGATTGGCCTTGCAGGATTCTCGGCTATGAGAGCGCTCAGCACGCGCAACGACGAGCCCGAGCGCGCCTCCCGGCCATTCGATCGTGACCGCGACGGTTTTGTGATGAGCGAAGGCGCAGGCGTTGTGGTGGTGGAGGAATTGGAACACGCCAAGACGCGCGGCGCGAAGATTTACTGTGAACTAACTGGATACGGCCTTTCTGCCGATGCCTATCACATGACCGCGCCCCCGCCAAATGCTGAAGGCGCAGCACGCGCGATGCAACTGGCCTTGGAGCACGCCCGTATCTCTCCCGATCAAGTCGATTATATCAACGCGCATGCTACTTCCACAGACATCGGCGATGTTTCCGAGACCCGCGCAATCAAACAGGTGTTTGGCGAGCACGCGTACAAAGTACCCATCAGCTCGACCAAATCGATGACCGGTCACTTGTTAGGCGGCGCCGGCGCAGTAGAAATGGCGGCATGCGCGTTGGCTATCCGGGACGGCGTAATTCCACCGACAATCAACCTGGAAAATCCTGGTGCAGAATGCGACTTGGATTACACACCAAATGTCGCCCGCGAACAGAGAGTGCGCATCGCTCTAAACAACTCTTTCGGTTTCGGCGGGCACAACGCCACGCTGGTCGCCGCTGCATTTGAAAAATAGCGCGGCACCTTTTGACTATTTACCAGCCACAGTCACTATTTACTCGCGGACTCTTTCCGACTTCACCACGCGCGGGCATAGCTTAATGGTAAAGTTCCAGCCTTCCAAGCTGGCCATGCGGGTTCGATTCCCGTTGCCCGCTCTTTCTTTTTTCCCTCGTCTCTGTCGTGCCACCCAAAGCGGCGCATTTTATTGATTGGCTTCGTGCCGATGCAGACTTCTGAAATCAAATCGGCGCGACTTCGCGATCTTTTGTGCGCGGCGCTTCTGCTTTCGTTCGCTCTCGCCATAGCCTATCCGCGCTGGCGCGCCGGGATGGATTGGCGCGATGAAGGTCTTCTCGCCTACGGCGCAGTGCGTGTGATGCACGGAGAGGTTCCGCAGCGTGATTTTGTAAGCGTGCAGCCGCCGTTGTCGTTTTACACAGCCGCTGGGATTTTCAAGCTCTGCGGCACCTCACTTCTCTCGCTCCGCGCTTTCGGATTGTCGATCTTCCTTCTTTTCCCGCTCCTCGTGTACGGTGTCGGCCGCAACTTCATGACTCCCGTTCTCTCTTTCGCGGCAGCTGCGCCCGCCTGCATCCTTGGCCTTCCCTATTGCAACTTCGTACCGCTCGCCGTTTGGCAAGGGATCTTCGCTTCGCTCGCAGCAACGCTGGTCTTCCTCCCAGCAGTATTTTCAACGCGCCAATGGTTTGCCTTTCCTGCTGGAGTTCTTACCACGGTTTCGCTCTTTCTGCGGCATGATCAGGCGGTGTACACTATGATGTCGATTGTTGCCCTCACGGTTGCGCTCGCTTTCGCCCGAGGCGATTCCGTTCCCGAAACGAAGCTAAAACGCGCGTTGCTTCTCTGGCTAGCCGGTATCGCGATCGTTTTGATTCCAGCAATCGTCGTTTGGTGGAGTGTCGGGGCGCTGCCTGAAATGTTTCGGCAGTTGATTGTGTTTCCGTTCACGACTTATCGAAAAACCAGTTCACTGCCGTTCCCGAGATTTACTGTGTGGCAGTCCATCCGGGAAACTGCCGTCGTGCTCTTGTTTTACCTCCCGCCAATCGTCCAGGCGATCGCCTCGCTCTATGTGGCGCGATCTGTTATCAACCGCCGGTTTGGTCGGCGCGAAGCAGTACTCACCTTCCTGGTCATCTGGTCCGCGCTTTTCTACCTTCAAGTTATCGTCCGATCGGACTTCACACACCTCGTAATGACGCTATCGCCGTTTTTCCTCCTTGTGGCGTTCGGTTGGTCAATTGTGCACGAAAAAATAGCCAACTATCGCAAGACCAACGTGGCTCTGTCCGCCCTCTTTGCCATCTTGGTCGCATCGTTCCTATGGATCCTTCATTCATTCGCACTACCCGATGTGACGCGAGCGAATGAGCAATTGGCGCTGGATCGCGGCGGCGTGCGTATCGAGCAAGCGCACGTCGTCGCCGATTTCATTCAACGCCTGCAGGCCAATGTTCCGCCGGATCGCTCGATCCTGGTTCTGCCATACCAGCCAATGTTTTATTTTCTTTGTGAACGGCGAAACCCGACTCGCTGGAATTATTTGTGGCCGGGCGATCAGACCGCGCAAGACCACGAGCGCTTGATCGAAGAAGCAGAACGCGATCCGCCCGCGATAGTGTTGCTCGCAGAGCAACGCAAGGTCGCCGCATTTGCGCCTGCCATGGTCGAGTATCTACGTGAGCACTACCTGTGGACCAGCGATGTCGGCGATATTGCGATCTACGTTCATTTCTAAATTCACGACGGCTTTGATTTTTCCAGTTCTGGCGGCCACCATTTCCGCCTGATGGAAAACCGGCGTTCCACAATCGTTTCGCTGATCCTCTTGCTGGCAGTGGCGCTGTCGATGTTTACCGATCTTTTGTTTGCCGGGGGCACGCGCGTGCTTGGACATCCAGGCAGCGACACGTTTTTGCAATACTTCGCATGGCGCGAATTCGGTTTCCGCGAATTGGCGAAGGGAAATCTCGCGCTGTGGAACCCGCATATCTTTAGCGGCGCGCCGTATTTCGGTGGGATGCAAGGAGCGCTGCTCTATCCGCCGAATTGGCTCTTCCTCATTTTGACCACGCCTGTCGCGATCAACTGGTCAGTGACGCTGCACGTTTTTGCCATTGGAGCCTTCATGTTCTTTTGGATGAAACAACGGGGCCTCTCGGCTCCGGCCAGTTTCTTTGCTGGCATGCTGGTTATGTTTTGCGGCGCCTTTTTCCCGCACGTTTTTGCCGGGCATCTGCCTCAGCTGAGTGCAATGACGTGGTCGCCGCTGATTTTTTGTTCGATCGATGCAGTTTTTCGGACTCAGCGGGTTCGTTGGTCGTTGCTAGGGATGTTTGCTATTGCCATGCAGACGTTGGCAGGATTTCCGCAGTACGTCTTCTACACCGCAATTATTGCCGGGCTCTATGCTGCATTGCGATTGATCGGCCACTGGAATTGGCGCGTCGCAGCGGCCTTGCTGAGCATGTATCCGGGCGGCGCTCTCCTTGCAGCCGTGCAATTGCTGCCCGCCATCCAGACAACGCGCGAAACCACGCGCGGGTTCAGGCTGCCTTTTCAATTTGCCTCTATGCTCTCGTTCCCGCCGGAGAACATTGTGACGTTGCTCGCACCAGATTTTTTTGGGCAAATGGCGAAATACTGGGGGCGCTGGTATTTGTGGGAAACATCGCTTTTCATTGGCGTAGCAGGCTTGGTGCTCGCCATCTACGCGACAATTCGGTGCGAACGCGGAACGAAATGGCGCCCTGTGATTGTTATTTTCGTCGCGTTCTTATTGGCGTTCGGCGCCTATACACCGTTGTTCGGCTTTCTTTATTCCTGGGTGCCCGGCTTTGATCGCTTCCGCAGTATTTCGAAGTTTAGCTTTCTAGTGTCGCTGTTTCTTTGCCTGCTCGCAGCCAGCGGACTCGAGTGGTTGTTTCGACAAAAGAGAATTGAGATTCCATTTATCGCTGCGGTTTTCGTGGGTGCCGTAGCCTTGGGCGCCGCTGGATGGTGGACCTCAAGCACTGGGTCCTGGCCGGGACTAATGAACGCAAGTCGCGCCAGTGGCCAATCGTACTTGTTCCCTCAACTCTACGCGGACACAGAATTTATCGCCCAATCGCAGCATCTCGCGGCGATGTCGCTGTTTGTTGCCGCGGGAGTCTGCGCGCTTCTCGGCATCATCTTGACTTTCGCCAGACGAGAGCCGCGTGCGCTCTTTGGCGTGATCGCTTTGGGCACAGCGGAAGTGTTTATTTTCGCGCACGGCGCACGTGCCACTTTTGACAGCGCTACCATCGTGAATCCAGATGAAAAGCGCTTTCTCGACGAGCACGCCGGCGATTACCGGATCATGAATGTCGCGAATCCGAACAGCGCGATGTTGATCGGTGCACAAGACATGTGGGGATACGAAGCGACCGTGGTTCGGCGCTACGCCGAGTTCATGACTTGGAGCCAGGGCGGCGATCCCGACCAGGCAATGTCGTATGTGAAGTTCGTCCGCTACGATCCACTCTTCGCCATGCTGCGTTTGCGCTATGTTTTGGGGCAAAGTGGCAACGAATTGGAAATCGGCAATGCGCCAGAGGCCCCCATGTCTGACCTTCACCTCGTTTCCAGCTACCGCGTCCTGCCAGATCGCAATGCAATCTTTGACGCGTTGCGCTCGGCTACATTTGATCCCACGCGCGAAGTAATTTTGGAATCGGAGCCGGAACCGAATCCCTCGCCAGCCGAAAGCGCCGGCACGGCGCGAATTGTTGCCGCTTCAACCGACGCGCTTGAAATTGAAGCCGATGTCGAAAAACCCTCGATCTTGCTGATCACAGATGCATTCACGCCGTCGTGGCGAGCTGTCGCCCTGCCTGGGAGCGTTCAGCCAAATTACAAATTGCTACCGGCAAATTACATCTTGCGAGCGGTGCCGCTGCTGGCCGGTCATCATCATTTACGTGTCGAGTACGCGCGTGATGCGCTTACAATTGGAAAGTGGATTTCGATTCTCGCCACGCTCGCATTTCTCGCGGCATTAGGAGGATGCGCCACACTTGATCGCCGCTATTGGTCGGGCGCGATCAGTTCGCGATTGCGCCAGGTGAAGCCGAGCCCAGAGTAAATCGTTAGCGCTACGGTAATCCACACCAGCAGGGGACCGGCTTGGCTCCAGGCCCGCACCCACCATGTCGATGTGTCATTGGTGTAATGCAGTTCCACAATTGAAAGGAGCGTGAGAAAAAAAATAATCGTGATCATTTGCCACGAAGTTTTCTGTTTCCCGAGACTTTCCGCTGGAAGAATCCTGCCTTTGGCGGTGGCCATTAAGCGCAGGCCCGTGATGAGAAAATCTCGCGCCACGATTGTCGTGGCTGCCCATGCCGGCACGGCCTTGAGAGGCACGAGTGAAATAAATGCTGCCGCCACCATGATTTTGTCCACGAGCGGGTCCATTAATTTGCCAAAATTCGTGATGATCCCGTAGCGTCGGGCGATCTCACCATCGATAAAATCGGTGAGGCCAGCGATCAGAAAAATCACGAGCGCGGTGGTGCGCGCATAATGCCAGGAGGAATTGAGCGCAATCACAAAAAGCACCGTCAGCGCCAGGCGGCTCAGAGTAATCCGATTCGCCCAATTCATCTTACTGTAGCCGCGGCCCTGTAGGCCGTGTGGCGCTGTTTTTCCATTTTAAACCGTGGCCGTTTCCAAATCGGCACTTTCTTTTTTAACTCGGTCACGATCCATTGACTCGCGCGAAACGCTTCTTCCCGATGCGGACTTGCCACTCGCAGAAAGAGCGATGGTTCCCCTACAACGATAAATCCGATTCGGTGATGAATGATAACAACCTGAAGTCGAAATTTCTCTGCGGCCTGCTTGGCAATTTGTCGCAATTGATGTTCGGCCATGTCCCGATGCGATTCATATTCGATTCCTTCGATCTCGCGCCCATCTTCAACTCTTCGCACCACTCCCCAAAAATCGACCGTTGCTCCTGCATCGCCATGGTGATTATGCGGCGGCTCCTCAAGCGGCGCCTGAGTCAGTAAAACTTCGTAAACGAAATTTGCCATGCGCTCTAATTGCTCGTTACAGTAAATGGCGTTGTCATGTTGAGCGAAGCGAAACATCTCGGTTTGTTTCTGTGGGGAATCCATCCAGAAATAATCAGAGATTCTTCGCCTCGCTCAGAATGACACCAAAAGAAGATACTAAAATGACAACCAATCAATGTGATATTGGCCTGATCGGTTTGGGTGTGATGGGCGAGAATCTCGTCCTCAACATGGAATCGAAGGGATTTTCGGTCGCCGTGTTTAATCGCACGACGGAAGTCACCGAGAAATTCGCTGCTGGACGCGCTCAGGGAAAAAACATTCAGCCGACGCGCACGATGGAAGAATTCGTCGCGGCGCTCAAGAAACCGCGCATCGCGATGATGATGGTAAAAGCCGGCGCGCCCGTGGATGCTGTGATCGGTCAACTGGTGCCGCTACTCGAAAAAGGCGACGTCGTTATTGACGGAGGAAATTCTCTTTTCACTGACACACAGCGTCGCGCCAAAGAATTAGAGGGCGAAGGAATTCATTTTGTCGGCATGGGCGTTTCCGGTGGCGAAGAAGGCGCGCTCAAAGGCCCTTCGCTGATGCCTGGAGGCTCCCGCGAGTCCTGGGAAATTATCGCGCCGATCTTTCGCAAGATCGCTGCGCAAGTGGATGGCGAACCATGTTGCCGATACATGGGACCCGACGGTGCCGGTCATTACGTCAAGATGGTCCACAACGGCATCGAGTACGGCGACATCCAATTAATCTGCGAATCGTACGCCATTCTCAAAGACGTTTTGGAGATGGATGCAGCGCAACTCGCTGAAGTTTTTACAGAATGGAACAGAGGCGAACTCGAAAGCTATCTGATAGAGATCACATCGCAGATTTTTCGAAAGATCGATCCGGAGACTGGTAAGCCGCTGGTCGACATGATTCTCGATAAAGCCGGCCAAAAAGGCACTGGCATCTGGACGCTTCAAGCAGCGATCCGCCAATCCGTCGTTATATCAACAATAAACGCCGCCGTTGAAGCGCGCGTGATTTCAGATCGGAAAGAGGAACGCGTGGCTGCGTCGAAAATTCTGCCGCACCCGAGAGCCCGAAAGTTCAAAGGCAACCGCGCTCGTCTCGTCGATGCAGTGCGCGACGCGCTTTACGCATCGAAAATCGTGTCTTACACGCAGGGAATGGAGCTGCTGCATTCTGGAAGCACCGAATACAAGTGGAACCTCAACCTGAGCGACATCGCAACGATCTGGCGCGGTGGCTGCATCATTCGCGCGAAATTTTTGAACCGCATCGTAGAAGCGTATGAGCGCGATTCTGCACTGCACAATCTTCTGCTCGATCGGTACTTCACCAGGGCCATCAGAAAGGCACAGCCCAAATGGCGTCTGGTACTATCGACCGGTATCAAACATGGCGTGGCTACCCCGGCATTTTCCGCGTCTCTGGCATACTTCGACAGCTATCGCTCCGCTCGCTTACCCGCGAATCTCCTGCAAGCCCAACGCGATTTCTTTGGCGCGCACACCTACGAACGGATCGATAAGCCCGGCGTCTTTCACACCGAATGGATCGAGTCCGATCAAAAACCAGCCGAAAAAGCGACTCAGCCGAAAACGCCGCCGCCGCATCACGCGGGAGAATAGCTGTAGCCGCCGCCCTGTGGGCGGCGCGCACGCTTCGCACAGCGAAGCGGCTACGGATCATCTAAAATCGTGCGAATCGCTGCCGGGGAGTTGTTCGTGCGCGACCGGTCTGATCTCGCGGGCTTTGATCAAAACGACGTTGTCCGAATTCTGTACTTCGCCTTCGATGAGCAGAAAGGCTTCTTCGGTAATGACGAGCCGGAACCGTTCGAACAAATCCGGATCGACAATCGCATTGGAAACGCCGGTCTCGTCTTCCAGGCTGATGAACACAAATCCTTTTGCTGTGCCGGGACGTTGTCGGCAAATTACGTTCCCGGCGATTTGAATAGTCGAACCGTGGCGTGCATGAACGAGATCGATCGCGCGCCAAATATTCGGTAAACTTTCGCGCAACAGTTTCATCGGGTGCGGGCCAGTGGTCAGATTCATTGTCTCGTAATCCGCGCGCACACGCTCGGGGAGTGTCATTGGTGCGAGGGGAGCGCGGGGGCCCCGCCCGGTCTTTTCGGCGCCCGCGCCGAAAAGCTCCCGATGAGTGTCCTGCGAGGCGCGTGACACAGCGGGCGAGTCGCCCGCGCTCCCCAGCAAATCATCGTGCGGTGTTTCCTCCACGTGCCACATCGCCGCGCGGCGATGTTCGGCAAAACAATTGAGCGCGCCGAGTTCGGCCAGCGTCCGCAATTCATCTTTTGAAAGCGAGACCCGTCGTTTGAAATCGTCTAGAGATTTAAACGATCGATTTTCTCGTTCGTGCTCGATTTGCTCGCCGTGCTCCTGGCGCAATCCGTTCACGACGCAAAACCCGAGCCGAAACGTATTGTCGTCGATGACGGTGCAGCGCCAATCGGATTTCATGACGCACACCGACTTCACTTTTACGTCGTGTCGCTGCGCATCTTTGACGATTGTTGCCGGCGTGTAAAAGCCCATCGGCTGATTGTTTAACAGGCTGGCGTAAAATTCCGGCGCGCGATGCACTTTCAGATACGCGCTGCCGTACGCGAGAATGGCGAAACTGATCGCGTGCGACTCGGGAAATCCGTAAAGCGCAAAAGACGAGATCGCCTGAATGATTTTTTCGATCTTGTCCGGCGCCACATCTTTTCTCTTCATGGCCGCGCGCAATTTCGCGCAAACTTTATTCATTCGTTCTTCCGAACGGTGAAAACTCAGCGCGCGTCGCAACTCTTCCGCTTCGTCTCCAGAAAAATCCGCCATCACCATTGCGATCTTGAGCATCTGTTCCTGAAAAAGCGGAACGCCGAGCGTGCGTTCCAGCACAGGCTTCAAGCGATCATCGAAATATGTCACGAGCTCTTTCTTAGCGCGGCGCGCCAGATATGGATGGACCATGTCGCCCTGGATCGGTCCCGGTCGGATGATCGCCACCTCAATCACGACGTCGTAAAAACATTCGGGCTTCATTCGCGGCAACGTCGCCATTTGCGCGCGGCTTTCGATTTGGAAAACGCCGATGGTGTCGGCGTGCTGCATGATTTCAAAGGTCGCCGGATCATCTTTTGGAATGTGTGCCAGATCGAGAGGTCGCCCGCGTTCGCGGCAAAGCTCCAGCGCATCCTGCATCACCGACATCATGCCGAGGCCTAACAAGTCCACCTTTACGATGCCCAGGTCTTCGCAATCGTCCTTGTCCCATTGGGCGACGACGCGATCTGGCATGGACGCGTTTTCCAGCGGCACAAATGAGCTCAACTTGTTCTGGCAAATAATCATGCCGCCGGAATGCTGGCCAAGGTGCCGCGGCAAGCCGTAAATGGCATGATACAACCGGATGAACGCTGGCATCCGCGGATGATTTTTCGGCAAACCAGCCTGCTCGATTTGCGCTTCCAATTCCATCGTGTGCGGGAAATCGCCGTTCGCGAACAGGTGCGAGAACCGATCAATAATGCTCGGTGAAAAGTTGAGCGCCTTGCCAATCTCGCGCGCCGCGCTGCGCCCGCGGTAACTGATCACGTTCGCAGTCATCGCCGCGCCGTGCTTGCCGTAACGGCGATAAATTTCCTGGATCACGGCTTCACGCCGGTCGCCGCTCGGAAGATCGAGGTCGATATCGGGCCAGCCTTTGCGGCTCTCGTTGAGGAATCGCTCGAACACGAGATGATTTTCCACCGGATCCACCGGCGTGATTCCCAAGCAATAACACACCGCGCTGTTGGCGGCGCTGCCACGGCCCTGGACCATAATGTTGTGTTCGCGACAGAAATTCACGATGTCCCAGACGATCAAAAAATAGCCGGGGAACCCGAGCGTGCTTATCAGCACGAGTTCTTCCTCGAGCTGGCGTTTTACTTTTGCACTGATGGCGGCGTAACGCTGTTGCGCACCGAACCAGACAATGGTCTGCAAAAATGATTCCATAGTATGACCCGCTGGCACCGGATATTCGGGAAATTCGTACCCGATATTTTCGAGCGAAAACGTCAACCGCTCTGCCAGGCGCGATGTATTTTCGATCACGTCCGGGAAATCCGCGAAAATTTCGCACATTTCGCGATCGCTCTTCAGATGATGCTCGCCATTTTGGGTGAGCAATTTGCCGGCGGCATCCAGATGAGTGTGCCCGCGAATGCAGGTGAAAATATCCAGCACCTCCCGTCCGTACAGCTTCGCGTATTGCACGCAATTGGTCGCGAGAAGCGACAATCGATTTGCGCGGGCAAGATCGATCAGCTCGCGATTAATGCCTTCCTCGCCGCGAATGAAATGCCGTTGGATTTCCACGAAGACATTTTCGCGGCCAAACGTGTTGATCAGAAATTTCGCGCGATCTTCTGTTTTCTGGGGAGCGCGGGCGCCCCGCCCGCTCTTTTCGGCGCCCTCGCCGAAAAGCCCCGAAGGCGTGTCCCGCGAGGCGCGTGACACAGCGGGCGAGGCGCCCGCGCTCCCCAATCCAAAAAGCGCCACCAAACCTTCCGCGAATTGCGATAACTCGTCCCACCGCACTGCGCATTTTCCTTTTTCACTCCGCAAATGCGCCTGGGTCAGCAGTTCGCACAGATTTTTGTAACCACTACGATTTTCGACCAACACCGGCAGAATGCTGCCGTCTTCCATCGTCAATTCGCATCCGATGATGGGGCGCACATTGTGCTCGCGCGCGGCGACCGAAAATCGTTGCGCGCCGTAAACGCCGTTGCGATCAAGCAACGCCATCGCTGGCATTTCCAGTTCGGCTGCGACTTCAGCTAACTGCTCGGGGAAAGAACCGCCTCGTAAAAAGCTGAACGCGCTGCATGCATGCAGTTCAATATAACTCATGCCGTGTCATCCTGAGCGTAAGCGAAGGACCTCCCCTACAAAGCATTGATCACGCTGGAGACTAAGAGTGCTTGATCGGGTTTTCGTGAGATCTCTCGCTCCGCTCGAGATGACAATCTCAATCATAAATCCCATCCACCTTCCAAGTTCCCTGAGACTCATGTGCGCGAATGAGTTCGCCATCCTCTAGTTGCACATCCCATTCGGCGCGCGCCCAGGATTTTTCGTCCCACCAATTTCCGGAAATCAAATACGGACCGCGTTGATTGATGACTTTTCCAGAAATTTCCGCACTGCGAACGTGTGCGAGGGTATCTTCATCCAACAAGAATGATGCAGACACTGCGGGCCGAAATCTTCGCAGCGCTGCTGTAGAGTGCGCTGTCCTCAGCGCATGGGAAGGTTGTCCGCTGGGGACAGCGGACGCTACAGCCCACGCGAACTGCTCCATGCGAAATGCATCTGGCTGATGCGTTTCTTCCAAAACTGGTGTGCCGACTCGATCAGCGCTGAGAAAAGCGATCAAACGCGCGAGCGTTTCTGATAACTGATGTGGATTGCGCAGTGTAATTTCGAACAATCCAAATTGTTCCTTGGCAGGTTTAATCGGCTGCGCATTCAGTGCGACCGCAACAATGGGATGTTCGGATCGAAAATTCTCCAGATGCGTCTGGAGCATGCGAAAGAGAAGATCGACATCATTGGTCGGCTGCGGAATTTTGAAAATGCGCTCGTATGTTTGCTTATTTCCGAACTTGATCCGCAGGGTCAGTTCTTTTGCGACCAGATAAATCGCGCTTAACCGCAATGCTAGCTGCTCTAGAAAACGGCGGAGCATGAAAAGAAGCGGCTCGGCTGTTTCAATTTCGTGCTCAAATTCAAAGCTTTCCTCGAACGACTCCGGCGGGCGAACCAGTTTGAGCACTCGGTTGGATCGCGCGTTCGCGCGCTCCCACATACGAACTGCTTCAGGCCCCAGCCGCGCGCCAAGCTGCTCCTTATCAAGCGCCGCCAGCTGGCCAAGCGTATGAATCCCCCACTTGTGCAGAATCGCAAAGATTTCCTGCATCTGCCGTTCCATGCAGGCAATCTACAGTAAACTGCTCTATATGTTCAAGTGAACAGTTTCTTGTGAGGCAGACAATCTGTCTGCCCGCCGCAACCCTCGCAGACAGGATTGTCTGCGTCACTTTTTTGCTCAGATAATTTCCACCGGACACTTTGGTAGCGCTTGCATGAAGGCACGGCCGTACGGTCTCGTGACGATACGCTTATCGAGGATGACGATGATGCCGCGGTCGCTCTTCGTTCGGATTAAGCGGCCTATGCCTTGGCGCAGTTTCAGGATCGCTTCCGGGAGTGAATATTCAGTGAACGGATCGCCGCCGCGCTCCTCGATCAGCTCCAACTTTGCTTCAATGAGTGGATGATCGGGCACGGCAAACGGGAGTCGCGTAATGATTACATTCGAAAGCGCCTCGCCCGGAACATCCACGCCGCCCCAAAAGCTGTCCGTGCCAAACAAGACACTACGCGGCGTTGATTTAAATTGCTCAAGCAGCTTGCTGCGCGGCGCACCCCCACCCTGAACAAGAAGATTTATGTCGTTCTCCGCAAAAAATTTCTCCATCGCTCCTGCAATCTGCTGCATGTCGCGGTAACTCGTGAACAGCACAAATGCGCGACCCTCAGTCTTCTGGACGAAATGCGCAATCCAATGTTCGAGCGCTTCGTGATAACCAGAGTCACGGGGATCCGGCATTTTTTGGATGATGAACATTTTCATTTGCCGCTGGAAATCGAACGGACTGCCGAGCCGCAACGGTTCCGCCTCCGTTGCCCCAATACGCTCACGAAAATAAGCGAGATCCGGCCGGCCGACCGCCAGCGTGGCGCTGGTCATGACGCAACAGCAGTTCTCGCGAAATAACATCTGTCGTAGTACCGGCGCAAGATCAACAGGCGCGGCGTTAAGTGCGAGAAAGCGCTCCGTTTTACCGGTGCGCTCGACCCAGTAAACGTGCTCCGGCGCGCTTTGCTCCAAAAAAATGGCAATGCCGTCACGCGCATCGCGGATGCGCCGACCGAAGTCCTGTAGCTCCGCTTTCAAAATTTCGTCATCGGCGCGTTTTACCACCTCGGCGACACGCGCCTGAAGCGCGGTCAACCGGCCAGTGATCGTGTCAGGAATAAAATCCACATCCCGAACGCGAAACTCGCGGCCTTTGCGAAAATCTGATTTCAACTCAACTGCAGCAAAAAATTTGTCAGCGTCCTCGATAAGTTCCGCCGCGAGTCGGACGCCGACCGCGTCGCGCATCACAGTGAACAGTCCTTTGCGGGTCCGCGAATTATAGAGCCGCTGGATTGTCGATCGCAGTCCGTATTGCGAGACGCCGATACCGATCTGTTTCGACGCCAGCTGCTCCATCGTGTGCGCTTCATCGAAAATGATGAAGTCATTCGGGAAAAGAAACCCACTCTCGCGCTCTCGCTGTGCATCTGGCGAGCCGAGCAAGATGAACAGCAACGTGTGATTGAGCACAATCAGGTCCGCAGCCAGCAAACGCTTGCGTGCCTGCTGATAAAAACAGCGCGGATTCTGGCCGCAGGTTTTCTGAGTGCAGATGTGCGCTTCGCTGCAAACTTGCGTCCAAACTTTTGGATCGGGCTCAACGGAAAAATCGCTGAGCGATCCGTCGCGCGTGGTGCTCGCCCATTCCGCCAGTCGCTGCAATTCGCTTTCTTCAGGTCCGGTGAAAAGTTCCTTCGCGCTTTGCAATGCGCGCTCGAGCCGGCGCGAGCAGAGATAATTGTGCCGGCCTTTCATTAACGCGGCATCGAATTCGACCGGCAGCACTTTTTTGAGAATGGGAATGTCTTTGTGCAGCAGTTGTTCCTGGAGATTAATCGTATGGGTGGAAACGATTGCCTTTTTGTGCCGCTCCAGCGCAAACAGGATCGACGGCGCAAGATAAGCGAGCGATTTGCCCACGCCGGTTCCCGCTTCGATTACCAAATGGCGTTCTTCCTCCAGCGCCTGCGCTACGCGCGCCGCCATTTCCTGCTGTTGCGGGCGAAACTCGAAATTTTTTGCCTTGGACAAGGGCCCGTTCTCAGAAAAGAACGCGTGGACGCGTTCGACAAATTCGCTGCTTACGACGTTTTTTAGGGCAATCATTTAATTGGAGCAATGGCCAGCGTTTTGACGCTGGGTCATCATAGCGGAATGCTATTGTAATTCGCCAATCGCAAATCGAAATTCGAAAATCGCAATGAAACTTCTCGATCGATACGTCATTCGCAATTTCCTGCAGATTTACCTTTACTGCATTGCCGGCTTCATCTCGATCTGGCTCATCTTCGACGTCAGCGACAATATTTCGACCTTTATTGACGAACACGTGGGGCTTCTGCTTGTGATTCGCTATTACGCGACCCAACTCCCGCAGGTGTTCATCATTCTGCTGCCGGTTTCGCTCTTGTTGTCGCTTCTTTTTGCGCTCGGTCGAATGTCGCGGGCGAATGAAATTGTCTCCATGCTCACAGCAGGCGTAAGTCTGCCCCGCGTTTTGCTGCCGTTGATTGGCATGGGACTGCTCACGGTGGCGGCGAGCATGGCGCTTAACTATTCGCTCGCACCGCATTCAGAACTAGCGCGGAAAACATTTATCGACGAAGCACAGTCGCGTCCCAGTCGCCAGATCCAGGGACAAATTTTTCGCAATCGAACCGATTCGCGCACCTGGTTCATTCAGAATTTCCTTCCGCGCAGCAATACGTTCAACAACGTGCAAGTGCTTCAACAGGACGCCAACGACAACATCGTCACAAATTATATCGCAAGCCGCGCTACCTACCGACCGGAAACGAAAAGCTGGGAGTTGGAGAACGTAAAAGTCGTTCACTATGATCACGCGGGAAATATCGTTGACGAACAGATTTATCCTGCGCTGAAAATCGAGCACTGGAGCGAAACGCCTTTTCGACTGGGCAGCGCAAATGAACGCGCAGAATTCCTGAGCTTGCCAGAGCTGCGGGAGTATTTGCGTTTCAATTCAGATTTTCCCGCAACATTGCTGGCGCCGTTCCGTACCCATTTGCAGTATCGGCTGGCCTTGCCATGGACATGCCTCGTAGTGGTGTGTATCGCCGCGCCACTTGGAATTGGCTATTCGCGCCGGGGGGTTCTATCCAGCGTTGCCGCAGCAGTCCTCCTTGTTTTCACCATGAACTTTCTGATCCACCTTTTTTTGGCATTGGGCGAAGGCGCCCGCGTTCCTGCCTGGATCGCTGCGTGGACACCGAACATTCTTTTTGCGGCAATCGGTCTCTATCTACTCTATCTTCGGGCTGCCAATCGGGAACCGCCCAGCTTTCGTCTTTTCACCGCGCGGCGTATAGTTGCGCGATGAACCCTTTGCCGAACGAATGGGCGATTAAGCATCGCGCAGACATCTGCGCCGTGACGCAGCGGCCGTTTGTGACCGGCGAATATTTTTATACCCTGCTCTATCACGACGCGGATGGTTACCGGCGCGAGGATTTGAGCGAAGAGGCGTGGCAAAACCAGAATGAAAACATCCGCCCGTTTTCATTTTGGAAATCGCGCTACGAACCGTTACCGCCAAAGCCGACCGAACCCGTGCCCAAAGAAAATGCGGAGGAACTCTTCCGACGTTTGATATCGTCGAATAATCCGCCCGCAAACGCGTGTTATGTTCTAGCCGCGATGCTCGAACGCAAACGCGTTTTGAAACAAGTGAAGACGGAATCCCGCAGTGGAGGGAGGCGCGTTCTCATTTACGAACAGGGCACAACGGGCGACGTATTCGTCGTGCTCGATCCGCAATTGCGCCTCGACGAACTGGAGACCGTGCAGAACGAAGTCGCACAGTTGCTGCAGACCACTACATCATGACTACCGAATCCCCACCGCTCAATTACAAGATCGGAAATGAGCGCCTGATCGGCGTTACCGAAAAAGCTGCGACCAAGTTAGCGTCGCTGCTTGAAGAAAAAGGCAAACCCGATGGTGCGTTGCGCCTAAAGGTTGTCGGGGGAGGCTGCTCCGGTCTGCAATACGTCATGGATTTAGTAGAGGGCCCGAAGGAGCGGGATATTCTCGTGCCAACACAAAACGTGCGGCTCGTTGTCGATCCAAAGAGCGCGCTCTTCGTCAGCGGCTCAGTCCTCGATTACAGCGAGGATCTGCAAAAAGGCGGTTTCAAAGTCACGAATCCCAACGCCGTGGCGCATTGTTCCTGCGGCGAAAGTTTTGCCGTCTAGGAATGCTATTTTCGGATAAGCGGTCGTTTTCTTGAGCGGTGTGCCGATTCGACATTCGTCACTCGATTTCGTCATTCACGTCACACCTTCATGATATCGGCTTCTTTGTGCTTGAGATGATCGTCGATGGATTTAACGAAACGATCGGTAAGCTTTTGCACTTCGTCCTCCGCATCGCGCAAGCCGTCCTCGGTCAACTTGCCGGCGATCTTCAGTTTTTTGGCTTCGTCGAGCGCGGTGCGCCGATTGGCTCGCACACGCACACGCGCTTCCTCGGCCATTTTGCCAAGGGAACGCACCAGTTCCTTTCGGCGCTCTTCTGATAGTTCCGGAATTGGCAATCGAATGATTTTGCCGTCAACCGCAGGCATAATGCCAATCTTCGATTCCTTCAACGCTCTCTCGATGTCCGATACCGTGCCAGCATCGAACGGTTGAACAACGAGCAAACGCGACTCGGGTGTGGTGATCAAAGCCAGCTGCTTGAGCTTCATGGTCGAGCCGTAAGCATGAACGTCCACATTTTCCACCAGGCCAGGCGAAGCTTTGCCGGTGCGTACCGCGGCAAACTCGTGCACCATGTAATCGACGCTTTTTTCCATCGACATTTCGGCCTCGAGAAGGATGTCATCTCTGCTCATGGTGTCTGAATTTTTACCTCTGAAGGAAGTTCATCGCAAACCACGGTCCCAACTTTACGACCCAGCACGGCATCGCGGATGTTGCTGGGCTTGTTCATGTCGAAAACCACGATCGGTATTTTGTTGTCCATGCAAAGGCTGAACGCGGTGGAGTCCATGATCTGCAAACGTTTCGCAAGCGCTTCGGAGAAGGTCAGCCTGTCGAAGCGTCGCGCGCCTGCGTGCTTGTTAGGGTCGCGATCATAGACGCCGTCAACCTTGGTGGCTTTCAGGATGACATCGGCCCGAATCTCGCTGGCGCGCAGAGCTGCCGTTGTGTCGGTGGAAAAGTAAGGGTTGCCGGTGCCGGCGGCAAAAATCACCACGCGACCCAGCTCCAGATGGCGAATGGCGCGCCCGAGGATGAACGGCTCGGCCACATTTCTCATATCGATGGCCGTCTGCACACGCGTCTGGACCCCGATTTGATCAAGCGCACTGCGTAATGCCAGCGCGTTAATCACAGTAGCAAGCATGCCCATGTAATCCGCAGTGGTGCGGTCCATGCCGCGGTGCGACGCCACCAAGCCCCGCCAGATATTTCCGCCGCCGATCACGATGGAGACTTGCACCCCCAGATCGCGCACATCCTTTATCCGTTCAGCAATCTCTCGCACAACCGCGAGCGATATGTTGTCGCGTCCACCGCGCTCCTGCATCGCTTCGCCGCTTAGCTTAAGCACGATGCGTTTGTAAGCTGGCGCGTCCTTTTGCATGGCCTCAGAGCAACATCAAACAGAAGATGGCCATGTTTGGAAAGCAAAATGGTAAACTCGCCCACTGCGTTCGTCTGTACTTCCGGGGAGCACAGGCTGCCAGCCTGTTCGTCTCGGCAGCTTGCCGAGACGCTGGGTAGCGACCTTGCAATGGAGTTGCTCGGATATTGCCGGCAAGCTGCTGGTAACTACAGGCTGGCAACCTGTCCTCCCCAGAATCAACCTCCCGCGCGAACGAGCGCACCGTATCCGCGCAGAAATTCGGCCGCGCTCATCCTTTTTTTGCCTTCGAGCTGAACTTCACCCAGCGCGAGCGCGTCATTGCCAGCGCCAATAACCAGGTCTTTTTCGCTCCGCAAAATCTCTCCTGGCTTGCCGCCACGATTTACAAGGGACGCAGAAAATACTTTTAGATTTCGATCGCCAAGTTTCATGAAAGCACCCGGCCACGGATTAAACGCGCGGATCTTTCGCTCGATTACTTCCGCCGGCTCCGACCAGTCGATCCTGCCATCGTCACGCTTTAGCTTCGGAGCGTAAGTAGCGCGCGCGTTATCCTGCGGAATCCGCGGCGCGCTCTTAGCTGTGAGCAATCGCAGGGATTCAAGCATTGCTTCAGGCGCGATCTGTGCCAAGCGCTCGTGCAAGGAGGCACCGGTGTCCGTCGGTAACATATCGAATTTTCTCTGCAACAGGATATCGCCGGTGTCGAGCCCTTCATCCATGTACATCACGGTGATGCCGGTCTCCTGATCCCCCGCCGCGATGGCTGCTTGGATCGGCGCTGCACCTCGCCAGCGCGGCAGAAGCGATGCATGTAGATTCAAGCAGGCGATCTTCGGAATCTCGAGAACGGCGCGTGGCAAGATTTGCCCGTAGGCCATCACAACAATCACGTCAGGAACGAATCCGCGAATTTGTTCGATCGCTTGTGGATCTTTGATTTTTGCTGGCTGCAAAACCTCAAGAAGCGAAGGCTTCCTAGCCGTCGAATTCCCATCGGCGGCTGGGAAGCAACCGCTCCTTGTAAGCGCTCTTTTGATTGGCGGTGACTCGACCGATTGAGCGCGCCCGAACGGTTTGTCGGGTTGCGTAACCACGCCGACAACGTCGTGTTTTGATTTCAGCAATGCTTCCAGCGTCGGCACGCCGATCTCGCCAGTGCCGATGAAAACGATGCGCATTCTGGGAACTAAGGGCGCCGGTTACTGCAGAGCAGCAGTGCGGCGGGGGTGTCCCCGCACCATCGCTTGCGCGAGCATTTTCTCTCCCGCGCTGACCTCACGCCGCCCTACCGAGGACCCGCACCCGGTGCAGAGATAATCGAAGATCTCACGATCCGGCAGAACTAAGAGCAGCCGCTCGCGCACCGGCATTGCGGCCCTGCATTTTTCGCAATAGAGGCTGGAGGCAGTGAAATTTTCAAACTGTTGCTGGCTCATATGCGCCGTCGTTCACGCTCTGTAGAATCTCGAGCAGAACTTTGGCGGGCGGCTGAGTTGCGTCAACCACGGCAACAAGCTCTTGCGGGTAATATGAGAGCACCGGTCTCGATTCCTTTTCGTAAATATCGAGGCGTCGCTGGATGACTTGTTCGTTCGCGTCATCGAGGCGGTTTTCCTTTAAAGCCCGCTTCTTGAGCCGGTAAAAGAGCGTCTCGCGATCGGGGCACGCGAGATGAAACAGCTTTTTTACGTCGATCATTTCATCCATGATTTTGGCTTGGCGAAGGTTTCGTGGAATCCCGTCCAGCACCAACGTGTCGATGTCCGGCTTGAACTTGTGCGCTTCCACGGCTGCATCGATTGCCTGTCGCCAAAGTTCCACCGTGACGCCATCCGGAACGAGCTGGCCTTTGCTTGAGTATTCGAGGAAAGCTTTGCCGACCTTCGTGCGCGTGTCGATGGAACGGAATACGTCGCCACAGGCGCAGTGATAATAGCGCGGGATCGTGCCAAGCGTTTTGCCTTGCGTGCCTTTGCCACTGCCTGGCGCGCCAAAAAGGATAAAGGTGTTGTATCTAATCATCAGCGAAATTCGCTTATACTGCAGGTCGGCCCGGATGGGGAAGCAGAATCCGACCAGCTATTTCCCAGGCGCGAGCGGATCGACATTCACCCGTCGTCCGCCGCGATCGAATCGCACGTTGCCGTCCAACAGCGCAAAAATTGTGTAGTCACGGCCCAGTCCGACGTTTTTTCCAGGCAAAAATTTCGTACCGCGCTGCCGCACAATGATATTGCCCGCCACGACCATTTCGCTGCCGAATTTTTTCACACCGAGCCGCTTACTAACGCTGTCGCGCCCGTTTTTAACGCTGCCTTGTCCTTTTTTGTGAGCCATTGGAGATAGTTGATAGTTGTTAGTTGATAACAGGGTGTTTTTAGTCCTCGCTCTTCTTTGGCGCAGTCTTTTTCGCTCCTACACTGATGCTTTTAATTTTCACACGCGTCAATTTGCGGCGGTGCCCAACTGTGCGGTGATAACCTTTCCGCCGCTTGAACTTGAACGCGATAACCTTTTTGTCCTTGCGCTGTTCGAGAACTTCAGCCGTCACTTTTGCTCCAGAGATGAGCGGATTGCCGTGCGTCACATCTTTGCCATCGGCAAACATCAGCACATCGCCGAAGGTTGCGGTCTTACCCGGATCGACATCAAGAAGATCTACGTCGATCGTGTCGCCTTCAGCGACGCGAAACTGCCTGCCTCCAGTCTTAATAATTGCGTAAGCCATATAGATATTTGGGGGGAAGGAAAAGCCGGCCAAAATTCCATAGATGGGCGAGCTTGGCAAACGGAAAACCTGGCATCGATTCTTTCGTTCCCAGTCCAACGGAGGCTTTGCATTTGAGCGCCGTAGGCGCGACACGTTTGTAGAACACGCCATTGGAAAACCAGCCCTGTAGGAGGCGGCATGTTTCGTCGCCCGTACGTGACGCTCCTAACGGAGCTTGAGGCAGTTCCTTTGCCGAAGTGTCGCGCCTATGGCGCTTGGATCTCCGCTGGCCACGCCGCGGCTTCGCCCGTTGCGCCGCCAAGTTCTGCATACAGAGCCTCGTAGTGCTGCGCTGATGTGTCCCAAGAATAATTGCGCGTCATCGCGCGTTTCATCAGCTTAGTCCAGAGGCGGCGGTCTCGGAAGATTTGCCGCGCGCGTTTGATCGCGTCCCAGAAAGCTTCACTGGAATATTCGTAACAAAGAAAGCCGTAACCACTGTCCGTTATCGGATCGTAATCTTCGATGATCTCTTGGATTCCTCCGGTCATGCGTGCTACCGGAAGAGCCCCATACTTCAAGTTGTACATCGCGATCAAACCTGCTGGCTCGAAACGCGATGGAATCAAACTGATATCCATCCCGGCCTCAATGAGGTGCGCAAGCCTTTCGTCGTAGTTTTTTTGGTACGCAAATCTCGTTGAAAATTTTTTGGCAGCGACTGCTAGCGCAGCTTCATACGCGGGATCGCCTTCTCCGAGAATGATCAGGCGCACGTCATCCCAAAGAAGTCGATCCAGAAGCGGCACGAGAATTTCGAAGCCTTTCTCCTGAAGGACGCGAGTCACCATCCCGAAGACCGGACCACTTGGCGAAGACTCGAGATTCATTTCCTTGAGAAGCGCCTTACGGCAAATCTGTTTTCCGTGAAGCCGCTTCACGTCATAGCGGGCAGCGATCAAACGGTCCAACGCCGGATTCCAGCGCGTGTAGTCTACGCCATCTAAAATGGCGCTCAGCCGATGCGCATTTTCGCGCAGGACACCATCGAGACCGTGGCCGCCAGCCGGCGTCAGGATTTCGCGCCGGTAATGTTCGCTCACCGTTGTAATCCTCTCGGCATAGAGGATTCCGCCTTTCAAAAAGTTCAATCGCCCAAAAAATTCGATTCCGCGCAGCGTGAAAAACCGCTCCGGCAAATTTGTAAGCGCAAAATCGAGTCCCCAAAAACTGCCCTGGTCAGCCACATGATGGATGGTAAGCACAGTTTTGAATGGAAGCCCCTGCGCATGTACAAGTACCGGCACCAACGCCGCGGCCCAATCGTGCGCGTGCAAGATTTGCAGTTGCGGCGTCAATCGCCGAGCCAACTCCAGCGCTGCTTTGCAGAAAAAAATAAATCGCGCGGCATTATCTTCGTACGGCTTTCCGCGCTCGCCGTAGATTCCGAGGCGATCGAAAAATTCATCGCATCGAATCAGAAATAACTGCACGCCGCTGGCGCCGCGTCCCTCCAAGTAACGTGCAGTGTAAACTTTGTCGCCCACCGGCACGTCGATGGTTATGCCGGTGTTCTTTTTCTTAAACCCGCGGTTCTCCTTAATCTCGCGGTAGAGCGGCAGAACCACGCTTACCTCGTGTCCTCGAGCACGCAGCGCGCTCGGCAGCGCATCCATCACATCCACGAGCGCGCCCGCTCGCTGCAAAGGCGGTCCCTCGGCGCTGATCATCAGGATTCTCATTCGATGTTCGATGTTTGCGGTTTTCGTCAATTATTCGCGCCTGGACGCATACTCCTGTTTCACCCAATCCAGCGCTTCGTCTCTCGTTCGAAGCGTGCCTTCCAGTTGTCGTGTCTCGACTGCTTCGAGGATTTCACCAAACTTCGGCCCGGGCTTTAAGCCTAAGGCGATCAGCTCGTCGCCGCGCACCAGTGGCGGCGGAATGATCGGTTCATTCGCAAACTCTTCGCGTTTGCGCAGGAGAAATTCGTAATTGTCGAGCATGCGATGGCTGCTTTCGCAATCGACCCGATGCAATTCCAACTCCTCCTCAAAGGTTGACCGCGCCATGAAACGTTTCAGCTTCGCGACTCGCATGTTGGGAGCATCCTTGAAAACCATATGCTGCCGCACCATCTCGACCGTCGCCTCGATTTCAGCACCGGAGAACCGCAGGCGGCGCATGATCGCTTCTGTCATCTGCGCACCGATGCGATCATGTTCGTTGAAACGGATGCGGCCCGTTTTGTCCACTGTCGCGGTTACCGGTTTTGCGACATCGTGAAACAACACGGCGAAAACCAGCGGAACCGAGACCTGCTCTGGAAGCAGTTGCAACATCAGCCGGGTGTGCACGAACACGTCCCCTTCGGGATGAAATTGTTCCGGTTGCAACACACCTTTCATCGCTTCCAGTTCAGGCAGAATCGCGCGCATCAAGCCGCTCGAATCCAGGAGGTCCCAGCCGCGCACGCGATTCGGCGAAAGAAAAATGCGCACCGACTCGTCGCGAATTCGCTCGGCGCTGATCTGGTTGATTGAGGGTGCGTTTGCCACGAGCGCTTCCCACGTTTGCTTGTCGATTTCGTAATCGAGCGCCGTGGCGAAGCGCACGGCACGGAGCATTCGCAAACGATCCTCCGCAAATCTTTTTGCCGGCTCGTCGATGGCACGCACCAATTTTGCGGCGATATCGGCCTGCCCGCCGACAAGATCGATCACTTGCTCCGCGATGGGATCGTAAAACATTCCGTTGATAGTGAAATCGCGGCGCTGTGCGTCTTCTTCCGGCGAAGAAAAATGCACGGCACTGGGGTGCCTTCCATCGATGTAAGCGTCATCGGAACGAAAGGTTGCCACCTCGAATTGGAAATCGTTCTCTAGCACAATGATCACGCCAAAATGCGCGCCGACTGCGACCGTGCGCGCAAAAAGCGTCTGCACGGCTTCCGGTCGCGCGTCGGTAACGATGTCATAATCCTTCGGCGTTAAACCACGCACCATGTCGCGCACACAGCCACCGGCGAAGTACGCGATGTGACCGTTCTCACGCAAACGAGCAATCACTTTGCGCGCGGCCTTTTCCATAGGCGAGGATTTCACAGGATCATTGTAGCCGCTTCGCTTTGGAAGTCAGGCAGCTTGCCTGACTCGACCGCCAAGCATCTTGCTTGGCGAAAACCCGCCGGACAATACAACCAGAAAAACTATCCTCCCTACCCAGCGCTCTTCTGTTTCCGAAACGAGTGGATGACGAAGAGCGCCACCGCAATCGAAATGCAGGAGTCCGCCACATTAAATGCAGGCCACGGATCGGCGTACCGAATGTGCAGATTGAAAAGAAAAAAATCGATCACGTGTCCGTAAAGGAGGCGATCGGTCAGATTCCCTAGAATCCCAGCGAGCAGTAGCGCAAGTGAGAGGTCGCGCCACGGATCGGGCTGGCTCTGTCGGACGAGCAGAACCGTCACGACGACCAACGCGACGATGGAAATTATAACGAAGAAAGTATTGTTGCCCCTGAAAGATCCAAACGCCGCGCCGGTATTCGTGACGTTAACCAGACTGAAGAAATCCGGTACGATAATGCGTGCCTCAAAAGGGTTGATCAATCGCAGGACCAATTGCTTCGTCCATTGATCCAACGCGTAGAGCGGAAGCGAGAAAAAAAGGATGAACTTCACGTCGATCTCAGTTCAACAAACGTCCAACGCTCAACGCTCAACGCCCAACGTTCAATCAAGAACGCCGCCGCATTGTGCGTTGGGCGTTGGATGTTAAACGTTCGGCGTCGATTATCGGGTAAGCACGCTTTCGCACCGATCGCACAAATCTGGATGCGCCTTGCTCGCGCCGACGGTTAACCGATGACGCCAACAACGCGCGCACTTTGCGTACGGGGTTTTGGTGATCGAAGCACTCGCCTCTTTCGCCTGATGGATCGTTAGATCACTCACGATGAAAAATTCTTCCAGTTCTTCCTTGTCGATTTTCTCGGTCACGTTGGAGTTCGAATTCAACACAACCCGCGCCTCCAGCGTGTTACCGATCATCCTTTCCTGCCGCGCGCGCTCGATCGCCTGCGCAATTACGCCGCGCAATCTCAAAAGTTCCTCAACCTGAGCACTCGCTTCGTGATTCCGCTCTTGCGGTTCCGGAAATTCCTGTAGATGAACCGACGTTGTAGTCCCGACTCCTCGGGTTGACCCCGGGTGGCCGGCATCATCCCGACTGCTCGGGACTACAGCTGAATATCTCCACGCTTCCTCAGCGGTGAAAGCAAGCACCGGCGCGAGCAATCGGCTTAGCGCGCCGAAAATTTCATGCATGACTCTCTGCGTCGCGCGCCGCCGCGGGGAGTCTGCCGCGTCGCAGTACATTCGGTCCTTGGTGATGTCGATGTAGAGGCTGCTCAGATCAATGGCGCAAAATTGATTAAGCGTGCGATAGACTTTGTGGAACTCGAACGCTTCGTAAGCGGCTCGGCAATCGCGGATCACTTCATCCAGGCGTTCCAGAATCCATCGATCGATGAGCATTTTAGCCGGCATCGATGATGCCGGCAGGCCGGCGTCATCCCGACTAGTCGGGACTACAGCATCGAAATCGTAGAGATTTCCCAGCAATATGCGCAGGGTGTTGCGGATCCGGCGATAGGTATCGCCAAGACGCGTGAACATTTCCTCAGAGAACGGAACGTCAGCGGTGTAATCAATGCTACTAGCCCAAAGCCGCAGCAGATCGGCGCCGTACCGGCCGACGAAGTGATCGGCGGCCGTTGGCTTCTCGTACGTTCCCGATTTCGAAATCTTTTTTCCGTCGAGATCGACAACAAAACCGTGGGTGACGCAAATTTTGTACGGCGCGCGATTGTTCAGCGCGATGCTGGTCATCAGTGAGGATTGAAACCAGCCGCGATGTTGATCGGTCGCTTCAAGATACATGTCGGCGGGATCGCGCAGCTCCGGATGCAGCGCGCAAACTGCTTTGTGCGACACGCCGCTATCGATCCAGACATCGATCGTGTCGTTGCGTTTCGTTGTGCCGGGTGGAAGCGCCAGCTCCCGTGCAAGATCCGCATTGCTTAACTCAAACCAAATATTTGAACCGCGCTCCCCGACCAGATCAGCGAGTTTCCGGATTACTTTTGCATCGAGAATCGCGTCTCCATTGTCGGAATAGAAAACCGGAAGTGGCACGCCCCAGCTTCGCTGGCGGGAAATGACCCAGTCAGGGCGCGACTCGACCGTGCCTGCGATCCGATTCTCGCCCCACGCCGGAATCCATTTCACTTCATTGTGAATGGCATTCAGCGCTTTGCCGCGCAGTTCGTCGATGCGAATGAAGAATTGCTCGACATTACGAAAGATGATCGGGGTCTTCGAGCGCCAACAATACGGGTAAGAATGATGAAAGGTTTGTTCGCCGAGCAGCATCCCGCGCTCGCGCAGCAGTTCAACGATGTCGGGGTTGGCGTCGAAAACGTATTTGCCGGTCAGATTCGGCAAATTCGCTTCCTCAGTAAAGCGCCCGTGATCGTCAACCGGAGAAAGAATTTCCAAGCCGTTGGTCTTGCCTAACCAATAATCGTCTTCGCCATGGCCCGGTGCGATGTGCACGGCGCCAGTGCCGCTGTCCATCGTAACAAAATCGGCGGTGAAGACGGTGACTTCGCGGTCCAAAAAGGGATGTCGCGTCTTGATTTTCTCAAGTTTTGCTCCCGGAAATGATGCGAGTGGTTTGCCGACCGGATTGAACTTTGTGTTCGCATAAAACTGCGGAACGAGCTTCTCCGCCAAAAGTAAAGTTTCGGAGGCGCCATCGCGCGAGAATTCTTGCACGACATAATTTTCCTTTGGATCAACAGCGATCGCCAGATTGGCAGGCAATGTCCATGGCGTGGTTGTCCAAATCGCAATGCTTGTTCCATCCGGCGCGCCCGGCGGTCGCGCCCTACCAATAATCGGAAATTTCACATAAACGGACGTGTCATCGCGTTCGTCATATTCCACTTCCGCTTCAGCGAGTGCAGTCTGCGCGCCGGTGCTCCAAAAGACCGGCTTCTGCGCTTGATAGACGAGCCCTTCCTGGACAAAAACCGCAAACGCGCGAAGGATCTCCGCTTCGTATTTGGGATCCATCGTCAGGTAGGGGCTCTCCCAGTCGCCGAATACGCCCAGCCGTTTGAATTGGTCGCGTTGGATGTTGATGTATTTGCGCGCGAACGCTTCGCATTTTTTGCGGACCTCCAGCGGGGAAAGAGCGCGCGATTCCTTCACCACTTTGTATTCGATCGGCAGGCCGTGACAATCCCAGCCGGGGACGTACGGCGCGCGCTTGCCTAGCATCGTCTGCGATTTCACCACGAAATCCTTTAGAATTTTGTTGAGCGCAGTGCCCATGTGGACGTCGCCGTTGGCAAAAGGCGGCCCGTCATGCAGAACAAAGAGTTCGCGACCCTCTCTCGATTTCTGAATTTGCTGGTAAAGCCGCGTCTCCTCCCATGCCCTGAGCATCTCCGGCTCGCGCGCGGCAAGGTTCGCCTTCATCGGAAACTCTGTACGCGGCAGATTCAGGGTTTCTTTGTAATTTTGACTCATTGCGGGCACGCGATGCTAACATTCGCCCATTGGTGAAGCAACGTAGTGGCCAGTACATAAGATCGGCAAAACCGCACTGTTGTTCTTGGCTGCTGGTTAGTGCAAGGTTCTGTCTTCTTCTTTGATTTCTTCATCTTGCCGGCACTGACTATTCTCTTGCAGATATTGCGGAGTTGAACGCCTAAAACGCGGAATCAACATGCCGAAGAAATCAAAACACGTTTGCCACATTTTCGTTCTTGCGGACACGCACAATCGTTTGCCGGAAAGCGTGAAACAGATGGCAAAAGATGCAGATGAGATCTGGCATCTTGGGGATGTTTGCGCCGAACCGATTCTTGACGAACTCTGCGCCGTCGGCCCGCGCGTCACGCTAGTGCGCGGAAATTGTGACAGCAATTTTGAATGGCCACTGGTTGTCGATGTCGTGCGAGGCGGGTTGAAATTCCGCCTGCAACACGTTCCACCCGATCAACCGCCAAGCGATGTCGGAATTCTATTGCACGGTCACACGCACGTTCCACGAAACGAAAGACGCAGGAATGTCCTGTTTCTCAATCCCGGCTGCGTGACCCGGCCCAACCGCGGCTCACCGCCAAGCGTCGCCTGGCTTGAAATTGCGGACGGAAAAATCGATTGGAAGCTCGTACCGCTCCGCTGACTTCAAAGTGAAAACGCGTCGGCAACCAATCGGGTCTGCTCGCGCTTGTGGCGAGCGAGCGCGCCGACGGCGGGGCTGGCGCTGGCTTCGCGGCCCGCATAAGCGATTTCGGTGCAGAAAATCGTGCGCAACCGCGGTTCAATGAAGGTCCATGCGCCCATGTTTTGCGGTTCTTCCTGGCACCAGACGAACTTCGAGTTTTTCGGAAATGGCTTGAGCATTTCGCGCAGCCTTTTTTCCGCAAGCGGGTAAAGCTGCTCGATGCGAATGATCGCTGTGTCGTCGATCTTGCGCTGGGTACGATAGTTTAGCAGGTCGTAATAAACTTTGCCCGAGCAAAAGATAATCCGCTTCACTTTGTCTGTGGAACCAGTCTGGGGCGCGCCGAGGATTTCTTCGAACCGACCATGGATAAATTCTTCGGCCGGTGAAGAAGCAAACTTGGCGCGCAACAAACTTTTCGGCGTCATGATGATGAGAGGTTTAATGAAGTCACGCTTCATCTGGCGCCGCAACACATGAAAGTACTGCGCGGCGGTGGTGAGATTGCAGACCTCAATGTTGTCCTCGGCGCACGCTTGCAGAAAGCGCTCGAGGCGCGCGCTGGAGTGTTCCGCGCCCTGGCCTTCGTAGCCGTGCGGGAGTAGAAGCACAATTCCGCTAGGCCGCTGCCACTTCGACTCCGCTGAAACGATAAATTGATCGATGATGGTCTGGGCGCCATTACCGAAATCACCGAATTGTGCCTCCCACAGACAGAGCATTTTCGGGTAATCGAGCGAATAGCCGTAATCGAATCCTAGCACCGCAGCCTCTGACAGCGGGCTGTTGTAAATGCAGATGCGCGCTTGTTTTTCGGCCAGATGCATAAGCGGCACGTAGGGTTGGCCCGTTTTTGCATCGTAAAGGACTGAGTGCCGTGTGCTGAACGTGCCGCGTGAACTATCCTGACCCGACAATCGGACTGGGATTCCCTCCAGCAGCAGCGATCCGAAAGCGAGCGCCTCGGCGTAATGCCATTCATACGGGCCACCGTCTTCGAAGATTTTGCGTTGATGATCGAGCACGATGCGTTTGATCTTCGGTTGAATTTGAAACCCTTCTGGGGTGCGAGTGAGGCCATCGACAATGGTTTTAAGAGTTTTCTCGCTGATTGCAGTGGGTTCAGACTCGCTGGTGTACTCCGGCTGAAAGATCGCGGTCGATTCTCTGAACTTTGCTTTCTGGGTGCCCTTCCGCTTTTCAATGGCTTTGACTTCGTCTCGCGTCATCTCCAGCCTCAGGGCAAACTCGGTTTCCAACGACGCAGCGTCGTCTTCGCTCAGTGTTCCGGCTTCGAGCAACTCGCGTTTGTAAAGCTGCGTGACCGACGGATGTTTTTCGATCTTCGCGTAGAGATCGGGCTGGGTAAATGAGGGTTCGTCGCCTTCGTTGTGGCCATACCGGCGATAGCAATACAGGTCGATCACAACGTCGCGTCCGAATTGCTGACGAAAATCGAACGCCAAATCGCTAACAAATTTAACCGCTAACGCATCGTCGCCGTTCACATGAAAAATCGGCGCCTCGATGATTTTGGCGACATCGGTCGCATACGAAGATGACCGCGCATCTTTGGGAAGCGTGGTGAAGCCGATTTGATTGTTTACCACGATGTGAATCGTGCCGCCGGTGCTGTAGCCGGGCAGTTGCGACAAATTCAATGTCTCGGCAACGATGCCCTGCGCGATGAATGCCGCGTCCCCGTGCACCAGCAGCGGTAAGACCTTGCGCCGATGCTCAGTGTCAGCGCGAATCCGTTGCCGGGCGCGCGCTTTTCCTTCGACAACGGGATCGACGGCTTCGAGGTGGCTCGGGTTTGACGAAAGTCGGATCTCGATCTCAGCGCCGGAAGCGAGTCTGCGCACCGAGTGATAACCGAGATGATATTTCACGTCCCCATCGCCGGCTACCAGTTCGGGAATGTAATTCTCGGTGAACTCGGTAAAGATGACCTTGAGCGATTTGCGCAGGAAATTCGCCAGTACATTGAGCCGTCCGCGGTGCGCCATGCCCATGCCAATTTCTTCGACGCCGCCTTCCGGACATCTGTGCAGGATTGTATCCAGAATTACCATGAGTGATTCCGCGCCCTGAAGCGAAAACCGTTTCTGGCCCACGTATCGCGTATGCAGAAAAGTCTCGAACGATTCGGCTTCGAGTAGCGTCCGCAATAACGCCACCTGAACCGCGCGGGGCGTGGAATGTTTGTGCGGCCGGGTCTCCAACCGCTTGCGGATCCATTCGCGCACTCGCGGGTCTTGAATGTGCATGACTTCCGAGCCGATTGAGTCGGCATAAATTCTCTTGAGACCGGCGAGCATTTCGCGCAACGTCATCGATCGATTGTCGAGGAAGAATTTCGATGAAACGCGAAGATCGAGATCCGATTCGGTGAATCCGAATTCGCGCAAGCTGAGCAATGGATTTTGTGGTTGCTTTTCCGCGAGAGGATCGACCCGCGCAATCGTATGCCCGAGCGAGCAATATGCGTAGATGAGACCATCCACGCGGGTCTGCAACGCTGCTTCGCGGGCTTCAGCCTCCCCGGAAGCTTTCGGGGCTCCATCGCGCTGCGGCAGATTTCCCAATTCGAACCCCTCAAAGAACGCCGCCCACCCCGAATCGACGGACTCTGGATTCTCCCGCCAGCGCCGGTAATTCTCCTCGATCAGGTCCAGATTTGCGCGAGCATCAATTGATGTACGCATAGCAAATTTAATCTGCGACGATTACGCCATGCGGCAAGTTGACAGTCCGAAGACGCCTTCGTTACTTGCTGCGCACATGACCGCGGCTGAAATTTATGAATCGGTAACAAATGGCGGGGCGAGCGATTTCGCCGAACTCGTCACCGTGCTGAATCGAAATAAACCGTGGTGTTTGATCGGGGGTCTGGCGGTGAATTGCTACGTTGAACCGGTTTACACGGTAGATGTCGATCTTGTTGTCGTGGCAGCGAATCTGCCTCAAATTGAGAGTGAACTAGAGGCGGTTGGATTCAAGGTTAGGCGATTTGAGCATTCCACCAATGCGCAACGCGCCGGTAGTAAACTCAACATTCAGTTCTCGACCGATTCTCGTTACCAAGGTTTTCTAGCTAACGCGAACGAACGCGCAGTTCTTGGCGTCCACATTCCAGTGGCCGGTCTGGAAGACATTGTTCGCGGCAAAGTATGGGCCTGGCAGGACGAGCAACGCAGATCCACAAAGCGGAAAAAAGATGAACTCGATCTCATGCGAATCGCCGAGACACACCCAAAGTTGCGCAGATTGATTCCAGCGGAAATCGTGAAGCAATTATGAGGTTAATATCGAGTGCTCTGGGTAACGCATGCGCCTCGCGTGCTGGTTTCGGCGTCGCGCCGAAACAATCTTTTCTCCGACCTCCGCCCGCAGTGGGTAGAAGTGAGCTCAAAGTAAAGTGCGCGATCGCGAGGACGCGCTCGCCAGCACGCGCGACGCCTGCGCTACCCATACGAGCGGTCCGCGTGCTTATCCCTGCACTGTTGATCGTTGCCCATTCGACATCCTCTTTCGGGCAGGCCGATCCAGCTTCGGAACCGGCAGTTCTCGCTGTCGCGAAAGTTTTACCGGCAGTGGTGAACATTAACACCGAGCGCGTAGTACGCCGCACGGTGCGCGATCCGTTTGAGGATTTTTACGCGCAATTCTTCGGTTACAACCGCGTCCGGCCGCGCCAAATTCGCCAGACTTTGCAAAGTCTCGGTTCGGGTTTCATTATCGATCCGGCCGGTTATATTGTGACCAACCAGCACGTCGTCGAGCGCGCCGCGGAGTTGAAAATTCACGTGACGACAAACGACGGCAAAACGTACAATGCTCACTACATTGCCGGCGATGACAAGACCGATCTGGCATTCATCAAAATCGATGCGCAAACCGATTTTCCTTTTATCAATCTCGATAATATTTCTCCGAACTTGCTCGGTGAGACCGTGATCGTAGTGGGCAATGCCGTCGGCTATGGCAGCTCCATCAGTCGAGGTGTCCTTAGCGCAGTGAAGCGTAACATCACTGTCGACGACGTTGAGTACAAGGATCTGGTGCAGACCGATGCGGCAATCAACCCGGGTAACAGCGGCGGGCCGGTGATCGATCTTTCTGGACGGCTGGTCGGCATCAGCTCGGCAAAAATGGCGTTCACGCCGCAAGGTGTCCCAACTCAGGGGCTGGGTTTCGCGATTCCGGCGGAGGTTGTGCGGGATAGCGTAAATCGATTCAAGAAAATCGCCCAGAAACGGGCCGAATCGAAGAACGAAGCTGGCGGGACCGAAACATCCGCCTCCAAAGCCGAAAGGTTATTCGGAATGCAGCTTCAGAATTTGAGCCAGGAGTTAAGCGATGCGCTCGGCTATGCGCGCGGGCGCGGAGTGCTGATTACGGCAGTCGAACCCGGTAGTCCAGCAGACGAAGCAGGAGTTGAGCGCGGCATGGCAGTTTATCGGGTGGCCAAATCCGATGTAACCTCTGTGCAGCAAGTCGAGGCGCTGCTCGCCTCGGTACAAAGTGGCTCGAACGTAGATTTCGCTGTCGGCGTAATTCGTGCCGGCGGGCAAAACAGCAAGCTCGCCGCCTTGAGCATGAAGGCGCGTTAAAAAAATTGCCAACGTAATCGCGCCGCGATTGTCTCATCGAAATATCGCGCAATGATTAAAGTCGAAAATCTGACTAAACGCTACGCTGGCCAGGCTGCCATTCAGGATTTGAATTTCGAGGTCAGCCAGGGAGAAATCATGGGATTTCTGGGGCCAAACGGCGCGGGTAAAACCACGACCATGCGCATCCTGGCCGGCTTCATGCCGCCGACGTCAGGTCGCGCGACGGTCGCGGGATTTGACGTTTTTGAGCAATCGCTTCAGGCGCGGGCGCACCTCGGCTACATGCCGGAAAATGTGCCGCTCTACAGCGACATGCGCGCAACGGAGTATCTCAATTATCGCGCGGCGCTGAAGGGAGTCCAGCATCGCCGAGTTGCGGAGCGTGTCGGCGATGTAAAGGAACTTTGTGGTCTTAAGGAAGTTGAGAACAAGTTAATTGGCACTCTCTCCAAAGGTTATCGCCAACGCGTCGGCCTGGCGGACGCGCTAGTGGCTGAACCGGACCTTCTCATTCTCGATGAGCCGACGATTGGTCTCGATCCAAATCAAATCCGCCAGGTGCGCGAGCTAATCAAGAACCTGGGCAGGCAGCACACGATTTTGCTTTCGACACACATTTTGCCTGAGGTGGAGATGACCTGCAGCCGTGTGATCATCATTCACAAGGGGCGAATCGAGGCGTGCGATACGCCGGATAATTTACTCGGGAAAATCAGGCAAGCCAGCGGCGTAGTGCTTGAAGCAAAAGTCGGGAACGACAACGGCGCGGAGGAACTGAAGAGGATTTCAGGCGTGCGGGAAGTGGTTACCGATGGAGAGAATGATTGGAAGAGATTCTCGCTGCGCGTGGAGTCGGGTGTCGATGTGCGCGAAGCGGTCTTTCGGCTGGCCACCGATCGCCATTGGGCTGTGCGCGAATTAACTCAACGTCGAGCGACGCTCGAAGATGTGTTCGTTGAGCTCACGCATCCCGACGTCGTTTGATGGAAACCCAAACAAGACAACGAAGCTGTCATTCTGAGCGGAGCGAAGGATCCGGCATAGACAAGAAGCGTCATGCTTGGATAACAAGCGTGATCATCGGCGATATGAGAGCTCCCTCGCCGTCTCCGCGGCTCGGGATGACCGGAATGTTTCTTTTATGAGAAAGTTTTACACCCTGCTCGTGCGCGAAGTACGCAGCTATTTCCACTCCCCGATCGCCTACATCGTGCTGATCTTCTTTCTCATCGTCAGTGGGATCGATTTCTATTTTCAGGTCTCCTTCATGAACCAGCGCCAGGTGCAATACACGATTCAGGAAGCATTCTTTAATTCGGTCTTCTTCTGGTTCGCGTTCGTCCTGATTTTTCCGCTCATCACGATGCGCCTCTTCGCCGAAGAATTTAAGCTCGGCACCATCGAGCCGCTTACTACTGTCCCCGTGCACGACTGGCAGGTCGTGCTTTCGAAGTTTTTCGGTGCGCTGGTCTTTTACGTGATCCTCTGGCTCCCGACTGCCCTTTACTTCTGGATTTTTCTGAAAATAACAAACCAGCCGGCCGCACATTCTGGCGGCGCATACTGGGGTTCTTATTTGATGCTTTTGCTGCTGGGAATGTTCTATCTCTCGATTGGTTGTTTCACTTCTGTTCTAACTCGGAACCAGATCATCGCGGCCATCATTTCTTTTTGCGGAATCACGCTGCTGTTTTTTCTCGGCCTAGTCCAGTTCATCCTTCTGGATGTTACTTCCACGACACGCGATTTGTTGGGCTACTTCTCCGCCATCGAACAAATGGGGACATTCTCGCGGGGCATAATCGATACGCGGCCGATCGTGCTCTATGTGAGCATGACCATTCTGATGCTGACACTCACTTACCAGGCATTCCAATCCCGTAAATGGAGGCTCTAACAAATGGCTGACGAGACAAAGAAGCCACGGGCGCGCTCGGGTAAGAGAATTGGCCGGATTCGGATCGGTCTCAATATCCTCGTCCAGATCGTGCTGATCTTATTTCTCGTTGCGATGGTGAATTCCTTTGCCTTCAGGCATTACGCGCGTTGGGATTTTTCACGCGACCAAAGATACACGCTGTCAGATAAAACGAAGCGTTTCCTCGACACGCTGAAGGGCAAGATGCGCATCACGGTTTTCTTTTCGCCCAATACGCCGATTACCGCGGATGTTGAGAATTTGCTGACCGAATATCAATACGCAGGCAAAGGAAAGATTGACCTCGAGCACATCGATCCCGAGCGAAATCTTTCGCGCGCCAAGGAGCTGTTCGACAAATACAAAGTTGTCACGGACGAAAGTCTCTTGGTGCTCGATTACGAGGGCCGCAACAAAACCGTGAAAGCGTCCGAGATGGCCGATATTGACCAGAGTGGAATGGCCATGGGCGAAGGCCCGCGCGTGGCTGCATTCAAAGGCGAGCAAGCCATCACCAGCGCGATGATCGACCTTGTGGAAGGAAAAAAGAAGACCCTTGGCTACGTCACTGGTCACAAGGAACCGGCGCTTACAGAAGGCACTAGCCCGATCACCGTGCTGAAAACGTTCATCGAAAATGAAAACATCAAGTTTCAGGAACTGAACCTTCTCGATCTGGATGCGATTCCGGCCGACGTGAAAGCTGTTATGATCGTCGGACCGCAGTACGATTTTTCCGATCGCGAAATGAAATTGCTGCGCGACTTCTGGGATAAGCAGGGGCGGATCCTGCTTCTCCTGGATCCGGCGGCGAAAACGCCGAAGCTGCGTGGCTTTCTAAACGAGTTGGGCGTCAAGGCGAAGGACGATCGGCTCATGGCTTTTTTGCGTACGGGAATCGAAGAGCTGGCGCTGACGCGAGATGTGCAAGCGCGTTTCCTGGGCGATAGTCCAGCCACAAAACGATTAGCCGATGTGCGAGCGCTCTTTTTGGGCGGCACATCTTCACTTACGCTCGAGCCGGACCGTGTCCGCGCTGCCAACATCCGCGTGGAGCCGCTGATCCAGGCCGAAAAGGGTTATTTTGCCGAAACGGATTACAACACGGATAATCAGGTGAAACTCCAGGCTGACGCGAAGCAAAACAGCAATGTGCCGCTAACAATTGGCGCAGCGGTCGAAAAGGGTGGCAGTGCAGATCAGCGAGTACAGATGAATTCCCCACGTCTGGTAGTAGTAAGCAACGCGACTTTTGTTCAAGACAATGCCATCACCCAAGATCAGCAGGGGCTCGACTTCATCTCCGGCAGTGTGAACTGGCTGCTTAGTCGGGAACAGCTTATCGGCATCGCGCCAAAAATCCCCAAGCCTCTTACCTTCAGTCTGAGCGAAGAGGAATTGCGCCGGCTGCGCTGGATTATTCTGCTGTTCATGCCGCTGGTTCCTGCCGTGATAGGAACCGTGGTGTGGTGGCAACGGCGGGTTTGATATGAACTGGAGGTATACCCTCATCCTGGCCGTAGTCGCGCTCGCTGGTGTCGCTTACTTCCGGTTTTTTGAAATGAAACGACCGAGCACGGAGGAAGCCAGGCAACAGGCGCAGAACGTGGTCAATTTCGACCGAAACAAAATCGATGGGATCGTCATTAAAAATGGCGATCAACAGATCGAGATACGGCGGCGCGAAAACAAGTGGCGACTTGAAACGCCGATCAAAGATCAAGCAGATGGGGCTCTGGTCGAAAATTTGTTGTCCGATTTGGAGACCTGGCAGAAGGAGGGAACTATTCCGGCGAAAGCTATTGAGGCCGACAAGAGCAAGCTGACCGAGTACGGCCTAAATAATCCAAAGTTAAAACTCAAATTGCTAGGTCAAGGCAGACCGCCTGAAATCTTGTTTGGGAAGGACACCGCGTTGGAAGGCAGAATGTATGTGCGCCTTCAGAATTCGAAGGAAACTTTTCTCGCCAAGCAGTCGGTCAGGAAAGACATCGACAAAAAGCCGGAGGAATTTCGCGATAGAAAACTTACAGACCTGACTACTGCGCAGGTGCGCCGCATCATATTAAAAACGCCTGCCGGCGAAATGGAGATCGAGAAGAAAGGCGATCACTGGGACATCATCAAGCCACTGCGCGCGCGGGCCGACGATGGGAAAGTCGGCGACTTGATTTCGCAGATCACCTCAGCGCGCATTCAACAATTTGTGGCCGATGATCGTGGTGACCTGCGCGCTTATGGATTGGCGGAGCCGCGTGGATCGATCACGCTGTTCGATGAGACCGAGAAAAAAGACCAGAAGGTCGAGATCGGCGAGTCGATCAAGGTGTTCGGGCGAGAGGACAAAGGCCAGACACTGCAGATCGGCAGCGTGCCAGAGAAGGAAAAAGACCAAGTCTACGCCCGGTTCGCTCCTCGCGGGTCCGTTTACACGCTCCCGAAAAAAACCGAAGAAATCCTAAACACAAAACCAGCCGATCTGCGGGACAATCATTTGGTTCGTATCGACACAAATATTCTCGATCGGATTACGATCGATGCCCCGGGCAAAGGCAAAACCGTTCTTGCGCGCAAAGATGGAAATTGGACCATCGCCACCCGAAACAATACGCCGGCGGATTCAGATCGGGTTCGTCGCCTAATCGACGCGCTGCAAAATGAGCGGGTAACAAGATTTGTAGAAGACGTCGCTTCCAATCTGCCGAAATACGGCCTCGATAAGCCGCAGATGCAATTGACGTTCAGCTCGTTTGCTTCGGAGAACACTGCTGAAACCAAAGCGGGTGAGCAGCCGTTTGCCGGAATCGCCTTTGGAAAACCAGAAGGCGATACTGTTTACGCGCGGCTGACGGATGAGCCGTTCGTTGTAGCAGTCCGGCGCGGTTTGTTGGATCAGATTTCACCCGATCCCCTGCAATGGCAGGAGTTGTCGATCTTTAAGTTTAAACCTGAACAAATCCATCGCTTAAGCGTTACAGCTGAAAAGGAGTTGTCGCTGGAGCGCGATCAAAATAATCAATGGCACTGGCTCAAAGGGAGTGGCCAGATCAATCAAGCCAATTTGCAATCGCTGCTCAATACCTTGTCCAGCTTGCATGCAGTGCGCTGGCTGGGAGCCACGACGCCTCAACATGGCTTCGAAAAACCACAGCTTGTGTTCTCCTTCACGACTTCCCCGGATAACAAAGCATCACATAAGTTGACTGTTGGCGCACAAAACAATGACGGCACGTGGTGCGGACGCATGGACGGACGCGAAGGCACCTTTGCGATTAGCAATGCAGACTTCAGCGCCTTAAAATTGCCGCTGGAGGCACAAGTTACCGCGTCGCCTTCGCCAATTACGACACCGGTTGCGAGCGTGACGCCGTAAATCTCTGGTTATGCCGAGCGAAGTCGAGGAATCCAGCAGCGTTACCAATCGTGACTCAACGGAATCCTTCGACTGCGCGGAATTTACCCTGAGCGAGAAGCGAGTTGAATGGGGTCCGCTCAGGAGGACACGGATTGTGATTTCTGGGCCGTGTAAATTGTGACGATCCTACCGGTCAGTGGTTCAAACGTCGCGTCGGAGAAGGCGTTTCCCACCATCAACTCGCACATCGCACTGCCACCCGGAAATTCTTCGATCGAATCACCAAGATAATCATAGGCGCTTTTCGTCCCTGTTAGAAAAGAACCGAGCAAGGGCAGGCAGCGATGCAAATAGAAACGATAGATTGCGCGCAAGATCGGCGTTGTCGGCAGTGAAAACTCGAGTACGAGCAAGTGCCCGTTCGGCTTAAGCACACGCGACATCTCAGCAAGCGCGGCCGCCCAGTTTTCCAGATTGCGCAAGCCGAATGCAATGGTGACACAATCGAATGAAGCATCGTCAAATGGCAGGTTCATCGCATCGGCAAGCATGACTTGGCGCACCCCCTTTCGCTGCGCAAGATCGAGCATTTCCTGCAGGACATCGACACCGACGATATCCGCATCCGGCAATTTCTTTTGCAAGGCTAGCGCCAAATCCCCGGTGCCGGTCGCAAGATCGGCAATCCTATGCGGTCGCCAGCCGGCGACGATTTCAGCGGCGCGTCGTCGCCAGTAGAAATCGATCCCGCAACTAAGCAAATGATTTGCGAGATCATAGCGCCTGGCAATGGACCCGAACATTTTCCGGACCCGCGCAGGTTGCGTAGTCATTTCTTCAAAATCTAATGGAACGCCAGCTTGCACCTTTATTGCAATTCATTTTACTGGCTAGGTATAACTAATAGGGAGCGCCGGCCAAGTAACGTCAGGCATCAAGTTGTTATAAAAATTGTATTGCCTTTCCAGCCAACCCCAGCTATTTCATAACACATGGATATATCCGTCAAAACTCTACAAGAAGCGATCTCAATTCGCCGAGAAATCGATAATCTGGAAAAACGTCTTTCCTCAATTCTGGCAGGAGCCCCTGCGAAGCCAACAGCTCCCACTGGTGGCCGCTACTTTTCGCCCGGGACGCGAGCAAAGCTCGCGGCAGCTGCTAAAGCTCGTTGGGCAAGACAAAGGGGCGCGACAACAGTAGCTCCTACAAGGACAAAAAAGGGTCAGCTCACGCCAGCTGGGCGAAGAAAGCTCTCCCAGTTAATGAAAGCTCGCTGGGCGGCTAGAAGGAAAACCGGGGGCGCGAAGAAAGCTCCTGCGAAGAAAAAGGGCGCACTCACGCCAGCCGGGCGAAAAAAGCTCTCCGAGCTAATGAAAGCGCGGTGGGCAGCCAGAAGGAAAGCTGGAGCGAAGAAGTAACCAGCACATCGAAGCTGGCATTGCACGTTTCCTGTTTTGCTCTTGCTCAAGGTCGGTTGGGGGAACGAGGCTTATTGCTCGCGAGAGGACTCGAACCTCCACGGGTTTCCCCATACGGTCCTGAGCCGTACGCGTCTGCCAGTTCCGCCACGCGAGCATAGGCAGCGGCCCTACAATGCGCGCGCGCCAGGCGGCCCGCAAGGTTAAATCAGCGACGTTACGATAGGGGCAAAGCGAGCGGCATTTCCCTCAATCAGTCCTGTCGCTTCTTGCGTGCGCGCACCTCCAACTGATGCGCTTTGCGCACCTGACCGACAGAGCGCAAAAGATCGGCGTAATTGGACACGACAATGTCGTAATCCTTAGAGGGTTTTTCCGGCACTTCATCCCACGTTTTCAGCGACGATTGATAAAACTCTGCCGCTTTGGCGTAATCACCGCGCGAATGATAGACGACTGCCAGGTTGCATTTTGATTGCGCAATATCGGCGAGCGGCGGTGGCTGCAATTTCTGCCGGATGGCTAAAGCACGAAGATGTATTTTCTCAGCTTCAGTGTAACGCCGCTCGTTCGTGTAAAACACCGCCAGATTGTTCAGCACTGACGCTACGTCGGCATGGTCAGCTCCCAGTTGCTTTTCGTAAATTTCCAAAGCACGCAGATAGCATGGTTCTGCCGCTTTTTGCCGGCCCGACTTGCGCAGAATCATCGCAACGTTGTTTAACATCGTTCCGATATCCGAATAAGGAACTTCTTCGATCTGGGTGCCGGCGGCTATTGCTTTCTGATAGAGCTCGATTGCTTCTTCAGATCGGCCCAGGCTATCGCATAAGAATGCCAGCCGCCGCGCTGAGCGAAAGATAGCTCGATGGTCTGGCGGCTTTACCTTTTCCAGAATTGCGTGCGCCTTCAGCAGGTATGCCTCGGCCGCAGTGTAATCGCCCTTTTGCTCGAGGAGCTGGCCTAACTTCTCGAAGCTGGTGGCAAGTGGGGTCTCGCTCCCCTTGAAAGCGCGCTTGGCGACTTCAAGAGCTGTTTCGGCAACGCGTATCGCCTGAGGCAAACGATTCGCGGCATGCAGAGTATCGAGCTTGTCATTAAGGATGGTCCAAAGCCTTTCTTCACCCTTCATCACTCATCACCAGCCCTCGCTTAGCTGGCTAACTAATCGGGTGGCAAGATCTTCAGTAGCAAGTGGCAAGGCTTGCCGTTCATCGCTAGTTACGTCGCTGCTCACAAAGAAACTGGTGGTGCCGACCGCCTGGCCGGGCCCGGCCAGCGGTCTGCCATCTCGTCCGATTAATGAGTACTTTACGACTAATCCCAGATTAAACTCGGTTGTGGCCAACACGTTGCCGCGCACCGAGCGGGCCGGCAGGCGGTTGATACGATCTACTTCAGCCTCCAAAGTGGCGTCCGCTTTGTCCCCATTGGCAACCTGAAACGTCCCATCCTGTTGCAACTGCTTGATTACAGTATCGGTGACCAAAACTTCGATGCGTGGGACCAGAGTGCGATTTTTAAACGTCGGGACTGCGATGGTATGAACGTCACGCAGATAATAGGGCTTTACCGGCCCGACGTGATAGCCAAGGCAACCACAAAGCGCAAGGCAGAATACTATCGGAAGTAAAGCTTTCAAGGCGCCGGTGAGGCCGATGCCGCTGGAGCAGAAGACGTATCGGAGCTTGTGCTCGTGCTCGACGGTCCAAACAGGTGATCAGGAGCAGTGGTAATGTCCGCAGACCTTGTGCTCGTGCTCGACGGTGCAAACACGTGATCAGGAGCAGTAGTAACGTCCGGCGCAAGTGAAGCCGGTGGCGGAAGCGACCCATCGGTGTTCGAGGCAGGCAAGGGCGCTTCGTTATTTGCTTCACTTGGCTTCGCCGCCGGGCCGGTTCCGGCGGTCCGTGCCCCCTGCGCTTCGCTCTTTTTCTTGGCAGTTTGTGCCGTGCTTATGGCCGGTTGAAGGACAGCCTCCCCGACCTTCGAGCGCAACTGGTCGATCCGTTTTTTCGCCAGATTACTTTCGGTTGAGCCAGGTTGCTGCCGAATCACCTCATTGTAGTAGATTACCGCCGCGCGATAATATTTCTGTTTGTCGTAAAATTTGGCTACTTCGTAGGAGCTGGTCGTTTCCTGGTGCTCAAGAAGAGCCAGGTTTGCGCGCGCCTGAGCGGCTTTCTCGCTATGAGGATAATGGAGAAGAAAATCTTGAAAAGCTGTTTTGGCGTTGGTGGTTGCCGCCGCATCCGTGGTGCCCTTTCGGGCTGCCATTAACCAGATGTAACCAATCTGATATTGCGCATCCACCGCGACCGGCTCGTTTGGGAATTTGTTCACCACAGCCTGGTACGCTTCGACCGCCATCTCCGGCAGATCCTGTTTCTCGCGCGCGAGGCCGATGTTGAATTGCGCGCGCGCTGTGTATTTCCCGTATGGCGCAGTGCGAACAATGTTGGCGAAAATCGTCACCGCCCGATCCAGCGAGTTTTTTCCAAACGAGATGCCCAGAATTTTCTTCTTTTTGCCAGTCAGAAACATTTCGCCGATCCGAAACTGCGCCTCGATTGCTTCCTCGAAGTGCGGGTTACCAGGATATCTTTCGACCAAAAGCCGATACGAATCCGCCGCCGTGAAATAGTCGTGTTGCTGTTCCTGCAATTGCGCCCCGCGATAGAGAGCACTCGGGGCAAGAGCATCTTTGGGATGGTGTCGGACGATGTCTACGTACGCATGAATCGCTCGTTTCAGGTTGCCTTCCTTTTCAGCACTCTGCGCAGTATTATATAACTCCAGAGCTGTCTCGCTGACTTGTTCTTCCCCGGGAGCGACAAACTTGGCTTTTTTGCCCGGTTGAAAGACTACCGAGGCCGCCACCGATTCAGAAAAAATCAAAGTGACAGCGGTACAAAGCAAAGCAACCCGAATCAAAAAGTCCATGGGGTGTGGCAGGGTAATTGACTTATCGATTCCGTCAAGGTCATCAGTCGGGCAAACCGAAACTCGATGGCTGATGTTCACCGCGACTTACAGTAACACCTTTTCCAAACGGGCAAAACCGATTAAGTGTCTAAGCCCATTGAATCTGACCGATCAGCATAAAATTCGCGTCGGCGCCTGTGCATGGAGTTTCGAAGACTGGCGCGGCTCTTTTTATCCTTCGGATTTGCCAGAGTCCCAGTGGCTCGAATTTTACGCCAATTACTTCCCGGCTCTGGAAGTCGATTCGACATTTTATGCTGCTCCGGCCGAATCGACCATTCAGCGCTGGATAGAGATCACGCCAGCCGCTTTTCGTTTCGCCTGCAAACTCCCGCGCGAGATTACGCATAACCGCCGGCTGCATGATTGCACAGCAGAATTGAACTCGTTTCTTCGAGCGATTGAGCCGCTCGCGCTAAAGCTCCAGGTGGTTCTCATCCAGCTTCCGCCCTCCTTTGCGCCAAAAGACGGCAAAAGGGCGTTGCGCAAGTTTCTCGATCAACTGCCGCGAGATTTCCGCTTTGCGATTGAATTTCGTCACGCCAGCTGGCATCGGCCACACTTTATCCGCCTCTTGGAAAAGTATCGCATTTGCTGGGTTTGGGCCGATACCACGCCACTCAACGAACGAAATCTTGCCCCGTTCGAATTTCTACCCTGCACCACGGACTTTCTCTATCTGCGTTTACTCGGCGATTACGCAACGAAATACGACGTTGACGGTGGCCACGTCCATCGTTACGAAAAATTGCTCTGGAAACGCGAAGCCGCGCTGGAGAGTTGGTCGCTTAAAATTGAGCGGCATCTTCCCGAGATCCGCAACGTCTGGGCATTCGCCAGCAATCACTTCGAAGGATTCACGCCCGAAACCTGCCAGCGTCTCGCCAAACGTCTCGGATATGATTTACCGCTGCCTTCGCAAACAGAACAGGCGTTCTCGACGGAGAACCGATCGCAGCTTGACCTGCAGTTATAACGGCAGCTGGATACGGTTGTGCTTTTCGAAAATGCAGACCTTGCGAATCCCGAAACTCGCCATCTTTTCCGCGAGACTTGGAAATTTGTCGCCGAGTTGGGCGCGTGAATGCGCGTCAGAGGCTGTAGTGAAAGCAATCCCCTTCTCTGTCGCCAGATGAATGATCCGGTCGCCCGGGTAAAGCTCGTTCACCGGCTTGCGCCATCCAGCGGTGGAAAGCTCAATCGCGAGATTCCGCGACTGAATAAAGTCGAGAGTTTCATTAACCAAACTGCCGATGTCTGCGCCCGGCTGATGACCGTGGATTTTGATCAGATCCAGATGAGCGAGGCAATCAACCAGTCCCGTCGCTGCTACTTCACGGACACGGCGAAAATAATCCTCGTAAATTGCATCGATACTTCGGCCTTCGAATTGCGCGGCGCCATCCGGCACGCTGTCGAACATGTGATCCGCGCGATCAAGGAAATGCACCGAGCCCAGGACAAAATCGAGCTTGTCCCAATGCTTCTCAATCCAGTTTCGGCCGGCCGCCGAATGGATTGGGTCGTTATCCAACTCGATTCCCGCACGGATTTGCAGATCGGGATTTCTTTCCCGCAAACGATCGATTTCATCGAAGTCGATCCCGGTGTGATAACGATCGTGATCAGTGAAAGCGATGTCGGTTAACCCTTTTCTGCGCGCTGAGTCCGCCCAAGGCTGAAGCAACGCCTCTGTGTATCGCTGCACGCGGTGTCCCTGCGGATGGGTGTGGTAGTCGGAGAAAAGTTGATAGTTTTTGGTTGATAGTTGATTGACCGACACGACTCCGCTCCGGCGCGATTTAGTTCTATCAACTATCAGCCATCTATGTCACGGCACAGCCAGGAATTTTTGCCGGATGCGCAACTCTGGATATTGGGGAAAGAACACTTCGGCGATAAAGACCTTGTTCGGCGTGAGCTCGCGGGTCGAGATTGTTTCGCTGTATTCGATCCTTTCTTGCGGATTAACCAGGATCGTCCCGGGTTTTTCCGTGATAGCGTGGTTATCGGACCACTTTGCCAGGATGTCTCCTGCGGAATTCTTCAGATAAATTTCGATTCGCTGGTTCGTCGGAAAATCGAGCGCCACAGGACGCTTGGACAGATTTGCCAGCGACACTTTGATTCCGAGCTGGCGAACCTCAGACAGCTTTACGGTCTGCGGCGTGATTTGGAGATCGAGAGAGAGCCCCCGCAACCTTGGATCTTTGTATTGCGGTACCACGTTTGGAGAAAATGGATGGAGAATGCGGCTCAACCAATTGCGTCTGCGCGGTGTCGCCGTTGGCGCCGCTTCCTGGCCAAAGACGTCCCCTGCCATAAGAAGTATCAGAAAGAGCAAAACAATGCGGCGCTTCATGAGTGGGCTTAATCGGCCCCAAAGTTTTCGGAGTTGCAAAATTCCTGTCAAACCCTTTATCAATCGGCATGAAGATTTTCGGGGCAATCGTTCTTTGCCTACTTTGGGCGCCGGTCGGCAGCTTTGCGAAACAACGACATTGCACCTTCCGTGTACACGCCCAGGCGAATCCCCGAGACAGCGAGGTTTTCTCTACATCGGTGCGTGCCCAGGTTTCCGGCAAAGAGGTTGCCATCGAAAAGATGCCGTGGATTTCGGAGCACGATGTCATGGCGTTTTCTGCGTATCCGGCCCGGGACGGAACTTATGGCGCGCTCATTCGGCTCGATGAGCACGGCCGCACCGTGCTCGATACTTTAAGCGTTGAGCGCCGCGGCAGTTTCCTCTTTGTATTCATCAATGGCCGATTCATTACCGAGCTCCAAATCGACAAGCGCGTTTCGGATGGAAAAATCTACATTCCTTCAGGCCTTACCGCAGCGGACATTGACTTGATGAAAAAAGACTGGCGCTTGGTTGGCGAACGAAAACATCAATCGCGTTGATCCCGCCATGCGATTATTCGCTGCCGCAATTGTCCTCGCCATTTTTTCGTCAACCGCGATGAGGGCTCAGTCCGCACAAGATCACGCTCTCAATCTTGTTCTGCCAACGGATAATGACGCTCTCTTCTCGGGCGACGGTGCGGCCTTTTACCAGTACGTCGAGCGCGATTACAAAGGCGCGAAATCGACGCCGTGGGAGGGCGGCCAATACGGGTTCGTGCGCGATCCTACCGAGACAGCGGGCGGCCTCGTTTATACCCGCTTCCACGAAGGAATCGATATTCGTCCCATGCATCGCGATGCAAACGGCGAGCCGCTTGATGAAGTCCGCGCCATTGCCGATGGGAAAGTCGTGCACACTAATCTCGTGCCCGGCTATTCAAACTATGGGAAATACGTTGTGATCGAGCACCGCTGGGATGGCTCCAGTTACTACAGCCTGTACGGACACCTGAGTTCCATCCACGTGCACCCCGGCGATTCGGTCAAACGCGGGAACCCTATCGCTATCATGGGCTACACTGGAGTTGGGATAAACAAGGAACGCGCGCATGTCCATTTGGAATTGGATTTAATGTTCAGCCATCAATTCGAAGCGTGGCATGACGCATTCTTCAGAAATGGCCCGAATCATAACGGCATTTATAACGGCCTGAATCTCGCCGGCCTCGACATCGCGCGGCTCTATCTTGCGCTACACAAGAATCCGTCGATTACCATTCCTGAGTTTCTCAGTGGCGAAGAGACATTCTACAAGGTGACCCTGCCCAAATCGTCCCATTTCGAATTGCCGAAGCTTTACCCGTGGATGCTCGCGGGAGGGAAACGAAAGGAGGGATCATCGTGGGAAGTTTCTTTCGCAGCTTCCGGTGTGCCACTAAGAATGGAACCAAGCGACAAACACGTGACCCAGCCGGAGCTGACTTACACCAAGAAAAGCTCGATTAATTATTCGTTTCTGACCCGCGAGATAGTCTCCGGCCACAGTGCAACCGCGCAGTTGACCGGTTACGGCGCGCAGTTAATGCGACTGCTTGTTTGGCCTGACTAAGTCTCGGTCGTTTCATCAGCACGAAGTCGGCGTGCCTTGCGCAACCGCGACTCCGTGCTGAATCGCGCCGTGCACAAAGCTGAGACATTCCACAGCGCCGCTCGGTTTTCCGGGGAGCCCGATCACCAGCGCATGATCGACAACAGCAGCCAGATTGCGCGAGAGAATTGCGTTTGGTGTGATTTTCATCGATTCGGCCCGCATGACCTCTCCAAAGCCTGGCAACTCAACGCGCATGATCGCACGAATCGCTTCCGGTGTAACATCGCGCGGTCCAATGCCAGTGCCACCTGTCGTCAGAATCAAACCGCAGCCCTGTTTGGAAAACGAGTGGATCGTTTCCTGAATACGTGCTGTGTCGTCCGGCACAATCGCTTCCGCGAGTACTTGCCACCCCGCTTTTTGCGCCGCTTCTTTCAACGCGGGTCCGCCGAGATCCTTGTAATCACCCGCGCTAGCGCGATCTGAGATCGTGATGATGCCAACCTGTATTTGCATTTGCTGTAGCGGCGCTCTATGAGCGCCGTCTGCTTTCGGTTCGGCGGTCATAGATCGCCGCTACAGGGCGTTTCGTCTTTTCAATTAAACGCACATCGTGAATCTGCATCTCTTTGTCCACCGCCTTGCACATGTCGTAAATGGTGAGCAACGCGACGGTGACGCCGACGAGCGCTTCCATCTCCACTCCAGTCTGCGCAACCGTCTGCGCGGTGCATTTCACCTCCGCGCCCTCGTAGGAAGTGACAATATCGATTTTAACTTCACCCAGCGGTAAAGTGTGGCACAGCGGAATCAACTGCGCGGTTTGCTTGGCAGCTTGAATACCCGCAATCCGCGCGGTCGCGAATACATTGCCCTTCGCGATTTGATCTTTCCTAATCAGATCCAGCGTCTCACGCTGGAGCTGGATCTTGCCGGTGGCGACAGCTCTTCGAGTGCTCATCGGCTTGGCCGAAACATCGACCATCTGGGCGCGGCCATCGTCGCTGATGTGAGTCAGCCGTTTCATTTTTCGTTTTCCACTGTCATTCTGTCATTCCGAGCGAAGTCGAGGAATCTCTGGACAGCTCAGCCACCGATGGCGATCATCTTGCGGTTCGGTTGGTAATTGTCGCGAAAATCGTGTTGCGCAGGTTTGCGTTCGACGACGTCGAGAAAGAATTGCTTAAGCTGCTCATCACTCGCGCCGGCCCGCAGTGGTTTCATGATGTCGAACTCCAGATAGCTTCCCAGACATGGACGCAATTTCCCGTCGCAGGTGAGACGAAGTTTATTGCAGTTCTCGCAGAAATGCAGATTGGTCATCGCTCCGATAAAACCGATCCGCTGTTTGCGGCCCGGGATCTGGTAATAAGTGGCTGGACCGTTTGTTTGGAATTCCGCTTCCGGAATCAGACTTCCGTAAACCGATTCGATCAATCGTTTCGCCTCGAAGGTTGACATGAAATTGTCTTCGCTGAGAACATCGGTCGTGCTCACCGGCATCATCTCGATAAAACGCAGGATCAAATTGCGCGCCGCGGCGAATTCGATCAGCGGGATCAATTGGTCCTCGTTTCGGCCGCGCATCAGGACCGTGTTTAATTTGATTTGATCGAAACCAGTTGCGATTGCGGCATCAACCCCTTCGAGAACCTGAGCGTGGAAATCCCGACCGGTGATCTGGGAATACACATCTCGATCCAATGTATCGAGCGAGATGTTGACCGATTGGACCCCGGCTTCGCGCAAAGCCATTGCCATTGTTTTTCCAGACACAATTTGGCGCGCAAGCAAAGTGCCATTCGTGGAAAGACCCAGGCTTTTAATTCCGGAAATCTTTGGGATCTGCGCGATGAAGTAGACAACGTCGCGTCGCGTCAGCGGTTCGCCGCCGGTCACTCGCACTTTCACAACGCCCAACTCCGCTGCGACGCGGATGATTCGCAACGTCTCTTCAAAACTCAGGATTTCTTCGCGCGGCAACCATTCCTGCAATTCTTGCGGCATGCAATACGTGCAGCGCTCATTGCAACGGTCGGTGATCGAGACGCGCAGGTAAGAAATCCGGTGGCCGTAGAGATCCTGCATAAGAGTACAACTCTACCGGCAGGACGATATTGAATCAATCCCGCGACTGCCGCACAGCTAATTGACTCACTATGGGCCGGAAGTATGATCCTCAGCGTGAAGCCTTCAATTCTGTCCACGGCGCTGACGTTTGGCGTGGCAGTCAGCGCGTTGATTACTACGAGTTGTGAGACGACCGAGAACCGCATTTCGAAGCATCCTGAAATCTACCAACGTCTTTCCGCCAACGATCAGGCACTGGTAAGTCGAGGCCAACTTCGCCCCGGCATGTCCCAAAACACCGTGTGGCTGGCCTGGGGCTCGCCGGAACGCAAAATCACAGGCAACATGCGTGGGCACTCAACCCAGACATGGATTTACATCAATTACGAAACTGCTCCCTATCCCTATGGGGGGCCTTATGGGCCGTGGGGATGGGGTTATGGCTTCGGCCCCGGTGTTGGCTTTGTCCGAACACGTCATTACGGCCGCGGGTTCGGATTCTTCGGCGATCCATTCTACGACCCGTTCTATTACGCTTACATCCCGCCGAGCATTCCAGTCCCGTACAAGATAGTCACATTCGAAAATGGGCGGGTCGTGTCCTTCCAATACATGGAACGGCCATAGGCTGGCTGTTATGTCGAGCGAAGTCGAGACATCCCGCGAATCTACCCGTGAGTTAGGCCACGGGATGGAAAGCCTGGCCTCGCGGACTTCGTCCTCTGCGTTGCAGCCTCGACTTCGCTCGGAATGACATTTATGCGGCACGCCTGACCAATGGCTTACCGCTCATTTACAAACTTCCTCGCCGCTCTTGAAGCAGCGGGCGAGCTGAAACGCATCACAGTTCCCGTCGATACCGATCTGCTCATAGCCGAGTGGGCAGACCGCGAAATGAAATCGCCCGGCGGCGGAAAGGCGCTGCTGTTCGAACAACCAATTGTTGACGGGGAAAAATCCCCGTTCCCGGTTGCAATCAACACCATGGGTTCGCGCCGGCGCATGGCGCTCGCGTTGCAAGTCGCAGACATTGGAGATGTCGCCCAGGAAATTCAACTCATCCTGAAAGCGAAGCCGCCAACCGATCTGCGCGAAGGCTGGAGTTTGCTTAAACAAGGAATTCATCTGCTGCACGCGCGCCCGAAGCACGTGAAGGAAGCGCCTTGCCAGGAAATCGTGCACACGGTCGGCAATGGAGATGACTTTTCATTAGGCGATCTCCCCATTCTCAAGTGTTGGCCGAAAGATGGCGGGCGCTTCATCACGTTGGCAAACGTGCATACCCGCGACCCTGAGACGGGAGCGCGAAACGTTGGGATTTACCGGATGCAAGTTTACGACGAGCGCACGACCGGCATGCACTGGCAACTTCACAAGGTCGGGGCGCGCCACGGCCAGCGCTATTACGAGCGCGGTGAGCGCATGCCAGTGGCCGTTACGCTGGGCGGTGATCCTGTTTATACATTCGCGGCTACTGCGCCGCTGCCGGACGGTTTGGATGAACTGTTTTTCGCTGGCTTCTTGCGAAAGAAATCAATCGAGCTAGTTCGCTGCAAAACGATCGACCTCGATGTGCCGGCCGACGTGGACTTTGTTCTGGAAGGCTATGTGCAGCCCGGTGAGATGCGCCCCGAAGGTCCTTTTGGCGATCACACCGGCTTCTATACCGCGGTCGAAGATTATCCGGTTTTCCATTTGACCGCTATTACTCATCGTCGCGACGCAGTTTATCCTACAACGATCGTCGGCAGGCCGCCGATGGAAGATTATTACATCGGCGACACCTGCGTGCGCATTTTGCTGCCGGTCTTTAAGATGAACTTTCCAGAAATTGTGGACATGACGCTGCCGCCGGAAGGCGTTTTCCATAATTTGGTCTTCGTCAGCATTCGAAAGCAGTATCCGTATCAGGCCTTCAAGGTCATGCACGGTCTCTGGGGCATGGGTCAGATGATGTTCAGCAAATATATCGTGGCGGTGGACGAAGATTGCGATGTGCACAACACGAGCGAAGTGCTTTTCCGGTTGTGCGCGAACACTGATCCCGCTCGCGACACAACCATTATCAAAAATCCAAGCGACTCGCTCGACCATGCACCGAGCGATCAGAACATCGGCTCCCACATGGGCTTCGACGCGACGCGCAAGTTGCCAGGTGAAAACTATCACCGCCCGTGGCCGGACCTTTTGAAGATGACCGAGGAGGCGAAAGCTCTGGTGGACGAATTACAGCGAAAAACGGGCAGCTAAATTTCAATCACCAAGCTCCAGAGAAATTCCAATCACCAACAAACCAAGGCATGGACTTCGTGTTTGGAGTTTCTCTGGAGCTTGGTGATTGCAACTTGGAGCTTTGACTATGGTTTGCGGAAAAGCCGACCGGCATCAAAGTCGCGAGTAAGTCCTCCCGGCGGAACTCCGCGAAGATCGTAAACGCGTCCCGTGTAAGGGCTGTAATAAAAACCGGGTGTGCCAGCCCAGCGCGCATACGGATAACCGCCCGGAGGCGGTGGACCATAGCGCGCAGCTTGATTCTCCTCTACAATCTTGCCGCTTAACGCGCCAGCCGCGGCTCCTGCGGCTGCGCCAATCGACGCGGCGCGAACATTACCGGTCGCCGCGGCGCCGATGATCGCGCCCGTGGCAGCGCCCCATGCTGCGCCCTGGCCAACCGGAGTATCACATGAACTGAGAATCAAAGCGCTTAGCGCGAGAACCCAAACAGCAAGGTTTTTCGTCATAAACTTACGCTCGTTGAGGGATTGAACTGCGCAATCCAGAGAATGTTGCAGGGCAGAATCAAAAAGACTTCAAGAACTGCGTCGCGATCCGGCCGGCTTTCTCCAATTTGCTGAGGCGATACTCCTTTTCGAAAACGCGAAACTTATCGCGCTCCATTCTGCGAAGCAGACCGCGATAAATGGAGCCCATGATTTCGGCGGGCACCATCGTCCGGCGATCTTCAGGTGGAAGCGCCGCAGCGGTGCACGAGAAAAACTCTCGCGCACGCGCGGCTTCGAATTCCATCAGGCGAACGAACCGCTCGTTATACTGTCGCTCACGCAGCTCAGTCTCGGAATAGTTGTAACGTGCCAGATCCTCTTGCGGCAGATAAATTCGACCTGCCTGCAAATCTTTGCCGACATCACGAATGATGTTCGTCATTTGCAAGGCCAATCCCAGCTCGAGCGCATATTCTTTGCACCGCGAATTGCGATATCCAAAAATCTCGATGCTCACCAGACCTACTGCGCTGGCCACCCGGTAGCAGTAAACGCGCAAATCCTGGAACGTCGCATATCGGAAGATGCTCAGGTCCATCTCTACGCCGGCGATGATTTCCTCCAACATCTCAGGTGAGAGCGAGTATTTATTCATCAAGCCTCTCACGTCGCCAGCGAGAGCCGGCTCGTCTAGGGCCGGGGCGCGAAGCAGTTCACGCCATGCCGCCAGCTGCTTTTGCTTCTCCGCGACGCTGAGCTCCGAGGAATCGGCGATATCGTCGATCACGCGGCAGAACGCGTAGAAAACGGTTATGTCGCGTTTGCGCTCGCGCCCTAATGAAACGAATGCCAGGGCCAGATTTGATTTACTCTGGCGCGTAATGGTCGCCGCGTTCACGTTCGCTTTCTTCCAGGCTGATTTCCTAATATCGGATCCATTTCTCCTGGTTCAGGCGGCTAGTTTCGAATTGCCGAAATAAACAAACCCACGAGGCCAAAAGCCAGCCGGTGACGATTCCGCGGAGAAAAGCAAAACTGAATTTCCACAGCAGAAGCGCGCCCAACCGATCCGCGATTGCGCTGCGCACGATGGCGTCGCAGATCATGATGCTAAAAAAGTGGATCCCGCAAATGACCAAAAACCAGCCCAAGCGACTCGCATTTTGCCGGACGAACTGGCCATGGGCGCGCAACGCTTCGATCAACGTTTCGTTATGCAGCGCCAGGGAGATTTGGACAGAACAAAAGCCAATGATCAAGCCGCTCATGAGCACCCGCGCAATGGGCAGATAATCGAGAACGCCGGGAATATTTGTGAAGTAGGCAAGGACGAGCGGTAACCGGACGATCAACGTGCTGACTGCAACGACAATGCCCGCCCATTCCAAAACATAACTGAAGCGCCGCATGGCGAAGCGGAAAAGTTCTCCTTCTTCAAAGCTAACGCCCTTTATCCAGGCCAGACACACCGTGATCAGGTACACTTGGATATAAACTCCCAGGAGATATTCGAAAATGAATGCACTCGCATCCACAGTAGCCGAGATTCGCAGCAGACCGGCAGCCGGGACCAGACCGCTCCACTCCGGTAGTCGCCAGAAGAGAATCGGCTTTAAGAGCGACGCCAGCGCGCTCAGTAACACAATCAAATATACGAGATTACCCCAGACGCGGTAGCGCTTCCGCAACGCTCGGATTAGCGCGCCGTGTAACCCGCGCCAGTTGATTAGCATGAAAACCGCAGCCACGACCGAAAGCGGATAGGTGGTGGTGGCGTTATCGAAAATTCCCGCCACGCCTTCCAGCGCAGGCAACGGTGTTTCTCGCCATACCTCTATAAATCGGGGCCAATACCAGTGCGGCAATGAGATGATCTGGTTTGGATCGAGATCGGCCCAGTTTTGAATTGGTGTGAAGGTAGCAAACTGGAAAGCGAAATAGCCAAATCCCAGCAGCGCGAAGCTGATCCAGATGCGCTTATAGCGTCCGATGCAGCGAAAGCCGTCCCCGAGCGCCCGGCGCACCGGATTCAAAAGCATCACGAGCGCGTAGCCGCTTAGTAATCCGAGGACAGGATAGAGCCCCGGCATGTTTGGCCAAAGCTCAGCCAGCACGCCGGATGTCGTCACGCGAAGCACCAAATCCCAATTTCCAAGCACCAGGGAAACTCCAATATCCAAGGTTCAAACCTGACTCGTGTTGTTTTGCTTATTGGAGCTTCGACCGTCTTTGGAGTTTGGTTCTTGGGGATTTGGCGTTTCTCATTCAACGAATGAGTCCCCAGTGCCGACCAAACGGCCAATAAACAAACAGTCCGCGTCCAACCAGGTCGTCGTCCGGAACCGTTCCCCAGTAACGGCCATCGAAGCTGTTGTAGCTGTTATCGCCCAAGGCGAAATAGCGATTGCGTGGGACGGTGAACGTCTGGTTGGCCCGCGACAGGTAATCGTGACCGTGGGCATAACCGTGATAAGGCGGTTTCGCCGACATCACCCGCTGAAACCCGTACGCCTCTGCTTTTTTTCCATTGATGTAGAGAAATGGCGGATCGATGCGCAGGATATCGCCGGGCAATCCGGCCAGGCGTTTGATATAAAAGGGCGCGCCGGTTACCGGGTCCGGCCGGATAGCTGGGATGTTGTTTGTGCGGAAGACAAACACATCGCCGTTATGAGGTTTAACAAAGTTGTAGCTGCATTTATCCACAAAGACCTGGTCGCCTGTGTCGATTGCGCCTCTGGCAATGACCTCGCCGCGGTGGCAAATGCGACCCGGAAAAACACCAAAATCATGACTGAGCGTGTCGGGCGAAGCGTACACGAGAAAGTTTTGCCGCTGGCAAATCAGTCGCGAAAAAGTAAAGAAGAAGAGGACTTTTTTAGGCGTGATTTCAAGAACTTGATCATCCTCACGCGAAACCACGTTGATGTAATTGCGACCCAGAACAACGAAGTCCGCGATCTGTCGCAGAATATTCGGCGCCGGTGCCGTGCTGGGATGACCGACAATTCCATTTAACGTCGGTTGCATCGAGCCGGTGGGAATTTTGAACGGTTGCAAGAAATACGAGCGAATGCCTACGGCCACAACGATCGCCACCAAAATCACCTCGCAATTCTCTCGCCAATGCGACTCCCAGGTCACCGGAGTTAACCTGTGCAGCAGCTTATCCAGCGCATCAGCTGTGCCGTGAATTCTCTCGCGATCTTTCTGACGTAACGCGTCGCGGAGGCTTTTCATTCCAGCGACGATTTGTTCGCGATCCGAGGCGCTGAGCTGGTCGTCCTTGTAGCGCAGATACTTCCGGGCATGCCGCAGGAGCAGCCGGCTATGTTTGATGTGACGGGATGTAAACATGAATTAAAAAATGACGAAGCTCGAATGTCGAATGACGGAACAATGACGAAGCATAAATGTCGAAAAAGAAAGGCTTCCGTGGGGTGGTGTTATTGATTCGGATTTGGTCATTCGAATTTCCTTCGTCATTGGGCATTCGTCATTTGTCATTGTGTTTTGAGGACCTCGATAAACGCCTCCCCCTCCATTGTCATTCCGAGCGGAACGCAGCGCAGTCGAGGAATCTCTCATCGCAAGAGTCATTGCGTCTTTAAAACCTCGATAAACGCTTCCTGAGGAATATTGATTTTCCCGATGCTTTTCATCCGCTTTTTTCCTTCCTTTTGTTTCTCCAGCAATTTGCGTTTACGCGTGATATCGCCGCCGTAGCATTTCGCGGTGACGTTTTTCCGTAACGCCGAAACACTCTCGCGCGCAATAATTTTTCCGCCAATAGCTGCCTGAATCGCCACTTGATAAAGCTGTCGCGGGATCACTTCCTTCAGTTTCGCCGCCAGTTGGCGACCGCGGGCTTCGGCACGATCTTTGTGCACGATTGTCGAAAACGCATCGACCGGCTCGCCATTGACGAGCAAGTCCAGTTTCACCAATTTCGCGGGCCGATAACCGGCATGCTCGTAGTCCATCGAACCGTAGCCGCGCGTGATGCTTTTAATCTTGTCATTGAAATCGACGAGAATTTCGTTGAGCGGCAACTCGCAATGTAACATCACCCGGCGCGTATCGAGCGACTCGGTGCGCTCCATCTGGCCGCGCTTCTCCAGAATCAATTTCAGGATATCGCCGATGTTTTCATTCGGACAAAGCACGTACGCTTTCACGATCGGCTCCCGAATCTCCCCGATCATGCTCGGGTCGGGCAAATGAGCGGGGTTATCGATCAACAGTTTCTCTCCGCGGGTAGTCAGCACTTCATACACCACGCTTGGACTCGTGGCGATGATGTCCATGTTGTATTCGCGCCGGAGCCGTTCCTGGATGATCTCCATGTGAAGTAAACCGAGGAATCCGCAACGAAACCCGAAGCCGAGTGCGACAGAGCTCTCCGGTTGATAGATAAAGGCAGAGTCGTTCAGGCGCAGCTTCCCGATCGCGGTCTTCAAATGTTCGAAATCACCGGTGTTAATCGGATAGATCCCGCTGAACACCATCGGATGAATTTCCTGAAATCCGAGAAGCGGCCCGCGCGCGGGATGCCGTTGATCGGTTATGGTATCACCGATCTTGATATCCGCGGTTGATTTGATATTTGCGATGAAATAACCAACGTCACCGGGATTGAGCTGTTCCTGCACAAACATCTTCGGCGTAAACACGCCCACCTCCTTGATCTCGTAGCGCGCGTTGTTGCTCATCAACATGATTGGGTGATTCGCTTCCATCGTTCCGGAAACGACGCGCACATAGCTGACCACGCCGCGATAAACGTCAAACACAGAATCGAAAACCAGCGCGCGCAGCGTTTCGTCTGTCGGCGGCTCCGGCGGCGGAATGCGCGTAACGATAGCCTCAAGGGTTTCCTCGATGCCAACTCCCATCTTCGCGCTCGTCTCAATGGCTTCCTCCGCGGGGATGGCAAGGATTTCTTCCAATTGGCGTTTCACCGAAGGCACATCGGCATTCGGCAAATCGATCTTGTTAATGATCGGAATAATGGTGAGCCCTTGTTTATGGGCGAGATGAACGTTCGCCACAGTTTGCGCTTCTACGCCCTGCGCGGCGTCCACCACTAACAACGCGCCTTCGCATGCGGCGAGGCTGCGCGAAACTTCGTAAGCGAAATCAACGTGCCCCGGCGTGTCCAGCAGGTTCAGTCGATAGCTTTGCCCAGATTTGCTTGTATAACGCATCGCCACTGGATGCGCTTTGATCGTGATTCCGCGCTCCCGTTCCAAGTCCATTGAATCAAGGAGCTGATCCTGCCTTTCGCGCTCGTGGATTGTGCCGGTGCGCTCAAGCAACCGGTCCGACAACGTTGTTTTGCCGTGATCGATGTGCGCGATGATGCAGAAATTGCGCGTGAACTCAATCGCCATGAGAGCGCCACTATGCGAGTGCGCCGCTATCGGGTCAATCGGGGAGGAGACACTCGTCAAGGAAGCGCGCGACTAAGTCTACACGCCACGCTGCTTTAGCGCTCATTCACGATCACTCGTGCGGCCGGTTTGCCCATCAATCCGGGCACTCACTTTCTCGATGAGCGCTTTTAATCTGTCAGTTCCGCTTTGAGAGCATCAATTGGAGGAGAGAGGAGAACGCGCTTTGTTTTTTGCCCCGCTTAAGGCGGCCCAGGACGATCATTCCCCATTATCTATGCAGCGCGCGCTACGCGGCAGCTCGTTTCCGTGCGGTCGCGTCCAGAATGCGCTTGCGCAAGCGAAGCGACTTTGGCGTCGCTTCCACGTACTCGTCTATGTCGATGTATTCGATCGCGCGCTCCAGGGTCATCCGCAGCGGCACTTCGAGTTGAATCCCTTTGCCTTCGCCCTGGCTGCGCATGTTGGTCAGATGCTTTTCCTTGCATGGATTGACTGGCAAATCTTCCGGGCGCGCGTTTTCGCCGAACTGATCTTAAGCTGGTACCAATTCGATTTTGACCTTGCGGCCGAGCGATCTCGCGGCGCGATTAAGCGTGGCGAGCGTGACGGAAGTATTTTCCGGATCGAGCAATCGATGAATCGCCGCACGCGACGTTTGCATTTTGTCGGCCATCGCACTCTTATTGACCCCTTTTTGCTTCATCAAGTCACCAAGTTTCATCGCGATCGCGCGCTTCAAAGCTGCCGCGTGCACTTCCTCATACAAGCCTTCTTTCTTCAGAAAGCTGTCGAAGCTGCTTCCGCGATGTTTATTTTTAGCTTTTACTGCTTTTGATGTAGGCATTTTTCCGTTGCAGAGCTAAAGCCCTGTCCTCTTGTGGAGTTTTCCGTGTTTTCTTGATGAATCCGTGTAGTAAAACGATTTCGCTTTCGTGCACGAAAAATAGTGTTTGCGCGATCCGTGTCGGCAACTTGGTGCGTACTTCCCAGATGCCCGACCCGATATTATCGACGAGCGGCATACTGAGCGGCCAAAGCGCAGACTGCAGCCCCTCAGCTTGCAACTGAATCCAGCGCTCGAGCGTGATGGATTTCGTTTCGCGCGAGAGGGCGAATTTGATCGGCTGAAACTTTGGCGACGGCGACAGTCTTTCCATCAAAAGTGGTGAACTCCACCATGAAGTTCTTGCCGCCTTCGTAGACATGGACGACTGCGCCGACATCGTCGGCTGTAAGGCCGTGGTCGGGCAAGTCAACAGCCAATGCCACACAGTCGAGTTCAGCAATCATACAGGCAAAGGATAGGCGGTGATAAATCGCGGCGCAACGTTGTCGGTTTCGATTAACCAGATTGTTCGGATGCGCGGTTTACGCCCGGATGGCGTTTCAAGTGGGCCTTCGACCAAATAAGTCACGCCATCAGCGTCAGAGATTGAATTCGCAACAGGACCTTCCCGTGCGTGCTTGCGGAAGGCATCAGCCAAGACGTTCCACGCTTCGCGTCGAAAACCAAGCGACAGGAAAAACCGTGCTTTACCGCCGCCAATGGGATGAGCTAAATCGAGAAGGTAATTCTCAAGTTTGTTCCTCGGGAGGATCGCCTCATCTGCATTCGGCAATTGCATTTGCCTGCAGATGTAACCAACGCGTCAGGTCAGAGACAACATCAAACCAAGTTTAAAGGAACGGCAATGACCAGTAGCTGTGGGGGCCTGACTTCGCGGGCAGAAAAAAATGGCTATCAAAAAGTGAGAAGTGGCTTAACACTCAAACGCGCATTTGTTTCCGGCGGAAATGATTGGCCAACGTCTGGTGGTTTCGTTAAGCTTGCTTCATGAGCAAAGCGAAGATTTTTGAAGAGATCGCCAAGCTCACACCGGCTGAGCGGGACGAGATTTGCCACAGACTGGACGACCTCGACGAAGACACGCTTACGCCAAAGGAATGGGCGCCAGTCGATGAGCGTATCGCGGAGCACGAGTCTAATCCCGAATCAGCAATTCCCTGGGACAAATTCAAAGCGCGGCTTGATCAGAAATTTAGCCGATGAGTTATCGGCTCGAAGTAAGGCCGCAGGTCTGGAACGATATTGCCGTCGCAGCAAATGATACGATGCTCGTGAGGCTGGAGTGGGCCTCCAATTGGCGTGGGCGGTACGAGGATCGAATCGAAGATGTGCAAAAACAGCCGTTGCTCGCACGAATTCGCGATCGTCGCCGCTCGGTGCGTTGGGTCTTCCTACGCCGTTTTCCCCAACCGCATCGTGTATCGAGTCGAAGGCGATGTCGTGCTGGTCGTCGCCGTTATTCATGCGGCGCAGCATGACCGTCGTTGGAAAGAGCGCGCACAGATATAAAAAAACCGATCGAAAAGACAGAGGCTGAGGCTGCGGGGGTGAAAGCATCCCGATCGCATGACTTCGAAATACTCGGGCGTCGATGGGTAGGTTGCGAACACGCCGTTGATGGCCATTTGGAAGCGGAAAACGCCCAACGCTCAGCCTACTCCGCCGAAGCAAAGGCTGCGAAGGCCGGAACGCCCAACGTCCAACGTCGAATTTGCGGAAGAGAAGCGCACCTAGGATTTTCGCGTACCGATACGCTCAAGCGGCAATCGAGTCACGATCAAGGTAATTGAATGAGAGACAACGCGTCGCCAGCCACTCCCGTGCTGCATCAGGACCGCGCGAATGTCTTGGCGATTGAAGGCGATATCGATCTGCACGTTTCGCCTGCCGTCACACAGTCCCTTAACGCTATGATTAAGAAAAAACCGGAACGGATCGTGATAGATCTTTCCCGCGCGACTTACATCGATAGCGCAGGGGTGGCGGCGCTTATGCTAGCCAAGCAAGAAGTTGAGGAGTATGGCGGGAAGTTTTTCCTAAGTGGTGTGCAGGAAACTATACGCTTGATTTTGGAAACTTCGCGGCTTGATCGAATATTTTGGATTTTCGCAGATGTAGATGCTGCGCTGGCCGCGCACGGAGCATGGTTCACCTAGCGCGATGGGACGTGAGAGAAAAAGGCGGAGTCAGATCTCAACCTTTGGATTCGGGGATCGTGTTGACTCGTTCGCTCCCGCTCATTCGGTCTTTCGCCCTGCGCTCCACTCAGTCTGTCTCGCTCGATTCCCATCGGCTCGGCTCTAAGTGGTTCGATTCAAAGTCAGTGATACTCGTTGATCGAATCTTGAGCGTTGCTCGCGGCAACATATTTTATCTGCGATGAAACGAAGAACGTTTCTAGGATTGAATTCTGCGGGTGCAGCGGGCCGAAGAAAGTAAGAAGGACAAATTAAGAATGAAGCGAATAGGATGAGATCATGAGTGCTCAAAAGAATATTTCGCTGCTAGGGATCGGCCAGATTTCGGTGAATGTGCATGACCTGGATCGTGCCGCTGCGTTCTACAAAGATACGCTTGGCATGAAGCATCTTTTTACTGTGCCAGGTCGTATGTCGTTCTTCGACTGCGGCGGTATACGATTGATGCTGGCGATCCCGGAACGCGCGGACCTCGATCACCCGAGCTCCATCCTGTATTTCAAAGTTCAGAACATCGAAGAAGCGCACGAGATCCTGGAATCGCACGGTGTTCGTTTCGAAACCAAACCGATGCTGGTCGCGCCTATGGCAACGCACGATCTTTGGCTGGCCGAGTTCCGGGATTCGGAGAACAACGTGCTCGCTTTGATGTGTGAAAAGCCCAAAGAGACGAAGGGCGTCTGACGAGTGACGAGTGGCAAGGCAAAAAAGCAAACGCCCAACGCTCAACGCCCAACGTCGAATTCGGAAGAGAAGTCAGAAATCAGCAATCAGAAGTAGCGACGCGGGCAACGAGTGAGTTTCAATTGAGGGAGGCGTTATCGCGGCTACAAGCCTTTTTCATCCAGCTTCAAGATTGCTTGCATCAAAACACTGGCGCCGTTCGCCATATCCGAAGCTGTTGTAAATTCTTTTGGCGAATGGCTGATTCCACCGACGCTTGGAACGAAGATCATTCCGATTGGAACCATTCGCGCAAGATCCTGAGCATCGTGCCCTGCGCCGCTCGGCATCAGCTTCGTTGTCAAACCCAGATCTGTCGCTGCTTCTTGAATAATCTTACGAAGCCTTGGATCTGTGGGTGCTGGAACCGCAGTTACGTCGAGGGCAGCGAAAGAAATTGTCGTGCCTGTATCCGCGGCGATTTGTTCCGCAGACTTTTTTACTTTTTCAAATACCAGATCGATTTTCGACTTCTCCAGATCTCGAATCTCCAAACTCATCACTACTTTGCCAGGAATTACGTTCGGAGCGCCCGGCTCAGCTTGAATCGTTCCGACGGTGGCAACCTGACCGCCGGGAATGCTCCTTGCAATATGGTTGACTGAGTCAACTAATTTTGCGGCAGCCAGGAGCGCGTCCTTTCTCTGATTCATCGGCGTTGTTCCCGCGTGGTTGGCAAACCCAAGGACGGTCACATTCCACAAGTTGATTCCAACGATTCCTTCTACAACACCGATGTTGATTTTTTCCGCCTCCAAAATTCCGCCCTGTTCGATGTGCAATTCCAGGTAGGCGAGAATTTCAGAAGGATTTCGTTTTGCTGATTGCAGGTTGTCCGGATCGCCACCGATGAAGCGAATTCCCTCTCCGATCGTCTTTCCACTGTGACTCTTTATCTGAAGTGCTTTCTGACTCAGTTCGCCTACAACTGCGTGGCTTCCTGTAAGTCCGCCTTCTTCATCAGAAAATACGATGACCTCCAGTGGGCGAGCGGTTACGAAGTTTTGTTGATTCAGGATTTCGATGCATTCCAATGCGGCGAGAACTCCCACATCTCCGTCGTAGTTCCCGCCATGCGGAACAGAATCAATGTGAGAACCGAACAAAATTACCGGCAGCTTCGGATTACGCCCTTCCCTGTAACCAATGATGTTTCCCGCAGCATCGACACGGACTTTTAGTCCTGCCTTTTCCATCAGAGATCTTATGTATTTACGACCCTCGACGTCGGCATCGCTGAACGCAACGCGGCTCACTCCCCCGTCGCGATTTGCTCCGAATTGGGAAAGCTCTTTGATCCTCTTTTCCATTCGGTTCGCATCGGCGCGGAAATTCTTCCAATCGGCGCCCATACAGAAAACCGGAAGTAAAAGCAGCAAGGAAACAATCGGTATTTCTTTCCGCATTGAGTGTTGTGTAACCGGTAGCAATTCTACAGGCGGCCAAAGCCAAGTGAAAGCGAGCGTAGCGCGCGCTCGCCAGCATAATGAGGAGTTCGGCGTTTGTCGCTTGGACATGAGCGATCTTCAGCCTATTTTTGCGTCATGAGTAGCGTCGTGTCCCAAGATCCTGAGATTCTCGGCGGGGAGCCAGTGTTTGCCGGCACTCGCGTGCCGGTAAAGAGTTTGTTCGATCATTTGGAGGGGGGCGACTCCATTGAGTATTTTCTTGAAGGGTTTCCCAGCGTGAAGCGCGAACAGGTCATCGCTCTTCTCGAGGAAGCGAGGGAGCACGCAATGTCCGCCCACTAATGCGGCTTCTTCTGGATGAAAACTTGGATTGGCGATTGCGCCGCGACTTGCCTGGACATCAAACGGAATCGGTGCCTTTGATCGGATGGGCTGGCGTTGAAAACGGCGAACTGCTAGCCAAGGCCGTCGATGCGCGATTCGACGTGCTCTTGACGATGGACAGCAACATGATGCACCAACAGAACATTGGGAGATACTCAATCGCGGTGATCGCGCTGCGCGCGCGCTCGAATCAACTGGCTGACACCCGTCCGTTGATCCTTGCTCGCGCAGGTTAAGCCAGGCACAGTCACGTTTCTTCCCTCTCAGTAGAAACCATCGGGAGAAGAATAGAGCTGCCGCTTTCTTTTCCCGCGCCGTGTCGCGTCGTAAAAGAGACTGGCTGTCGAAAAGTCAGATGTGGCTCAACAATTTCGAGAAGGGGTAAACCCAGCCGTGACGGTAACAACTGCTTTCCAAGGAAAGTTCTCCGTGGGCGCCTGTTTAGCTTCTGGCATTCGTCAGTGTCCTGTCAGGCCGCGACCCTTGCATCGTGTGACCCTCGCGGGAGATCGGGATTTTAAAAGTTCGCAAGATGGTCTGCAAAATAGTTACTTCAGGATGCGAATTGCAAGCCGGAAGGTATTCACCGCTTGGTCATCGCGCTGCCATGCGCGCTTGCTGATCAAGGTCAGCGCAGTGGAACCTGCGCTCTTCGCGCGAAAGAAAAACCTGCGCAGACCGCCGGCGCCGGGAGTCGTCTGATCTGGCGGCAGAAACTCGTCGCACTCTGGTTGCAGGAAGACTTCATCGATGCTGCTGATCCTCCACCTGTAACCGGTCGTCGGATTTTCCTTCAGTTCGATGGTGATCTTTGCGCCGCACTGCACCTCAACTGATGCGCCATTGTCTTTCTCGCTGAATATGTACTCCGCCACGTGTTACATGCACTGTTCAACGTTCTTTGGTCGCGCGAATCGTCCAGAAATCGTCGGCCAGATTCTTGTCGGGCGACAGATAATCGTAAGGAATCGTGAAGTAACCTTTCTGTCCCCAATCGCTGCCCCAAGAATTTCGGATTACAAATCGCCGCGCCGCATCATCGTAACCGACTCCCATCACTGCGTGGCCGCCAGCCATCTTCTCCTTTGGACCAGGCATGTTTAACACGCCTGACTTAGCCACCGCTGCCGACTCGAAAGCATCATAAACGGTGAAACCAAAGACAAACGGGAACCCTTCGGCCAGGCAACTGCGCATCTCATCCACCGTGCTAATTCGGTGATACGAGAGTATGCGATGCTTTTTCGCGCTGCGATAGCAAGCCGCGGTCGGTTTGTTTCTATATTTGCTGATCTTGTACGGCCACTCGGGTTCCGTGCAAACTCCCTGCTTGGCCAGCGACTTGATCCCATCGCGAATGAACGCGCCGCTGTCGTGATCGACTGTGCCTTCGATCACGCGTTCATTGTAGTACAGGAACAAGCGACTTAGATCGACAAATTGTGCGCCATCTTTGAGTTCCAGGAACTCGAGTGCGCCGACCAGAGCATTAGCAGTGCAGCTACCAAGCTGGCCCTGGTCTTCAACCGGCGAACATTTTGAGCGCATATCGACCTTTCGCGGCAACGCAGCCATCCTGGGCGCAATCGCCGAATAGAATAGATCACGATGGTCCGGCAGATCCGGTAGCCATCCATACCATTTGGAAGAACGTGTTTTGATTTTTGGTGTAGCCATATTTGAATAGGGGTTAGAGCTTAAAATGTGACGTCAGCGGATGCAGGGCACTCCATCGAAGATTCCCTCTTGGTTTTTTCGGGATTCCCCGCCCTCATCCTCACGAGGTCCCTGCCCCACAATGTGTTTAACAAAAGAGGCAGGGACTTGTAAAGGAAAAAGCTGCCTAGCGCGAGTGTTCAGGACGCTAGTTCTTGAGCTGGAATTCCATCGAATGTCGCTCGCTCTTTTCAGTTGTTTTAGTACCTCCTTTGAGATGCTCAGTTGGCGGCGAAAGCAGAGCTTGGCCATAGGCTCGCGGCTATTCGCGTCGTTACGCAAGGTTCTCTAAGGTCTCAGCGGACAACGACAGAAGATGAACCAGCGCGGCCATGGTCATCCAAGGCGGTGAGTTCGTAACTGCCCGGCGTTGCTTTCCATGTAACGACGTCTTGTGGATTCGTTCTGGCAATGAATGCGTTGCCCGCGAACCAATAAATTTCACGCACATCGGCATCTGTTTTGGCGCGCAACGCGATTGTGCCGGCCGATGTCAGCAGGATGTTGTGTCGCTCCGCCGGCGAAATAATTTGTGGCGCGTTTCCCGTGCGCGCGATCATTTCGGGGGACGTTCCGGGCAAAAAGGGCGGCGGCAATTTTCTCGGCACTCCGGCGCGGCGAAAAATCGATAACAACTCAGTTGGCCAGAATTCGTAAACTTCACGCCGGAGTTGGCGTGTTCCGTCATCTCTTGGCACGCGCAACCCGCTCGCAGAATCGACGAGTACTTCCTGATGCACATCGCAAAGTTTGATCGGCGAAATTCCGGGTATGAACCAACCCTCAATCTGCTGTTTGCAGTATGGTTCGGGCAAATCACCTGAGACGGCGCAAAAGGAGACGCGTTTCAAGTTTGCACCTGGCGGCGGGAGATGCGGCTCGTTAGGCTCAGGCCAGCCCCCACGTAAACTGTCGATGATTTGAAACAAGAGCGGGGCAGCGGCGATTCGTCCGACAAAAGTTCCGTTGCCGCGCCCATCAAAATTTCCGATCCAAATCGCGAGCACGTAATGGTTGAAGACAGCGATTGACCACGCATCGCGAAAACCATGGGACGTTCCGGTTTTCCAAAAAACCGGCACGATTTGGTCCGAATATGCGCTGCTAATTTCGGGCCGTGGCAGATTGAGCATCTCCAGCGTTAGAAATGCTGCTTCAGGCATGATCATCCGGCGACCGCGCAACGCGACTGGATCGCACGAAATCCGGCGAAGGGGACGCAACTCTCCGTTATTAGCGAGTCCGGCGTACAGACGAACCAGATCCTCCATCGTGACTTCGGCGCCGCCAAGCGGAAGCGTCAATCCATAAAGTGCTTCTGAGCGCGGTAACTTGACGCCAGCGCCGCGGAGAAATTCATAAAGCGTGGGATGACGCAGTCGGGATGCGAGTTCAACCGCAGGAAGATTGCGGCTGCGCGCGAGCGCGTCACATGCACGGATGGGGCCGACAAATTCGCGGTCGAAATTTTCCGGGTCGTAATCGCCAAAACTCCGCGGTGCATCTGACAGGATCGAGAATGGATGAATCAGACCTTGCTCCAACGCGAGGGCATAGACGAATGGTTTCAGTGTGGAACCGGGCGAGCGCGGAGCACGCGTTCCGTCCACTTGCCCCTGAATTTCGGCGTTGAAGAAATCGGCCGAGCCGACTTGTGCGAGCACGTCCATGTTCCGGGTGTCGATTAACAGCGCCGCCGCGTTTTGGATTCCGCGATCGCGATTTGCGCGAATATAATCCGTAATTCGCCGCTCGATTAGTTGCTGCTTCGCCAGGTCAAGCGTGGTCACGATCTCGTGGCGACTCTTCTGCGCCGCCACAACCTGCTGGACAAAGTGAGGTGCAAGAAATTTTCGTTCGACTTGCGCCCGAGCCCTGAATGAGCGCCCGGAGAATTGATTGTTGATTTTCGCGCGATCGTACCAGCCGCTCAGCGCCGACTCGAGCGAGCGATTGTCGCGATCGGCAAGCAACGCGCGCCGGGTCGGGCTTTGCGGAATGACGCAGATCGAAACTGATTCCGGCCTCGTCAAGTGAGCTGCGGTCTTGCCGAAATAAATCTGACTGGCGGCCCCCACGCCTTCGATGTTTCGTCCATAGGGCGCGAGATTCAGGTAGGTTTCAAGAATCTCGGACTTCGAGTAATGCCGCTCGAGTTCGAGCGCGCGAATAATTTGAAAGAACTTTCCCCTGAATGTGCGGGTAGGCAGATGATACCGCAACCGCGCCACTTGCATTGTAATGGTCGAGGCGCCGGTGTGCGCGCCACCCGGCCGCAAACCAAACGCAGCCCGCATCAATGCAACCGGGTTAACTCCCGGATGATACCGATAATATTTGTCTTCAAATTGGAGCGTGGCATCGATCAACGCCGGCGAAATGTTTGCTAAAGAAGTCCAGATTCGAAATTTCTGATCGGCAGTCAGAGTAACACGAAGCAGTTTCCCGTTTCGATCGCGAACACATTGCGAGAACGAAATGCCGTCTAGCAGCGGCGGCTTTGGCAGCGCGAGCCAGGCGGCGCTGAGAAATGCGCAGGTCAGCAGCAGCGGTCGCAATATTTTTCGAAGCGCAGTCATTCTGTGACGGTGATCTTTCCACCGACGCCGCAGCCTTTGATGGCGCGTTCGTACATCGATTCGGCGAAAACGGGCGGCACCGTAAATTCGCCACGATTGGATGATTTAATCTGATAATTGATCTCGAGCACGCTGCGCGAAACGGTCCCGTAAAAGACGGCGCGATCTTCACGGACATCGACATAATCGACACCGGAAATTGTCGAAACGCCCGGTTGCAAAGATGCCCCGACAACTTCGAAGCCGCCAGGCAGAAGATCGATGATTGCAACATTGGTGATGGATTCATCCTTTACGCTGCGCACTTGCAAACGGACATGAATCGGTTCACCCAGTTTCGTTTGCGTGACCGGCTTGTTATCTTTGTCGAGTAACTCGCGATGAACCTCCAGTCCGGCGGTGACCGGCTTCGTCGGAACATTTCGATCAAATCCAGCTTCCACTACCTGAGAAAATGCGCCCGGGCCGCTGAGCGCTCCGGCCGTCTTAAACCGCAGCGCGATGGCGTCCTTCGAAAAATTAGCCCGTTGCAGCAATTTCGCGCCGCTCGTTAGGGCAACGTCGCGCTTGTCTTTGTGAATTTCAGCAATGCTGAGTACGGGCAGCGTTTGCGCGATGGCGTGCGAGTACGACTTCAAGGCCGACACGGCATAGGCAGCCGAGAGCGTGTTGAATTCGCCGCGCCCGATCGGCTGAAGAATTTGCTCGAATTCCGTCGCCGAGATTTTTTTAAGTCGGTCTGGAAACGCACGCGCGAGGATGGCGATATATTGCGCGTTGGCTCCAAGCGGCTGGCAGAAGTCGTCGTAGTCTCGGCCAGATCCCTTGTCGATTTTGTAGGAGCCGATCAACTCGTCTGCGTCTTCGTCTTTATGCAGAAGTTTAAGCGCGCCCGCGAGATAAACGCCGGTGACATCATTTTGCCATATGTCGGTCTGATTCTGCTCGAGATAATCGCGCAGATTAAGAACGTAATTGGTGGTGACGACACCTTCGCGCGTGAGGACGTAAATCCCGTAGGCGATGGTTCGCGCGTCAGCCAGAGTCGAAGGCTCGAGCGTGACCATCTTTTGCAGGTAGCGCAAGCCACTCGCGAACATGTCCGCGGGCGGAGCAAAGCCGGCCGTTTTCGCCGTGCTCAGGAAATCCATCACGTAAACCGAATTGAAATTGATCTTCTCATCCGTCTCCGGTGCCCAATAACCGAACGCCCCCTGATCGTTTTGCCTGCGTCGCAGAGTCGCGAAGGTTTTTTCGAGCTGTGCGTTTACCTCCGTCCGGTCGAGTCCGAAGTCGGCTTCATCCGAGAGCAGGAGCCGGCAGAATGCACCGCTCGTGATCTGTTCGCTACAACCGTGAGGAAAATCTTTTAGAAAAACATAAAGACCATGCGCGAGTCCCAGCGGCACGGCCGCCACAGCAGCCTCGCGTTTGGCGAACTCGGAATAGATCGCCCGCGTAATTTGAACGTCCACGTGTCCTTTTTTGAAACTGCCGCTGCGAACATCGGTCGCGTAGGGAACGGGCGGACGAACGCTTAGCGTAGCGCGCCGCCGCGTCTCGATCCCATTCCGGCGCGCGACGAACTTGATTTCGCCGGAGCCGAGCATGTCGTTGACACGGAAGCGCAACTTCACGCTTTGCTCGCGCCCTTCAGCGATTCGCAATTTTTGTGTTGGCGCTCCCAAGATCGACAATTGCGGAGATGTATCGGCGCGCAGCTCTATCTCCGCGTCCGCGCCGGATCCTTCGACATTGTTCGCGACGGTCACGCCCGCCTCGAATTCGTCGCCGGGCGCCGCGAGCACCGGCACACTCGGCGTCACGACGAAAGGCCCGCGAATGAGCGCGTCGCGGTCAGTCGATCCAGCTGTTTCATTTGAAACACCGACCGCCATTATCTTCAGCGTGCCGTCGAAAAAGTCGGGCACGTCATAGACAACTTCACGCGCGGTCGCGTCAGCGTCGATAATACCAGACCAAAACACCACCGGTTTTTCCGTGACGCGCTTGAACGGATTCAATTTTTGAACTTCGCCGCCGTCGCCACCGAATGCGGAAAGGGAACGCAGCAACGAAAATTCCGGAATTATGAGATCGACAATCTGCGCCGTCTCCACGCCGAGCGCGCATTTGCGAAAGAGATAGGTGAGGGGATCCGGCGTTTTGTAATTGGTGACTTGCAGAATTCCCTGATCGACCGCGAAGATGACGATCTTGCTGGGCTGATCGGTCTTGTAGCCGATGTGCAACGGCTCGCCTGGTTTCGCTTTCGCCGCGGTTTGAAGATCTATCTTCAGTCGCCGCTTTTCGATATTGGCAGTGAACGGGACGACGCCGTAACTGAGCGGGCTAACAAAAATTTCTTTGGAATCGAGCGCCCGCACAAAGGCAACATTGACGTAGCCGCTGCCTTCAAAATTGTCAGGCAGGCGAATGTGCTGGACGCTGCTGGCGGTGTTCGTTTGAAACCAACTGTAGCCGTAAACTTTTTCCCGTTCGATTGTGATGAGACCGTAACCGCTGTAAGGCGCGGTCACGCTTAACTCAATCTCATCTCCGGCGCGATACTCCTTGGCGTTGAGTTTGATCTCCAGCTCGGCGTTTTTCTCGAGGGCGCCAGTCATTGCAGCGGGACCCACGACGGAGAACCGCACCTTGCTTAGAATGCGATTCTGATCGTCGCGTACTTCAAGCACATAGTTACCGGGCTCCTCGGTCGGAAGCGCGTAACGATAACCGCTGGCCGCCACTGAGATCTTTTCCGATTTGGCGGGACGCTCTCTTAGGACTGACTCATAGACGTAGTTCCCATTGTCCTGCTTCTTCAGCACGGAAACATATTCCTGCGCGATGATATTGAGGGTGATGTTTTCGATCGCTATCCGGTCGAGTTGTGGATCGACTGCAACCAGATCGACGCCACGCGGTTTGTTCATCTCGATGTAACGCAGATCGCCGTCGGCTTTGTAACCGATCACGTAAGGCAGAGCGGAGACGAGCGCGGTGACATCGCCCGTAACGCTCCTCCCTCCTTCGCCTTCGAAGCCTTCCGCAATGAACCGCATCGCGTAAGTCGCATCGGCGAATCGTTCGAGCTGCAAATCAAAATCGGCGTGGCCTTCACCATCGGTTTTTTGTTCGCCGAGATCGACCGTTTGCTCCTGGCGATATTTGTTTTCATCAAACAGGGGGTCGAAAAAAGTGAAGTCGCGAAACTCCGGGAACGAAAATGCCGCCGGCGCGAGCTCAACCTTGCCGGTCACACGCCGATCCGTTGCGGGCGTGCCGTAGAGATTGGCCAGCGCAACGGACGCGTGCATTTCCTTGGGTTGAATCCAGCCGCGCGGCGCACCCTTGGAAAGCCGCGTCTCGATTTTCATGCGGTCGGGCAGAAACTCTTTCACCTGTGCGGTGGCGGAACCGAGCAAACTCGAGCGCTTGTTATTTTTGATCAGATAAACATTGAACGTGTATAAGCCAGTGGACGATTCATTGGCGGTTTGATAGGTGAGCTCGGTAAAGCCGGTCTCCGGCAAAGTGAGTTTTTTTGTCTGCACCGGCAGATCCCGCGCGTCTACGACTTCAGTTTCAATGGGCAAACCTTTGAGATTGCCGCCCCAGCTCCGCTGTTTGACTACCAGGCCGATGTGAATTTCGTCCCCCGGCCGGTAAACACCGCGCTCAGTAAAGACGAATGCATCGAGACCTTCCGGCGCGATGTTCTGCGCCCCGTCAACCTCGAAGCGCGAAAAATTCAAAACGCGATCTTCACGCGCGAACGGCATGAACGCGATGTCGTCGCCATTGCGCGCGACAAACGCCACCGGCAATTTCTCGCGCTCGGATTTTTCAACCGAAGGGAAAGCGCAATGACCGTCCGCAGCCGTTAGGGCCGTCTGGATTGGCACGCCGTTCTTGCCCAGAATTTCCACCGTGGCGCCGTTGAGCGGTTGGCCGCTTTTGATCGACATCAAAAAAACGTCGCTACTTCCGTCGATGTTTCTCTTCGTCAAGATTCCGATGTCGGTAATAAGCAGAAATCTGCTGTCCCTGGCCGAGTTGATTGGTTTCTTCTTCGCTGGATCCCAGCCGCGCGCGGTCAGGAAAAACAGGCCGCGCTCGCTGCCGCCATCTGATGGTTTGCGAAGGTGCTCCGCGAAATCGAACGCCGAGTAATTGGACTTCCATTTGTCTTCCACCGCGATTGGCTGCTGCTCAATCGCGATCCGAGAGATGTTTTCCTTGTTGAAATACTGTGGCGCGCGGAACTCCGGGTCCTCGAACTTGCCTTCGGTCTGGCTAACGAGATGGTTGATTTGAGTTGTTGCAACGCGCGCAACTTCGAACTCGATCGCACGCAGAGCGCGTGAACGGATCGACAATTTCCGGTCGCCATTGAGCGCCAGCAGACCGCCTTGACCTTCAATCTGCACTTCGCGCGGAAGCTGCGGCACTGCAACGACTGCGTTGTAATCTTCCGCCAAAGGATAATCGCCGAAAGCGCGCACTCCTTTTGGAACACGGACGTAGAGCTCGCCTTCCGATTCGAGGCGTATCTTAAAAGCGTGTTGTCGATCCTGCGCCTTTTCCGAGGGGACGACTGTGAATTCAATTCGCTTGGCTTGCTCGAGGACATCGTCCGGGACATCGGTCGGACTTTGCCATTTCGACGCGTTATCAGATTCTGTCGTCTCGTCGGACTCGTCCTCTTCCGACTCAGCGCTCTGGCTGTTGTCGTCGCTTTCGGTACTTTGATCGGCGGACGCCGAATCGGAACTTTCCGAATCGCTTTCTTCGGTCTTTTCAGCTTCACGCTTCGGCAGTAGCCGAATCTGAATAGCCTTGGCCAGCTCGCTGCTGCTGATGTCCGCCGTCGTGTTTAGAATCAAGACCTGCTCTGGCTCGCCAGCCTTGTTCCGGGCGATGGTTGCCTCGATAGATTTGATTTGAAACGCGGTCCCATTGGACGGAATGAGCAGCTTTTCTTCGGCCGCGGCGCGAGTTTGCGCTCCGCCTTGTGCAGTCATAACACCTTTGCTCAACTCGACCTTCATGAAATCTTCCTTGTCCGGCAGCGTCACATTCGAGCTACGCAAATAAGCAAGGCGCCGGTGCAATCCGTAAGTGAGCGCAAAATGCGGCGCCGGATCGGACGCCGGAAACACGGCTGACCCGCCGATCATCATCAATTGCAGATGTCGATCTAACTCACCGGGCTCAACTGCGTGCGTCAGCTCGAGTGTCGCCGTGACTTGGCGTTGGGTCGGGTTGGCCGGGTCTTGATATAGTTCAAGTTGTTTGATTGCGATTTCGAACGGAGGCGTCTGGAACTCGTAAGTCAATCGCTCCAACACGATGTGCGGCGGAAAAAATTTCTTGTCGAAGATGACCTTGAATTTTTTATCGGCGGGCCAGTCTTCCGTTGGTTGAAAGAATAAATGTTTGTCGCCAGCCCACATCCATTTGCCGGCCAACGGAGGATCCAGCCGGACGCCTTGCAGAGCTGTTTTGTCCTTATCTTCCAGGCGCGCCGCGGAATCGCTGAATCGAATATCAAGCGTTGGAAACTTTAAGTCCTTTTCCAACTTCGTCACCGGAACCGCCTCGATCATAACTTTTACGTAGCGGGGCTTCGGTCGATGTTGATACCAGTGCCACGTCCAGGCCGTCCCGCATGCGAGCACAAAAATCGCGACGATTCCGAAAGCCGTGGTGAGGGGATGTGCCCGATTGAAACCGGAGAAGGCGGCGCCACTTCGCGAAAGCCAGCGAGGCGGACTCCATTGCAATCGGCCGAAGACCGCGAGAGCGACCCGCTTCAAAAAGCTAAAGAGAAACAGAAACGGTCGAGCGGCCAGTTGAAGTGCTCGGGTGATGAGCGCGCTTGTATTCATAGGCAGGAATACGCAAGTTCAGCAGGAATCTTTCAGTAAATCGATAGTAATGATTCCCAGGGGCAAAGCTGACGTCAGAAGATCGACATGAAGAATAGAGGGTTGATTGCCACGCGCCGCAGCCTGGTCGAGCGACTGGCCGATTGGGGCGATCAACGGCGTTGGCAGGAATTTTTCGACACCTACTGGAAACTGATCTACTCGGCGGCACGCCAGTCCGGTCTGACTGACGCCGAAGCACAGGACGTCGTACAGGAAACGGTGATCACCGTGGCGAAGAACATCGACAAGCTGAAGTACGATCCGATAATTGGCTCGTTCAAAGGCTGGCTGTTGCAGATCACCCGCTGGCGAATCGCCGATCAATTTCGCAAGCGTGAACCTGGCAACGCGAAACACCCTCGGTCCGCGGACGATCGTGAGACCGCGACAACCGAACGCGTTCCGGATTCACGGAGTGTTGATCTTGATGCGGTATGGGAAGCGGAGTGGAAAGAGAATTTGTTCGAAGCAGCGATCGCGCGTGTGAAGAAGAAAATCGAGCCGAAACAGTTTCAAATTTTCGATTGTTATGTGCGCAAGGAATGGCCGGCACAAAAGGTCGCCGAGCGTTTGGGCGTGAATGTCGGCCAGGTGTATCTGGCGCGACATCGCGTCGGCGCGTTACTGAAAAAAGAAATTAGAACGCTGGAAAAGAGCATTCGTTAATTCACCCTTCGTCTGGGGAGCGCGTGCGCCTCGCGCGCACATTTCGCGTGCTGGCGAATGCCTGTGGCGTTCGCGGACTTCTCTTGAGAGTTTCGATCTTCTCTGCGCGGAGGACATCTGGAGAAATTACGTTTCGGCGCGACGCCGAAACCAGCGCGCGGGACGCGTGCGCTACCCAGAATTGCTTCGCATCGGCGGCTTGTGTAAAATCGGACATTCCCGACCGAGTTTCCGCTCAGATCCCGATTATTCCCGATCACGAAATGCTGCGCGTGGTCGGCCGTGGCGCTTACGGTGAGATTTGGCTGGCTCGGACGGTGAGCGGTGGGTTTCGCGCGGTCAAAGTCGTTTATCGAAGCACGTTCGAAAGTGAGCGCGCGTTTCTGCGGGAATTCGAAGGCATGTCCGCGTTCGAGCCGATCTCACGGGCGCACGCCGGGTTCATCAACATTCTGCACGTCGGCCGGGCTGCGGATTATCTCTATTACAGCATGGAGCTGGCCGACGATCATCTGGCAGGACGCAGAATCGACATCCGCAGTTACGAACCGCGCACTTTGAAAACCGACCTTACGCGGCAGAAACGCCTCTCCGCGGACGAGTCGATTCGGCTCGGACTTTCGTTAACGGAAGCGCTTGAAGCGTTGCATGCGCGCGGGTTGAGCCATCGCGATATCAAACCGTCGAACATCATTTTCATCGAGGGCGTGCCGAAGCTTGCCGACATCGGATTGGTCGCGGCGAGCGGACAACAATCATTCGTTGGAACGGAAGGTTACGTGCCGCTGGAAGGACCGGGCACGCCGCGCGCCGACATTTATAGCCTGGGGAAACTTCTTTACGAAACCTGCACCGGAAAAGACAGGCTGGATTTCCCGGAGATCGATTCGCAATTGAGCACACGGCCGGATCGCGAACTGCTGCTGCAACTCAACGATGTGCTCATGAAAGCGTGCGCGAACGATGCTAGGAAGCGTTACGACTCGGCCGCGGAAATGCATCGTGATCTCACGGCGCTTGAGCGTGGCGAACAACTTAAAAAACCGCGTGTAAAGATCTTCGCAGGGGCGGTATCGCTCTTACTGCTTGCGATAGCAGGAATCGGACTTTGGCTAAGCCGCTCACAGCCGAGCGCGGATCTTCACCTGGGAACTACCATCCGAACAGAACCGACCGGCGCGCTCGTCGTTTTAGGTGATCATGCTCAAAAGAGCCCGGCCAGCTTCGCGGATTTGGAACGGCGCAAATACAACCTGCGCATCATGAGTCCGGGATACGAGCCGGTGGAAACGAGTGTAGACTTCAGCCGCAAACATTCGATCGACCTGCCACCTTTTCGACTGACGCGCAGTAAAGGTGCGCTTCAAATCCAATCCGAACCGCCCGGGGCGCAGTTTTCTCTCCGAAGTGAAGACAGTCAGATTTCCCGCGAAGGCGTGACGCCACAAAGGATAATCGATCTTCCAACTGGCAGATATTCGATCATCGCGCACCGCGGCGATTGGGAAATGCGCGACGAGGTCGAAGTGCAGCGCGGCGAAACCATTGGCAAATCGTTCGCGTTCGTCAGCGCGATCACGGACATCACCAGCGAACCCAGCGGTGCAGAAATTTCTGTGGACGGGAAATCGCGAGGACGCACGCCGGTTCGCCTGGATCTGCCCGCGCGTTCGCACGAGCTGGTAGCACACTTTGATGGCTGGCCTGACGAACAGCAAAAAATCGATGTTGACGCGCGACGCGAAAACGCCGCGCATTTTGTTTTTGCTAACGGCAGCGTGAAAATCACCAGCGCGCCGGGTGGCGCCACTGTGATTGCGAATGGGAAAGACCTCGGTCAAACGCCGCTGGTGATCGAGGAAGTGAAACCCGGCGACGTCACCTACGATCTGCGGCAGTCCGGTTACAAGCCGAGTTCGGTCAGTGGCAAAGTTGAGCCGCAGCAGCAAACGTTTCTGGCGGCGCGCTTGGAGAAAACGGTTGGTCCCGTGCCTGGACAACCGTTCACCAATTCGTTAGGCATGAAGTTTGTTCCACTTGGGGATATTCAGATTTCGATATGGGAAACGCGTGTGCAAGACTACGAAGCGTTTTGCCGCGCGACCGGGCGGCGTTATGAACCGGTTGATTTCCGTCAGACACCCACTGATCCGGCGGTGAAAGTAAGCTGGTTCGACGCGATGGCATTTTGTAAATGGCTAACCGAAAAGGAACACGACGAAAATTTAATTGAAGATCGACAAGTTTACCGGCTGCCGACGGATGTGGAGTGGAGCATGGCAGCTGGTCTGGCGAATGAAAGCGGCACGACGCCGGAGGCGCGTGACGGCAAGATTAAAAACGAATTCCCGTGGGGAAAACAATGGCCACCGCCGAATGACGCTGGAAACTATCGCGCGCTCACGGGGCGACGCCGCGGCGCGACGATGTCTGTTGGAAGTTTCAAACCGAACTCGACCGGGGTGTACGATCTCGGTGGCAACGTTTGGGAATGGCGTCTCGACACTTACAAAGGCGATAGGAGCGGAACCAGCCGCGATTGGGGCGTTCTGCGCGGCGGCTCGTGGGCCACGACCAATCGTCTGGAAATGCAATCCTCCTATCGGAACGTAGTCGATCGTAATGATCGTGACGTGATTTACGGATTTCGCTGCGTGCTCGCGGGGGAGAACGGCAGCGAGATTGAGAATAAATAACTTCCCTTTATTGTCGTGAAGTTGGAAAGCCGATGTGGCGAAATGGCAGACGCAACGGACTTAAAATCCGTTGGGCCGTAAGAGGCCCGTGCCGGTTCGAGTCCGGCCATCGGCAGTTTTAATTGCGGAATGGGGCTTTCGGATTCCGGATAGATGGAACGCCCACTTTTTATTCCAGTGATTCTCGGAACGGCTCGTCAGGGGAGACAGAGCGAACACGTCGCGCATTTTGTTTGTGAGCAGACAAAGAAACACGTGGATGTGGAGACGGAGCTGATCGACGTGCGCGAACTTCCGATGCGGCTCGATGAGGCGGGAGAACAAATGAAAGATGCGGCATTCTCCGCTACGATCGAGCGGTGCGACGGAATCATCCTTGTTGTACCGGAATACAATCATGGTTATCCCGGGCTTTTGAAACACGCGCTCGACATGAACTTGAAGGAATACATTCACAAGGCGGTCGGGATTTGCGGCGTGTCGGCTGGGCCGTTTGGCGGCGCGCGTGTGATTGAGAATCTCCTGCCGGTTATGCGCGAGCTGGGCCTTGTTGCAATTTTCGAAGACGTTAATTTCGGAAAGGTCGGGACACTTTTCGATGAACACGGCAATTTGCTCGATCAGAGTTATGTTCGCCGCGTGGACAAATTTCTAAATGAACTAATCTGGATGGCGCGTGTTCTTCGCCACGGTCGCGAGAATATTTCGGAAGATAGAGTGGTGGAGTAGGAAGTGATGCTGCAATGCCGGAAGACGCAGTAAGCGAGCGGATGCGGCGCCTTAGTATTCGTGATGCGGATCTGAAGGAAAAGTTCGCGCGCTCGAGCGGCCCAGGCGGACAGCACGTGAACAAAGTTTCTACCGCTGTGACGCTGAGGCATCGGCCGAGCGGCATTAGTGTTACCGTGCAGGATTCCCGTTCGCAGGCAACCAACCGCAAGCTCGCGCGTGAACGTTTGCTCGATGTGATCGAGGATGCGCAACTAGAACGGCGCGCTGCGGAAATCGCGCAGCGCGAAAAGGTGCGCCGAAGAAAGTCGCCGAGGCCGGCTGCGCTTAAGGCCAGGATTTTGGAAGAAAAACGCAGACGGAGCGAGCTGAAGCGACAACGTGGCAGAGTCGAAATTTAAGAGAATTTCTTCGTTCTAATACATCTTTCAGAGCCAGTTGTGACGAATCGTTGTTAGAAGAGACAATTCAATATCATGAAAAAATCGATTATCCTTATTTCTGCGCTTTCGGTGGTTGGCTTAATGCTGGTGTCTTGCTCGAGCGAGCCCGAAACGACCACAACCACAACGCGTCAAACCACTGTAACTGCGCAGCCGCCGCCGACTACGACGACTACAATGACGCACTCCTCAAGCGGCTACTGATTGACGCGTGGCATAGGCATCCTGCCTGTGCGGTGACCGGCGTCTCGCCTGGTAAATTAATACCGCTTTCGGCAGGCAAGCTGCCCGCCCGACGCCACAGTCAAGATGGCCGCGCTATGATTTTTCTGCTGGCTCTTCGGCGGCTTGCGCCTGTTCTTCTTCCGCCTCGCTGACCACAGGCGCGATGGCCTGCAGTTTCTCGCCGTTGCGTAGATCCATCAATTTTACGCCCATGGTGTTGCGGCCGGTCTCGCGGATTTCTTTGACGCGGGTGCGCACCATCTGGCCTTTGTTCGTGATCAACATGATCTCGTCTGTCTCGCGTAATGTGAGCGCGCCGACGACGTCGCCGGTTTTTTCTCCGGTCTTCATGGTGATGATGCCTTTGCCGCCGCGCGATTGCCGCCGGTAATCATCGAACGGCGTGCGCTTGCCGATTCCATTTTCGCCGGCCACAAGCAGCATGGCGTTCGGGTCGACGATGGCGATGGCCACGACGTGATCGCCCTTCTCCGGACGAATTCCCCAGACGCCGATGGTGTTGCGGCCCTGATCGCGCAGTTGTTCTTCATGGAAGCGCAAGCTCATTCCGTCTTTCGTGATCAGGACGATCTCGTTGTTACCGTTCGTTAGTTTCGCGTCGATCAAACGGTCGCCTTCTTCGATTTGAATGGCGATGATGCCGCCGCGCCGGACCTTGGCATAATTAGACAAATTCGATTTTTTGACGATGCCAGACTCGGTGGCGAAAACGATGTGCAGATTTTCATCCCACGTTTGATCGACCACGTTCGGACCCGTGCCGGATTTTTTGGATTGGACGCGAATTGTACCCGCGATTTTTTCGTCCGGCTTGAGCTCGAGAATATTCGCAATGGAGCGGCCTTTCGCCGCGCGTCCCATCTCGGGGATCTCGTAAACTTTTTCTACGTAAGCGCGCCCCCTCGCGGTGAAGAACATCAGATAATCGTGCGTGGTAGCCGTGAAAAGGTGCTGGACGAAATCGCCTTCTTCCTGCTCGGTGGCGCCTTCGCGCGTCGCCATGCCGATCACGCCCTTGCCGCCACGGCGTTGTGCACGAAATGCGCTCACCGCAGTGCGCTTGATAAAACCGCCATGGGTAATGCTGATGATGCAGCCCTCGTTCGCGATGAGGTCTTCCATGTTAATCTCAGCTTCGTCAGGAACGATTCCCGTCAGACGTGGCGAACCGTATTTGTCGCGGGTCTCGCGCAATTCCTTTTTAATGATGGTCAACACCCGCTGTTCTTTCGCCAGAATATCGCGAAGGTCCTTGATCGATTCGATTACGTCCTTGTACTCCGTCTCGATCTTCTCCCGCTCAAGTCCTGTGAGCTGATACAAACGCAGGTTGAGGATCTCGTCGGCTTGCTGTTCGCTGAAGGCGTAACGGCCTTCCGCCAGCCGGGCCGGATTACGAATGACAATGCCGATTTGCTCGACCTGTCTTTTCGCGAACTCGAATGCGAGCAGTTTCACTCGGGCCTCGTCGCGATTGGCTGATTCGCGAATGATGCGGATGAATTCGTCGAGGTTCCGCAGCGCAATTAGATAACCTTCCAGTGTTTCAGCGCGCTCTTCGGCTTTGCGCAATTCAAAACGCGTGCGGCGCAAGACCACTTCGCGGCGATGTTCGATATAAGCCGCGTTGGCTTCCTTGAGTGAGAGCAGCTTCGGCCGGCCATGGTCGATCGCCAGCATGATCACCGCAAACGAACTCTCCAACGCAGTGTGCTTGTACAGATTGGCGATAATGACTTTCGGGTTGGCGTCGCGCTTGAGCTCGATGACAACACGCGTGTTTTCATCCGACTGATCGCCGACGTAGCTAATGTCGGTGAGCACCTTTTCGTTCACCAATTGCGCGATTCGCTCCACTAGCGTGGCGCGGTTTACGCCGTACGGAATTTCCGTGATGACGATTTGCTCGCGGCCGCCTTTGAGCTCTTCAACGCCGGCTTTTCCGCGCACTTTCATACTGCCCCGGCCGGTTTCGAAATACTGGCGAATGCCGTTGCTGCCGCAGATCACGCAGCCGGTAGGAAAATCCGGACCGTTCACGTGCTTCATCAACTCGTCTAGTGTGATATCCGGGTTATCGATCTGTGCGCAAATTCCGTCGATCACTTCGGCGAGATTGTGCGGCGGAATATTCGTTGCCATCCCAACGGCGATTCCGGTGCCGCCGTTTACGAGCAGATTCGGAAACGCGGCGGGGAAAACCGTTGGCTCAGTGCGCGTCTCGTCGTAATTCGGGACAAAATCGACGGTATCCTTGTCCATGTCGGTCATGAGAGCGGCGCCGAGATGCGTCATGCGCGCTTCGGTGTAACGCATCGCTGCGGGCGGATCGCCTTCGACCGAACCAAAATTTCCCTGGCCATCGACCAGCCGTTCGCGCATGGCCCAAGGCTGAGCCATGTGCACGAGGGTGGGGTAGATCACCGCTTCGCCGTGCGGATGATAATTACCGCTGGTGTCGCCGCAGATTTTTGCGCACTTCCGATGTTGCCGTCCCGGGAACAACGACAAATCGTGCATCGCGTAAAGGATTCTTCTTTGCGATGGCTTGAGACCGTCGCGCGCGTCCGGCAGCGCGCGCGAGATGATCACCGACATCGAATAATCGAGGAACGACCTCGATACCTCTACGGCGACATCAATTGGCTCTTCTTTTCCGCTCGCGTTATACATAGGCTAAAAATGTGCGAATGCGCAGCAACGTTCCTTCAAACCGTTCATTATCAGATTGCTGCCAGAGCGGGATATGCCGCAGACCACGTAAATGACGAGGATGGCGCGCATTGTGAAACAGACCACCCATCGCGAAATTTAGACATCCAGGTTGCGCACGTTCAGCGCGTTGTCTTCGATAAATTGCCGGCGCGGTTCGACCACGTCGCCCATTAAAATCGTGAACATTTTGTCGGCATCGACGGCGTTGTCTTCGTTCAAGTCCACCTTTAGGAGCTTGCGCTTCTCCGGGTTCATGGTGGTCTCGAACAACTCTTTTGCGTTCATTTCGCCCAGACCTTTGAAACGCTTGATCTGCACGCCGCGGCGACCAATCTCTAAAATCTTTTGCAGGATTTCGGGAATTGAAAAGAGCGGATGCGCGACGGCTTTCTCGCCTTCGCCTTCGATCAATTCAAAGATTGGCCGATCGCTTGTTGCGTAATGGCCGACCTTCAAACCTTTCCGCGCCAGTTCCAGAATCAGTTTTTGTACGGCCGCCGACTCGTGCAACTCGACAAGCTTGCCACGCCGACGAACGCCATTTGCTTTCGCAGGCGCCTGAGCTTCTCCCAGAGGCAACAACTCTTGTTCAATCTGAATGTCGAACAAATTGAGATCGAGATTTTCCTGATGAAACTGGCGCACCTCGTTTTCGTCGTGAAAATAATGCACCGTCTCCTCATTACCGTCGCGTACTTTCACAAGATAGGTTGGCAGTTTGCCCGATCGTGAATTCCGCTGGGCGAGGTAAGTCTCGAAATCGCCTCCGTGGCGGCGGACTGCTTCGCTCAGCTTCGCGAGTTTCCCGAGGGATTCGAGAATGTCCTTCAATTGCGCCGCAGTGATCTCTTTTTCATCCGCCAGATTTTTCAGCCGCACATCCTCCGCGCCCAGCGAGATCAAGATTTTGTTAAGCTGGACGTCGTCATCGACGTATTCCTCGCGCTTTTTTCGTTTGATCTGATAGAGCGGCGGTTGTGCGATGTAAATCCTGCCCGCGCGCACGAGCTCGGTCATCTGTCGGAAGAAAAAGGTTAGCAACAGCGTCCGAATGTGCGAGCCGTCCACGTCCGCGTCGGTCATGATGATGATACGACCGTAGCGCAGTTTTGTAATGTCGAACCGACCTTCATCCTTGCCATTGCCGTCTTCCTTCGGTTTGCCAATGCCGGCGCCGATTGCCGTGATCATCGACTGGATTTCAGTGTTTTTGAGAAATTGATCTTCGCGCGCTTTCTCGACGTTGATCAACTTGCCGCGAATCGGCAGAATCGCCTGATAGCGCCGATCACGTCCCTGTTTCGCGGAGCCGCCAGCTGAGTCGCCTTCGACAATGTAAAGCTCCGTCAATTCTGGATCGCGCTCCGAACAATCGGCTAATTTTCCTGGCAGCCCGCCGCCGGTCAGCGCGCCTTTGCGAATTGTTTCCCTGGCTTTTCGAGCAGCTTCCCTCGCTCGCGCGGCAGTCAGCACCTTGTCGAAAATCCGGCGGGCAACCGGCGGATTTTTGTCGAAGTAAGTCATCAACCCGTCGTAAGCGGCCGAGTTCACAATCCCGTCGATCTCCGTGTTGACGAGCTTCACCTTGGTCTGCGACTCGAACCGCGGATTGGGTAACTTCACACTGAGCACGCAGGTCAATCCTTCACGCACATCGTCTCCAGAAATGGACGGGTCCTTCTCTTTGAGGAGATTATTTTGCCTGGCGTATTGATTGACTGCTTTGGTCAGTGCCGTGCGAAAACCGGTGAGGTGCGTGCCGCCGTCCGGATTTGGAATGGAATTCGCGAACGGCAAAATCTGATCGTTGTAACTATCGTTATATTGCAGCACTACATCGACAAACACTTCGTCGCGCTGCCGCGAAATCACGATCGGCTTTGGGTGCAGGACTTGTTTGTTCTCGCCCAGCTGCTTTACGAACTCTTCGATGCCGTATTTGTAAAAAAATTTCTCTTTCTTCGGCGGGTCGTTGCGTTCGTCGGTGAGCGTAATTTCGAGACCCGGATTAAGGAATGCCAGTTCGCGCAAGCGCGTTGCGAGTCGCTCGAATTTGAACTCAGTCGTGATGGTGAAGATCGTCGGATCAGGCAAGAACGTAATCAGCGTCCCGGTGTTTTTTTTGCTTTTGACCTCACCGATGACCGTGAGCTTGTCGGTCGTTTTGCCCTTGGCGAAAGCCATGTGATAGACTTTGCCGTCGCGCGACACCTCTACCTTGAACCATTCGGAAAGCGCGTTCGTGCATTTGGCGCCTACGCCATGCAGACCGCCTGAATATTTGTAAGCGCCCTGCCCAAATTTTCCTCCGGCATGCAGATTCGTTAAGACCAGCTCAATCGCCGGCATTTTCCATTTGGGGTGAATATCGACAGGAATGCCGCGGCCATTGTCTCGAGCCGAGATCGATCCATCTACGTGAACAATCACCTCGATCTTCATGCAAAACCCCGCGAGATGTTCGTCGATGGAGTTATCGACGACTTCGTAAACCAGGTGATGCAGTCCACGCTCGTCCGGATCTCCGATGAACATCCCAGGCCGCTTCCGGACCGCTTCGAGACCTTCTAACTTATCGATTTGTGCCGCGTCATATTTTTGCGTTGCGGCGATTCCGGTCGAGCTACGAGATATTTTTTCGACCGGAATTTCCTCTTGAACTTGCGCCATAAAGGTGGGCCAACCAACCCACAGAAAAGACCATACCCAGAAACGGCCTTAAAACAACAAATAATCTCGTCGGTTCGAAGGGTTTATTTCCTCTAGGGATTGGAGGTCGCTACGCCCCAAAGCCCATGATATTGTGGTTGGTGGATCCGGCCCTGTTTGCTGATTTTTGGTGTCTTGACCGCTTTGTTTAGGACTCTCAAAATAGACTCCTTTTATGCGCCTCCAAACGCTCTGGGAAGCACGGTGGGTTTTGTTGTTCTTCGCGCTGCTGGCAGTGGCGGGCGCGGCCTTTTCCGCATGGTTGTGCTGGTTTTTTTTCTTGCTGTTTCTTTTCACTGTTGCGTTTTTCCGAGACCCGGAACGCACGGTGCCACCAGATCCGACCCTAATCGTGGCTCCCGCTGACGGGAGTGTAATGGACATCGTCGAATCGGATGAAAACCAGGTGCTCAAAAAGAGAACGCGCCGTGTTGGAATTTTTTTGTCGCTCTTCGACGTGCATACGAACCGCGCGCCAGTCGATGGTCGCGTTATTTATCGTCAACATCGAGCGGGACTCTGTCTTGATGCGCGTCGTGCGGATTGTTCCGAGAAAAATGAATCGATGACTTGGGCTTTCGAGAATCCGCGCGTCACGATCGTCGTGCGCCAAATCACCGGTGCAATTGCGAGACGCATCGTGGCGTGGTCGCAAATCGGAGACGAATTGAAGAAAGGCGAGCGGTTCGGAATGATTCGCTTCGGTTCGCGAACAGAATTATATTTGCCACTTAACGCTGAAGTTCTCGTGAAAGTGGGAGACCACGTTTTTGGCGGATCGACAATTATCGCGCGGCTGCCTGACTAATGAACGAACAGCCATCTAAAATCTATCTCCTGCCGAATTTGATGACGGCGGGAAATCTGTTCTGCGGCTTCACTGCCATTCTTAGGATTCTCGAAGGTGCGTTGCTCCAGGGATCGAATCCCGATGCGGCAGGTGACCTTTTTCACACCGCCATCTGGTTCGTTCTCGGCGCGTTCGTTTTTGATTTTCTAGATGGACGCCTTGCGCGACTGGGTGGGCACGAGAGCCCGTTCGGGCGCGAATTCGACTCGCTCGCAGATATTGTCTCCTTCGGCCTTGCTCCGGCGTTGATGGTTTACCGCGTCGTGCTACAAGAGTTTCCGCGCGCATGCTGGATTATCGCATTCATTTACCTGGCGTGCGGTGCGCTGCGCCTGGCCCGTTTCAATTCAGTGGACGCAAAGAACGAGGGAGCCAATCACTCAAACACCTTCACCGGTTTTCCCATTCCCGCCGCGGCGGGTTTGATTGCGTCGATTACGTTGTTTCTGCTTTGGCTCGCGGAAGGTGAACATCGCCTTGGCAACTGGCGCTTCGTTCTGCCGCCGTTGTTGCTCTTTCTTTCGTTCATGATGTTCAGCCGGTTTCAATATCCCAGCTTCAAAGCGCTGAATTGGAAAACGAAGAAATCGATCCCGCGTTTTCTTATCATCATCCTCGTTCTTATTTTCACCGTGCTGAATTATGAATGGATGCCAGCGGTGTTGTTCCTCGCGTATTTGCTCTACGGAGTGCTGCGGCCTTGGATCTCCCGCGAATGGCTACGCGAAATCGAAGAAGAGATCGGTGAAGAGCCGCCAGCGGAACCTGCTGAACAAACGCGCTAAGTTCGACTACTTACGGGCTGTCATCCCGAGCGGAATCGAGGGACCTCTCAAAAGGTCCAAGATTACGCAAATTAGCGAACGTGCGGTACGCTCTGGATGTACGTGAGCGCTGAGTAATTTTGAGTGACGCGCTGGTGACTGCAAAATTCCTCGCTCCGCTCGAAATGACCTGCAGTATTACGCGGTATGATTCAGCCGCGCGAGAACTTCTGGATCGCGCACGTCTGCCCATTCGCCGGTCAACTCGAGCGCCTGCACTTTTCTGCCCGAATGCGCAAGGTCCCGGATTGCATCCGTCAGCTCGTATTCACCGCGTGGCGACGGTTTCAATTTTGCGATGAATTCGAAAATGCTTGGGCGAAATGCGTAGAGCCCCGCATTGTACCAAGGGCTCGCGGCTTCGCCCGGTTGTGGTTTTTCGCGAAGATCGACCAGATTCATCTCGCCATTAAGAAAAACCGCGCCGCCTTTGGTGACGTCTTCGCCACGTTTAACTGTGATGATTGCATCGACGTTGTCCGGAAGATCAACAACGCGTTTGTAATTCGCCGGTTCAACTAAGATGTCGCCGTAGGCCAAAATAAATGCACGATTGCCCACGAAATCCCGAGCAAGATTTACAACGCGACCGGTTCCATCTTGCACCGTCTGTGTCGTGTATTGAATGGCGATATCGTAGCGCGAACCTTCACCTAGAAAATTCCGCACGGCATCCGCGCGATAGCCGACGACGATAAGGAATTCGCGTATTCCTGCGTCGCGTAGCCCTTCGACGATGTGCTGCAAAACTGGTTTGCCGCGGACTTCGATCATCGGTTTGGGAAGATCGGCAGTCAGTTCCCGCATACGTGTGCCTCGACCCGCCGCGAGCACAACCGCTTTGTTGATCTTCTCATTTGTCATGTCGAGCGAAGTCGAGACATCTCTAGATGTTCCGAAAACATGACGTAATCACTAGAAAACAATAAGAGATTCCTCCACTTCGATCGGAATGACAGAATCTCCAACTAGTCAGTTTTCTTCGGCTGCGTGATGATTAACGCAGGCAAAGTAGCTTGTTTGATCAATTCGCTCACCTTGGGGACTTCTTCACTCTTGAGCTGCGCCCATTTCTTCACCTGCTCGTCAAGCTGGGTGCTCAACATTTGAAACACGTCGAGCTGCGGTTTGGTCGGGTCAGCATTGCCGTACTCGATGATATGACTAAATGAGTCGAACCGCTCGTTCAGCATGTCTGGGAAAGCGAGGTTCGCTTCGGAGCCTTTCATGTTTACCTGAATGAGTTTCTGCTCGACTTCGGACATTTTGTGATGGAGATCGTCAGCGGTCGCGAGCGCCGGTTTTAAACGTTGATCGTCGCCGAAACGTTCGTGGAGCGTTTGAATCTGCGATCTGAGATCACGGATTTCGTTGACGGCCTGATGCAGCTGTGAAATCCGATCGTTCACTTGGGTCGCTAAAGTGAACTGTTTTTGTACCGCAGCTTCCTGTCCTTTCGCTCGCGGATCGATCACCAAATGCAGCGGCGCGGTCTGCGACTTGCCCCCAACAGTCAATTTCACTTGATAATCGCCGGGTAGCGCGAGTGGACCTTTGGGGCCGTTCCCGGAATAAAACGCGCCCGGGATTTGTACTGGATCATCATAACGCAAATCCCACGCGAATCGGTTCATCCCCTCATTGGCTGGAATCGTCTTGACCCGCTCGACACGGTCCGGCCATTCAGGCGGTTGCTCGCCTTCTTTTTTCTCCTTGCTGGAAAGGCGTCTGACGACTTTGCCTGAAGCATCGAGAATCTCCAGCGAGACTTCCTCTTTCGGCGCGGTCTTGAAATAATAATCGATCATTGCGCCGGGCGGCGGGTTATCACCGACGGGTTGGCGTTTGTCGAATTCCTCCGGGTAATGTAAACGCAACGCGGTCTGCGGTTGATAAAGGATGACGTCCGCCTGCCCAGATTGCGCGTTTACCTGACGGACCGGCGTTAGATTGTCCAGCACCCAAAAAGAACGCCCATGTGTCGCCACTACGAGATCGTCATCTTTGACGACCAGATCGTGAATCGGCGTGACAGGTAGATTCAATTGCAACGGCTGCCAGTGCGCACCGTCGTCGAATGAGACGAAAATGCCGAGCTCAGTCCCTGCGTAGAGCAGCCCTTTACGTTTAGGATCCTCGCGCACCGCGTGCACATACGCGCCATCGGGAATTCCGCGCACGCTCGAGCTCCAGGTTTTCCCTAAATCGGCGGTCTTAAAAATGTACGGCTTAAAATCATCGAGTTTATGTCGATCCACCGCGACATAAGCGATGTTGCCGTCGTACGGCGAGGGTTCGATCAGATCGACGGTGCTCCACTCGGGCAGTTTCGGTGTGACGTTCGACCAATGCTGGCCGTCGTCGGTCGTAACCTGAACGAGTCCGTCATCTGTGCCTGCCCAGATCGTTCCTTGTTTTATCGGCGATTCAGCCAGCGCAAACACGGTGTCGTAATACTCGACCGAAGTGATGTCGTTCGTCAGCGGGCCGCCACTTGGTTGCTGTTTCGATTTGTCGTTGCGCGTGAGATCACCGCTGATTTGCGTCCAGCTTTGTCCGTCGTCGGTGGACTTGAAAACGCACTCGCCCGCTGTGTAAATCACATCAGGGTTATGCGGCGAAAGCATGAGCGGGGTGACCCATTGAAAACGATGGACAAGGTCGGCAGCGCCATGGCCCGAGTTATCCAAAGGCCATACGCTAACGTCCTGTACTTCTTCTTTATTTTTATCGTAACGGTTGATGTAGCCTTCGTTGTTTGAATAGATGATGTGCCAATCGCGTGGATCTGGCACGACGAAGCCGCATTCGCCGCCGCCTGCTTCGAACCAATTCTGCCGCCCTATCGCGCCCCAATCGGTGCGGCTGGCGATGCCGACGTTCGAGTTGTCCTGTTGCGCGCCGTAAATGTGGTACGGGAACGCGTTGTCCACAGCGACGTGGTAAAATTGTGCAGTTGGCTGGTTGTTCTGCGTCGTCCAGTTTTTGCCGCCGTCGGTGGAGATGGCAGCGCCGCCGTCATTCACGTTGGCGATGCGGTTTGGATTCGTTGGATCAATCCAGAGCCCGTGATGATCACCGTGACGCGCGGGCAACAGAGTAAAATTTTTTCCACCATCGACCGATTTAAATAGCCCCGTGTTTACAAGATAAACGGTGTCTGCGGATTTCGGGTCAGCATAAACTTTGCTGAAGTACCAGGCGCGCTGGCGAAACCGGCCATCGTCATTCACGCGTGTCCAATGCTGTCCGGCGTCATCCGAGCGGTAGAGCCCGCCATCTTTGGCCTCGATGATCGCATAGACGCGATTGGAATCCGCTCCAGAAACGGCGATGCCAATCTTGCCCAGGATTCCGCCGGGAAGACCATTGCCCTCGAGACGTTTCCATGTCACGCCGTTATCTTCCGAACGGTAAAGTCCGCTGCCCGGGCCACCACTGGAGAAAAACCATGGCTGCCGCCGCGCCTGCCAAAGCGACACGAACACAATGTTCGGATTATGCGGATCGAAAACGATGTCGATCCCGCCGGTGTTTTCATCTTTCGATAAAACTTTCGTCCACGTTTTGCCGCCGTCGGTAGTACGAAAAATTCCGCGCTCTTGATTTGGACCGAACGCGTGACCCAAGGCCGCAACGAGAACTACGTTCTCATTTCTTGGATCGACAATCAGCGCGCCGATCTGATGCGTGTCCTTTAAGCCGACATTCTCCCAGCTTTTTCCGCCGTCGATCGATTTGAAGACGCCCGTGCCATAGGTGGTATTGCCGCGGATCGCTGCTTCGCCTGTGCCGGCGTAAATTACATTGTGATCCGATGGCGCGACTGCGATCGCGCCGATCGAGGAAATAGGTTGCTTGTCGAAAAGCGGAATCCAGTTCGCGCCGCCGTCGGTCGTTTTCCAGACTCCGCCCGCGACCGCTCCGAAATAATACGTGTCCGGCTCGCCAACGACACCTTCGATCGCCAGTGCACGCCCACCGCGGAACGGACCGACTTGTCTCCAACGCATTCCGTTAAACAACTTTTCATCGATCGTTCCAGGTGGCGTTGGGGTGGGGGATGGAGCCGATCGAAGAGAGGATGCGAGGAGGAATACAGAAACAGCGAAAACGATTCTAACCAGTCTCAGGGGGCGGCGGTTTGGCGTAATCATCCGCCTAAAGTGGAAAGTTTGCGATTTAGTTCAACTGGATTTCCGGATTGCGGCTTTCTCGAAATCAGCGAAGCGCGCGCTCCGTGGATAGTTCCAATTCCGCAAGCGAGGACGGCAGTTGACTCTAAATCCCGACCAGCTCTCCCCAGTCTTTTCTTCAACTGGGCCGCCGGAAAATTTGCAGGGGGTTAGACCATTACACGCGCGCGCGTGTGTGTGGGATGTTCCACGCTGCAATTTCCGAAGATTTATCGCCGGGCCAGAGGCTGTGAGCGCTTCACGCCAAGCTTGTTTTCGGCGTCACATGAAAGGATGGTATCGACAGCCGTGGCGCGAATGCTCCGCCAATTGGCAGCCTATTACGTTTCGAGCCGCGAACAATATATGAGAGGCGGCTTCTCTCTATGACCAAACGCAATATTATCGTCATCGGCACTTCGGCTGGTGGAGTGGACGCTCTGTGCGAGCTCAACAAGCATCTGCCACAGAATCTCGATGCTTCTGTCTTTGTCGTGATGCACGTTGGCACCACAAGCCTGTTGCCCGAAATTTTAAGCAGCTGCGGAAACCTTCCGGCCGTTTCTGCCGAACATCAGAAGCGATTCGAACACGGCTGCATTTACTGCGCGCCAGTGAATTGTCATTTGTCGATCAAGGATCACACGACTGTCCTTACACGCGGCCCACGCGAAAACGGGCATCGCCCGGCCGTTGACGTTCTGTTTCGGAGCGCTGCGCGCGCGCATCGGTCGAAGGTCGTCGGTGTTGTGCTGACGGGGGGACGCGATGACGGATCGGCTGGGCTCTACGCGATCAAAGCGCGCGGTGGTATGGCCATTGTCCAAGACCCGGCTGAAGCCTTAACGCCGAACATGCCGCGCAACGCTCTCAACATGGTCGATGTGGATTTTTGCCTGCCCGTTCGCCAGATCGCAGACGTTCTCGTTCAACTGGTGAACGGCAAGGCCAATAACATCACAAAATCACCAAATGGAGAAGCTAGTGTGGAGGATCAAGCAACTGCCGATCGTCCGACCAGCGAACCGCCGGGCGATCAAATCCCGGCCACGTGCCCAGAATGCAACGGTCCGTTGTATGAGATCAAGGATGGCGAGCTCGCGCACTTCCAGTGTTTTGTTGGGCACAGCTTTTCGCCGGAGAGTCTTAGCGAACAGCATACCGACGCGCTTGAGCGTGCGCTTTGGATCGCCATTCGCAAATTGAAAGAGCGCGTAGTGCTTCATCAAAATCTGATGGCGAAGAAACGCAACAAAGGCGAGGACGAATTGTTCAAGCGACTCGAAGAATCCGTCGCCACAGCCAAAGAGGACCTCAAGCTACTGCTCGAAATTTTGGATCGGATTTAGTGGGCGTCGTGATTTCCACAAGTTATAGCGGCTGCTGAAAATTTCGTTGAGAATACAGCGAAACGATTCGCGGGAACCGAAAGTATTAAAGGGGTGTTAAGTTATGCAAAAATGGGTAGAGGAAATGAACATAGACGAAGAGCGAGTTACTGTGCCGGAGCGGAGCAACAGGCGCGGAAGCGGTTGGCTAAACATCGTGTTTGGTATCGGGGTGATTATTTCACCTTTTGTGCTCGGATTTCATTCGCCCAAGGCGATATGGAACAACGTGATTACTGGCGTAGTAGTGGGCGTTCTTGCGCTTATCCGCTGGAGTATGCGTCAACCAGGATGGAGCTGGCTAAATCTGATCCTGGGGGCATGGCTAGTGATTTCACCTTTTGTGTTCTTTCTCAGCGGAGCTGCGATGTGGAATAACGTTATTCTGGGCATTATCATTGCCGCCTCAGCGTTGACCAACACGTATTCCAAGGTATCCGCCGAGATATAACGCTCAGCGAAATCGCGGGGTTGTCTTCAAAGTCCGGTCGCTGCGGCGACACGGACTTGTCCCGTGGCGAGCTTTCGGGAGCTGATATCGCGCGAACCCGTGGTTTCCCAATCGATGTTCTCAGACAGAAACGGTCACTGGCTGATGGCGGCCATCCGTTCTTCGATTAGATCACGTTCAACTTCCCAGAACCTCAACGACGACAGGACGAGCCTGTCGATCTCGGCGCTCGGGACAGATTCATCGTCATCCATCATGTCCGGCGGCGATGCGCGCATATTTTTGCTCAATTTTTTTGGTCTGCGTCGGAACTTCGACGTTCGCCACCTAGCACGCTTCGATTTTGCTGCTTCCATCAACGATTCTCCCCTCGTTAGTCCTTTCCTGTTGATATGTTCGCATCACAATGCGGTACCGGTCGTGCCAAGAATTTCTTCAGGGATCACGCAGCCGGCACGGATGCGCTGCGAAATGATCGGCGCGACTTGATCGCCTCGCTCGATGGACGGAGTCCATTCAGATACTGCGTGTCGAATGCGCGCAAGGCTGCCGCGACAGTAGGCCCGATCCCGACGATCCCTTCCTCCACGCTCGGCCCGAGCAGTGCGACCCAAAGCTCGCCGCGAAAAAATAATCGAGGACGGCGCACACCCGTCGGACTGCCGGGGTGAGCCGCGCAATAGAGTTCCATTTGTTCCGTCGCTGAAGTTGCATAGTCCATCGCGCGCCCACGTGGAATGTGACCATTATTTTTTTTCATGTGTGTCTAGGAAACGCACGCCTCGGCGGAACTGGATGTGGCTTTTTAGTTGCGACCCGGACCACCGATCGCAGCCACAGCGCCTCCCAAGTAAGGTTTTCACCGATACGCAAATCCACCGCGCCCCCGATTGTGCGATCGCTTCCCGCTGAGGTATATCTTTTCTATGACCTTGTGTGCACCAGTTACGATGTCGGACACAGATAAACTAGATGTGCTGTGTCGGCTCGATCAATTTCGCAAATGGCGTTCACTCGACGAGAAACGTTTCTGTCTGGTTTGTGGCAGAATCATTACCGGCCGGCAAATCCAGGTAGCGGGCGGAACACGCGGCAACGGGCCGCTGCGGCTCGGTTGCCCTACGGAGCGTTGCAACTCAATTCCGATGGATTGGGTGCTACCTACGGATGAAATTCTCGCCAAGGTCGAGAGGCTGGTCGCGGAAGAACGCAAGGCTTCGGTAGTAAGTTCGATCAATCACGGCGATGGAGGGGCTAGCCCTGACAACAGGAGGCACGACGGGATCGCATCGCGATTGCGTAAGTTCGCATTTCATTTCAAGCGCGCTTCTTAAATTACGTCCCCTCCGCCCCTGTGGGCCTTAACCCTGGGCAGGCCCGCAGGGTGCAATCTGCCTAACAAGTCAAGCTAACGTTCCAGACATGAGCGGTTCGTCAATCGGCTAGGACCTCGTAGGATTTTTCCCGACCGCACAACCATCCAGCATCCCGATTGTGCGTTTTGATGCAATGAGCAGACTGCTGTTTGTATTTATGATCGCGCATCTCAAACTCGATGATCGCCTCTCGGTCTTGCGCGCCGAAGATCGATTGAGAACTTGGAGATCGCTCGACGACGAGCGCCTTTGCATCATCTGCAAAAGAAAATTTAACGGCCGCCAGGTGGAAATCCGCCGCCTGGGCAATCGCAAGTATGAATTGCACTGCCCAACCGACGGTTGCAATTCAAGGCCGCATCTGTGGATCTATCCATCGACGCCGTTGGTTTCTCACGTAGCTAAGTCGGACGGGTGGCATCCCGCCGGTAAAACGCACGAACGCCACACGCTTTTCTTAGCGCCCCGGCCGCACGCTCAACGCATATGATCGACTCTATCCTTGATCAGCCGGGAGTAGCAGCAGTGCCGGACGAGGTGCTGATGAAAGATATTTCACGCCGTCGCCACGAAGCTCTCACCGAGTTGTATGGACGACACAGCAAGAGACTGCGAGCGACAATTGATGGCGTTGTTCATCAAGAGGCCGAAGCTGATGATGTTTTACAGGAAATTTTTCTCCAGATTTGGGAAGAGGCAGGTCGTTATTCATCCAAAGCAGGGAAGCCCCTCGGATGGATGGTTACCATCGCTCGCCGTCGCGCGATCGACCGGTTGCGCCGGCGCCAGGCTTATTCGCGCGCGCGAGAGCGCTATGAGCAGCGAGTAATACAAGATTCGCAAAGCCCGCGTCGCGACGGGGCTCGAGCACTTATTTTAAATGATCTTCGCCATTTCTTGAAGAAAAGCATCCGGGCGTTGCCTCGATTTCAACGCGAGGCGGTTGAGCTGGCTTTCTTCAAGGGACTGAGTCACAGAGAAATTGCCGCCGCCACACATGCACCGCTTGGGACAGTGAAAACGCGACTCGAGCTGGGCTTGCAAAAACTCACTCACGCGCTGAGACCGCTGCGGCACAAAGTCTGAGTTGAAGCGTTTTCATCACTGCGACATTAGCCCGTCTTATTGCTGCTGCTCTTGCTCGTATCATTTAACGTCCTGCTTTAGCTGGGTATAAGCTGCATCAACAAGTTAAACATAACCGCTTGAGCGGTTTTGGATCACAGTCAACAAAACCGCCCGAAGCGGTTTGAATGTGGCTACGCTCGATGCACCTCGCTGAAGCGAGGTGTTAATGAGAATCCGCAAAGCACGGGCAACGTTGCTAGCCAAGTCCCCAGCAAGAGCTAGAGCATGAGAGAGCGGGCGGCGAAGCGCCAGTCCGCTAGCGCAGCAAAACGACCAGCAACACGATCAAGAGAATAAGACCGAAACCGCCGCTGGGATAATATCCCCAGCCTGCGCTATACGGCCAGGTTGGCAACGCGGCGATTAACAGAAGAATCAGGATCAAAAACAGGATGAAACGCATAGCAATTGTTATTCTTTCTCTTTAAATCGGTTTTGAAGCACGCCCTGCGCGCAAATTTGCGTGTCGAAGAAAACTCATTCGCCAAAGACCGCCTGGCCAACCAAAAAAACAATGACTACGGAGAAGGCGAAGTATTGACGTTTACTTCAGTTTTTTCCTTCTTTGTCTCGGTGGCTGGAGATGATGGATTGATCACCGTGGTGTTGCTTTCTTTTTTCTGTTCAGGCGGATTTACCACGGTGGTATTACTCTCTTTCTTCTCCGCAGGCGGGTTCGCAACCGTTGTTTCTTTTTGCTCGCAAGCCGTCAGTAGTGCGAGGCTGGCGAGTACGCAGATATATTTTTTCATACCAATGAATCGCATAACAGCGCCGCGAGTGACGCCTTTGTCATTAAAAATTAAGGAGATAAAAAGGAGGCGCTCAGTTTTGAACGATTTTCTCCCTTTAGACCATGGGCGCGCGATGCCGTGGTTTCGCGGAGATCGCACCCGTTTAGATGGCGCGCAATAGCACCAGGATGATTATAATCACAAGAATCAACCCGAGTCCGCCGCTGGGATAGTATCCCCAGCCTCGGCTGTACGGCCAGGCGGGCAGTGCTCCAATTAGCAGAAGAATCAGAATAATTAATAGAATTGTGCTCATAAGATTTCCTTAGCTCCACATCATCTTTGTGTGTTTCTCTTCAGAGAAAACGCATTTCGCGATGTCTTCGGATTTGTTAGGTTAAAGAAACGCGCGTTGCAGTTGATTGGTGCGATTAATTTCAGTGCGCCAAAGACGTGAATTTAACCGTTCGGTTCCAATTGCACGCAATCTGCTTTGGCTTCTGGTCATCTTGATTGCTTTTTGCGTCATCCTTCTAATCCGCAGCTGCACATAAGAAAGATCGTGCGCATCCGCGCGATGTTTAGCGGAAACCCAATCCGGGGTTTTTCAATGGATTCAGACCAACGCGCGGTCAGCTGTTTTCGGGCGAAACAACTTCTCTCACGTTTTGGACGTGCTCCTTGATCTCGCTCACTTGCGGATGCACGTCACTGATCAAATCGTGCTCGGCCTGCGAAAGCTTCTCAATGCGCGTCGTCATTTCATGCAGCTCTTCCAACATCGCATCCTGACGGGATGAGATGCGATGCATCCACCAGAAGCACACGGCCCAGCAGACCGTCCCGATGCAGCCAAGCACAAACGCCACTGCTTCAAAATTTTGCATCTAAGATTGCGTGTTGGTCATTTCGATGTTAGGTTCGCAAGAATTTCAGCACTGCTTTCTCAGCTGCTCGAAAATCCCACCGCCCGGTGGTCCTAAGTACCGAAGTGAGCCCGGCAATTGGCGTTCCGTTTAGATAAGCTTCGACTACTGCCGGATGGACGTAGCATTTTCGGCAAATCGACGGTGTGTTGCCAAGAACTTCTGCCGCTGCCGAAACGGCATTTTTAATATTCGCCTTCGCTTGTTTCTTGCTTTCGAAGTCCGGCTGTGCGCTTAGCCCGATCGCCGTCAGGAGGGTACCGGCCCAGGTGCGAAAATCTTTCGCCGTGAAATCATTTCCCGAAATTTGACCCAAGTAATCATTCACGTCTTGCGAGGTTATGTCACGTGCTTCCCCGGCACCGTTCACGTATTGAAACAGATTTTGTCCGGGCAAGTCCTGAAGGTTGGAAACTATTTTTGCGACACGCGGATCGGTGAGCTCAACTTCATGTTCGCGACCGCTCTTACCTCGAAAACGAAAGAGCAGGCGCGCCCCCTTCACAGTCACATGCCGATTCCGCATCGTCGTCAAACCAAATGATTTGTTAAAGCGAGCGTATTCTTCGTTGCCGATGCGCATGAAAGTTCGGTCTAGCAAGCGCACAATAGCTGCAAGAATTTTTTGGCGCGGCAAACCACGCAATTTCATATCCCTCGTAACCTGCCGCCTGATATTGGGCAATGCTTCGGCAAATTCAGCAAGGCGCCCGAATTTATTTTCATCGCGCACCTCCCGCCATCGGTCGTGATAGCGGTATTGTTTGCGGCCTCGTGCGTCGCGGCCGGTTGCCTGGATGTGTCCGTTTGGCGAAGGGCAAATCCAGACGTCCGTCCATGCCGGCGGGATGGCCAGGCTCTTGATCCGCAGGAGCCGCTGCCTGTCGCGGATGCGCTTCGTTTCCGTGTCTAAATACTCGAAACCGTTACCATTTGTTCTGCGTCTGTATCCAAGACGGTCGTCGTTGACATGGCACAGACCGGCGTTGTTTGCAGCTACTGCGGGGTCACTGACGCTATTCGCTTTGGTGGACATTCATTTGCTGGTTGTAGGAAATCGCTGAAGGACGCGCTATCGATCCCAAAGAAACATTTTCCTTTTTTGCCTGTTCGTTCCACACAGCCTCTTTAGCCGTGCATAAACAAACCTTTGAAACTAACGCTTGCGGCTTCCGTGCGCGGTTTGGAGCTTTTTTCCTTCGCCATTTTAACGCCGCCGTCTGCGAGTTCGCGCTGCCTTTCTTGCAGCAGCCGAACGCGATCTCGCGCTACGCGCGTGTGCGACTCGCTTGGCTTGTCGCGAAAGCGCTTTTCGCGAGGCAGATTGGAGACTTTCCCGTTTGAGTACGCCACGGACAGCGCGCGACCGCGTTCGAGACGGTTGCTTGCGTCGGACCGCCGCGCTTTTGAGAGGCCAATCGCGATAGCCTGCTCAGGCGAACGCGCGCCATGCTTGCCCTCGGGTATGTGCTCTATTTCTTCCCGCACGAATTCGCCCGCTTGCGTCGATGGCGAAAGACCTTTGCGTTCGTCTTCGCGCGCCCGTTCGAGTGTTTCTTGTTCAGCCATAGCTCAGTTAATCCTTAGAAAACAATTACGCTCCAGGAGGCACGCGCGGATGTTATTCAATTCGGCCGACTGGCCAGCTCTCAACGATGGGCCCATCAATGTGAAGAACACGCAAGAGGCGCGCACAGTGATGTGCTAGTGCGATTACTTAGGGAAGGAGGTGAAACGCAGGCAGCACGGCGGTTTGCGCGATGTGCCCCAGCCCAACAAAGCATAGCGAATTTTTTCTTTCATGATGCTCTTCCCCTTTGTCACTAGAGGGATTCGCGCCGGGAAATCGCTGTGCGTGTGCATTTGTTTTCTACTTGTGAGGCAACTGATCCTCGTTCCGGCAACGATACATTTATCGCTATGACAAAACTACAATTCAAAGGCACTTGGAACGAAGCAAAAGGTAAACTGAAACAGAAATACGGGCAGTTGTCCGATAACGACCTTGCGTTCGCGGAAGGCAAAGACGACGAACTGCTGGGACGGCTCCAGCAAAGATTAGGGAAATCGAAGGAGGATCTACGAAAGGAAATCGAAAATCTTTAAGATCGAGACAAGGAGCGGTAGTTTCCTAGAACCTGCCTAGGTCTACTGAAGAGGTCTTGGCGCGAAATGATGAAGCATGAATGTCGAATGACGAAAGAAGGCCGAATGACCCAATGACAAAAGGCAAGCGAAGTTGTTTTGGACATTCGGATTTCGTCATTCCTTCATGCTTCGTCATTCGACATTTGTCATTTGGGCGTCGCACCTTTTCAACAGAGGCATCGGCGCATGAAACGTTCGTGACTTTCGCGCCAGCCCGTTTGTGATATATTCCGGAGATGCAAACGCCAGAGATTACCGCATATCTGAAGACCTATTGTGGCTGGAGCGCCGGTGTGCGCGCCGTGCTGGGCAAATACAATCTTCCATACACAGAAAAGGACATTATCCAGAATCCGGCCTTCCGCTGGGAAATGGAAACCAAGAGCGGACAACCGCTTTCGCCCTGTGTCGAGATCAACGGCCATATACTCGCCGACATCAGCGGAGAAGAAGTCGAACGGTACTTGATCGAAAACAAACTAGTCCAGCCGAGCGACGCAACAACCGATGTTCCGACCAACGCGGCTTGCGCAAACGAGCAGCACGAGGGCGTCGTGAAGTTGAATTTGTAGGGCGTTTGACTCGTTCGCTCCCGCTCCACTCGGCCTGCGGCCTGCCCGTCTGTGTCGCTGGCGTCCCCGCCGCTCCGCTCTGTGAATCCCGAATGCTTTCGGGCCTGTTACAGACGCGCCACAATTCCTACTGCCCATTAAACGGGCGCCCGCGTTTACTTTCGCGCAACGTAATCTGTGGCTAGATTGTCTTCTTCTCTAGCCAAATGAAATTCTTCGCCCGCCTTCGCTCGAGGAAAAGGAGCGGGAGCCGCCTTCTCCGTTACGGCTGGAAAGTTACTCTGCTTGTTTTGCTTGCGGCCGCTGGCTTCGCCGTCTTTCTCTTTTACGGAACGTGGGCGCAGACATTCGATATGAAGAAGGTCGGCGAAATGCCGGAGCGAAACACTGTTTACGATGTCGATGGAAAAATTTACAGCCGCCTGGCTGGCGCGAATCGGATCAAGGTTTCGCTGAGCGAAGTCTCACCGTTTTTCATCAATGCTGTGCTGGCGCGCGAGGACTCCCGGTTCTACGAGCACAAAGGGGTTGATTGGCGCGGAATTTTGCGCGCGTTGGTCCGCGATATTACGAGCGGCTCAGCCAAGGAAGGCGCCAGCAGCATTACCCAGCAGCTCGCCCGAAACAGCCTTCCACTCGGTGGCCGCACGCTTAGCCGGAAAATACTCGAAGCGATGGTGGCGTTTCGGATCGAGCATCAGTTCACCAAGCAGCAGATTCTCGAGCTTTACATTAACCGAATCTATTTCGGCACCGGCTGTTATGGAGTCGAGACAGCCTCTCAAGCTTACTTTAGCAAGAACGCATCGAAGCTGAATCTCTCTGAAGCCGCGATCCTTGCAGGCCTGATAAGAAGTCCAAATCGCTTTTCGCCGTTAAAAAATCCGCAGGGCGCGGTGGCGCAGGGCAATGCTGTGCTGGATCGCATGGTCGAGTTGAAAAAAATTACCCCTGCGCAAGCCCAGGAGGCAAGGATCGCGAAAATTACGCCACATCCCAAACGTCTGCCCCAGATCCAGGAGAATTATGCGATGGACGCGGTGCAACGCGATTTGAACCAGTTATTAACCCAGGACCAGATCGATAATGGCGGGCTCTCAATCTACACGACGCTCGATCCGGCCGTGCAAAACGGCGCGCAGGACGCGCTCGAGAAGCAACTCACCAAAATCGAACATCAATCCAATTTTCATCATCCACATAAAGCCGATTACAAACCGCCCGAGAACGGAGAAGGAGATTCGTCCATGCCTTACCTCGAGGGGGCGGTAGTAGTGATCGACAATGTCAGCGGCGGCATTCGAGCGCTCGTGGGCGGCCGCGATTACGCGCAAAGCAAGTTCAACCGCGCGATGGCTCCTACAAACCGGCAGGTTGGTTCAGCGTTCAAACCGTTCGTTTACACTGTCGCTTTCAGCCACGGGCTGTTGCCGGGCGCTGCGATTAGCGATGGCCCGATTCAGCCCGGCGAAATTGATGGCGCGGGAAATTGGTCGCCCGGAAACTCCGACGGCACCTACGGCGGCGTCATGCCTTGTTCGTATGGGCTCATACATTCGCGCAACACCATGAGCGTGCGAGTTGGCCAATTCGCCGGGCTCGATGCTGTGCAAAAGGTCGCTAACGATCTCGGCGTTTCTCAAAATGTTCCGCATGGACCAGCGATCTACATCGGCGCGTTTGAGACAAACCTGAAAGATCTCACCGCTGCGTACTCTATTTTTCCGAATGCCGGGGTGCGCAAACAGGCTTACATCGTCGAGCGCATTGACGATCAGCAGCACAAACCGATTTACCTCGCCGCGCACATCTCTACGCCGGCGCTGGATCCGAGCGCAGCCTGGATGACTTCGCAGTTAATGGAAGAAGTTTTGACTAAGGGCACTGCCGCCAGTGCGCGGTCACTCGGTTTCAGGTTGCCGGCGGCAGGTAAGACCGGCACCACCAACGATTACAAAGATGCCTGGTTCGTTGGTTACACCAGCACGCTCACTTCCGGTGTCTGGGTCGGATTCGATCAGCCGACCACGATCATTCCACACGGTTACGGCGCGGCTCTGGCTTTGCCAGTCTGGACACAGGTGATGAACAAAGCGTCGCAGCATTATCCGGCCGAGCCGTTGCAACCCACCATGCCGATCCAACACGCCACGGTCTGCTCGATTTCCAATCAGCTCGCCACGACCGGATGCATGGAGGCCGGCACCGCTTACGACATCGATTTGCCTGCCGACAAGGTGCCGACCGCCGCGTGCCAGGTGCATGGCGGCGCGCAATGGCCGTTTGCGCAGCAGGTGCCGGGTTTACCCGAAAAGGCTGCGACTTTCCCCGGCCGCTTGTTCAAATCGTTTCGGAGACTTTTCGGCGGACGATGATGTTTGTCATCCCGAGCCGCGCAGACGGCGAGGAATCTCGCAAGCTGAGCCTAACATCCACAAGCTTAGCCGCGTGATCGATCAACTTGTGAGAGATCCTTCGCTTCGTTCAGGATGACCGGTTCCGTTAAGCTTTTTCCAATCTTCCCACGTATCGACATCGACCTCACCTTCGGGAACTTCAAGTTGCGAAACGCAATCGCCATTGCGCAAAATGACCGATTTTGCGCCGGCTTTATCGTCGATCGAAAGCAATTCACAAAAAAAAGAACGGCCGAAGAGAGCAGGAACACCCAGAGTACCCGCATAGCTTGAGGCGACGATGCGCCTGTTTGTATTCTTATGCAGCGTGATCATTCTTTGAATCGTGTCCGCTTCCACGAGGGGCTGATCGCAAACCAGAAGAATGATTGCCTCGACACTGGGAACGCGATCAATGAAGACTTGCACGCCGGTGCGAATTGAACTGCCGATTCCGCGCTGCCAGTGAATGTTTTGGATTCTTATCACGCCTGATTCCTGTAACTCGTGATCGATTTTCTCTTTGTTGCTCCCAGTCACGACCACAACGGGCGAACAACCGGCTGCCGATGCTGCATCGACGATGCGGCGAAGCAATGTTTTTCCTCGAAATGGAAGCAGTTGTTTCGGTTGCCCGAACCGCGACGATCCCCCAGCCGCTAAAATCACCGCGCCTATTTTTTTGGAGTACGGTGACATGTCACCGCTTTGAAATCGCTGACGTGTCGGCCCACTCCACAGCTTTGTGAATGGACGATTTTCTTTCACGCAGCGACTCACCGGAACAACCGGCAAAAACGCGCTGAATTTCGGATACGATTGCAAGCGCGATTTCCTCCGACGTTTCTGCGCCGATACTGAGCCCTGCAGGCGCAAAAAACCCAGCGTTGATCGTGACGCCAAGATCAAGAAGATCACCCAGCAATTGATTGCGCCGTTCTCGCGGTCCAATCAATCCGACATAACGCAAATCGAGCGGCAACAATTTTTGTAGCGCTGCAAAATCGCGTCCGTAATTGTGCGATTTAACGATTGCTGCGGTCCATTCATCCGGTTCTATCGGCAACTCGTTTGCGTCAGCCATCTCGAATGTTTGCCAGCCCAATGAATTCGCGAACAAATGAAGTGGTGCACTGTCCGAGCCGCCTCCGAATACAAACAAGCGCATTGGCGGATGAATTTCCTGTAGAAGCCTTCTCTCATGCTCGTCCTCGTAATCCTGCTTGCAATCGGATCGTGAAATCCGAGTTCCAACCTTATTGCCATTAAATCTCGTAATCGCACAGCAACTGCGTCTGGCGTCGAGATTGCGAGCGAGTTCAACAAGCAAATTGTTCGACACGCTCTCGATGAAAATTCCGATATTACCCGCACACCCGAAACGTTTACGCGTGTCAAAGCTCATGATTGTTGATTCACCAGTTTCCAGCACTTCAAGAGCACGGCGCGTAACTTCTTCTTCAATGCAACCGGCGCTTAGCGAACCGGCTGTATTTCCATCCACGGATATGAGCATGCGCGCGCCGGGACGTCGATAACTTGATCCTTGCGCGCGCACCAGCGTCGCGAGCGCGAACCGCTCATCGCGACGTCTCTTCCACTCGCGCAGAATCTCGTAAATATCTTTCATATCAATTTGTCGATTGTGATTGGCAGATCGCGCACACGCACGCCGGTGGCGTGATAGGTAGCAGCTGTGATAGCGGCGGCGATTCCCGCTAAACCAATTTCTCCAATACCGCGCGCACCTAGCGGATTGATTTCTGTGTCGGGATAATCGAGAAAATGCACTTCGAGCTTGGGCACGTCGGCGTTCACCGCCATGATATAGTCGGCGACGTTACTGTTGATTGGTGCGCCGTTTTGCGGGTCGTAGGTTGTGTGTTCGAACAGCGCCATCCCGATTCCCATCACCACAGCGCCTTCGATTTGGTTGCGCCCGGCCAGCGGGTTGATAATGCGCCCCGCATCCATGACACTAACGACGCGATTGACGCGCAACCGCGCGATTTCCGGCTGCCAGGTTACTTCGACAAAGTGACATCCGTACGAATGCGTTGAGAATTTCGGTTTTTTCTTTTTTTCCTCGCCGAAGGTAGCATTGGACTGACCGCTGCCCGTCACGAAGCGCAGACCCGCGCGCCGGAGCAAATCGGCAAACGCCACGCCGCTTGCAGAACCGTTCGCTTTGAGAAAAACGCGGCCACTTTCGAAAGCGAGCTCGTCATTTTTGCGTTTTTCGAAAGGGGAACCTGGCGTCGTCGTTGCAACAGTCAGCAGGGATTTGATTGCGTCATCCGCCGCGGCAAGAACCGCTGGAATAACCGATGCAGTCGCCATCGAACCACCCGAGACAGGGCCTTCCGGAAGCGATGTATCACCCAGGGCTACTTCGACTTTGTCGAGAGTGACACCGGCCTTTTCCGCCGCAAGCTGCGCGAGAATTGTGTACGTGCCGGTGCCGATGTCCTGCGTGCCGCATGCGATTCGCGTGGTGCCGTCGTCGCGAAGCTGGATATTGGCCGCAGCTGCAAATCGCGCTGCAACCCACGTAGCCGTGGCCATACCCCAACCGAGCGTTAACCCGTCGCGTTTCATCGAGCCGACCTCTGGAGTGCGTTTGGACCAGCCAAACCGCTCTGCTCCTACCTGAAGGCATTCGAGTAAATGTCGTGATGAGAATGGAACGCCTAAGGACTCGTCGATCTTCGGCTCGTTCAGAACGCG
>DASYDT010000147.1:0-13960 GCA_036499425.1 Candidatus Udaeobacter sp. | reverse complement strand
GTCGGGATTTGGCCGCTTGGCGGCATCCCCGACTTCGGTCGGTTTCTGCCATCACGGGGCTGCGCGCGGCCAATGGCCGTGCTCGCCCCAAACCTCCCTCACTCCGCTCACGCGGAGACGGGTTCACCCACGGACGGGTTTGGAAATTAGTTAATTTAAAATTCCACGACCAACTTTGGTCGTAGTTTGGGATCTTCGCAATTTGAGCTATAGAACTCGTCGAAATTGTTGTTCAAGTTGAAATATGGACGTAGCTGCACTCCCCAGTTCAAGACGGAACCCTTCTGCCATGCGTTGTAGAGCGAAGTGATATCAAGAACGTACCATTGGCCTTGAACCGGCGTCGAAAAGGCCGTTCCTGGAGGCCACAACTCGGTGCCCGGTCTATCCTTCCACCACAGCCGCTCCTTGTCAAAGCCGGTGCCGGCGGTCTGCCAATCCCACGGCTGCGTTATCAGATCAACGAACAGCGGCGTGCCGCCGCCGGAAATATTGTAGCAGTACAGGCAGAGGGTGGCGGACTTGGCGGACTTCGGCATAAGCGCCAGATCGAACTGTATGAGCGAGTAATACCAGTCTCCCCATCCGCCCACCCGCAGACGTCCATCGTGCAGGCCGCCGCCCACGCCACGTTGGACGCGATCCGTGTATGGGAGAACGGTGGTGGTCCAAATGTCTTTCCCGTCCCGCGGCCCCGGCTGAAGAACGCATTGAGATGGGCTGGCAAACGTAGGGATTTTTTGAGGCGGCGGTTGTAGTGGCGGCGACGTTATGGCCACCGTCGGCTCCTTATCGGGGCGCGGGATTCTATTGATCAGCAATGCGGTCGCGGCGAGGGTGACGAAGAGAAGCGCCGCGTAATTTGGGGCTGCACGATTCATTTCCGATTGGCACAAGTGGTCGCAAAATTTCCTCGTAAACGCAATCCAAAAGTCGGCGGCGAGACAGCCGTGGGCCACCAATGCTATAATCTATCGCGTGTGAAGTTGCCTCACGTTTCCAGCCGGGCCTCTATTACCTTGGCGGCTCGTAATCAGACGCATGTCGCCAACGCGAATACCCGCCGATTCGAAGACCCGGCGGGATATTTTTAAGGAGTAGCGGGCCGCTTGGAACATGGAACATTGGGACATCATTTTGGGCATGCGCGAGCAATGGGGGCAAGAAGCCCCCTTCGGCCTGCGACCTCATGACCGGCGACAGCACCTGTACACCGTCGGGAAGAGCGGCACGGGCAAGACGACGCTCCTTCGCAACTTGATCTTGCAGGACATCGCCGCCGGACGCGGGGTCGGCGTGATAGACCCGCATGGAGATTTGGCGGACGAAATCCTCGACTTGATTCCGCGCAACCGCATTGAGGATGTCGTGTATTTCAATCCCGCCGATATCGAATATCCCATCGGCCTCAACCTGCTTGGGCAAACGCCTCCCGAAAGGCGGCATCTGGTCGCTTCCGGGATCGTGAGCGCTTTCAAAAGCATCTGGGGCGAATTCTTCGGCCCGCGCATGGAATATATCCTGTACGCCGCCGTCGCCGCGCTCTTAGAGTGCGAGAACGTGAGCCTGCTCGGGCTGCAGCGGATGCTCTCCGATGCCCGTTATCGCGCCTGGGTAGTGAAGCAGGTCAAAGACCCGGTGGTGCGATCCTTCTGGGAGGACGAGTTCGAGCGATACGACAAGAAATTCATGCAGGAGGCGATAGCGCCAATCCAGAACAAAGTCGGGCAGCTTCTGATGTCACCGCACGCGAGGAACATCTTGGGGCAGGTGCGAAGCCGGATCGATGCCCGCTTCATGATGGACAACGGGCGCATCTTCATCGCCGACCTCTCAAAGGGCAAGTTGGGGGCGGACAAGTCCAGCCTCATTGGGGCGTCGCTCGTGACGCAATTCCAGTTGGCGGCCATGTCGCGGGCGGATGTCCCGGAGGCGGAACGCAGGGACTTCTTCCTGTATGTCGACGAATTCCAGTCGTTCGCCACCGATTCGTTCGTTTCCATACTTTCGGAGGCGCGGAAGTACCGGCTATGCCTCACGCTGTCCCACCAGTACACGGACCAAGTGCGGCCGGAGATACGGGACGCGGTGTTCGGCAACGTGGGATCAATGGTCGCCTTTCGGGTCGGGCGACGCGACGCAGAACTGCTTGAACGGGAGTTCGGCGGCGAATATACTGCGCAGCAGTTCGTGGATTTGGAAAACCACCGGGTCTATGCCAAAGTTTTGACAGACGGGCGGCACGGCAACTCGTTCCCCGCGCGTACGCTTCCGGCTTCGGGCGGGCGGCGCGGCAACAGGGACAAGGTTGTCCGCCGGTCGCGAGAGAGATACGGTCTCCCCAGGGGGACCATCGAGGACAGAATCAGGAGATGGCTGCGTAAATGACAACGACTTGCAACCCATTGAGAGCGAGGCTTTGGTTCAGATACAGGGAGCCGATAAACTGGCTCATTGCAATCGCCTTGTTTGCCCCCTTGGTGTACCTGTTGCAAATTTCCCACTCGATGTGGACGGCCGACGGGATCGCGATGCTCATTGCGTTTGGCGCCTATCTCCTCCTGCTTAGGAAGCGGTCAATCGCCATAAGATGCACCAACCCGCAATGCAAGAAGTACATTGAGACGCACACGCCTTGGGTGTGCGGATACAACGGCTGCACGAATAAACGCGCCTACGACTTTCCCTTCATACACCGCTGTCAGCACTGCGAGGCGGAGCCGAAGGCCTACAAGTGCCACCATTGCGGCGATCTGATATTCCTGGCCAAAGACGAGCAGAAGTTCAACTACGCCACATGCCTCGGCTTCTGGGAAAACATGATGCCCCAAGTGGACGAGCACGCCGTGCAGATGAGCGAGCAGGAGAAGGCCATACAAATCGCCAAATTGAAAGTTGAGAGGGCAAAACTGGACGTGAATTTGAAATCTTACAGCGAGACGCTCGATCCTCCAAAGCCAAAAATGAGGTCGGCCGACGAGGATCTCGAGGCTTTCATGAGGGATCTCCTCGGGGACGAGGACGCCGCCCGGAAATGGGAAGCGAAGATCAGAGAGGAATTCAAGGGCGATCCGGGCGAAATGGAAAGACGGCTCCTCGCGCTCAGAAAATGGACGATCAATCGCACGAGGTAAAATGAAGCCCCGTTCGTGAGAACGAGGCTTTTTGGCGCTTCCTATGCTGCGGATGCTGTGGGCCGCATCGGCAGAGCGTGGCGGCGGGCGAGCTTCACATACATCTCTATCCGCGCGTTGAGGTCGCGGTACGCGACATAGCGGAACGCGTCAGCTTGCGCCAACGGCATCTTGGCGGCAATGTCCTCGATGAGGTCGAAGTTGCGCTGCGCCGTGAGGCCCGTTCCGATATGCAGCGCAACCATCTCGTCCTCGGAACTAAACGGGTAGCCGTGGTTTGCCTCCCCCCTGAGATGCGGGAAGATTCTGCCGTTTATCTCCCTCTCGACGCGGCCCTCGAATAACTTCTGGCGAGTCTCTGCAATGGATTTTCCAATGGTGTCTTTCATAGTAGCAACTGGTGAAGCCAACAACACCGTGTTGCAAGCTTCGGCCAACTGCCAACGAAAGGGGGAATTCCAAAGAAAGTCTGATATTATTATATCACTAAAAACTCATAAAAGTCAATAGATACGGGCATATTGTAGGGCTATCCACATTGACCCCTTGGTTGGGCCGTGTTTTGATTGTAAGCGGAACATTCGTTCCTTTTACAACCTCAACCCAAAGGAATTCACATGTCAGATCAGACTGCGCCCAAGTTTCCGCTCGGGCACATCGTAGCTACGCCGAACGCGCTAAACACCGTTCCGAACGACGAAATCCTCACCGCACTCGCCCGCCACGTGCGCGGCGATTGGGGGACGCTCGACCCGGAGGACTGGAATTCAAACGAACGCGCATTGAGCGGCGAGGGCCGCTTGTTCTCGGCATACCTATCAGCCCGAAACATAAAATTCTGGATAATCACCGAATGCGACAGGTCGGCGACGACCATACTTCTGCCGGAGGACTACTGATGAGTGCATGGATTGACTTCAAGGAACTCCGCGCACGGGTCGCCTTCGAGCAGGTGCTCAAACACTATGGCATCGAAGTGAGGCGCAAAGGCAGCCAGCATCACGGCTTCTGTCCCCTGCCGAATCACAGCGGAAAGAAGAACTCGCCGTCGTTCTCGGCGAACCTCGAAAAGGGAATCTTCCAGTGCTTCGGCTGCGGCGCGAAAGGCAATCTCCTGGAATTCGCCGCCATGATGCAGAATGTTGACCCGAAAGACGGCGCGGCATTCCGCGCCGTGGCCGGTGATCTGCAAAGGACGCTCTGCCCCGAACTCGGCAGATCAGCGGCAAAGCCCGCCGAAAAGCCGGTGACGCCAAAACCGGCTGAAGCGAAAAGCAGTCTGCCGATCATCGTCAACCAGCCGCTTGACTTCGAGCTCAAGGGACTGGATACGGAGCATCCGTATCTGCTCAACCGCGGATTCACGAGAGAGACGATCGGGCATTTCGGCATCGGCTTCTGCTCGCGCGGAATGCTCAAGGGCAGAATTGCGATTCCGCTACATGACCATGACGGCAGGCTCGTCGGCTATGCCGGTCGGGTCGTGGACAATGCGACGATCAGCGAAGACAACCCGCGATACCGATTGCCAGGCGAACGCATACGCGACGGGAAGACATTCGAGTTCCGAAAGACACTGTTCCTCTACAACGGCTTCCGGTTCAAGACTCCGCTCGACGAGCTGATCGTCGTCGAGGGATTCGCCTCGGTGTGGTGGCTCAATCAGCACGGGCTGCCGCACGCGGTGGCGACGATGGGGGCGGACTGCTCGCGGAAGCAGGCGGAACTCCTCGTGTCATTGGTGAAGCCTCACGGTCGGGTGTGGGTCATGACGGACGGCAATGACGCCGGTGAGCGGTGCGCCCTGACGATCCTGGGGCAGGTGTCGCCGCACCGCTTCGTTCGGTGGATGAAATTGACAAACGACAAGCAACCCACGGACTTGTCGGCAGAAGAATTGAAAATCAGACTCCGTGTCTGAACACAGCGGCCTTGAAAGAGGCCGCTTTTTATCAAATATAGGCTAACTTGATCCGGGCATTGGGGTCGGCTCCAGATGCTTCATGGGCGGATTTGGGGTGCGAATCAGTTCAAGGATGTTGGTGATAAGCACGGGTTGTCTGTGAGAGAATAAAAGCGCATTTACGATTTCTAAATTTTGAAGCTCTTTTGTCGTGCCTAAAATCTCTACCGAGACCAATGGCTTATCAGAAGCTTTTAAGTTGCCGTCTGCTGGGGAATGTATTGAACCAAAGTCCACGTAGAAAAGCGGCAGAGTGACTGCGTTGGTTGTCCCGTGCGGAAGATAATGGAGTTGGTTGACAGTCCACTTTAGTTTATTCAATGCAACAACGTCCACATCCAACGCTGCCAGCCATTGCGTCGCCAGTTGGTATGCGCCATTAGTGTCAATGAGCGAGGGTTTACCTACCAACTTATCCAGATCGTGAGCGTAATACTCCACGTTCGGCTCGCTCATACGTGTAATCCGGCATAATTTTCCCTGAACAAAGCCAAATTCAAAGTTGGCATTTGCGATATATCCGTAAAGCCCGATTCTGAAAGACCTTAACCTATCGTCGCGCGGAATGCCGGGGTCAAAAATGTTCGTCCCGAAAACGGTGTCGGGATATCCATTGGTGAATGGGATGCTCGACCACAATGCGGAAATGTGGTCGTCTTGGATGTCAGTCATCCCAATGGGATAATGTGTAGGCAAGTTAAGCCGATGCGCAGCCCAATTTGCCTCGGCCAACATTTTCGGTATGACCTCTGCGCGGTAGGCGAATGCGGCATGGTTGAGGGTTCTAATCAATGTCAGTCTTTCATCCGCCTGCGCTTCCGCGGGCTTTGCGGTGTCGGCCCAGACTGGTTGAATCAACAAGGTCAGAGCAAACAACGAGATGAAATTTTTAATCATGGTGATCTCGTAAAGGTAAACCGTTTCAAATTAGATGCGCCATAAATGATTACGGACGAATCCATTTTATAGCCATAGGAGCCTCCGAAAGTGTTTTTCGCGCTCTGAACAATCGTATTCAAATCATAATTACCGCTTAGCCAGGCATCAAGAAATTGGAACATCATAACGGAACGATTGGGCCAGCCGTTAGGGTCGCTGGAAGAATTGGAAGGGTCGAATCCAGTCTCCTTCTGAAAACCGATGAACGCGCGAGACTCGACGCCAGCCGTGGCAAAGAAGTTTGTGGTAGCTGTAACTGCCGGGATGCCGAACGCTTCGCAAAAATTGGCTTTGCCGGTTTCGCACGCGTCTATCCAGACAAAACGATATGGGTGCGATGCAACATGCTCTATGGCGGCCCCGAACGTAAGCGTTGACGTGACCGGAAAGCCGAACAGATGCCCGTATGTCGGCCCTGTGTAGGTTCGGCTTAGCGGCACGTTTCCGAGCGCGAAGGCGATCTGATCCTCGGTGATGCCGGTGACGGGGCCATTGTAGGCACCGATGGCTGAACTGTTGCCGTGGCCGAAGTAATAAAAATTTTCATAGCGGTGGTCGGCCAAGTAGCCCAACAAACTGGCTCTGGTGTTGGTGTCTTGCAAGGTGAATACCGTTCCGGCTTGGGCATTGTTGCCGGGGGAAAGGTTTCCGTGCAATCCATAGGCATCTAACGTCCCGAGAATGCCGTTGTAGTCGGTAGGGCTCGCCGACCCTCCGACGATCATCGCGGTCGCTCTCTGGTCAACCGTCGCATCGCCCGTCAAGCTACCGTAGGCGACTACCCAGTTGTTGTTCGGTGTCCACTTTCCTTCCTTTGACCATAGCTGCGGCGCACTGGCCGAAGATCCGCCGGTGTTGGGATGGACGACCACTCCACCATTTTTGGCCTTAGTTTTGAATGAGATGACTTTCTTGTTCGGTTGTGTCGTCAGAAAGCCGTCCGTTCCAGAGGGTTTTGCGCTGGCTTGGGAGCGTAGGTTTGGTTGCAGTATTGCATTCGGCAAACTGGAAGTGTCTACCGTGAACACACCGAAGAAATTCGTGCTGTCGAAAGTGTCTCCGCTCCCGTCGGTCAAATCCCATATGAACGAAATCGTGCCGTTCCCGTCGGCGTAATCATCGAATGAGCCAAGATAGTTCGTGCTTTCGTCGTAAAGGTCAATCTCGTAGGCCGCGTTCGGAATGGTTTGTGCATAAATCCACATTTCATCGCCGAAAACGGTCGAGAAATAATTTGGGAAGGAGATGATATTGTTGATAGTCACTGTAACCGGCTGACTGACGACCGGCTCGTCGGAGGCAAAATTGAGTTCCGCATGAATAGCATAGTCTCCGTTGAATACCATCGTTGTATTCCATATGAGCACCCATACATTACTGCCAATCGACTGCGCGGATGCTCCGATAAGCGGAATGTTGTTGGTGTCGTAAAAACTAACGCCGACAACTTGGTCGGTGCTGTCCACGGCGAATTCTACCACCGTCTCCAAAACGTTGCTCAACACCATGCCGTTGGTGATGCCCCACATATGCACCCCGTCGCGGACGACGCGGTAGAAGCCTGTTCCCGGCACGCCGTTAGTTCCAGGCGGGCCTGAATAATCGTTGGTTCCGCCCGGCGTTGGCAATAGGCTGCCCCCACCGCTGTTCGTGCCGCCGCCGCTGCTTCCCGGCACGCCGAAATCCACAGAATTGGAGTGCGTGAACAATGTGACGTTTGTTCCGAGCGTCGCGGGATAATAATTGGTCAGCGTAACCCAAGCGTCGGTCGAATCGAGCGTGTGGCGATATTGGGCGATATAGGTCTCGTTCGTCAGGCTCGGCCATGATAGGACCACGTTGGACGATTGCACCGAAACCTGGATATTCTCGATGCCAAAGGCCGGAAACAGTGAGGTGAAAAATAATAAAAGAATTCCGGCAGTTGCGCATGTTTTGATTTTCATATTTCCTTCTGGTGATTTTTGCTGACTGTGAATGGTTCTAACTCTTTCGCGGACTTTTGCAACCCATTTGTCGGTTACGTTTCTGCGCCAGATATTTTAGAGAGTTTCGTCACTGGTTTTGCCTCCGAATTTCGGCAAAAAGGCATTTGGAGAAAATGCCGCCCCCCCCCCCCAGCTTTGTCAAATGCAAAATCGCATTGCTAGGCAACGCGATTTGCATTTTCGACGGTGGATTTCGTGGGATTCTCCAAGTGTGGACAAGTGAATGAGGTGACGGCTGCACGATGTTGGAAATAAAGACGCAGGTCATTGGGGCCGGTCGGGAATGTCTCGTTTGGCGTTAACGAGCAGGTTGCGCGGCAGCCGGACGATGCGCTCGTCCGGCCCGCAGCCCGCAGTCGGCGGCAATTTCGGGGCGGCGGCGTCCGTGATGTCTACGCCGATGACGGCGAAATCGCCGTCATCGAGCTCCCAGATGTCCGGGCAGCCGCGGCAGGCGGGGGTCTGCGCGCCGTTGGCGTGCGGGTCTTGTCCGATGCGTCGCAGAAACATAACGCCCAAGTTCTAACTATAGTGAGATGCCCCGTCAAGGCCTTTTCACATATTTTCGCTCCGTGGCAACAGACAAGAAATCGCAACAGGCCGTCTGCTCTCGGGTTGCTCAGATTTTGCGCCGCGAGCGCGAAAGGCGCGGGCTGTCCATGAACCTCGTTGCCGAGCGCGCCGGGCTTTCGCAGCAGATGGTCAGCTACGTCGAGCGCGAAATGCGGAACCCGACGCTCGAGACGCTACTCCGCATGGCCGCTGCGATCGAGATCGACTTCGCCCAAGTGATGCGACGGGCGCAGTCCAAGGGAAGCGACAGGCAGCGGTAGCGCGTCGGGGTGGCGTCGTCCGTTCCCCTCATGGTAAAATGGGGGTATGGCACAATGGCTCGCTCAAAATTGGTTCGATCTCCTGAGTTCCGTCGGAATCCTGTTCGCGGCATACACGATCCACGTGGACGCCAAAGCGCGCCGCATCGGGAACTTTCTCGCCATCGTCTCGAACTATCAAGATATTTGGAAGGAGTGCTTTCGCAATCCGAGCCTGACCCGCGTTCTCGATCCCTCGGCGGATGCGGCGAAGCAGCCGCCAACGCCAACGGAAGAACTTTTCGTAGGCCTGGTCATCTCGCAAATGAGCAGCTTCTATTACGCCGCAAAGAGCGATCCGGTGGTCAAACTGGAGGGTTCCCGTCAGGACATGGCGCAATTCCTGTCGTTGCCGGTTCCCAAAGCGGTTTGGCATACTGTCAAACCGCTGCAAAATCGCGATTTTGCAGCCTTTATTGACTCTGCCTTGAAGTGATTTCACTCGCCCTCGGCGAAGAGGCGGAGTTTCCGAACGCTCTTTTCGACGAATGCCTCGCGGGCGCTTTGTCGCTGGTATCCCCACGCTTCGCGCCGTTCCCTCGGCTCGAACGGAGTTCCCTTGGCGGCTTCGCGGTAATCCTTTGGCCGAATCCAGATTGAGTCGAGAGGGTGGGCCGTCGCCTCGGCGAGGGTCGTAAGCCATGCAAGGGTCAAAATGGGCGGATTGTTTTGGAGCAATCGTTCGGCTGCGTTGTTTCGCCGTTCGGCTGATTTGAATACTATGAGGACGCGGAACGGATATTCCTTGAAACGATCCTGTGTTCCGCCATTTCGGACGGCAAAGCCGCCAGACTTGTAATATTCAAGGTAGCGGCTGATCTGGGCGATGAGCGCGTCCTGGGTCTTGCTCGAACGATCCACCTCAAGAAACATCGAGTGTTCGGATAATCCGCCGTCGGCCTCCTTCTCGTGGATGCGGATGAAGCCGTCGGGCTTCACCAAGACACCCGAGCTGTATCCGTTACGGGACGTTTCAAACTGATACAGGAGGGGCCAGGTTAAAAACTCAGCAACCGAGAATGTCTCGGACTGCGCGAGCGCGGAATGAAATGCGGCCTTCACGTCCATGATTTCAAGTTCGTGATGCAACGTGAATTTGCTCACCGTGGCGCGGGATTCGAACGAATTGACGCCAAGCGAGGGGTGCTGCGAAAGCTGGCCGCTGCCTTTGAGGTATGCGAACGCCTTGCGGGTTAAAAAGAGGACGGAAGGCTCGTTGACGTTCCGCCTGCGCTCGCCTATGAATCCAACAGCCTTCAATTTCTGCAGCCGCTTCTTCGCGTATTCGCGCTTGTCGTTGAAATATAGGGCGGCGATATGCCTAGCCGTCATAACGCGGGACTCAAAAAGGCCCCGAAGAAAGGCGATGTCGCGGGGTTGAAGTTGTAATGGAGGTTGAACTTTTGACACAGCTACCAATGAGTATATCAGTTTTCAGTTTCGTGATAATATGCGGTGAATGCCATCGCCTAAACTTTCTTCGCCATTCCTCAAAAAAGCAAGTTTCTCGAAGTCTGAAAAACAGGATGCTTTTCCTTTTAACCTGCCGCTTTTTTCACATGGTTTGGAAATTGAATTTACAAAACCGATCACATTTTTTGTGGGAGAAAACGGCTCGGGAAAATCAACCATACTCGAGGCGATCGCTTCAAAATGCGGCTTCAGCCTAATGGGAGGAAACAGAAACCATTTATTGGATGAGTCAGCGAACCAAACTGCTTTGGCGCAGGCAACGAAACTGTCATGGCTGCCGAAGGTGACCAAGGGCTTTTTCATGCGCGCCGAGAGTTTTTTTGATTTCGCCAACCAAATTGATGAGATCGCCAAAACTGACTCGTCGGTGCTGATGGGATATGGCGATAAATCCCTTCATGAACAATCACATGGCGAATCATTTCTTGCCCTCTTTAATAACCGTTTTGTCCTTCGGCGCGGCATCTATATTCTCGATGAGCCAGAGGCCGCCTTATCGCCAACGAGACAGCTTTCCCTTTTGGCCATCCTCAATCAAATGGAAAAAGAGGAGCAAAACCAATTCATCATCGCAACACATTCACCGATACTTCTGAGCTATCCGGGGGCTACTATTTTCAGCATCGAAAACGGGAAATTAAAGCAGGTTAACTACAAGGATACGGAACACTACAAGCTAACGAAAAATTTTCTCGATAACCCGGAGCGATATTTTAAGCACCTTTTCAGTTAGAAGTTGTTCAGCTCCTCACGCAATCGTTGCAATAATTGGTTTTGTCTGCGCAATTCCTTACACGCCGAATGATCGTTTGGATGCCCATCCAATGTCTCTTCCAGTCCGCCAATTACATCTCCAATGCGTTTGATTTGAGCCTAAAGTGGCGCTTTTGCGAATAATTGTTTACCACAACTAAACGCCTACCTTTTTCCTTTGCCCCAACACTCCCTGCAAATGTGAGGATCGGGCATTCCCCCGCCATGTGGAGCGCCACAATGTTTACATGTAAATACGGGGCTCTTTCCAAAGAGCCTTGTAATCATTCGGATTATTTCAGCTTTCATGCTTATATCTCAAAAATTTCTTCGCCACCGAACGTGGTCATAACAGCCAGCATTTCTTTTAAGTTCCTGCAACCTTCTTTCATGGATTCTTCCAGTTTTTGCAACTCGCTGATATCGTCAGTTTCCACGTGTTTACCTGTAATAATCCCGTTAACCGTAATGTTAAAATCAATTGAGTCGCCATTCTTCAATTTGATTTTATATTCCGCCAGTTGGTATTCACCGACTTTATATTTTTCAATAAGAGCCTTTTCGCCTTCACTGACATCGCATTTTCCAAAAAGGCTGAATTTGACTCCCTTGTGACCGCCAAACATTCCCTTAACGTCACTCTGATTTCTTCTGATGGTTAATTTCATATTTTTTGTGAGGGTTGAGAAACGGATTCTTTCAATCTTATTTATAAAATGTCAAGCGCTAATGAATCCGCCGCTTCGCCTTAACCGGCTCTTGCGCGGCCTGTTCAAACAGGTCGTGCGCGAATGTTGCGGCTCGCTCCGCAACCTGCTTCTGCGCCTTCTCGTTGGTCAGCGCGAACGGCATCTTCTCGTATTGCCGATCAAGGAACCTTTTCGTGTGCTCCGGCGACGACGGCACCTTCGACACCTCCGGCGTCACGATGGAGACCGGCGCGTTCATGCCGACCATGCGGGCTACCCCATGCCGCTGCTCCTGGTCGAACAGCACCGCCATCGAGCGGAAAAGCTGCTCCTCAAGCGAACGGAACTGGACGTGCGACAACTCCTTGCCAAACACGGGAATGAGGACCGACGATTCCGTCTCGCTCTCTGATTCCGTCCAAGTTTGGCTGTCACCACTCGAATTTGCCAACGACTCGTTCCATGAGTTAGCGTCGATTTGTTTGTTTCCAGAGAATGCACCGCTGCTGCTATTGCCTGCCGTAACGCCAGAGAATGCGCCTCCGCCGGTGCTCCGGCCACGGCCAACGCTCGTCCTCAGTTCCTCGCGGTATTCCATGACTTTGGTGCTGTAAAGCTCGTGCTTGATCTCGTCGGGGTTCATCACGCCCATGAAGAGCCACTTCGCCATCGCGCTCAAATTGTCCTCGTGGGTGAGCCGAAACACGACCTTGCTCGACGCGTTCTCCATGATGGAGTTATACACCCGCCGCCCGTTGTCGCCGCGGTCAAGCAACTGGTTCGGGAACTGGTGCGCCATCGTGAGGTGCAGCCCGAAGCCGCGCGCCTCGTCGAGATTGTCCGAAATCGTCGGCGTCACGAAGCGTTGGAATTCGTCGAGATAGACATAGAACGGCTTCACGCCGTCGCGTTTGCCGCGCTCCTGCGCCGCCGTCCACAAGTCCGACAAAAGGAGCGTGGCGAACAATTCCGCGTTCTCCTTCGAGACTTTGGCGCGTTCGGTCGCGAGCGATACGAGGATTATCGAGCCCTCCTCCAACGCCCGCCCTAAGTCGAGCGACGCGCCCGGCTGGCCGAACATTGAGCGCATGGTCTTGTTGCGGATGAACCGCTGCAAGCGGTTGACCGTGCTGCCGATCTGCGATTCAAAGTCTTTCGGGTTGAGCGTGTCGGCGAACTGCCAGTCCTGCCGCGACGGTTTGTCGGCCAAGTCGGAAGTCATGGCATAGCGGATTTGCTTCTCGACGCGGTCAACGAGGAACTCGGCCTCGACGAGCGTGAGCTTCTTCTCATACAGGGCGCGCATGACGTTCCCCGACCAACGGGCAAAGAGGGGCGTCTGGTTCGTCCCGCCCTGGCCCCATACATACGCCATCGCATCCGTGATATTGTCCACCAACACGGCGGGATCGGCAGTTTCGCGCTGGCGGAGCAGGTTGTATGACACGATCCAATCGTCCTGCCGCAGATCGATGGGGATAATCGGAACGTCGAGGGTTTTTTCGTTCCACGCGAGCCATTCGATGAGTCCGTCGTAGAGCGAGCCGTGCGGATCAAGGACGAGCATCCCGCATTTGCTTTTGTGCCATTGCTTGATGTCCTGTCGGATGAGGTTCTCGAGGAACTTGCTTTTGCCGGTGCCGGTGCCGCCGCAGACGTAGAGGTGCTTGTCGCGCTCGGCGCGGGACAGTCCCAAGACTCTGTTTCTCCCGGCGATTTGGCCGAGAACGAGGTCGTTGCCTGGGATCTGGCGCACGCCCCTTTTTACACAAAACCGCCGCCGGAAGACAATTTTAATAATGTCCCCGGAATAAAAAATTTCGGGGGTATAAACGAGGGGATGGCGGAAACGCGCCCGATAACCAGACGACCAATGAAAATATTTGATAAAAAAGCAGCCCATCTACACGAGTACCGAAAAAGTTGGTGCAGAATTGGCGATAGATGAAAAACAAACCAGCCGGGCCGAAGCTATTACCTTAAAAATTAAAAAACATTAAAATGGCCGTTGACAAACAAACCGAAAGCTGATGGGAACGGCTCTGTAAAGAGTAACTCAATATGAAACTAGCACCTGAACGACGGATGCGGCTGATAATTGCAGGCGTTTTCACATTATTGCTTGCGGTGAGCGTGTTCGAGCCAACTA
>DASYDT010000146.1:0-8807 GCA_036499425.1 Candidatus Udaeobacter sp. | reverse complement strand
GAATTCGAGGCGATGAAAAAGTTCTACAATTTGTCGCGCGTTTTTGCGGAGCAGATCTGGGACTCGATGCTTGAGCCGCTCGTCCCGAAAGCAGAAATGGCTCGCCGGTTCAATGTTGATGCAATCTCCCGCGAGGCGTGGCGCAGTTTGGTTGACGAACCGCTCGGGAGCGTGATCGAGCGTTATCTGCGAAACGATCTCATGCGCGGGCTCGTCTTCACCGATGCGAAGATCGGCGTGTTCACGTATCCGCACGATCCCTCGTTCGTACAGAACCGCTGTTTCCTTTACCACCTCATCGGAAACAAGACAGGCGAATGGAAGGTGCCGGTCGGCGGGATGGGCGCGGTATCATCCGAGCTGGAACGTGCAGCACGCAAAGCAGGCTCGGAAATATTAACGAATGTCGATCTTCGGGCGCTGAATGTGAAGGGGAACGCACGTAGCGTGGAATTTTCCGTCGATGGGAAACGCGAGACGGTCGAGGCGCGGTTTTTATTAGTGAACTTTGGCCGGAACGTCCTGGCAAAATTTACGGGTCGTTTTTTTCAACCGGATCGCACCGACGAAGGATCAGTGTTCAAGATAAACATGCTCCTGCGTCGATTGCCCAGGCTGAAAGCGAAAAAATATCCGACGACGGAGGCATTTTGCGGGACCTTCCACAGTGATGAAGGCTACAACCAAATGAATGCCAGTTATGATCGGGCCTCTGGAGGTCGATTGCCGGAGAAGACGCCGTGCGAGATGTATTGCCACACGCTGACCGACGACAGCATTCTCGAACCGGGCCTGCGAGAGCAGGGCTTTCACACAATGACGTTGTTCGGGCTCGATGCGCCATGGAGCTTGTTCGCGAGAGACAACGAAAACATGCGGCGCGAAGCGGAGAAAAGATTTCTCGGAAGCGTGAACCAGTGGCTGGAAGAGGCGATTGAAGACTGTCTGGCCGTGGCGCGCGATGGCCGCCCCTGCATCGAAAGCAAAAGCCCGGTCGATATCGAGGATGCGCTAGGAATGTATCGTGGCAACATTTTTCAAAACGCGCCAACGTGGCCTTTTGCCGAACGCAGAGAACAGGCCGGCACTTGGGGGGTGGAAACTGAATACGAAAATGTGTTTCTCTGCGGATCGAGCGCGTTACGCGGCGGCGCTGTTAGTGGAATTCCGGGACATAACGCAGCTATGAAGGTATTGCAGGAATTAAAAGCTAATCGCTGAAAATTGATCCAATGCCTAAACCAGCGATCCCGACATCCAACATTCCCGAAGCTAATCCGTCTGATGTAGCGTCAATCGATGCGATTGTCACGGCGGCGTACGACGTGATCTCCGGGCCTGCCGATAAGAAGCGTGACTGGGACCGCGAACGGTCACTATTTCTTTCCGGCGCGCTCCTGATTCCAACCGCCGTCGAAGCCGGAAGGAACGATGTTGATCTTGCGCCGCAGATGCTCGGCGTCGAGGGCTACATCGCGCGCGTGGAACCGCTCATTGAGAAAAAGGGGTTCTACGAAAAAGAAATCGCGCGGAGGGTCGAACAATTTGGCCAGATTGCGCACGTTTGGAGCACATACGAATCGCGTCACGATCTGAGCGACCCGGAGCCATTTATGCGCGGGATCAATAGCATTCAGCTTTTCAATGACGGAAAGCGTTGGTGGATTGTATCAATTTACTGGCAACACGAAAGCGCGCAGCACCCGCTCCCCGAAAAGTATCTTTAATGTTCCGCCTGCTGCGCGCACATGCGCTTTTCCTCAATTAGCGCGGCCTGTTGCGGATGAGCATGTGGCGCGGCTGAACCAATCGAGCGGCCATAACGCAGCAATGAACGTGCTGGAGAAAATAAGCGGGTAGGGACGGCGCGCTGCGCCGTCCGGACATCGCAGCGCGATGTCCCTACCTATGGGCGGTAAACGCATCCACTTCCTTTGCGAATTCATGGAGATTAGTCGCGGCAGGTCTCGGCGCATAACGCAAAGCGATGTACGTTCCGATGATCCGGCGAACGCACTCAGACTCGTTAGGAAATGATTGGGCCGCCCGTGTTGCGAAATCCGACGGGCCCTCCCATGGATCGCGTTGCACGCCGATCCGGGTAAGCTTCCGACAAAAGCGTTCATACAAGGCCTGAATCCGATCGGCACGAGGGCGCGTCCGCAATTGCATCCATCCAGCATAGATGCTTAGCACAGCAGCGATGACAATCAGCACCTGCATCACGAGCGGGAGCGGTCCCCTATTGGTCAGTCCCAGCGAAGTCAGCAACACGTCTTGGACGTCGGCGTCGAAACCCATGACGCGAGTGTCCCACTGATAGTTTAGCGCTTCCCAGATGGACCTAATCTGGTTGACTAGCGCTAACCGCGTCAACTGCGTGACGAACGCGCTCCGCCCAGTGGCCATTTCCCCGGAAGCAACGCGGCCGGCCAAAAACGAGCTGAGATCTTGACTCGCGCGACCGGGGGCAACCACGCTGGTTGGATCAATTCGCGTCCATCCGTTCTCTGGGATCCAGACTTCGCACCAGGCATGAGTGTCAGCCTGGTGCACGAGAAAGAATCCGCCCAAGTCATTGTATTCGCCGCCCAGATAGCCGACCACGACCCGTGCCGGAATTCCGGCCAGCCGCATCAGAGTAGCGAAACTGGCAGCGTAATGTCCGCAAAAGCCGGTGCGACGATGAAAGAGAAATTCCTCCAAATCGTTCTTGTTGTATTCGCCAGGTGTCAATGAATAGCGGAATCCTTGCGTCCGAAAAAACTGGAGGGCGTTGTGCACGGTGGCCCGCGGCTCGGAATCGTGTGCGGCAAAGGATGCTGCCAACTCACGCACCGCAGGACTAATGGATTTGGGTAACTGAAGCGCTTGCCGGCGTTCGTAAGCGTCAAGTTGCTTTTCTATCGGTTCGATGGATGAGAGCACTTCATAGCGGCGCGTTTTTCGAATCAGCTGAAAGCTGTACAGATAATTGCCGCGCGCGAGCATCGCGCCGGAAGGGCTTCCCAAGGGCCGATCCAGCGCAAACATCCAGCGCGCGCTATGCGGTGGGATGGTGATTCGCTGGCGAATCGTCTTGTCTCTCGCGGGATATCGCCGAGACGAATCGGAGATGGCCGTAGGCGCATAAGGCCCGCGCCATTCCATTCCTTCGCAATGCCACATGACCAGTCCTCGCCAATACATTGGACCAACAGGCCCCGTCCTGCGGTCGGGAAACTCAGCGCGAAAAGCGATGTTCGTAGAATTTGCGAGCGCCGCGATACCGCCGGGAGAAAGCTGATCGGAAAAACCGGTCATCGCCCCGCGAAGATCGCCAATTCGAAGCGTAAAGCCGGTGTTGATTCGCGGAAACAGAAGGAACAGTAGAACAACAAGCGGCGCCGCCTGAGCCAGCAGTTTGAAAGTCGTCGCCAGTGGTAGCCAGAAAGCGCCGGGTGGCGATCCACGATGAAATTGGACCAATGCCGCAATCAGCAATGCGAACGCGACAAAGAGGCAAAGCCCGATCGCAAGATCCTGCGAAAGGAGAAAACCACAAAGACAAAGCACCCACGCCATCATCACCATTACTTGAAACTCACGCGCGGTATGCGCTTCGAGAATTTTGAGCGATACCAGAACGGCCAGAAGCGATACGGCAGGCTCAACGCCCTTGAGAGTTCCGTAGCTAAGAAAGATGGCGCCGACGGTTACGGCTGCGAGAATTAGTTTCAAAACAATCGAACGAAGCCGGTAACCTCTTGGCTCCATCCAGAATTTCATTGCCAGTGCGAGAAGAAAGAAAGAAGGCGCCCAACCGGCGAGTGTGCCGAACATTGGGGGAAGTGTGAACAGCAGCGCGGCGGCGAGCCATAGCAGTGGCAGCCGTGGAATGGCGGTGTCTCTCCAGGGTTGTGTGCGCCTGCTACTTTTACTCTTACTCATGCTCGTGCTCCCTGGTGGTGAGGGTCGGCGCGCTGCGCCGACTCCCGCGCTGCGGGGACGGCGCGGCGTCCCTACCTCAAACAAACTCAACTCGCGCAGGCATCGATGAAAATGCGCCTCTCCAACAGCGGGCGCGATGTCTGTGTTTGGCAGACGTAAACTGTAAGGCCGTCGCACGCGTTCGGCTTCGATCACCCACAGCGCAAGTTGCGACAGTCTCTCTTCGATGCCGAGAAAACGCAGAGCAGAAAAATCTAAACGCACCGAGCCTTCCGCTTCGGCAGCAAATTGTTTCGTCATGAGCGGCTGTCCGCGCGCCACGGCTCTCCAGTCAATGTGACGTTGCGATTCGCCCGGCACATAGGCGCGGACTCCTGCAAAGTCATCGCCTTCTCCAAGCTCCGTTTGTGGCCGGCTGTGCGGTGAACGCGCACGATGCACTGGAAGCCGAGGATCGCCCGACGGCTTTGGATACACCAGGTACGTTTGCGAGGAGGCGAACCTTTTCAAAACGCGAACGAAACCGAGCGGGTAAATACTCGTTAGGCGAAATGTTCCTACCCTGCGTTCGCCGCGATGCCCCGCTGGGAATCGAAGCGTTACACGAGCGGCTTTGCCGGCTGGAATGTAATCGACGCGTTTGCGCTCGCCGCCTGAGCCGGGCAAAACCAATTCGATTCCGCGACGCGTGATACGCGAGCAATTCATGATCTCGACTGGCAGGGAAACCTCCTCGCCTGCAAACGCCGGTTTCGCGGATTCCGGCGCTATCGTTACATTTGTTAGGTTGAGCAGCGTGTGCGGGATTGAAACGAGAAACACTGCCGTTAGCCCAAAGAGCAGCAGGTAAACGGCTGGGCTATTTTGACTCGAGGCCGCATACCACATCGCTCCCAATACAAACAACAGCGCCGCGAAACTTCCGGTCGGATAAAGCAGCGGAAATTTTCCTGCTTTCACGGGACAGGCACACTGTGCAGCAAATTATCAGCGAATGTGCGTCCGCTTTGCCCGAGTTGCTCGATATCGTTCCCGAGCCGATGTCCCATCACCGCTATGCCAATCGCTTGGATGTCCTCGGGCAAAACCATGTCGCGTCCGTTCATCAGTGCCCACGCCTGCGACGCGTGCAGCAAGGCCAAGCCGGCGCGTGGCGACAAACCGGTGCTGTGACGCTGCCGAGAGGCATCGAGCAAATCCTGCAAATAGTCGAGCAGTGCTGCCGAAGCGTGCACCTTTCGCACGTTGTTCTGGATCTCTATGAGCGTTCGCGGGCTGATAACGGGCTTCAATTCCTTCAACATCTCGCGCCGATCCATCCCCAAAAGCATGGCGCGCTCGCTGGCCCGGTCCGGCACACCCAGCTCGATGCGCATCAGAAAACGGTCCAACTGCGATTCCGGCAACGGAAAAGTGCCAACAGCAGTTTGCGGATTCTGCGTTGCGACGACAAAAAACGGCTCGGGCAGTTCGTAGGTCACGCCATCGATCGAGATGTGCTGTTCCTCCATCGCTTCCAGCAGCGCGCTTTGTGTTTTTGGGGTCGCCCGGTTTACCTCGTCGATCAGCACCACTTGCGAAAAAAGTGGACCACGATGAAAGACGAATCGCTGCTCATCGCGGTCAAAGATGGAGTTGCCCAGAATGTCGGCAGGCAATAGATCGCTGGTAAATTGGATGCGTTGAAAAGCGAGCGCGAGAGAGCGCGCCAATGCCTGCGAGAGCGTGGTCTTGCCTACGCCCGGTATATCTTCGATCAGCAGGTGGCCGCGTGCGAGCAGACACGCCACGGCGAGCTTTACCTCCTGATTCTTTCCTACGATCACTTCGCAAACCTGCTTTACGAAGGCGTCAACATGGTCGGTCACGCCGGGATGATCTGTGGGAACAATGTCTTTCGCAAACACGATGCGGGGGGAATGAGTTTCCGGCTTGTTACTTTTGCTGGTGCTCTTGTTTCGTCGCTGAATCTGATAAATCAAGTTTTTCTGCGGATTTTCGCGTCCGTTTCGCAGGGTCACGCAGCTTCGTTGCGCGCGCTTGGTTCGCTTCCTCACTCGTGCTCCTGCTCCTGCTCGTCATTGTTGTGCCAGGATGAGTTTGGACGGCGGTAGGGGAGGAATGCGCGTCGCGATAACATTTTGTGGTTAGCCCAAGCACGAAGGCCGCAACAACGAAAACGGCGACTCGCTTCTCTGTCGGAGCGAGGCGGAATCTCTGCCTCACTTCATCGAATCTGAAACGCCGGCTCCTTTTAATCACGAATGGACCAGCCTCCACACCTTTTGTCATCCCGAGCGGAGTCGAGGGATCTCTAGAGTTACGGCTTGGCAGGCACAAATAGACACGAATCTTGAGAATGGCGAAATCCGAATGACCCGCCTTCGCGTGAAGCTACGGCGTGGCAGGCGAATGACCAATGACGAAACCGGAATTGTAGGGCGTCTGTGTCAGACGCCGTGGCATCTCTCATTGTGTTTGATCATTGTCTTTACTGTCCCAGCGGCGTGGTTATTTCGATTCCTGGCGGTGGCTTGAACTCGAAAGTGGAAGCAGGGACCGGCGCGCGCGTCTGGTTTGAATACGTGGTCACGATTCGATCGCCGTTCGGCAGCAGCATATCGGTGCGTTCGACGCGCAGGTTGTCGTTGATTCGCAGATCAAGCTTTTGAAATGCTCGTTTCATCGAAGGCGTGCGCGGTGTCAACGCCAGCTCATATCCTTTTTCCGTCTTGGCCCCGCTGATTTGGAACGTGTTTTCGATGTTCTCCAAGTTTAACGCGGAATTGATTGCCGCCACCGTCGAGTCGAGCGGCGATCCTTTGCCTAGTGGATAATGCTCGGCCGATTTGAAATTTGGATAGTAAATCCAGAGCTGGCGGCCGTTGCTCACAGTGACGCTGGGCGCGTTGCCTTTCACTTCGCGCCGGAATTTGTCCGGTGGCTGGAACCAAATTCTCCCCGAGCTCAGGATTGGGTTCTTCATCAGCCGGATCACTCTTTCTTCCTGAAAATCGGCCTGCGTGCTGCGGTTCTGGCGAATTCCGGCAAGAAGATTCTTTAGATCAGCCTCAGAAAGCGTCGCCGCGTTGGCACTAGACACCAATGTCAGAACCGCAAAGACCCCGAGTATCGATGCGCGCATGCTATGAGATTACGCGGTCACATCGAATTCTCAAAGCCGTGTCTCTGCAACTGCGGTTTGCTGAAAAGCTTGAAATTAATGGCCCAGCGCTTAGAAAGAGGATCGTACGTCCCACGTCTCCAACTCTACCAATCACTAACTCCTCAACCGAATGTTAAAAAGCCCATTTTCCCATCTGGGGCTGGTTAAAGCAGTGTCAATACTTAGCTCTAGGGTTGCATTGATTTGACGGACAGTGGGCAAGGGGTCAAAAACCCGAAAGAGGCCCACATGAAGACACAGTTATCGAAGCCGGCTCGCCACACGGCGAGATACACCGAGGAATACAAACGCGAAGCGCTAGAGCTTTGGCGTGCTGGTGGCCGGAGCGCGGCCAAGGTGGCGGCATGTTGATTCGCGCACATGTTGCTAAGGATCGCTGGCGCATTGGCGTGTACGCGAATCGCAGTGCGACCTCACTCAAAGCCCGAAATGGCGAGCGCACGCCCTTGCCGGGACAACTCCGCGTAAACGGCAGACAAGGATGCGTGCGCTCTCCCAATTCGCGCTGTCCTACTGGTCCTCAGTGATGATGCCAAAGAGGCCGTGCTCTTCGTCAGCAATTCCGGCGGTGAAGTAAGTGCCATTCCCCAGCGGAAGAAGATCCCACAGACCATCAAATTGGAGCGGCGTGCCGTCGGCACGGGTTAGTGTCTCGATAAAGGCGCCGGTCGTCGGATCGTAAACGTTAATCAATCCGTCACCGAAGTTGCCGACCCAAAGTTCGCCGTCCACGAGCGCGAGTCCCCAGGGAGCATTGAGATGCCCGCGTGAGGTCAGCCGACTGAGGAAATTGCCGCTGGTGTCGAACACATCGACGAGCCCGCAGCCGGCACAGGGAACATCATCGTGCCTCATGTCATCCTGCTTCGCGTAGGTCACATAAATCTGATTGTTGAAGTTCCGGATGCCGAAGGGGCCGTATCCAGCGGGAAGACTTGGGTCAATGAACCCATTGGGATTCACGGGGCTAAAATTTTCATCGTAAGTCTCGACTCTCCCGGCATGAAAGTTTGTTACGTAGAGAAAATTGTGACCGTTCGCGACGCCGAGCGTTGTGCCTTTGTAAACAGCCCCCCGGTTGCCGTTATCGACGGCTTTGATGGCGCGCGTGCTATCCAGCGTCGGGTTCCACCCTGAAATGGAACCGTCTTCACTCACAAAGATGAAAATCGCGGGCGCGGAAGTTCCATTCTTTGTGACTTGGAAGGATTGTGTGGGATTAAACACGGTGCCGGTGGGATTGGCGCCCTCAGTGTTTCCCGCGGAGCGTGGGATTTGAACCACCAGCGGAACGGCTGTGCCATCCTGATTGTACAGTGTTGAAACCCCGGTGCCGTTGTCGCTGACCCAAATGGTACCACTCGGCGAGGCTGCCATGCCCCACGGATTGACAAGGTTTGAATCGGTGTTCTGCGCTACACCGTGGATGTCTGATTGGAAGTTTGTCCACGAATAGGTGTCTGCCCGTGCAGAGGCGGCCGTGAACGTCGCTACTGCCAACGAGAGCAGAGCGATTTTTATGTAATAATTTGTCGTTTTCATAAGGTTTGATGATTGTTTTTTCTGATTTGGGAATCGCGGCGATCAGTGTCGGATAGTGCATCGGAAAAGTAACAATGTTGTTACTTTCTCGGAGTCTCTGCGTGCGTTGTGGAACCGGCGGGATTTGCGAATATGAGCTACGCGGGTT
>DASYDT010000145.1:0-5082 GCA_036499425.1 Candidatus Udaeobacter sp. | reverse complement strand
GGCCGCCGCGATCGAGGCCATTGCGTCGCTGTCGCTCCCGCTGCTGTGCGTCGCTGGCTTGCTCTCCGTCGAAATCGCAAAGCCGGTCGCCGGCGCGAGGCCGCGTTCGATCTTCACGTCCATCGAAAGCTTCACGGATTTTTCGCTCGGCGTGCTGGTGGCCATGTGCTCGAGTTCCACATAGCGGCGCTTCAGAATATCCACCACCATCGGATCGAACGCCTTGCCCGATTCCTCCACCACGATCTTCATTGCTTCATCGAGCGGCAGGGCGCGGCGGTACTGACGGTCGGACGCGAGCGCGTCCAGGCAATCCACAGCCGAAAGAATACGCGCGCCCACCGGAATCTCTTCGCGGGAGAGACCGAACGGATATCCGGTGCCATCCCACTTTTCGTGGTGGGCCCGCACAATCGGCACCACGGGATACGGGAATTTGACCTCTTCCAGAATCTCCGCACCGACCACCGGGTGGATCTTCATCTTTTCGAATTCTTCCGGCGTCAGCTTGCCGGGTTTCGAAATAATGTGCTCCGGCACGGCCAGCTTGCCGATGTCATGCAGCAGCGCGGCCGCCTGCAATGCATCCAGCTCTTCCGGAGCCATCTCCATTTCGCGCCCGATCTCGGTCGCGTAAATTCGCACGCGCTGCAGGTGATCATGCGTGGTGGAATCTTTCGCTTCGATCGCGAGCGCCAGAGCTTCGATGGTTCGCAGGTGCAGCCCGGCCAGTTCTTCCACGTGCACCTTGTCGTTTTCAAGGCGCGTCAGGTGCAGCTTGTAGTTGTAATAAACGAAGCCGACGAGGACCAGAAACACCAACGGCGCCTGCCAGCCACGCTGGTTCGTCAACTCCTGGAGCACCAGAATCTGCCAGGCGACCATCGCGGCAGCCAGGTGATACTGCATGGCCCAGAAGAATGTCGCGACCCACGTCTTGTAAATCGATTTGTTCTCGGTGAGCGCCACCACCGCCGCCACCAGCACCGTGTTGACCACGAAATAGACCATCGCGGTCAGGCCAAGCAGGATGAAGTTGTCTTTGCCGAAGATGGCGTAAAGCGTTCCGTGATAGACCTCGTGACCCGCGATGACGGCCAGACAAATCGAGCATGTGCTGAACGCTACCTGAATCACGCGCGGCCGCGCCTTCGCCTGCCACACGCACTGCACAATCGTTCCGGCCGCCGCAATCGCCAGTGCTTCCGGCAAAGTAAACCAGACGATACCGACCAGAATAAAAAGGAAATTAACCGAGAGGGTCACCGTCACCATCGGCAGCCGAACTTTTACGCCCGAGGTGAGAACGGTAATAACGAAGAACGGCCAGAATAAAAACGGATCGGGCGGGGCAAAATGCAGGAGCTGCTGAACGAGTCCGATCAGCCCGGACGTTAAAACCAGGGCGATGTAGAATTTGGCCCGCAGTGGCATAGCCGGTACAAAGGTTGCCCCAGTTTAACACGCCTGGCGTCGTCCACGTAAGTCCTACAGAATCTGAAGATAGGGGAATTTTCCACTATCCAAAGTAGGTAAAGTACCGGCCTAAATCGAGTGATAGCGCTTTTTTAGTGCCGTTGGATATTGCCAAAATGTCACACGTGCGGTCTGACCCGCATCCTGGTAAAAGTGCCTAATGCCGCACGTTAATATTGACAAATCAATTAGTTGGCCGAGAATATAAGTTACTGACCCGACCCATGTCGCCCGTGCGCCAGAAAAGTGACGAAGTGACGCTTCCGGCGCCGAGCCGGGGCGTTCAGCAGCTCGATTTCCTGGGAATGCCCGCCATTGTGGCGTCCCGGGCGATGCAGCGCACGCTCGAAAAAGTCGAGAAGGTGGCCCGGACTGACTCGATCGTCCTGATCGCTGGCGAAAGCGGCGTTGGCAAGGAACTGGTCGCCCGCGCGATTCACCATTTTTCGCCACGCAAAGAGCGGCCCTTCGTCGATATTAACTGCGCCGCTTTTCCCGAAAATCTGATCGAAAGCGAGCTTTTCGGCTACGAGAAAGGCGCGTTCAGCGGGGCCGACAACGTGAAGGCAGGTCTCTTCGAAGCCGCCGCCAACGGCTCGATTTTTCTCGACGAGATTGGCGAGATTGAAGCCCGCATGCAGTCGAAACTGCTGCGGGTGCTCGACGGCCAGCCGTATTTCCGGCTCGGCGGGACGCGCAAGATCCAGAACGCGGCGCGGGTCATTGCCGCCACCAACACCGATCTTCGCGAATCCGTGCAACGCGGCGAGTTCCGCCCGGATCTTTTCCATCGGCTTGACGCCATCGAGTTGCGCGTTCCTCCGCTGCGCGAGCGCGTCGACGATATCCCGGCGCTCTGCGACTATTTCCTCAATTCCTCCGGGTGCACCCTGCGACACGATGCGCTCGAGTTGTTGAAGTCGTACTCCTGGCCGGGTAATATTCGCGAACTGCGGAACATACTGAATAAGGCAGTCGTGTTCGCGGATAGCCCTGTCCTTACCCCTGCTGATCTGCCGGGCGCCATGCGGCAGTTCGCGGTCGCCGACCCCGGCTATTCGCTCGAACGGCTGGAAGAACAGACTATCCTCCGCGCTCTCGAACAGACTCACGGGCACCAACAGAAGGCCGCGGACATCCTCGGCATCTCGCGCCGCACGCTGATTCGCAAACTCAAGCACTACGGTCCGATCAAATCCCGCCATGGGTCCGGACGGAAGTCGGGGCTGGGGGTTGCTTTGTGAGTCCCACCCTTGCTGTTTCCACCGAGCGTTTTTGGCCTGCCATCCCGCGCGTACTCGAAGACATTGACGTCTCCGAACACCTGCTCCTCGATATCGCGCTGCGCCACATCTATCTGCGCGGCACCTGCTCCATCGAGATGCTGGCCGGCATGATGAAACTCTCGATCGAAATCGCCGAAACGCTTTTCCGCCGTCTTTCCGATCAGAAGTTCATCGAAGTGCGCCGCATGGTGGGCGACGACTACATCTTCGGGCTGAGCCCTTCCGGGCGCGCCATGTCGATCGAGCGCTCGGCGACTCTGCAGTACTCCGGACCGGTCCCCGTTTCGCTCGCCGCCTACACGAAATCCGCGCGCGCGCAAACCGCCCAGGTGTCGATCAACCGCGAATCACTCCGCGATGCATTCCATGACGTCATCCTGAACGACGGCGTTCTCGATTCCCTTGGCCCGGCGCTCATTTCCCAGCGCTCGCTTTTTCTCTACGGCCCGAGCGGCACGGGCAAGACCACGATCTCCGAACGCCTGAGCCGCGTCTACAAGGACACGATTTTGATCCCGTATGCCATCGAAGTGGATGGCCAGGTCATCACGATTGGCGATCCGGCCGTCCATCAGGAAGTGCCCGCCGATAATACGGACGCTCCCGAACTCGACCGCCGGTGGATGCATTGCCGCCGTCCGTTCCTCGCGGTGGGCGGTGAACTTGTGACGTCCATGCTGGACCTGCAGCGCGATGAAGGCCCCGGAACTTACGTGGCTCCGCTGCAGATGAAGGCGAACAACGGAATTCTTCTGATCGACGATTTCGGACGCCAGATGATTTCGCCGCGCGATCTTCTCAATCGCTGGATTGTGCCGCTCGATCGCCGCGTCGATTTTCTGTCGCTCGGCAGCGGGCGCAAATTCGACGTGCCTTTTGAAGTGATGGTCGTTTTCTCCACCAACCTGCAGCCTTCGGAACTGGCCGACGATGCGTTTCTGCGGCGCATCCCGAACAAGGTGCTGATTCCCGCTGTCGACGCCCCAACGTTCGACGCTATTTTCCGCATGGCGGCAGCGGCAGCCGGCATCGAATGCGACTACGACGTGATCGCCTACTGCCGCGAAGTCTGCATCCGGGACGGCGGCGATCTCCGCCCCTGCTATCCCCGGGACCTCTGCAACGCCATGCGTTCGATCGCTCTTTACGAAGGACGGAAACCGGTCGCTACCCGCGAAGAAATCGACCGGGCCACCACAGGCTACTTCGTTTAGGCTTTGGTGCGAGGCTTGAACGAAGCGCAGGAATGCGAACCTTTATACCAGACCTGTTGGCAGTGCGTCGATCAACTTCAATCTTTCTCCCGCATTCCTTGCAATCAACGTAGTAAACGGTCATGACCTCAATACTACACCTCCATTTGCAAAAACAGCAACCGCTTGCTAGTGTAGTGGCATGGCAAGCCCAAACACCGTCCGCGATCTGAAGGCGCTGAAGCGGCTGATTAACCAGGCCGATCTCGTTCTGGCAACGATCCCGAATCTACATCCATCCATTGCTGGCGCCCGTGAATCCCTGCATGCGGCGCTCGGTCTTGCCACGGCGCTTGCTGCCGTCAATCCTGCGGCGGCACTCGGGGCCAAGGGCGGACTAAAGACGGCTGAACGCGGGCCGGAATACTTCGCCCGCATTGCTGCCATGCGAACCAGCCGAAAGGGTGGACGGCCCAAAAACAGTGGCGGCCAAATTCCTGTCAAGTAGTTAAAATACAAAAGCAACATGCTGGATTGATAAAACCATAACTAATTACAAACAAACAACTTGCCGGCGCTGTCTTACGCTGGCAAGTTTTGCTTTACTGTGCTATTGCTCATGGTTGATAATTGGATATGGTAGTATTAGCCCATGGGAAGTTCGCACCTCATCACAGCAATCGACGCCACGCGGAAGGAGTTGGACGGGTTAGTTGAAGAAATCAAAGCCGATCCGCGCTTGGCTTCGATTGTAAAACTCCATGGTGCTATCAACCAGCTAGAAGACCTTGCTGGTCAAAAGCGCACATCTCTTGCTATGGTTCTGAATTTTGGAACAGCCGCCGAAGAGACTCCCGACGCAGAACAGCGCAGCGCGATCCGCGTAGAACCCCACGAATTTTACGGACTGGACGCCCTGGAGGCGGCCAAACGGTATCTTCACAAAGTTGGGCCGAGTCGAAAATCGGCGCTCTTTACTGACATTGTGTCAGCAATCAAAAACGGTGGGGGCGATCCAGGGAACGAAGACAAGCTTCGCCTGTCCCTCAGTCGCAGCACCTATGAAGTGGCCAAGATCGGAGATGACCGCTATGGCCTGCTGGAGTTTTTCCCTCACGTGAAGCGCG
>DASYDT010000144.1:0-6772 GCA_036499425.1 Candidatus Udaeobacter sp. | reverse complement strand
GTGTTTTATCAAATGCTCACTGGCGAACCGCCGTTTGCCGGTGGAACAACTTACGAGACGATCCGAATGGTATTGGAAAGCGAGCCGCGCAATCCGCGAACGCGCAATCCGAAAGTGGATGCCGAGCTTGCGACCATTTGTTTGAAGTGCCTCGAAAAGAATCCAGCGCAGCGCTACGAAAGCGCCGCAGCGCTCGCCGATGATGTCGAGCGCTGGCTCAGGCACGAGCCGATCCAGGCGAGACGCACCGGGATGTTCACCCGTGGAAGAAAATGGCTGCAACGCAACCCAACCGGTGCCGCAGTGATGGCGTTATCACTCGCGCTGGCAGCAGCCGCTGGCTGGATCGTTTGGAAAAGCGAATTCATCCGACAGCCGGTGGTAACAAGCGGAGTCGCCGTTTTGCCCTTTGAGAATCTCAGCGGCGATCCAGATAACGCCTACTTCGCTGACGGTATTCAGGAAGAAATCCTGACACGGCTGGCTGGCATTGCAGATTTAAAAGTCATTTCGCGCACTTCTACGCAGCAATATCAGAGCAAACCCCGCAATCTCTCTCAGATCGCAAAGCAGCTTGGCGTAGCGAACATCCTTGAGGGTAGCGTGCAAAAAGCAGCCGATCAGGTGAGGGTCAATGTGCAGTTAATTAACGCGCAAACCGATTCCCACCTCTGGGCAGAGACCTACGATCGAAAGTTGACCGACGTTCTTGGCGTCGAGAGCGAAATTGCCAAGAGGGTAGCGGAGTCGTTGCAGGCCAGGCTTAACGGTCGCGAAGAGCACGCCTTAGCGGTTAAACCAACAAAGAATCCAGAGGCTTACGATGCATATCTCCGCGGCCTGGCATTTGAAGCACGCAGCTACCGCTACACTTACCCCGACCTTTGGCGGAAAGCCGTCGATTGTTATCAGCGGGCGGCAGAGCTTGACCCCAATTTTGCGAGCGCCTGGTCACGGCTTTCTCGTTTGAACGCGTATCTCTACTTTTCCAACTCCGTCGAGACAAATTCTGCCGCTCGGGGTGATGCAGCGAAACTTGCTTTGGAGAATGCGCAGAAACTGGCGCCGGACTCGTCTGAGACTCTGCTGGCCCTAGGCTACTATCAATACTGGGTATTGCGTGATTACCCAGCCGCCAAAACTACCTTCGCTCGAGTGAGCAAACTGTTGCCAAGCAGTAGCGAGGCCCCGCTTGCCCTCGCCTTAATTGCAGAACGCGAGGGACACTGGGATGAAAGCGTTGACAACTTCGAGCGAGCCCTCAGCCTGGACCCGCGCAATGTGGAGTTACTCAACCATGCGGCAGGCATTTACGACATGCTGCGACAATTTCCGGCGGCGCTAAAGCTCTTTAATCGAGCGTGGGACATTACGCCAAATGATCCGGATGCGGTGGTAGTAAAGGCCAGCATTTACCAAGCCCAGGGTAATTTGCAGGAAGCCGCTAAATTGTTAACGGAGGTAAACGCACAAACTTCTACGGGTCTGGCGTTCGAAATTAAGATCTTTCAGTTGAGATTTGAACGAAATTACGATGAGGCCATTCGATTACTGCAAGCCCGACTGGCTCAATTCCATTTTGATTCTCAGCATGAGAAGGCCGAGACCGAAGTGTACCTTGCCTTGACGCAGCGGCTTGCTGGCGATTTGGCTGGCGCAAAGCTTACCGCTGAACAGGCGAGGAAGACGCTGGAGCAGCTCTACAAGGATCAACCAAACAACTACCGCGTTGCGCGACTTCTGTCTCAAGCTTATGCCGTGATGGGAGAGAAGGATATGGCTTTGCAGGCAGCGGAGCGTGCGATTACGCTTATGCCACGTGCTAAAGATGCAGTTTTCGCCCCCAGCTTCGAAGAAAACTTGGCACTCATTCAGATGATCGTCGGCGAGAAGAGCCGCACCATCTCGATTCTCAGCCAGCTGTTACGAACGCCCTATGACAGCGTGATTTACTACACGCCCATTACGCCGGCTCTTCTTAAGCTCGATCCGATCTGGGACCCGTTGCGCTCCGATCCCGCTTTCCAAAAACTCTGCGAGGAAAAGCAGAAATAATTTCACCCCCTTCCGTCGATACTCCGGCGTGGCAGGCCACGGATTTCACGGATAACACGGACACAAAAGGATAGAGCGTCCATTGGTTGCTGCAGCCGGCGCATCGGAGCGATCACCTAATTGCATCGCGTCTGTGTGAGACGCTAGTGAGAAATCCATCCGGGACATCGGTGTCATCCGCGCGGGTTCTTCACTTCTTTCCGCGTAACCTCGGCTCGGATTTCGGACAGTACACAGGCAAAGGCCGGAAATGAGTTCTCAATAACGAGAGGTCAAAGAAGGCCAAAACAACACAACTTAAAACAGAAAAAACAACAACTATGAAGACAAAGTTAACGAAGATCATAATGAGTTCCCTGGCCGTCGTCTGTGCGTCGGTGTGCCTGGTTGCTGCAATGGCGCTGGGCACGTCAGCTACCGCGGGACCGGCACCCGACGTGCCAAATTGCAACCACACTATGCTACATGGCTTGTATCTGTGGACCTTTGAGGGTTACCAAAACTTCGGCGGGAACCCCGTACCAAAAGACTCTGTACAAGGCATCCAATTCAACGGAAATGAAACGTTCAGCATCGCCTTCGGCAAGGTGAACATCGGGGGCTTCATTCTCATCGACGGCGGCGGAGCGGTAGGAACTTATACGGTCAACGCGGACTGCACGGGCAGCATGCAAGTCACCGACGGGCCAAGCTTTTACGTGTACGTGGGATCGGATGGAAAGCAGCTAACGATCATGCAGACTGGGGGAGGTCCTGGCGACGGCAGTGGACTAGCCCTGGGAACGGCGACGCGGCTGCCGTAGCAAGCGCGGCTGGCAATTCCAAAGAGACTGGTCTTAGCAGCGATTCGGGTCGGCGTGTTCCATCCGCGCCACCCCGAACAGCGTCTGCGGTTTCGGCTGTATTCAGAAATCGACAAGCTTGCGATGAGGGCGTCTTTACGCGTAACGTGCGGAGATCGTGCTGCTGTCTGCGTCCAACGCAACAGACGAACGTTTTACCGACACAACATGAAGCGTCGTCATTGCCGCCGGAGCCAGCTGTTACAAACGCCCTACGACAGCTTGATTTACTACACACCCATTACGCCGGCCCTTCTTAAGCTCGATCCGATCTGGGACCCGTTGCGCTCCGATCCCGCTTTCCAAAAACTCTGCGAGGAAAAGCAGAAATAATTTCGCGTAACCTCGGCTCGGATTTCGGACAGTACACAGGAAAGGCCACAAATGAGTTCTCAATGAAGAGACATCAAAGAAGGCCAAAGCAATAAAGGAAACAAGCAGTATGAAAAAACTAACCCGGCTCGCACTGCTATTCGCTGTGTTACTAACTCTTGGTGGGGTCCAATCCCAACATCCTGTGATAGTAGCAGCTACGCAAATTAGGAGAGATGAGGACAACCGAACGCTGACGTTCGCGGATCGCGTGACTTATCAGCGAGCGATCGAAGAAGTGTATTGGCGGCATCGCATCTGGCCAGCGGCGAACGCCAGCCCCAAGCCGCCGCTCGACAAGGTAATGTCGCAGGCGCAGATCGAGGGAAAGGTGGAAGATTATCTGCGCAACTCCCAGGCACTGGAGGATTACTGGCAAAGGCCCATCACCCCGGACCAACTGCAAGCCGAGATGGAGCGCATCGCCAGTCACACCAAGCAGCCCGGAGTATTGCGCGAAGTCTTTTCCGCGCTGGGCAACGATCCGTTCGTGATCGCGGAGTGCTTGGCGAGACCGGTTCTGGCAGAGCGTTTACTCACGCAGCTGTACGCTCACGACCAAAGATTTCACGGTGAGTTGAAACAACGTGCCGAGGCTGAACTGCGAACACACCCAGGTGTCAGGCAGATGAAGCAGACTAGCGGTCTGTACACTGAGATGGAGTGGATCAAGAGTGGCTCTGCCGATCTCGTAGCGGCAGAGCCTGCCCTGAGCGCGAGTCGAACGGGCGTGCCGCCTGCGCAGCCGACACGGCTGCCACCACAAAAGCCGGCCAACACACAGAACGTCCAAGCCGTCAAGATGGACAGCAGCAAATGGCAAGAGAGCGTTACGAAACTCGCAGCGCAGTTTGATAGCCAAGCCATTGTAGGGCAAGCGCCTCGCTTGCCTAACGGACAATCGGCAGCCGGAGCGGCTGCCCTACAGAAACCGCCGATAGCGCACATTAAGACCGGCGTGTCGAGCCCGCTGCAAGAAGACGACGCGCACTACTACGCCGTGGCGGTAATGAAGAAGGGCAAAGACCGGCTGAAACTAGCCACCATTGCGTGGCTGAAAGAACCGCTGCGATCGTGGCTGGCTAAAGCCGAAGCGCAAGTGCCGGTGACAATGGCAGCAGTGACCGCGAACTACACGCTTCCGGCAATAGCCAGTCTGTCGAATAACTCGAAACCGTCCGGCACCTGCGCCGACGACACCTGGACTCCAACCAACCTCACCAACGCGCCCCTTGGCCGATCCCTTCACACGGCAGTGTGGACTGGGAGTGAAATGATCGTGTGGGGCGGATATGATGGCTTCGACCCTTTCAATACAGGCGGGAGGTACAACCCCAGCACCGACAGCTGGACAGCTACCTCGAGGGTCAATGCACCATTTGCTCGAGTCGGACATACCGCAGTGTGGACTGGCATTCAAATGATCGTCTGGGGCGGACAGGGTGTTGGGAACACCGGCGGCAGATATAGTCCCAACACCGATAGCTGGACGGTGACGAGCACCACCAACGCGCCCACTGGCCGAGGCGGCCACACGGCAGTGTGGACCGGCAGTGAAATGATCGTCTGGGGCGGATACCAGTTCAGTGTTGGCGATACGAACACCGGCGGCAGATACAATCCCAACACCGATAGTTGGGCCGCCACCAGCACCACCAATGCGCCCACGGCACGACTGCGCCACACGGCACTGTGGAACAATGCCGGCAGCGAAATGATCGTCTGGGGCGGCATCACTAGCGGCCCCACCCCCACCTATTTTAACACCGGCGGCAGGTACAATCCCGGCACAGATAGTTGGACACCCACCAGCACCATCAATGCGCCCGCTGCCCGAGCCGATCACACGGCAGTCTGGAATTTGACCGGTACTCAAATGATCGTGTGGGGTGGTTTTGGCCCCAGCGGGGTTCTTAACACCGGCGGCAGATACAGTCCCGATGGTTGGACAGCTACGAGCACCAGTAACGCGCCAACTGCCCGATCGTCGCACACGGCAGTGTGGACCGGCAACGAAATGATCGTCTGGGGCGGAGGTGACAATGGCGGTGATTTGAACACCGGCGGGCGATACAACCCGGGAACCGACAGTTGGACCGCTACCAGTACCACTGGCGCGCCCGCTGCTCGCAGCTATCACACGGCAGTGTGGACGGGCAGCCAAATGATCGTCTGGGGTGGCGATGACGTCAGCAACTATTTCAACACCGGCGGGAGATACTGCGCGCAATCGCAAACGCCGACTCCAACACCAACGGCGACTGTAACAGCTACTGCGACGCCGACCGCTACACCCACGGCTACGGCGACGGCAACTGCGACGCCCTGCACGGGCAGATGTACACCTACTCCCAGGCCTCGTCCGACCCCGGCGCCTCGACCGTGATGTCGCATGCAATCCTTTACCGCTCGGAACGATACAAATAGCCGGAGTCAACGACTCCGGCTACAGCTTGTTGGTTCCTTCCGCTTTCGCGGCATTCATTTCGTTGATTTTTCGATGGAGCGTGCGGCGGCTGATGCCGAGTTTTTTGGCGGCGGCAGTGACATTGCCGTTTGTCGCAGCGAGCGCCTGGGCAATTAATCTTCTTTCGGTTTCGTGCAGATCGAGCGGGCTGGTTTTTTCGCCGAACGCTTCAGTTGGTGAAACGCCACCGGGCAATTTTGCCGTTGCGGACTGACGAACGGCCATTGGCAGATCGCGTAATGTAATTTGTTTCCCAGTCGCCATAACGACGCCATGTTCGATTGCCGTGCGCAGCTCGCGGATGTTGCCCGGCCAATCGTACGTCAGCAACGCATCCATGGCGTCCGACGCCAGCTCGAGAAGTGGTTTCTGATTTTGCTTGCAGAAATGGCGCAGGAATCCGCGCACCAGAATCGGGATATCTTCCTTCCGTTCGCGCAATGGCGGCATCACGATTCGGACGACGTTCAGGCGAAAATAGAGGTCGTCACGGAATTTTCCTTCGCGCACCAGTTGTTGGAGATTTTTGTTCGTAGCGGCGATTAGCCGCACATCGGCTCGCAACGTTTGATTACCGCCGACTCGCTCGAAGGCACGTTCCTCGCTCATCACGCGCAATAGTTTGACCTGCGTGCTCGGATCGATCTCGGCGATTTCGTCGAGGAAAAGCGTACCGCCGTTGGCCTGTTCGAATCGGCCGATGCGCCGTTCATGCGCGCCGGTGAACGCGCCTTTCTCATGCCCGAATAATTCGCTCTCGAGAAGCTGTGGCGAAAGCGCAGCACAATGCACAACGACGAATTTCGCCTTGTTACGCCGGCTCAAATTATGAATGGCATGCGCGGCGAGCTCTTTGCCGGTGCCGCTCTCGCCTTCGATCAGTACATTGGCTGACGAGGGCGCGACCTGCTTAATAGTTTCAAGCACTTCATGCAATGCCCGCGAGTCGCCCCAGATATTTTCGAGTCCGTAGCGTTCGTCCACCTGCTCGCGTAGCGCGCGATTTTCCTGCTCGAGTTTGCGGCTTTGCACCGCG
>DASYDT010000143.1:0-4084 GCA_036499425.1 Candidatus Udaeobacter sp. | reverse complement strand
ACCATGACCTCCTCGATCGAGGGCTTTTTCGCCCGCATCTGCGTGATAGCATTTAGCAGGTCTTCCTCGCTGCCAATGTCCTCATGCCCGAGAGGATGCGGCACATTTTCTTCCGTGAAAATTTTCCGGCAGCCGCTCTTTGTTCCCAGCGGAAAAAATTTTGGATCGGCGCCATACATGGGAATGCCGAGCCGCAGCGCCAACTCTTCTTCGCGACTCGTGGTATTGAAAGGAACAAGGTGCGCGCGATCGGGATTCATAATCAAAGAACGAATGCGTTCGATAAGACGTGGCCGCGCGAGTAGTTTGTCACTTAGCGAACGCACCGACCCGTCGATAGGCGAAAGCAGAAACAACCGCTGCCGCGCATGACTGGGGATGACGCCGGGCAGAAGATCGAGGTAGTAATCGATGATGCTCGGCAGAATCGTTTGGGATGTCACATAGATCAGGCGGGCCCGTGGCTGGCGCAGCAGTAGCAACAAAAACAGAAATCGTTCCTCGTACGCCTGCATCACCGCGCCCGAGCTAATTGCATCGATGGACATCGAGGGCACCACTACGATCGTTTGCGGATCCTGGTTGAAGTGCTCGATCGATTTCCACAGAGGCACCAGTTTTTTCTGCAACCGATCAAATTCAGCCTGTGAGTCGGGCAAAGTTTTTTCTTCAGACATAAGGCGAGCTATTAAACCTCATCCATAAACAAATCGAGCGGTTTGGCAGGCGGAACGCAGGCTTCCAGCCTTTGTTACCGCCTTCGTCCAAAAGAATAACCGCGATGCGTTCGCCCGCCGCCGACCGCTCGCCTTCTTCCAGTCGCTGGTTCCGATTCAAACAGCGCCGTGTAAAGGTAGGGAAAGTTCTCCAGTTTCAGTCGCGTGATTTTCTGGCCGATGAAATGTTCGATCGCCTGCAATGCGGGCAGTTCCGCACCGCTCACAAGCGTGAACGCGTCGCCGACATTTTGGGCCCGGCCTGTGCGCCCGATGCGGTGCACATAATCCTCCGGATGCTCAGGCACATCGTAATTAATCACGTGACTCACGCCGGCGATGTCCAAGCCGCGTGACGCAATATCGGTCGCCACCATCACTTCGTATTTACCGCTCTTAAATCCCTCCAACGCTTCGATGCGTTCCCGCTGTGTGCGATTGGAATGCAATACTGCCACGGCATGCTTTCCGTGTTTCAATTGGTGCGAGATGCGATCGGCGCCGTACTTGGTCCGGCAGAAAATCAGGGCGCTATCGAAGTTCGTCCGCTCCAGCAAAGCCATGAGCAGATCGAATTTTTGTTCCGCGGCTACTGGATAAACCGCGTGCGTCACTGTTTCTGCCGGCGAACGGCGCACGCCGATTTCGATCAGCGCCGGATCACGCAACACCCACGCAGCCAACCGTTCAATCTCCGGCGGCAACGTGGCGGAGAAAAGCAGGGTTTGTCGATCTCTCGATATTTTCTCAACAATGCGACGCACGTCAGGCAGAAAACCCATGTCCAACATCCGGTCCACTTCATCGAGCACGAGAATGTTCACTGATTTTAACGTCATTGCGCGCTGCTCGAGCAGATCGAGCAGGCGCCCCGGTGTCGCGACGAGAATGTCCACCCCGTGCTTGAGTGCGTCCCGCTGCTTCCCATAACCGACGCCGCCGTGCACGAGCGCGACTTGCAGATCCGTGAAGCGCCCATAATCGCGAAAGGCCGTTTCAACTTGCGCGGCCAATTCGCGCGTCGGCTCCAGCACCAGACATCGAAAACCGCCGTGCTTCGCCAGCAACGTGAGAATTGGCAGAGCGAACGCAGCGGTCTTGCCCGTGCCGGTTTGCGCAGTGCCGATCAAATCTTTTCCGGCCAGAACAATTGGGAAAGCGCGGAGCTGGATCGGCGTCGGCTCGACAAATCCCATGGCCTGCGTGCCGCGCACGACTTCGGATGAAAGTTCAAACTTATTAAATGACACAGCTTCGCAATCTACCCAGAAAACCACGAATGAACACTAATGGACACGAATTTGGCAGGATGCCTCTGCTAGAAGCTAATTCTTGGGCTCGCAATCTATTCGTGTCGATTCGTGTTAATTCGTGGTTAGTAGAAAAAAGATTGACGCGTGTCCGGCAGATCAGCTACGAAGGGGCCTCCAACCCACCCACATCCAATGCAGAAGAAATCTACAAGTCATTCCGCACCTGCCCGCCGTAGCCTGGGCGAAGGCGGGTTTTTTAGCCCCCGCGCCTTAAATGCTCTCCTTCTTTGCACAGCCGGAGCTTGTTTCATTTTGGCTGTGCCATTGCTCGCCTTCTTGCGTTCCGAAACGCCAGCGAAAATTTCGCAAAAGACCCTCACGTTCGCAGAGCGCGTAGCCTATCAGCGAGCCATCGAAGAAGTTTACTGGCGTCAACGCATCTGGCCCAAAGAGCGCCCTGATTCCAAGCCATCGCTGGATGCCGTGATGTCCCAGGCGCAGCTGGAAAAGAAAGTCGAAGATTATGTGCGCAAGTCTCAGGCGCTGGAGGATTACTGGCAACGGCCGCTTACCGCCGAGCAGTTACAGGCTGAGATGGAACGCATGGCGAAGCATACCAAGCAACCGGAAGTGCTACGCGAGCTCTTTGCAGCGCTCGGCAACGATTCCTTTGTCATTGCTGAGTGCCTGGCCCGGCCAGCGCTGGCCGACCGTTTACTGGCAAGCCAGTATGCCTACGACAAAAGAATTCATGGCGAGCTGAAACAACGCGCGGAGGCTGAACTGCAGACGCACAACACCCTCGAGCAAATGAGACAAACGAGTGGGACGTACAGCGAAATTGAATTTATCAAAAGCGATAACGGAGAAACTGTAGGGCAAGCGCATCGCTTGCCGGACGGACAATCGGCACGCGGAGCACCTGCCCTACAACCGCAGGATTCGACGCGAGCTGTGAAGCTAAACAGCGGTGAATGGGGCGAAACCGTGCAAAAGTTAGCAGCGCTACTCGGTAAGCCGGACGCGGCGAAAGCGGCCGCCTTTGGAGTGCGGCAACACGTTGCCGCTTTTAATGGCGCTGACATGTCAGCGCACTCTAAAAATGCTGCTGAAGACTATGAAACTATTACTATCGGAAAACTAGGCCCGTTACAGGAAGACGAGAGCCGTTACTATGCGACGGCGGTACTTAACAAAGCTACCGACCGCCTAAAGCTCGCTACGGTCGCATGGCTCAAAGAGCCATTGGAGTCGTGGCTGGCAAGAGCGGAAAGGCAGGCGCCTGCTGTACTGGCAGGGCCGAGTAGTAACTATCGGCTTCCGAAAATATTCGAAGGAGGATGCATTGACGATACGTGGACAGCGACTGCCGGCCCGCCTACTCGTCGATATTCGCACACAGCAGTGTGGACGGGCACCGAAATGATCATTTGGGGCGGGCAATATGGGCAAGGTATTAACGCGGCCTTCTTGGACAGCGGCTCTCGGTACAGCCCCGCTACTGATATTTGGACTGCTACTAGCGGCATTGATGCCCCGACTCCACGAGGTTACCACACGGCAGTATGGACGGGGAGCGAGATGATAGTATGGGGCGGGACAGATGAGTCCGTCCTATTTAACACCGGCGGAGCATATAACCCTTCAACAGACACTTGGGCCGCTACTGGTATGGTGGGAGTACCTTCTGGTCGATACGATCACACAGCAGTGTGGACTGGGTCAGAGATGATTATTTGGGGTGGTGCAGACAATCTCGGCCGTTCAAATACAGGCGGCAAATATAATCCTATCACTGGCAATTGGACAGCCACTAACATTGCCAATGCACCAACTGGCCGCGAATCGCATACGGCGATCTGGACCGGCAATGAAATGATCGTATGGGGCGGCCTCGATAACAATTCCGCCCTTTTGAACACTGGCGGGCGATACAGTCCCGGCACAAACAGTTGGCTAGCCACCAGCATCACAAATGCGCCAACGCGACGATTCTCTCATACCGCAATCTGGAGTGGCAGTGAAATGATTGTCTGGGGCGGCATAGATCAGAATGGATTCCCCACAAACACGGGCGGGAGGTATGACCCAACGGCAGACAGCTGGACGGCCACC
>DASYDT010000142.1:0-3252 GCA_036499425.1 Candidatus Udaeobacter sp. | reverse complement strand
ATCACCCTCGATTTCAATCGTGCCTGCGCCATCGATCTGGCCACGAAAGGCACAGGCAAGACCGTTTTGGAAGCAGTGCGCACAAGCATTAATCCCAAAGTGATTGACGCACCGAGCCCAAACATGGGCCGCACAACGATTGATGGCGTCGCGCAGGACGGTATCGGCGTTAAAGTGAAAGCCCGCGTTACCGTGCGTTCGCACCTCGACCGATTCGTCGGTGGCGCAACCGAGGAGACAATCATTGCGCGCGTCGGCGAAGGCATCGTGAGCGCGATTGGATCGGCGCATTCCTACAAGGAAGTGCTGGAAAATCCCGATCGCATTTCAAAGACCGTGCTCGCCAAAGGTCTCGACAGCAATACGGCATTCGAAATTCTCTCCATCGATATAGCCGACGTCGATGTTGGCGATAACATCGGCGCGAAATTGCAGACCGAACAAGCCGAAGCAGACAAGCGCGTCGCGCAAGCGAAAGCCGAGGTGCGCAGAGCAGCCGCGGTTGCCGTCGAGCAGGAGATGCGCGCCAAGACGCAGGAAATGCGGGCGAAAGTGGTAGAGGCCGAGGCGCTGGTGCCGCAGGCCATGGCCGAGGCGTTTCGAGCCGGGCATCTTGGCATCATGGATTATTACCGGATGAAAAATGTCCAAGCCGACACCTCAATGCGCGAATCCATCGCGGGTGGAGAGAAACCGCAGACGAATGCGACATGATGCGTTGAAGCAGCCATCGGTCATCCTGAGCGGAGCGAAGCGGAGTCGAAGGATCCCGCGATCGTACCGAAAAGTAATGCAACGGGATTTGATTCGCTCACTTCCCGTTCGCTCAGCCTCTGGCCTTCCCGTCCATGTCGCGGCTTTCCAGCCACTCCATTCTCGATTTCGCTCGGAATGACATTCAACGCTTCAACGCTTTAACGACCTATAGCCAATGCTTGCCGTTAATCTCGACAACATACTTTTTTTTCTGCTGATCGCTGTCGCGGCTTTGTTTCAGTTGCTGTCGAAAGCGGTGGGCAAAGGCAGAAAGCCGCCAGACGAAACACCACAATCGCCGCCCGCTAAAATGCCTCCGCCTATCCGACGTGCGCCGGCAGAATCAGACGCGGATCGGATTCGCAAATTTCTCGAAGCCCTGGGACAGCCACCAACGACGACCCCTCCTCCACCTGTTGCGCGTCGCACCGATGTTCCACCTCGACCGTTGGCGCCCGTCCAACCGCCTCCGGTAATCCCAGGCACATGGCGATTACCTCGGGAACAACGACAGAAACCCGATGTCATCCAAAGAGAAAGCCGCCCACCCGAACAGCCGAGCCGTTTGCAGCAAGTCGTTCCACCGCCCGTACCAGCCCCGGCTACACTGGGATTCGAAGTTTATGAAGCCTTCCCCGCTGAGCTTCAGCAGCCGCCGAGCATCAAAGCGCCTGTTGAAGCTGTTGCTGCCAATACGCGGTTACGAGCCAAAGGAACAGATTTTAAATCAGATATCGCCACGTTGCTCAGGTCGAAGTCTGGTTTGCGCCAGGCGATCATTCTGCGCGAAATTTTCGGATCACCGCGGAGTTTGCAGACTCTCGATCTGCTATAGCGTCCGATCCATGCCCAGCGGTTGAACCCTATGGCGGCAGGTTTTTCCTGACGGCGCTGCACGAAACCATGCGCTCCCCGTCTAGCAAAAGTAACAAAACTGTTACTTAATCCTTAGTTGCCAGTAGACGGTCTCGCGCGAATTCTCTTGTACGGAAGGAACAGTTCGCCACATACTCTGAAAAAGGAATTACCGATGAAAACCAGCTTATCCATCAACCACGAAGGTTATGTCCGGCAGCTCGTGAAGCTCGCCGCGTTCATCTTGCTCGCAACACCAGTGTTCGCCCAGACCTACACGATTACAGATCTCGGCACGCTAGGCGCAAACACTCGTGGAAGTTACAGCATCGCCTATTGCATCAATAGCAGCGGGCAGGTGGCGGGAGAATCCAGCGCGCCGTCGAGTCAGAGGAGCGACCCGGCCTTTCTTTACAGCAATGGTCAACTGATCAACATCGGTACACTCGGTGGCGAATATGGCCAGCCGCGCGGGATCAACACCGCCGGGCAGATCGCCGGTTACTCCACGCTTGCGACTGGTTCGTACCGCGCGTTCCTCTACACCGGCGGCCAAATGATCAACATCGGCACGCTGGGCGCGGATTACAGTGTCGCCTACGCCTTGAATAACTCCGGTCAGGTGGTCGGCAATTCGGCGCATCTCGGTGGGCAGGATCACGCCTTTCTCTACAGCAACGGACAGATGACCGACCTTGGAACGCTCGGCGGCGACACGAGCAATGCCTACAGCATCAACAATCTCGGAGTCATCGCAGGTTATTCGTATAACTCCTCGGGTGACTTTCTCGGTTTTATCTACCAGAATAGCACGATGACTCCTCTCGGCACTCTCGGCGGCAGTTGGAGCATCGCGTATGCGATCAATGACCAGAACCAGATCGCCGGCCAGGCTTATACCAGGGGCAACCGTGCCGCGCACGCGTTCCGCCTCAGTGCCGGGCAAATGGTAGACTTGGGCTCGCTTGGCGGATCGAGTTCCTGGGGCTTCGCGATCAACAACAGCGGCACTGTAGTGGGCTCCGCGACCACCCGCCGCAACGACTATCACGCTTTCATTTCCAGTAATGGCGGCAGAATGCAGGACTTGAACAGGCTTATTCCGACAAACACCGGCTGGGTCCTGGCGGAAGCCCATGCGATTAACGATCTTGGCCAAATCGCAGGCTACGGCACGATCCGGGGCCAGACGCACGCGTTTCTTCTCACACCGGTGCCATAATTGCCGTGGCTCCTCTTCAGGGTCCACTCCGGAATTGCTCTTCCCCAACTTATCGGCACAGACGACGAAACGCTTTCCGTCGCCGCGACATGCGTTTGCAACGAGCATCGTCCCTCGTGAGAATCTAACGTTGAGATGCAGCTCCAACTTCAACCGGCTTTTCTGGGTTTACTCTTCGTTCAGGCCGGGTTTCGGTGCAGTTCTGCCCCCCTAGTTCTGAGTTCACTTTTTGCAGGCGTGCAGTGAGCGCTTCAGTTTAATTTCTGCTGGTCCGCGAGTTTGGACTAAAAACCCTCAGGCCGTCGCGTGCGCTTCTGCATTTTTTCCATAACCTCGCGCCGGATTTCCCGCAGTACATCAGTGGAAAGGAATTTTAAAAATGAAAACCTTTATCGTTTATGATTTAGATTCACAAATGC
>DASYDT010000141.1:0-37137 GCA_036499425.1 Candidatus Udaeobacter sp. | reverse complement strand
GTTGGCGCGTCGGTGGAAATTTTCGATTGCGACGGCCCGTGCGTGGCATCGCAATGCAAATTGCCGGTGTATTTCACGTCAACTTTGACCATGACGCAATTATGCGACGTGTTCGGCCTATTGTCATGTCGAGCGAAGTCGCCTGCCAAGCCGTAGCTTTATGCGGAGGTCTGGAGACATCTCTCATTTCGATCGGCGTTTCCTGAACTTTGTCCGCGAACATTGCAGCCGAATCCTCCGCCTTATTCGAAATCTGAAGTATGAAAAGGAAAGTGACGGGAAAGGATTTAGCGAAGGAAGCACCGCGCAGCCCACGCATTCGAGTGGGAGGCTATGCGATTCTCGGCCACACGATGGACAAGTGCCGCGCGCTCGTGGCGGGGGACATTGGCGATTACCATTTTGATTGCCCGCTCGATAACATGTTGTTCGGCTTCAAAGGCGTGAAGGGTGAGGATTTCAAAGCGCAAATCGAGCAGGGCGCGAGTGACCAGGAGATGGTCGAGTGGCTCAATCAAAGCGGCGAAAAGAAAACGCCCGAGGAAATCAAACGTTGGGCTGAAGAGGTCGAGGCGAGCAGTCTCTATAATCATCCGGAAAAACGCGAATTCTTCAGCGAAGCGGTCAGGAAATTCGGGCTCGATCCGGCGAAGACCACAACATTCGAGTGGCTGGAGATCGATGACAAATCCAGCCATGCGCGGAAAGCAGCGTGAGGTTGCTGATTCCTGTAGCGTCAGCTGTCTCAGCGGGCAAATAGATCAGCGACCCTCGTGCGCTCCACTGCGCTGAGGAGAGCGCACGCTACAAGACAGCTACGTCTTGATCAGCGGCGGGGTGTCTTCGGTGATGCCGGTATCCGCGCCATGGCGAATTTTGCTGTGCCGCACGCTGTACAGGAAGTAGATCAGCAACCCAATCGCCAGCCAGACGACAAAACGAATCCAGGTCATCACCGGCAGACTCAACATCAGGGCAAGACACATTAATACGCCGAGGATCGGAAAGATCGGAACGAAGGGCGCGCGGAACGGACGCGGCCGTTCCGGCGCGACGCGGCGCAGCACGTTTACGCCGAGACAAACCAGAATAAATGCGAACAGAGTTCCGATGTTGGTCAGATCAGCCAGCTCGCCGATGTTTGTAACCATCGCCACAACACCGACTACAACTCCGGTCCAAATGGTAGTGATATGCGGTGTGCGGAAGCGCGGATGAATTTTGGCAAAGTATTGCGGCAGCAAGCCGTCGCGGGCCATGGCCATGAAGATGCGCGGCTGGCCAAGCTGAAACACCAGCAACACTGAAGTCGTGCCTGCGAGCGCGCCCGCGCTGACCAGCGCTTCCGCCCACGGTTTGCTCGCGAAGGCCGTGGCAACAGCGGCGGCATCCCCGGTATAGACAGTGTATTTTTTAATTCCCGTAAGCACGACCGACATCAGCACGTACAGTACGGTGCAGATGATGAGACTCGCGATGATGCCGATCGGCATGTCACGCTGAGGATTGCGCGTTTCTTCAGCTGTCGTCGAGACTGCGTCGAAGCCGATAAACGCGAAGAACACAATGGCCGCCCCGCTCATCAGGCCGGCAAAGCCGTGAGGCACGAACGGATGCCAGTTGGTCGGGTTCACCATAAACGCGCCGAAGGCGATGACGAACACAACGACTGCAGTTTTGATAATCACGATCGTCGTGTTCGTGTACGCGCTCTCTCGAATCCCATAAACCAGGATGAGGGTGACCGCTGCGACGATGAGCAAGGCCGGCAGATTGAATGCTATGGAGTGGCCAGCAATGACCGGCAACGTAGCGGATGAATAAGCTTCCAAAGCCGCGCCTCCTTTGGCGAGCAAATCGCTGGCGGTTTGATGGTCGTTCACGAGCCACATCGGAAATTTTAGATGAAACAGGCTATCGCAGAGTTGGACGAAATACCCAGACCAGCTCACCGCGACGGCCATGTTGCCTACGGCATATTCCAAAATGAGATCCCAACCGATAATCCACGCCACGATCTCGCCGAGTGTCGCATAGGAATAGGTGTAGGCAGATCCTGACACTGGAATCATCGACGCGAGTTCGGCGTAACAAAACGCAGCGAACGCGCAGGCGATGCCGGCCACGATAAACGAAGCGGCAATTGCGGGACCTGCACCCGCACGTCCAAACACGACGCCAGTGCCGGACAACCACGCCTGAATGAAATTGATGACCGGCGTCTCGAGTCGCGACGCGAATGTTTGACCCGCAGCCGCAGTTCCGGTGAGCGAGAAAATTCCCGCGCCAATGATGGCGCCGATACCGATCGCGGTCAGTGCGACCGGTCCGAGCGTGCGTTTCATTTGCCGCTCGGGCGCTGCCGCTTCTGCGATTAAAAGATCCGGACTCTTGGTTCTGAACAGTTGGAGTGCCACGGCGCCAGATCGTGTCACCAAGCGGTCGCGCCGGTCAATCCAAAGCTTCGGAGTCGATCTCCAATGCCTCAGCCGAGCGAGCACTAGTTTATGCTTATCGACTGAGATGAAATATTTTTATAGCCTCGCGGTTGTATGGCCGATGAACCGGCAAAGATTATCCTGGGGGATACCGCGATCTCCGCTATCGAGCGAACCTCTGATCGGCGTTCATTCCGTCGAAACAAAGATCCCCGAAAGCTTTCGGGGCTGACGCGCTGCGAGAATTGCGATGCGGAACTGCACGGACATTGGTGTGGGCAATGCGGGCAAGCCGCAGTCGATTACCGCCGCTCGTTCCGACATGTCGTCGCCGACGTGCTCGATTCATTCCTGAATTGGGATTCGAAATTTTTTGCCACGATTGCGCTCCTCATCTTGAAACCGTGGCGATTAACGAACGAATTTCTGTCAGGCAAGCGCGTTCGCTATGTGAATCCGCTTCGGCTGTACCTGCTCGCAAGTATCCTGTTTTTCTTTGCCGTGAATTACGGAGCGAGAGGGCTACGTCTCGAACCTGGCAAACTCAATCCAAAAGATCGCGCGGAACTCGAAGCCGATTTAAAGAAAACAGATTTGCCGCCCGCAGCGCGAGAGGAGTTGGAGGCGTTATTGCGAGAGCCCCAGGCTCAAGCATCACCTGGGCTAATCTCTCCATCTCCACCGACTGCCGCTTCGCCTTCACCTGCGCCGGGAACCGATAAGCAGAGGCAGGAATATGGGAAAATAGGCGAGCGACCTTTTGTAGTTTTTGATGAAGCCAAATCCACAACTCCCTTTGAACGCTGGATCGAAGGGCGAGCCAAGGAAAAGATGGGTGAGCATGGAACAAAGATGGGGCTGTTTATCTCGACGCTTTTCAGCAACCTGCCGTACATGATGCTTTGCTGCATCCCGCTGTTCGCGTTCGTCCTGAAAATTCTGTATGTCCGGCGGCACATTTTTTACATCGACCATCTGATTTACGCCCTTCACATCCACACATTTGCTTACGTTGGGATCATGCTGATCGTGCTCGCCACAATTGGACTCAACCGTGTCACGCCAGGTCCGGTCGCAGGTTGGATCATCGCGCTTCTTTGGATCGCGTTCGCGATGCAAATTTTCCTCTCGATCCGTCGCGTTTACCGGCAGGGGTGGTTCATCAGCGTTTTCAAATTCTTTTTTGGCGGCTTTGTTTATCTAATCGTCCTCGCAGTCGCGCTCGCCGCGACGTTCTTCGTTACGCTGGTGTTGCCGGCGTGAGGCAGGCAATCGTGCTTGTGTGCAGTTTTCCCCTCAAAGATTGACAGACACGATTGCCTGCCTCACGCCGCGCCCAGCAATTCCCGCGCTCTCGCCAGCGCAACGTCGATCTTGCTCGGCTCTTTACCCGCGCCTTGCGCGCTTTCGGGCCGGCCACCGCCTTTTCCACCGACGATCGGCGCGATCTGTTGAATCAACTTGTTCGCCTGTAACTTCTCAGTTAGCGGAGGCGGGACGTAAGCCACTAAAGCGACTGATGCCTCTCGCGCGCCGGCGAGAAAAATCGGACCGTTGAATTTCGATTTCAACGCATCGACAACGGCTTGTAACAGTTTCCCATCGCCGTTCTGCACTTGGGCGACACAGAAGTTTTTCCTGGCATGCGACTGCGCCAATTCATTGGCGATTTGGGCCGCTCGGCTTCTCAGTTCTGCTTCCGCCGTCTTCGCCGTTTTCTTTTCCCATTCACGAACTTCGGCATCGATCGTTTCAATCTGCATCGCGCGTGCGTCGATTTGTTGCAGCATTTCCATTGTCGCTGCTTCGCTTTCGAACAAAGGCAACGCCGCAATGTCAGATTTCTTGCGCGCCAGCAGTTCAAACTTCTCCTGTTGTCGTGCGGCTTCTTGCTTCGCCCAGGCGCGCGCTGCGTCACCCGCAACGGCTTCAATGCGGCGTGTCCCGGCCGCAATCGCTTCTTCTCTTACGATCCGAAATAGTCCAATTTCGCCTGTCGCTCTCACATGCGTGCCGCCGCAGAGTTCCATCGAATAACCATTGAGTGCGCGCGGCGCGCCGCCGATCTGCAGCACGCGCACAGTCTCGCCGTATTTCTCGCCGAAGAATTGAATGATGTCTTTTCGCCGTCTCACTTCTGCGTACGGAATTTCGGTCCACGAAACCGGCGTATTCTCGGCGACCTTTTCATTCACCAATTTTTCCACGTCGCGCTTTTGCTGCGGCGTGAGCGGTGCGCTTGAAAAGTCGAACGTCAATTTGTCCGGGCCAACGTAGCTTCCTTTTTGCGAAGCATCGCGCGAGACGACTTCGTGCAACGCCCAGTGCAACAGATGCGTCACGGTGTGATGTCCCTGAATCAGCTTGCGCCGATCAGCATCCACGGAGATGCGCACTGCCTCGCCCGGTTCCGGCGCACGACCTTGGACAAGCGCCGCGCGATGAACAAAAACATCGCCGCGTTTTTGCGTGTCGATCACGCGCAACTGACCAACTTCGGTCCAATCGTGTCCCGGAACATGCAGCAATCCCTGGTCGCCGACCTGGCCGCCCATCTCGGCATAGAAAGGGGTGCGATCAACAATGATATTTAGTTCTTCCGATTTTTTGCCTGGGAAAACGGTTTCAACGACTGCTTCTGTCTCAAGAAAATCGTAGCCGAGAAATTTCGTCGGCTCTCCTTTCAGCTCGCCTTCTTCAACACTGATCTCTTCTCTCTTTTGTGCTGCGCGGGCGCGTGCACGCTGCCACTCCATGCGCCGTTCAAAGTCCGCAACATCCACATCAAGGCCTCGCTCACGAGCGATGAGCTCCGTCAAGTCCAGAGGAAAGCCATACGTGTCATAGAGTTCGAATGCGGATGCACCTGAAATAACGGGGATCTTCCCGATTGTTTCTTTAACAAGTACCAGATCGGGTTTTTGAAGATCGATGCGAACTTCGGGTAATTTGGCATAAAGGTCTTGGACGTTCCCGATTCCTGAGCCCGCGCCAAAGGCATTTTCAAAAAAGAAATGAAATCGTTTATCTGCACCCGACGACGTGAGTGCATCGATGAAAGCCCTGTAAGTTGCTGTATTGAATTGCGCGATTCCTCGATCCAGCGTTTTGTTAAACGCTTCTTCTTCGCGTTTGATCGTCTCTTTGATTTTCGATTGCTTCGCGCGGACTTCGGGAAAGACGTCGCCAATCGTTTTCTCCACCACATCAACGAGCTTGAAGAAAAATGGCTCGTGAAAATCGAGCGTGCGACCGTAACGCACAGCGCGGCGCAAGATTCGTCGCAGCACGTAACCACGTCCTTCATTCGACGGGATGATTCCATCGGCGATCGCGAAGGTCAGCGCGCGGATGTGATCGGCGATGACACGAAATGCAATATCGAGCGCTTCTTGTTCGTTATTTGCCGCTCTGCCTATTTCGGGAAGCGTCGATCCGTATTTCTTTCTACTCAGTTTTTCGATGTCGTCGAAGATCGGCCGGAAGATGTCGGTCTCGTAATTAGAAATGGTCCCAGAGAAATCGCTGAAATTCTTTGTGCCTTGAATAATTGCGGTCACGCGCTCGAAACCCATTCCGGTATCGACGTGCCGCGCAGCGAGCGGGACGTACTCGATGCGGCCGGGGTCACCGCCCCCGGCTACAGGTTGCGCGTTGAACTGGATAAAAACTAGGTTCCAAATCTCGATGCAGCGCGGGTCGTTCTTGTTCACGAGCGCGCCACGCGTGTCGCCATCTGCAGTGAGATCGACGTGCACTTCCGAGCACGGACCGCACGGGCCGGTGTCGCCCATCATCCAGAAATTGTCGGCCTTGCCGCTACTCAGAACGTGAATCTTCGGCTCAAGATCGGCTTCGCGAAATAAATGAGCCCAATGATCGTACGCTTCCTGATCGAACTCACTCGGCTCACCCGGTCCGGGTTTGTAAACGGTCGCGTAGAGCCGTTGCGGCGGAAATTTCCAGCGCTCCACGAGTAGTTCCCACGCCCATTCGATTGCTTCCTTTTTGAAATAATCTCCGAAGCTCCAGTTGCCGAGCATCTCGAAAAACGTGTGGTGATAGGTATCGAGCCCGACGTCTTCGAGGTCATTGTGTTTTCCGCCGGCGCGGATGCACTTTTGTGTATCGGCCACACGTGGTGGTCTCCACTGCGGTTTTTGTTGTCCGAGAAAAATCGGCACGAACTGGTTCATGCCGGCATTGGTGAAAAGCAGATTCGGCGCATCCGGCAGCAGAGATGACGACGGCACAATGGTGTGCTTTTTCTCGCGGAAGAAATCGAGAAATGATTGCCGTATCTCAGCCGAAGTCATGGGTAACCACGAATAAACACGGATTTCAGGAAACCTGAAACCGCCACTCTGAATGTCTGGCTAGCTGCTTACTCGCCGCTGCGTGAATCGAAGGAAGTTAGCTTTTTTCTTCGTCCAGCTTCGCTTTAACCGCCGCCTCAATTTCTTCGTAGAGCGACTTGTCGTTCTTCAAGACTTCCTTTGCAGCGTCGCGACCCTGGGCGAGCTGCGTGCCTTTGTAGTTTAACCAGGAGCCGCGCTTTTCGATAATTTGCTTTTCCAACGCGACGTCGAGAAGCGCGCCCGTCGAGGAGATTCCCTCGTTGTACATGATGTCGAACTCAGCTTCAGTAAACGGCGGCGCGACTTTGTTCTTAACGACTTTTATGCGCGTACGGTTGCCGGTGACGACCCCGTCGGTCTGCTTAATGGCACCGATCCTGCGAATATCGACCCGCATGCTGGCATAAAATTTCAGAGCTCTCCCACCCGGGGTGGTTTCGGGATTTCCAAACATCACCCCGATCTTTTCCCGAATTTGATTTGTGAAAATGCAGCAGGTACGCGCCTTTGAAATAAGCGACGTGAGTTTGCGCAATGCCGCGCTCATGAGTCGCGCTTGCGCGCCGACGGTCGTATCCCCAATCTCGCCTTCCAGCTCCGCTCTGGTGACCAGCGCCGCCACGGAATCAACGGCAATTACATCCAGAGCGTTGGAGCGCACCAGAGTTTCGCAAATCCGCAGCGCTTCCTCGCCAGAGCTCGGCTGAGAGACCAGCAAATCGTCAAGATTCACACCGAGCCGCTTCGCGTACGCCGGATCAAGCGCGTGCTCGACGTCAATAAACGCCGCTAGGCCGCCGCGCTTTTGCGCCTGCGCAATCACCGTCAGGGTAAGTGTGGTTTTTCCAGACGATTCAGGACCGAAAACTTCTACTACTCGCCCTCTTGGAAATCCGCCCACGCCGAGAGCGCGATCGATCAAAATGTTGCCGGTGGGAATGACATCGATATCGACAATTTTTTCGTCGCCAAGGCGCATGATCGCGCCCTCGCCGTAATCCTTGGCTATCTGCTGGATTGCCAGATCGAGGTTTTTATTTCGTGCCGCCGTGAGTTTGTCAGTGGCTGTTCTTTCTTCAGTCTTTGTCGCCATATCAGAATCACTCTAAGTACGACTCAGGCGACGATTCGCCAAGCAGAAAAGCAAGCGGCTTCGCATGAGCAACAGAAAAAGGCCGCGAACTTTCCGGGTTCGCGGCCTTCCATTTCAACGAACGAAGCAGATCTTACGAGACGGTGATCTTGCGCGGCTTGACGTGCTCCGCTTTGGGCAGAGTCAATGACACGAGGCCCTGCTCAATTTTTGCGCTGATCTTGTCGGCGTCGATCGACGGATCCAACTCGAATGTGCGCCGGAAGTTTTCCGGCCGCGATTCGTGATGAATCAGCGTTCCCTCTATCTTGGGAAGCGCACGCTGGCCGACAATCGTCAGTTCGTTGTTTTCAACGGAGATGTCGAGCCCATCTTTTGTCACACCAGGCATCTCGATTTCCAGCGTGTAGCCATTGCCGGCTTCAATCACGCTCGCTGGCGGCGCAATAAACTGTTCCGTCTGCGCTCGATCAGCATCACGATTTTCACGGGTTAACGTATTCATGTGAAGTTCCTTTCAGTTTGAATTTTAGCTGACCTGGATTTGCTTCGGCCTCACTTCTTCAGCCTTGGGCAATGTCACGGTCAGGATTCCATCGCGGTAAGTGGCGCTGACTTTGCTAGCGTCCACGCGAGTCGGCAGCGCGATACTGCGGCGGAATGTGCCGACGTAACGCTCGGTGCGCTCCGCCTTATCACCGTTATTGCTTTCGCGCTTCCGCTCACCACTAATGGTCAACGTCCCATCATGCAGGGAGATTTCGATGTCTTCCTTGCGCATGCCGGGCAATTCAACCATAGCGACGATGTTGTCGATGCTCTGGTAGAGATCAAGCGCAGGCGACCAGCCGGTAAAAAGCTGTCCCGCGCGCGGCAAGCTCGACCAGAATGGCAACTCGAAGAACGAGTTAAGATCATCCCTTAATATGCTCCAGCGGTCTGAGGCTGACCACGGCATCAGTTCTGGCGCTTGATAACGAATTAAACTCATAATTTTGAAGTCTCCTTTCTTGGATTAAGAATATTCTAGCTCAGCGATTTTTTAATAGCTCACACCATGCCAGAGACGAATTTGGACCGTGCATCATCGTAAGATCGGTAGCATGAGCGTCTTAGTAAAATACGAGCGCAGCGGGCTCAATCTGCGTATGTTCATCTAATGTGACAGACCGAGCCAGAGCAGTTGGAGGAGCCGAGACAAAGTTGCACTCCTGCTCACACAAATTCTAAATCAGCCTCTACAAATGCGGTGACTGGCGGGATCGTCCGCACCGGCATCTTGACAGTTGAATCATTAAACGGTTACGAGTCGCATGGTGAACCTGCTGCCAAGCGGAGGCCGCCGCGACCTCGATTCGGTCGTGATTAACATCGAGCTGACTCTTGTCAGTATTATCCAAGGGGTTGCGCTGTATTTCCTAACGGACAACGCCCGTGCGCTGCTCTCGAGGGACCACGCTAGCGCGGCTCCCTATGTCGCGGCCGGGTTGTGTGTGATCTTCATCTTTTGGTCGCGTTGCGTCATTCACGCTCTCACGCTGATTCGATGGCCATTGGAGTTCGGGCACAACTTTTTCTACATTGCTTGTGCGCTGGGCGAAGCGATTCTCTTCAGCCGCCTCAACCGCCCCCTGGCGTGGTTTCAAATAAGCGCCGCTTACGCAGGCGTTGTTTGGCTCCTCTTTATTTACGATATGCGGCTGATTCACGCGCGCATCGCCGAATCACGCGACGATTCCGAGCACGCACTTTATGCTCGAGCCAGGTCTGATCAATTGCTCAATATTCGCGTACTTGTTCCCTTGCTTTTCTTCCTCAATCTCATCTGCGCATTCGCCATTTGGAGCTGGCCCATTCTGTTCATCGCTTGCGCCGGTCACGTTTGGCTGATTAGCGTCCAACTCGTTTCGTTCATCGGTTACCTGATTTACACCGCTCGTTACTTCGCTGCGATTGCTCCGCTTGTCCTGCGAAGCCGCGAGGCAAAGTGAAACTGGTCATTATTTTTTGCTGTCGAAGTACAGCAGCACAAAGGCAATTCCGAGCAACGGCTGGAGAATTCTTTGCAGAAGGTTCGGGACAAAAGCGGAAATATCAAAGCCTCGGGCTTGCTGGGCTTCAGTCAGTTGTTGCAGGAGCGTCTGGGCGTTCTGTGTGGTCGCGAATTCATTAAGATAGTGGTGGAGGGTCGTCCATTCGGAAGCAAGCGTGACTGCCAGCACAAACGCGAACCACAGGGACGCAAGGAAGGCTCCGCGCCACAACGGGCGTTGAAACCATGGAAGATCGCGGCCGCTATACGCGAGATTTCTACTGTCGCGCAGTGCATCGATAAATGCGGCGTTTTCGAGAACGGCAAACTGCTCCCAAAACAAAACGTTCACGAAGAAACGGCCAAACATCCAAACCTGCAGAATGAGCAAAGCCATCGCGAAAAGGACCAACAACAACGAAGCTGTACCGGCAAGAGCAATAGCTGCGATGACCAACCCAAACAGCATGAGGAGGGCGAACACGCCATAGACGAAGATGCACAGCGCAGCAACGCGCGGCCAGAATCTGACGGCCTCATTTAGCGCGGCGATCAAACCGGGTCGGCGTCCGCCCGCAATCTCAGCAGTAAGAATTTGAATTCCCGCCACGTACACAGGCCACATCGCTATTGAGAGGACGAACATTAAGAAGGCAAAGGCATCCCCAGCGAGAACGCGCAAATCGCCATCCGAGCCGTGTGCGCGTTGCACTAATGCAGTCGTTAGCTGACTGCAGACCGACGGCAACAATACGAGCAGAGTAAGTCCAAGAAATTGGAAAAAGCCTTTGCGATAAATCTGAAACGTCTCCGCCAAAATCTGACCGAAGCCACGATGTTGCGGTAGCGGCGGTGTCGGCCGGACGCTCGGCTCAGCGACGGCGTGTAAATCAAACAATCCCGGGATCGCTGCCGCTGTGCTCCAAAGATCGGCGCCTGCGTCTCGGGCTTCATTTTCAGGAAGGAGCCGTCCCTCTCGCTTCCATTCGCGCAGCGTGTCGATGTCGGCAGGTCCATATTCCTTTCCCTGCACGCGCACGATCCATTCTTCCGTCATGCCTTGATCATCCAGCATCATGCATCCAGAATCCAGCGTCAGCCTTTCCAATGAAACTGCTGCTTATCGATGGTCATTACTACGTTTACCGCTCATTTTTCGCTATCCCGAATCTCTCCAATTCCCGCGGCGAACCGACCAACGCAATTTTTGGCTTCACGAAAACGCTGCGGCTAATGCTGAAACATTTGCAGCCTGATTTAGGCGCAGTCGTATGGGACGAAGGCGTGCCGCAGAAGCGAGTGCAACTCCAGCCCGCGTACAAGGAGACGCGCAAAGAGATGCCCAAGCCCATGATCCCGCAGCTGGAGTTCATTCAAAAACTCACGCCCGTGCTGGGCTTTCGAAATATTTCCGTCCCGGACACCGAGGCCGATGATCTAATGGGATGTTATGCCGTCGCCGCCTGCCAGCGGCTTGGAATGGAAGTGGTGCTCGCAACCAACGATAAGGATCTTTATCAACTGGTCGGTCCTTGCGTGACAGTCTATACCACAGCCAAAGCGGATCTCGCGTCGCCCAAAGATGCATTCGCGTTGCTGAGTGAAGATCAGGTCACTGCAAAATGGGAGGTCCCGCCCAAGCTTATCGGTGATGTGCTCGCGTTGACCGGCGATTCGGTCGATAACATCCCCGGAATCGGAATGGGCCGAAAAACTGCCGCGGCATTGATTCGTGAGTTCGGCGGGCTGGAACCCCTGCTGAACAACATCGACAAGGTGAAAAGCGTGCGGACTCAGGAAAAACTCGCCAATGCTCGCGAGCAAATTTTGCAAAACAGAAAAATGGTCGATCTGGATTGTCATCTTGAATTACCCCTGCCAATCGATCAGCTTCAAATCGAACCCGATTATCCCAATCTGATCCGTGCGTTGGAGCAGTGTGAATTCAAATCGCTACTCCAGGAAGTGCGCGATGAAGCAGCGCGAGTCGAGAGCAACGGGCAGAGAAACCTTTTATAGCGCGGAGCAGATGCAGGGCGATTTGTGATGCTTCAATCTTTGCAGGCAGGATTGCCTCCATAATCTCCTGAATGTCAGGAACTAGTGTCAGACACGGATTTTTCGTAAAAAACTTCGAACGGCTACGACTGCATTCTGTCTAACTCAACAGGTTAAGGCGATTCGGGTAGTTGCACGGCTTTTTATATTCGTTGTTTCTCCTTGGCGTGCGCTGCCCGAATCTTTTTTTTTAATTCAGGGCAAATTATCACTGGGAGCATGGTGATCGCTCGCTCGTTTCGTCTTTAATAGACCATTTCACGTTTCGCACTTATCGTGCGCATTCTCCTGCACGCATGGAGCCCAAGTGTTACGACCCGATCGCCGCCGCACTCAAGGAAGACATTGGCGACGGCGATGTCACAACTGACTTTTTCGTGCTGGAGACGCTGCACGCAACCGGCCGCATCGTTGCGCGTGAAAACGCGGTCGTTGCGGGCACCGGAGCAGCTGCGGAAGTCTTTCGACAGGTCGATCCTTTAACGGACACCCAGATTATTTGCCACGACGGCGATAACATCGCTGCCGGCGACGTGATTGTTGAAGTGCGTGGTCTTGCGCGTTCAATTCTGAAAGCGGAACGCGTTGCGCTCAATTTTTTGCAACGTCTCTGCGGCATCGCAACGCTCACGCGCCAATTTGTTGATGCCATCGGGAGCCATTCGACCAAGATCCTGGATACGCGCAAAACCACGCCCGGACTACGCGCGTTGGAAAAAGCTGCAGTAGTCGCGGGTGGCGGCGCTAATCATCGTTTTGGCTTGTACGACATGGTGCTTATAAAGGACAATCATCTGGCCGCCCTTGGAGGGCTCTCCAGTTTCGCCGATCGAATTCGTCGCCTTCGGCAAGAGCGACCAAACATCCGGATTGAAGTGGAAGCAGATGACCTTGAACAAGTCCGCGCTTTTGTCGAGGTGAACGGCATAGACGTTATCCTTCTCGATAACATGACGCCCGCCCAAATTCGGGAAGCCGTGGCGCTGAGAAGGAACAACACTAAGTTCGAAGCAAGCGGCGGCATCACCTTGAAAAACGTGACGCGCGTGGCGGCCACGGGAGTGGACTACATTTCCATCGGCGCGCTAACGAACGCCGCGCGCGCGATCGATATCGCGCTGGAAATGACCCATGTTCCAGGCTGAGAGCGTGGATCGGCTGATCGCTGATGAACTGCAAGCCCACTTCGCTTGCGCCACCATTGGCCGGCAAATCATTGTGCTTGAGCAAACTGGCTCGACAAACGACGCAATTTTGCAGGTCGCGACTGGAAATACAAAGGAAGGTTTGGTTCTCTTTGCCGAACATCAAACCGCCGCGCGCGGTCAGCGTGGCAATCGGTGGGAATCTGTGGCGGCAAAAGGGCTTTGGTTTTCAATCCTTTTACGACCGGAAATCCAGATCAACGACTCCGCGCAGCTCACGATTTGGGCGATCGAAGCTATTTCGGATGTCATTCGAACCGAACTTTCTCTTCAACCGGCGATTAAGCTGCCGAACGATATTCAGGTTCACGGGCGCAAAGTAGCTGGCGTGCTGGTGGAGATGCGCGCGCAAGAGAAGGCGCCACACCTGGCTATCGTGGGAATCGGAATTAACGTGAACCAGTCACTGCAAGATTTCCCGCGCGAATTGCAAAACCGGGCAATCTCATTGGCCATGGTGCTACAGCAGCCAGTTGACCGTCAAAAATTTGCAGTCGCTCTCTTGCGAAATCTGGATCGGACTTATCAAGCGCGATTCGCGCCTAAGGGCTGACCTTTAAGTTTTCGACTGCTGCGCCCACCACTCGCGGTAAACATGCGGCGAAATCTCCGATGGCTTGATCTCGCTGCGTCCGCCCCAGAAGACGTTTGTGTACGAGACCGGGACGCCGCTCGCGGCAAGATGCTGATCAATGGCCGCTTTATGATCGAGGAGCAGTTGTTTATCCGTGCCGTGCGCCACAGCCATGACGTTGACGTTCTTGAATTCTGGCCCGGCTTCGCGCCAGTAACAATGCGTCAGAATATGATGACGGCCGACCTCGCCGCCCACTTCAATTTCACGACCTGGCGGCACTGCCCAGTGAAACAGCGCGTTGAAGCGGGTGACGCGCACGCCGCCCGCGGACGGTTTCACGTGCTCGAGAAAAGTTGAAAAACGCCCAATGATTTTTCGCGCACTCAATTCTTCTGCCACGCGGAAGAATTCTTCCAGCGATACCGCGGCTTCCTTCGCGCGCGCAGCCCAGGGTGACGGCTTGATTTCTTCCGGAGTGAATTCACGCTTGAGCGCAAGCAGAACTTTCCACTCGCGCTCGCTCAACTCGACCATCTGCACCGGAATCATTTTTGCCGGCTGCTCACCTTTACTGCCCGGTTCAATTGTTTTCCGGCGAACGTGCCCAACCCCAAGAGTAAAAATCCCTTTTGCCGGCATCAGACGAAAACGTTCCGCGCCGACTTTTTTTGCCAACAATTCGCAGTGCGCTTGCAATGAAAATCCCTGAGGGACCTTTAGCGTAGTCCAAAGTTTGTAGTCCGATCCGGCACTGACCGTGTCCGTGGAACGCAGCACCACGTGACCCGAAAACGGATCGCGCTGAAACATCCAGTCGAATGCGGCGTCGATCTGCTCCTCGGGAACTTTCCACGCCACCAGTGCGCTTTCAGCCAGATTAGTCGCGAGCAAAGTTTGGCGGACGCGCCGGATCGTTCCCGCGCGCAGCATCGCAGCAATGCGTGCCATAACTGCATCGACGCCCACGCCAGAACGGCTCGCAATTTCCTCGAATGGCTCGCGCACGAATCCTTCGATTTTGTCCTCTGAAATGGCAAGAATCTTCGCGTTGATTGGATCGTTGTGCTCAACCGGCAGCATACCAATTAATCCGCCGCGCAAGCGAACTTGTCCAATGAACCGCAGCGCTCCGCCCGGATACGAGATAGCTTCCTCGTCAGAGTGCGCAGGTTAGCACGGCTGCAAAGTGGCAGCCCGTGCCGGTGAGCACGAACAAATGCCACACAAAATGAGCGTAGCGCAGACGCGTGTTCACAAAGAATAACACGCCTGTTGTGTAAGCGATCCCACCGGCCAGAAGCCACAGCAGAACGGAGAGCGGCACCGCTAGCACGAGTGGCCGGAGGAAAATAAGCGCCAGCCAGCCCATTCCCAGATAAAGAGTCATTGCGAGCTTCCGATGACGCGCAGTGCCGCGTATCGCTTTGAGCAACGCCCCGAAAACGGCCAGTGCCCAAATAATCCCAAGCATCGTCCAACCCCAAACTCCACGAAGCGGCCCCAGTGCAAAGGGCGTGTATGTTCCGGCGATCAACCAAAAAATCGCCGAGTGATCCAGGAGTTGCAGGACCGACTTGGCGCTCGTGTGAGGCCAGGCGTGGTAGAGCATCGAGCCGAGATACAGGAGCAACATCGTTACAACAAAAACGATCGTGCCGATAAGAAAAGAGATGCTCCCATGGCGGAACGCAGCCAGGAGCAAAATCGGCGCGCCGGCGATCCCACCAACGAGTCCGATCCCATGGCTGATGCTATTCGCCAATTCCTCGCCAGTTGATTGCGTCCACTTCGGCAGGGCTAGGGGCTCGTCAACGACATTCATCACTCCGCATCATCAATGCGCATCGAGCGATCCTGCAAATCAAAAATGAACGGCGCTGGTGGTCCCCTCTCATGATCGATCGCAAGAGTTGCAATCACCGTCAAAACAACTTTCCGTCGAGCTAGCGCATTCATGGCCACAAAAAACAAGGAGGGATCGTTAAAAGCTATCTTTTTCGATGCCGTGGGAACGCTGTTTTATTTGAACGGAACGGTCGGCGACCACTACGCGCTGGTAGGCAGCGAGGTCGGACTAGATCTCGATGCGCGACAACTGGAGCGCGCATTTCACGCGGCTTGGAAAAAGATGCCGCAGCGCGCCGCCATCGATGCGCCTCGTGAAAAGGACGACAAAGGCTGGTGGCGTGACCTGGTCGATCTTATTCTCGAGCAGGTCACGCCTTCGTTGAGCGAATTCGATCGGGATAATTTTTTTGAAGTCGCTTACGAACATTTTGCTGAGGCAGATGTTTGGCAGCTTTACCCTGAAGTGCCCGACGTGTTGGAGCAATTACAGCCGCGCTTCCAACTTACCGTGATTTCAAACTTCGACGGACGTTTGCGTTTGATCCTCGAGCACCTCGGCATCTCAAAGTTTTTCACGCACATTTTCGTTTCCAGCGAGATCGGTGCGGACAAACCTGATCCGGAAATTTACCGGCGCGCACTGAAATTCATCGATCTGAAGCCGAATGAGATCCTCCACGTCGGTAACGATCCGGAACGCGATTGGGAAGCGGCCAGCGCGGCTGGTTTATTGGTCTTTCGATTAGATCGACAAAAGAATTCGCTGCGCGGTCTGCTCGCGATGTTGAAATTGTAGGGCAAGCACGCCGCTTCCTGGTCGCCTGGCTGGCGAAGCGCCTGTCCTACAATCTTGCGAGGAAGTTCAATCTGGATTAGAAAACGTTTCCTGACCCGGGTCGGTAGCTCAATTGGTAGAGCAGCGCCCTTTTAAGGCGTTGGTTCCGGGTTCGAGTCCCGGCCGACCCAGATTCCTATGGCTTGGGTGTACATTTTGCGTGGCTCCCGCCGATACTACATCGGTGCCACCGAAAATCTGGATCGCCGGATTGCTGAACATAGACGCGGAAGTAATCACACCACACGCCGCCTCGGCGACGAACTCCTGCTCGCGGCAGCGAAAGAAGTCCCTTCGATGGCTGAAGCGCGTAGGCTTGAACGCCAGCTCAAACGCAAGAAGAATCCTCAGCTCGCGATCTCCGCGTTGAATTCAACAAAAAACTTGAATCGATGAGAGCAGCCCCGAAAGCTTTCGGGGTTGGTTCCGGGTTCGAGTCCCGGCCGACCCATCACTCGCGGTTTCAGTGTTTCATCATCCACATGAGGCGACTTTTAATCTTGCACGTAGTCGGCGCGTTAACCGCCGCCATGGCGCAGGCCGCAACAAACTTCGAGTTGGCAGCGAAGGCGACAAACAAACTCGCGGTCGACCTTCACCGACAACTCGCCACGGGTGACGACAATCTGTGTGTCTCTCCGTATTCAATTCAGAGCGCGCTCGCGATGACGTACGCCGGCGCCGACGGCGAAACGCGCAGCGAGATGGCGCGTGTTCTGCATTTTTCAGCAAACGATGGCGGCGTGCCTGCCTCGTTCTTCGCGCTTCAGCGTTCGCTGGAAGAGATGAGCGCGAAAACAGCTGAATTGGTAAAACAATCGAAAAAATTCGGCGGCCCCAGCGAACCGATCACATTGCACATCGTCAACAGGCTCTTCGCACAAAATGGCTACAAGTTTCGCGAGGCTTTCCTGGCATTAGTGAAACAGAATTTCGGCGGAGCATTTGAGCCGCTCGATTTCATCGCTGATCCCGCAGCAGCCACACAGCGCATCAACAAATGGGTCGCGGCCCGAACACACGACCGGATTCGCGATCTGATTCCGGGCGGAGCGCTGGATAAGACGACCCGCCTCGTCCTGGCGAACGCGCTTTACCTGAAAGCGCCGTGGGCGAATGAGTTTTCCCAGAATGTGACGCAACCGGAGCCGTTCTTCGTTCACGGCAGCGCACCTGCAGATGTTCCCATGATGCGAAAGACCGATAAGCATTTCGGCTACGCGAGGCATGAGGGATTCACGGTCGTGAGCCTTCCCTACGCGGGCGACGATCTTCAGTTCGTGGTTCTACTTCCTGACGAGATAAACGGGCTAGGCAAGCTCGAATCGAAACTGACCGGCGACATGCTCGCCGGTTGCGCAAAACTCGAAAAGCGCGACGTGGATCTTCATCTGCCAAAGTTCAAACTAGAACCGCCTACGATAACTTTAGCCAAACAATTTGAAACGCTGGGGATGAAAACTGCGTTCGATCAGCCGCAGGGCAGCGCGAATTTCGACAAGATGGCGCCACGAAAGCCGAATGATTACCTCTACATCTCGCAGATCTTTCACAAGACTTTTATCGCGGTGGACGAAAAAGGAACAGAAGCCGCAGCCGCCACGGCCGTCGCGATGATGGCAGCGACAGCCTTGAGATCACCTCCCCCGCCGCCGATCGAAGTTAAAGTCGATCGACCATTCATCTACGCGATCCAGCACGTGCCCAGCGGCGTGTGTCTGTTTCTTGGTCGCGTCAGCGATCCGCGCTGAATATGGACATCAGCACGCTGGCAAATTCGGTCAATGCAATCGCCGTCACGGCAGGTGTAATCTTTGCTGCGGCGCAAATCAGCTATTATCGCCGACGGCGGCGGCGCGACGCGATGCTCGAGCTCGTCCGCTCGTTTCAAAGCCCGACGTTTTCAAAAGCACTGCGCCGCGTCGTGGAATTGCCGGACAACACAAGCGCGGATGAGATCCGGAAAATTCTCGGAACGGAAGGCGAAGATTTGCTCGTTCATCTCACCGCCACGTGGGAAACGATCGGCGTCCTGCTTTTTCACGGCGAATTCAGCATAGAGGTTGTCGATGATTTCTTCAGCGGCCCGATCCTGATTTCGTGGCGTAAACTGCTGCCGTACACGACCGATCTTCGGCAACGCTATCAACGCGAGACGTGGTCGGAATGGTTCCAGTGGTTGGCAGAACGCATGATGGAGCGCGAATCGAAGACTGCGGCTGTTCCAGCGTACATCGCACATCGCGATTGGAAGAAACTGTAGCGGCGCTCTATGAGTGCCGACGAGAAAGGAAGGAGGGATTCGGCGGTCCTAGACCGCCGTTACAGCAGCGAGTTTTCCGCCGTATAATTCAATTCACCGTTCACAATTCGAGCCGCAGACGTGAATGGATGCAGCTCGATCTTGTTAGTGTCGAGGATATGGATCACCTCGATGCCGCGCGCCTTTAGGTAATCGGAAATCAGCGAGCGATGACAGCGCCACCAGACTGCTTCGGCGCACATGATCGCGGCCGGCCCCGCTTCGCGAGCAAGATCGAGCAGGCGCTCCACGCCTTTTTGAAATTCCTCAGTCTCCATATGGTCGGCGTAACCGCGAAATGACGCGTTGCGCCAGGCCGTGTTGCGCGAATCGGGCTTCGGTTTTCGTCTTCCGCCCAGCTCAGGGAAATGTTCATAACGAATTCCAGCATCGGCTAATGATTCCGCCAATGCTTCTTTATTGAACTGCGGATAACGCTTCGACCCCGGCCACGACCGCACATCGACCAGCAACTTGATTCCGTTCTCTTTCAGCAACGAAACGAAGCTGTCGATCTCGCGCGTCGAGTGACCAATCGTCCAGATTCGCGAGATCATCTTTCTTTGATTGCGATTCAATCACTGGTAACTTTGTCGAAAATCGGGAGATGCAAAAATGAACAAAATATTCTTATCGACAGTGATTGGGCTGACTACAGTGGCATTCGTGAATGCAGCGGAGACGCAAAACCAACCCCAGACAGGAAAACCAGCGCCGGATTTTAGCCTGACGACCGGCGACGGCTCGCAAGTCAGTCTCAAGGATTTCAAAGGCAAGTGGGTGGTGCTCTATTTTTATCCGAAAGATTTTACCAGCGGTTGCACCATGGAGGCGCACAATTTCCAGCGTGACCTCGCGAAATACAATGAGGCCGACGCAGTGGTGCTCGGCGTGAGCGTGGATACCGCGCAATCGCACAAAGATTTTTGTGCAAAGGAAGGACTCAATTTCAAATTGCTGGCCGATCCGGATGCGAAGGTCTCGACCGAGTATGGCTCGGTAATGGATTACAAAGGTAGCAAACTCGCCGCGCGCAATACCTTCATCATTAATCCAAAAGGCGAAGTCGCCAAGGTGTACACGGGCGTCAAACCGGCCGAGCACAGTGAGCAAGTCCTGAAGGATTTGGCCGAGCTAAAGAAGAGCTAACCACGAATCGACACGAATTTTTTGCCCCGAAAGCTTTCGGGGCTTTGGAGTGCGGCGGCTTGACGCCGCTTTTTGAAAAGGAGGCTAGTATGGCACAAAGAAAATCCATCGATTGCAGAGATTATCCGAGCGAGAAAAATTGCTCGCTCAAAATTTCCGGCACTGAAGACGAAGTGCTCGATGCCGCGGTGCAGCATGCCGCCTCAGCGCACGGGCACGAGAACACGCCGGAATTGCGCGATCAGGTCAAATCGATGCTCAAGGACGACAGCGATTAGGCGTTTGGTTGCTTTGTCACCCAGTGCGCGCCGGATGAGGAATCCGCGCGGTCGTGTGGAATCGGCGTGAGGGTGAGGATTTTTCCACCGGTTTGGCGTTTGCTCGCAATCAGCGTCGTATATTTGGCCGCCATGTTCTTTGGTCATTTGCCGGACCATTTGATTCTCTTCCCAACAAGAGCGCCGATCGACGCAGGCGGCGCTGTTCGCAAAGCCGTTCCCTTTCAGAACGGCGAGCTGGAAATCTGGACTGCTCAATCGCGTCGTGCGCAGCAACAGGGTGATCCGGATGTTTTCATTTTGCGTTTCTATGGCAACGCGGATCGCGCGGATCGCTGGGCCGCCGCCGAAGCCGAGACGTGGAACGATCGCGCGGTAGAAATTTGGGGAATGAATTATCCTGGATTCGGCGGCAGCACAGGGCCGGCGCGGCTTTCGAAGATCGGGCCCGCGGCGCTTGCCGCGTTTGATGAATTGAAACGCCAGGCCAAGGATAGACCGATCGTTTCTTACGGCGCGAGCATCGGGGCGACGGCCGCGCTTCACGTAGCTGCCTCCCGGCCTGCGGGAATCGCCGGATTGATTCTGCACAATCCGCCGCCGCTGCGTGAAATGATCCTGCGTCGATTCGGCTGGTGGAACCTGTGGTTGCTGGCGGGTCCGGTCGCGTTGCAGGTCCCGAGGGATCTCGACAGCATCCAAAACGCGCGAGCGATTCGTGCCCCGGCAATCTTTTTGCTCGCGGAAAAAGACGAGATAGTTCCGCCTCGTTATCATGAGCTCGTGCTAAACGCGTATGCGGGTGAAAAGCGTGTAATCCGGTTGCCGGGTGCTTATCACAATGATCCGATCGAAGGCGCAGCACTCGCCGATTTGAACGGCGCGCTGGGTTGGTTGCTGCGAAAGGCTGATTCTTCACACGCGCAGTAGCGATGCGTCTGGGTAGCGCATGCGTCTCGCGTGCTGGTTTCGGCGTCGCGCCGAAACAATCTTTTCTTGTCCCGCATCACCAAATCCTAGCGACGTCTTAAGAAAACTTCGCGATCGCGAGGACGCGCTCGCCAGCACGCGGGGCGCATGCGTTACCCATGTGCCATTTGCAACTCGATTTCCGCATTCGGCGCCCATTAAGCTCAGCGCGCCATGCAAAACGCACAAAACCTGATGAGCAGTTTCGAGTTCATTGCGGCGCTGATGTCGATAATCGTCGGACTCGGTGTCACCAACCTGCTCGCGGGAGCCGGGCGCGCGTTTTACCGGCGCAAAGAAAATCCGCTCGATGAAGTCCACCTTGTGCTGACCATCGCGACCTTGCTGCTGCTGGTTTTGCAGTGGTGGGTCACCTTCAGGTGGAACACTGAGGTCAACTGGACTTTCGACAAATTCCTGGTGCTGATCGCCTGGACGGTCACGCTGTACCTGCTCACAGTTTTCCTTTACCCGCCCGACCTCTCGGAAGCGGAAGAACACCAGGGGCGCTTCGAACGGAACCGCGCTGGTTACTACTGCACGTTCATCGCGATGTGCTTACTCGACGTCGCGCAAACGGCGGTTCATGGCGAACTTTTTCAGCCGGTCTGGTACGTGCCCTTCGTCGGGCAATATGCGCTACTCGCCGGCGGCGGTCTCATTGCGAGCCGACGCGGTTACGATCGGTTCTTCGCGTGGTACCAACTCGTCACGCTCCTGGTGTGGGCACTGGTGGTTAGGAGAGTTCTAGTGGGCAACGCGATGGCCTGATTCAGGATTTAATCGCGACCCATTCATTCCGCGCACGAGAATCAGCGACAGCCTGCACGACGCGCATGTATCGAACGCCGTCTTCGAATGTTGGATGGGGACGCACGCGGCCCTTTGACTTCACCGCCGCGAGAAAATCTTCTTCCACCCGCCATTCGCCTTCCAGCTCCGGAGGAACATCCACCGCGTGCAGCGCGCGATCGCCGACCTTTCCCGCCTGCAAGACATCGGAACTGAAATCGTAGGTCATAGTCCCGGCGCTGCCGTAAATCTCCAGCCGATCGCCCTGTGCCAGCGCATTGATACTGCTAAACTCCAGAACGCCTTCCGCGCCATTTTCAAAACTGCACAGAACGGTGAGCAAATCCGGAATGATCACCTCGTAACCTTCGCGGACCGGATAAATGATTTTCTCGCGCGCGAACACACCGGTGATGTCGCCCAGCCAGCGATGCAATACTTCTACGTAAATCCCGAGCGTTAGAATATTGAGCCCGCTAATCTCGATCTTCTGTCGCCAATGCGCCGGCGCGCCTGGATCCAAATAATTGCCGGTGAAACTTTGCAGCCGCACATGATGCGGCCGGCCAACGTAATTTTCGGCTAAAATCTTTTTCACCACTAAATCGCCCCGTAGTCCGAATGGCGGCGGGCAAAGCATGGTCACTAGCTCGGGATAACGTTTTGATGCCGCCAGCATTTCCTCGGCCTCGGCCAAGTCCATCGACATGCGCGCCTGGCAAAAGACGTGTTTGCCCGCTTCAAGCGAGGAGATTGTCACCGCCGAATGCATGTAAGGCGGCGTGCCGATCCAGACAATGTCGATGTCCGGAAGCGCCACCACCTCCGGCCAATTTTTTATCGGTGTCGCTTGCGGCACATTCTCTCTGCAAAATTTCTCGGAGCTTTCATATGTGGAATTGGAAACTGCTACGATCTCGACATCTGCGTTCGCTTTCAACGCCGGCAGATGGCGGGTGCGAACAATGTTGCCCGCACCGACGATCCCAATCCGCAATTTTTGATTATTCTTGTGCATTGGCTTACGTGCGATTCCAATCTTGCAGACTCGACTGGCTCTGGTGCGAGCTAAATTTGACCGCGAAGAAGACTTGCGCGTTCAACCACGGCTTCGCCTCGATGAATCGTTAAACCGTTGGACTGTTGAATCGTGCGTTGGACTGTTGAATCGTGAAGTCGATGTAACGATTCAACGAATCACAAAACACAATCCGAATTTCGTCAGTTACATTCGCTTGACCCGCGTGCGGAGACACGGCAGTTTACGCGGCTTTTTGACATGAAAGTTTGCAACATCACAGGATCAAGGGTAGCACGCGGCAGCATCATTCACCGACGTGGTCTGGCCAAGAAAAAGGGCGGCGTAGGCCGGCACATCACGAAAATGGTGCCGCGCATTTTCGCGCCTAACTTGCGTCGCCAGCGGATTTGGGTGCCGGAGCTAAAGAAGTTTGTGCGCATCCGCGTCACCGCGCGCGGTCTTAAGACGATCAACAAACACGGTGCTTACAAGGCGCTTAAGAAAGCTGGCGCCATCTGAAATTGCAAGGCGTTTGATTCGCTCGCTCCCGCGAGCTTCCCGTCTGTGTTGCTCGCGTCCCCGCGGCTCCGCTCTGTGAGACGCCATCACGCCCGGCGCAGCCGACGCCCTGCAAATAAAATTCGCGGGGCGCCCCGTTATTGTTCAGGCCAAGTGAGCTGTAAAGGCGTTTTCGTCGAGAACTGCTCCATGGCCTTTGCCGTTAATCCACTCGACAAACTCGGAGAAGGCTCCGCCGCCGCCGCTATAACTTCCTGGGGCTTGGTTTTCGCTCGGGGCAGATCAAGTGAGCCATCATTGAACTCGATCACGTAACCTTCGTTGATTAGCCAACGCAAGTCGGACGCGAGCGCCAGGCTGCGTGCCTCTGCATGTTCGCTCGCGCTGTCGCCAATCAACTTTTCGAAGAGTTGTTTGCGACTGATTGACGCCTTCCCTGACAACGCTTCGAGAATCGCATTCACAGACAGAGATACACCGGCTTGTTCATGGACAAATGCGCGTGCCCGAATTGGCGAGACAAACAGCATACCGCGGCGATGGCGAAAAACGTGCAGTCCGTTCTGTCGAAATTGACTGGCTAGCTCCTGCATCATGTTCGAAGGCGAACGGTTCTCCCCAGCCCACGCCTCCTCGATCGCTCGGCTCAGTCTCGGATGCGGCAAACGCCGACTCATCGCGCCGCCGATGGTCGCTTCCCCGACGCTACGGACCAGCCCAGGCAAATATTGCGACCGAAAATGCCGTTCCGCTTCCACCGCAGAAGAAAACGTCACAGGATTCTCTTCGCGTAGCGTTGTATAGCTCGTCACCCTTCGGGCTTCTTCTCTCCAGCGCTCGACTAGCTCGGCGTCGCTTACAATCTCGATTTGCCGCTGATAATCGGCGAAACTCATCCGGCGGCTGAAACGGTGCTCGTAAAGGTTGCGCAGTTGCGGTTGATAACTGTGATGGTTAGTCGGTCCAAGAAGCGCCCCGCTCAATCGACATCGCGCCACATTGGAGAAGTTCCCTTTGATCGGATCGGTCTCGGAAACGTCGATCTTGTAGAAATCCCGATGGGCGAAGCGGAATGCGTTTCGCTCGAGAAATTCCAGATCCGCAGACACCGTACCGTTGTCGCCAAGCTGAAAAAGCGGTGATTCCTGCTTGGCCGTCAAGCAGACCTCGTATCCCACCGGTTTTTCCAGGAACAAACGTGCCAGCGCAAATAGCGAATACGCAACCGTGCCGGGCTTGATCTGCGCGACTACATTTTCGAACGCGGGCGAGTATGGGAGGAAACGGATCGTAATTTCCAGTGGCGCTTGCGTTGCTGGAAGATGCTTATCTCGGGAGGAGCGATCGTGTCCGACGCGTCTTCCTCGGCGCGCCCGGCGGTCGCGCCCTATCTGGCTGCTTTCTGGTCCGCCGAAGATCCTACGACCCGATGGTGGATGTTGGACGCCTGCTGGCGATTTATCGGAACTGGACACCTGCTCGCGATTTATCGGAGTTCGGCGTTTTTGTTTACCGCGTGGAGCACCCCGCTCCGATCTTCTCGCTCCGTTCTCTTCCCCCGTGTAACGCTCATAGTTCCGCGTCTCAGCAGGTTCTTTAACCCACGCAGGCAGCAGCTTTAGATCGAGCAGATCGGTTGGCTCGACAGGAGAAGAACTCATCAGTTTCATCTACTCGAACGACAAGCGGAAGCAACCGTGAAGAATAGCCGTTGGCAGGGACGGCGCGCTGCGCCGTCCGGACATCGCAGTGCGATGTCCCTACCTGCTCCCGAAAATGATTGACAAGCCGCCCAATTCATTTACTTCCACTTGCTGTGCCCGGATAATCCCTAAGTTTTCCGGTGACTTACCCACGCGCGACTAACAAAAACCGAACAAATTTTTATGGCGGAAAAATCGATCGAAGAGAAGGTCAAGGACATCATCGTCGAGCAACTCGGCGTCAACCCGGAACAGGTCACGCCGCAGGCCTCTTTCATTGAGGATTTGGGCGCAGACTCGCTGGACATCGTGGAACTGGTGATGGCCTTTGAAGAAGAGTTTGGAGTCGAAGTTCCCGACGAAGACGCGGAGAAACTGCAGACCGTCGGCGACGTCATCAAATACATCGAAGAGAAATCCTCCAAACACTAGCGCGACCTCGAGGTGCTCTCGGGGCTGCACATCTTCGAAGCATTAACACGGCTCGCGCCGTGTTTTTTGCTTGTCGGTTGCGCAACCAAGACGCGAGGCTCAGACTAGGTTTCGATGAATTTTCCGCTGTTGGGAAAGCCGTTGTTTGAAGTAGGCGGATATTACGTCACGTTTTTGGGATTGGTTGCATTCGCCGGCTTTTTCGCGGCGGGACTGGTCATCGCGCGATTCTTACAAAGTCAGGTCGTCCGGCGTTTTTTCAGTCGTTTCAAGATAGACACAAATTTCATCGCGATTGTCACGACCATCCTAAGTCTGGCGGCGATCGTCTTTTTCACCGTTGCCGCGGTTAATGCTGCTGGAATTCCGCTGGCCTGGAACGCTCCTCTTCCTGCGATCAAGTTGAGTTTGATTCAAATTTTTCTGTTGGTGGCGCTGCTGATCGCGGTTTTTTGGTTCTCCTCCGGGACGAAACGCTTTCTTTTCAACCGGCTGCTTGCGCAAAGTGGACTGGATCGTTCCTTGCAGTACGCCATCGCCCAGGTCGTCAGCAACATCGTGTTGGTGGTCGGCATCGTCATTGTTCTGGAGAATACCGGAATTCATCTGGCTGCATTGGCAGTCTTTGCCGGCGCCGTGGGCGTGGGCGTCGGCTTCGGCCTGCAAAACATTGCAAGTAATTTCATCAGCGGTCTGGTCATTCTGGCCGAGAGACCAATTACCATCGGCGACCGGATTGAAGTGGCCGGGATCGCCGGTCAGGTCGAGCACATTCGCGCGCGCAGCACAGTCATTCGCACCAACGACAACATCATGATGATTGTGCCGAACTCGAAATTCATTGATTCACCGGTAACTAACTGGACGTATGGCGACCGGCGTGTGCGCTTTCGCATCCCGGTAGGCGTCGCCTACGGCAGCGATGTCAACAAAGTGCGTGATGCGCTGCTCGCGGTCGCGCACGAAAATCCTCACACTTTGAAGGAACCGGCGCCGAGCGTTTTTCTCGAGCAATTTGGCGACAGCTCGATCGATTTTAAGCTGATGGTGTGGAGCAGTGAAATGAGCGCCCGGCCAAGCCGCTATCGCAGCGATCTTAACTTCGCGATCGAACAGAATTTCCGCGAAGCCGGAATCGAGATTGCTTTTCCGCAGCGCGATCTCCATATCCGCAGCGGCACCCTTAAAGTCGAAAACGTGACAAAGAGCGAACGAACGTCGCGATCAGAAGCAGAACTGTAGGGCGTCTGTCTTCAGACGCCACGAGGCAAACCGCTGCTTTCCCTATGCCGCCCGGCGACGAGATTCCGTTCCCCAAAGGTGTGGCGAAATTCGTAACGCTGGCTGAGCTAAAGAACTGCGACGCATGGCAACAGGCGTTTCAGAATAAATGTCAAGATCACCGTTACTACGAAATCGTTGAGAAGACGCTGCAGTGCGGCTTCGAACATCATTATCTCCTGCTCGAGGACAATTCCGGCAACGTGCGCGCCATTCAGCCGGTGTTCTTTGTCCGGCAAAACCTTGTCGAAGGGGTGCCTGGAAAAGTTCGCTCCGTCGTCGATGGAATTCGCAAAATCTTTTCCCGCTTTCTCACGATGCGCGTTTTAATGGTGGGGTGCGCAGCCGGCACGGGCGACTTGGGCGCATGCAACGAGAACGACCAGCAATGGCTCGCAAACGCCTTGCGGACAAGTCTTCAGACTCTTGCCAGGCAAAATAAAGCTTCCCTGGTCGTTTTGAAGGATTTTCCGTCGACGTATCGCTCGGCGCTGGAAACGCTTCGCTCAAATGATTATGCGCGGATTCCTAGTATGCCGATGACGCGGCTGACGCTGCGTTATGAGAATTGGGATGAATATTTTCGCTCACTCAGCAAAGCGACCCGGAAAGATTTGCGCCGGAAATTCCGTAAGGCCGGCCGGGCGCCAACGACTGAGATGGAGGTCGTGAGCGAAATCGCGCCTTTCATTGATGAAATCTATCCTCTGTATCTGGCCGTTCATGAGCGGTCGCCATTGAAGTTTGAAACACTGACCAAGGATTATTTCCTGGCCGTCGCGGATCGAATGCCGGAACGCGCGCGTTTTTTCATCTGGCGGCAGAGTGGCAAAATCGTCGCATTCAGTTTTTGTCTCGTCTGTGGTGAGGCGATTTATGATGAATGCATCGGGCTCGATTACAGCGTCGCGCTCGAGCTGCATCTTTATTTCTCCACTCTGCGCGACATCATCTCTTGGGCGATCCAACAGCGATTGAAATATTACTACAGCAATCCGCTTAACTATGAGCCGAAGCTTCATCTGGATTGCGAACTGGTGCCGCTCGACCTTTATGTGCGCCACACCAGCACCCTGCTCAATCCAATATTTCGTCGCGTGATTAAATATCTCGGGCCAACGCGACACGAACCGGTTTTGAAACGATTTCCTAACGCTGATCAGCTTTGATGTCCTACTCTCACCCCTTGTGAGAACAGTGATTGTCATTCCGACCGAAGTGGCGGAATCTCTAACTCCTCGTTTTCCCGTCGCCCATTCATTGAAGATCATTAAGAGATGTCTCGGCTTCGCTCGACATGACAAATGAACATACACGCCATCGCCCAACCGGTTTCGGCAATCCGTGGCTGCAGCTCGGATTGAGCGTGCTGTGTGTGTTCGTGTCCGAGCTTCTCTTGAAACGCGGCGCGACAGACGTGGCCGAGCCCGACAGCGCTTTTTCCTGGACTGGAATCAACGGCCTTGAATCGCCGCTGGTCCGGTGGGCGATTCTTCTCATCATCGCCAGCTTCATCAGCTGGCTTTACGTGCTTCGGCACGTGCCGCTCACCGTCGCTTATCCCCTTTCGCGGGTGGTCGATATCCTTGTTCCGCTGGGTTGTTGGATTTTTCTGGGCGAGTTGATCTCCACGACGCGCTGGTGCGGGATCGCACTGGTCGTGATCGGCCTGGCGCTGGTTGCGAAACCAGTCGCGCACATAGAGGAACGCCTGTGAGTGTGCTCGCCTTCTTCTTCATCGTTGTTTCTTTGCTGAGCTTTGTGGCGGCCCAGCTCATTCTGAAAAGAGCGATGGAATTCTCAGCGGCGAACGGCCTGTGCAATTCCCGTTTCGTTTCCCTCGCTGCCATCGGCGTCGCTCTGATGACCGTCTCCTTTTTCCTGACCCTCGGTCTGCTCCAGCGTTTCGACCTGAGTTATCTGTATCCCTTTCAAGGTTTGAGTGTGATTTTCATCACGCTGCTTGCGGCAATAGCGTTAAAGGAGAACCTAAGCGCGCGACTCATGCTTGGCACGCTCCTGATCACCGCAGGGATCGTCCTCGTCTCAATTAGCTAGCAGCCCAGGTGCTGCGAGAGCTGATGCAAATCTTGAATCCACCGCCCGAGCCAGAACCACGACAACGCAGAATTGGCTTTCACTCTTCCTAGGCCGATAATCGTTAATTCTGTTGGCTTTCCGCTATCTGGTTTCCGATCTCCTCGATTTTCCAGCTCCCGACTTTTCCTTCTTCCTTCTACTTCTCTGCCCGTCCAGAGCTTGAACGCTGATCGTGATCAGCTTCATCAACGCCTTCCTGAATCAATTTGTCCGGGATGTTTTCGTCGTCTTCAGGGCGCACCGTCGGAGCTTTCTCGCCCGACGACACAAGTGGCATTCCCCAGTCGCGGCCCGGGTCCTCCCTTGCCGGGGGCTTCTCCGAGTCTGGTGTCGCACCGGTCAATTCCTCGCGCGCACGAGCTCGGTCCAGGTCATTCGACTGCGCGCGTCCGTCGCCGCGCGCGATCTCGCGCGCCCGCTCCTCGATCATCTGCGGCGTCACAGTTCCTATTCCTTCGGTTCCACGAAGGATTTTTCTCTGCTGTGCTTCATCCATATTGTATTTCTGAGTTCGCGCCGGACGCGTCTCGCGGCTTTATGTCGATAATCCGATTTCCTCGGATTCCTGGGTTCCTGATTAGCTTCCTTCAAAAAAAAGCGCCCCGCATTTCCAGCGGAGCGCTTTTCTAGCGAGCAGCGAATGCGCTACTGAACTTCAACAAAGTCCGGATCGCCTGCGCAGATCACGCGCTCCGTATATACAAAGCCATCTACGTCAACCGCGACCCAACAGCCGTCCACAAACACGAAGTACGTGTTGCCAATCAGCCGGAAATGGCTCGCCCCATATCGTTGGACGAAGAACTCTTTCGGGTGCCGCCCAAGACTGAACACTTCGCTGTGACGCGATCTGAACTCTTGCTTGTTCACCGTCGTCGTCTGACTCGTGCTCCCCACGTTCGTCTGGCTCGTGCCAGTGCTCGTGCTGGTGCTGGAACGTGCGCCAGGTTCATTTGTGTTCATCTCCTGAGTGCGACCCTTGACGTTCGTCTGTCCACGGACGGACGTGCCCGTCTCAGGTTTGGCCTCGCGTTTGTTCGGCTCCGCCTGCTCAGGGCGCATCTTCTTCCCTTTCGCCGGCGCAGTAGTCTGCGTTTCTTTCGTCTGCTCCTGCGACTGTTGCGGCTCCGTTGTCTGGCCTAACGCCAGCAACGGTAACGCAATTATCGCTGTTATTGTCAGGATCTTCATACAATCCTCCCTTCCCCTGTAATTCGTATCTCCCAAAAACTTTGGCCCTGCCGATCACTCAATATTGTGCCGGGCCGACTCACGAACGGAGCCGCGGGACGCGATCCGTTTTACAGCGGCGTGTTCCGCCGAGCGAGTGAGATGTCGACCTCGCAGCAGCCAGGTATGAAGATCAGACTAACAAGTAAAGTCGACGAGGCTGATGCCTTACTATAGAATCCGAATCCGAGTATGAAAACGACCCTGTTCCACGAGAAAGAGTTTGAGACTCGGCGTTCCGAAGTCCGAATTCTTTTACTATTCACCAATCGACGTTTATGCGGCTTTTCTTCCTTCTTAATTTTTCCTTCTTACTTCTTACTTTGCGCAACTTTTGAACAACTCCGCTAAAAACCTCGGTTTTGGACTCGGCGGCACACTGCTGCTTCTCGCGGTGGTGATTTGGGGCTGGGGCGATTGGACAACGTTCTTTTCCAATCCGGCACGCACAGGGGCGATCGTTCTGGCATTGACCGGCGCAATTGCTTACGGCTTTTCCGGAAGTAGCGGCTGCGGAATCGGCCGGCGCGAAGATCCCTCCAGCCGATGGATTTTCATTCCACTGATTATCATTGCCGTCGCATTCGCCTGGCTTCCGCCGCATTTCGATCGGCTTAACCGCTGGACCATCGACGGCGACACGGTGCGCTACTTCGGCCTGATCCTCACCGCGGTCGGTGGATACGTGCGGGTCGCCACCGTGTTCGAGCTCGGCCACCGCTTCAGCATCTTCGTCGCGCTACAGTCCGATCACCGACTGAAGACTGACGGCTTTTATCGTTTTGTCCGGCACCCTAGCTATCTCGGAGCGCTCATGGCGATGGCAGGCTGGGCGCTGGTGTTCCGGAGTATTATCGGTCTGCTATTAACGTTGGCGATGTTCGTGCCGATCATCGCGCGGATCCATGCCGAAGAAGATTTTCTCGCGCGCGAATTCGGCGCCCAATATCGCGCGTATCAACAATCTACCCGCTGGAGAATATTCCCATTTATCTACTGATATCATGACCCTTTGTAACTGCCTTTTTCTCCTTTAACCTTCGCCTTCAGACTTTTGCTAATGATCGACACCAGCCTTTGCTTTTGCGCGCGGCGGAAATGAAAGAGCCGCATGATGGAACACATCACGCGGCTCTCAAATAACTCCGATGATTTAAGCTACGCCGAGCGCGTTAAGTGTCGGCTCATCGACTACCGATGTGACCGCCAATCCGTTGTTAGCCTGGAAAGCTGCGATTGCCTCTCGGGTCATCGGCCCAAGGGTGCCATCGATCGGCCCGTCGTAATAACCGTCGGCCTGTAGTTGTTGCTGAACATCAGCAATCTCCTGACCGGGTGGCATTCCGTTGTAGCCATAGATTGGGCCGTCGTACGGATAATACGAATCCGCGGCGTAACCCCATGCCGGGAACCAGTAGCCTGCATTCCAATACCACCAGCCGCCATTCACAAACACGACTGTGTTGAAATGGCTTCTCCACCAACCACGATCGTGCCACTGCCTGTGGTAATTGCGGAACGCAGCATACTGTCGACCGCGGAACGCCGCACTGTGGAAGTTATTGTTAATTCTCGCGTTGCCTCCACGGTAATAGGCCAAGTTCCTTGTGCCGTTGACCGCGACGTTCCTATTGCGATTAACCGCTACGTTGTTACGCGCACGTAACTCATTCGTGTTGCGACTACGGTTAACGTTGGCGTTTCTGTTCTGATTCATCGCCATGTTGTTACGCGCACGTAACTCGTTGGCGTTGCGAGAGCGATTAACCTCGGTGCTTCTGTTCCGATTCGCCGCGATGTTTCGCTCGCGATTCATCGACGCGTTATTTCGCGCGCGGACTTGTTGATTCCCCGCGACGTTTCGCTCGCTAGAGGCGCGCATTCGAGCGCTGTTCTGCCGCGCCATTGCGTTTGAGTTAGAGCGCGGCGCCGCGTACGACCGCTGCATATGTGGCGCAGCCGCAGTGTGATAGCGCGCGCCCATGGTCGCATGAGTACTCGCCGCAGGCCTTGCCGCCGGCCTCGCTCTTGCAGGCTGTTTACGGTTGTCTTGCGCACCCGACGCTGTGAGCGCCAGCGCGAGGCTTCCAATACATGCTGAGTATAGAATTGTTCGTTTCATAATATTTTTTCCCTCTTTTTCCATTTGGCAGGTTAGACAAGATTGACTAACCAATTATTCAACACGCTTAAGTATCGTGCGGTTTCAGGTTTTCGGCTCCCCTTCCACCCAACTATCTGCTTTCAATTTGACGGCTTCGCGCACCCGTTCGCGATTGAATCTGCTTTTTACCGCGGCGGCTCACCAAATCGGGACTCTTGGGAACCGCTCGTGCAAGATCCGGTCGACGCCAAAAATGCGGCCGGCGCCGCTTAATAAAACAATGAATGCAAGAACGATGTCCGATTGATCGATTCCCGGTCCCCACGGAATGTCGCCCTTTGCGCACATATAATTAAAGAGCAGGAAAAGCGCGACAAGCGCGGCCAGCCGCGTGGTCAGCCCAAAGACGAGTGCAATTCCCACATAAATTTCAGCGACCACAACGAGCATGCCGAAAGTCGCGGGATGCGGGAGCACCACTGCGTTGAGAAAGCTTCGATACCACGAATATCCGTTCTTCATCGCGAATTTGAGGAAACCGGCCAGCTCGTTCGGTTGCCGACTCCCGTGATCGCTAAATAAGAATGTGACTCCCAGATACACACGAGCGAGAACAAAAAGCCATTGCCGTTTTATCGCCGAAGCGTCATTCGAATTCATGGCCGCATGATATCATGAGCCGTTGTCTCTGCCTTTTTCTCCCTTTAACCTTCGCCTTTAGACTTTTGCTGATGATCGACACTGGCCTTTTGCTTTTGCGCGCAGCCGGATTCCTGCTGGCCTTCACGTTCGGCATACAAAAGATCGGATGGTATGTGACGGCGTTCCACGCCGGGAAACCGTTGTCTTCCATCGGGCTGACGCCGCTGATTGCGCACGTAGGTTTCCCGTTGCCGGTCATTCTCGCATTGTGGATCACGCTGAACGAATCGATCGGCGCTTTCTTCATCGGCGTCGGTTTTTTCACTCGGTTAGCAGCGGCGAGTGTCGGCCTGGGAATGATCGGCGCGCTTTATACCAGTGTGCGCCTGGGCGAAGATTGGCTCAGAGCGGCGCTCTATCTCATCATCTTCATCGGCTTGACCTTCACCGGCCCTGGCAGGTTCTCAATCGATCACCTGCTGCAAACCAGAAAGACAAATCGGCGCCCGCGTCCGACTTCCGATCTCTAATCTCTTGGCTGACAGATTTGGGACGATAGCCGTACTTAATCGCAGAACACGGTCATATCGCCGAGGAAAAGCGAATCCTGAATGCATAAAGGAGGATGAATTTTATGGCTGATAATAATGGTGGCGGCGGCAACGCCGCAGTGGTGGCCATATTGGTGATTTTTGTGATCATCATTGCCGCCGCGCTCTTCTTCTTCGGCGGCCAATTTTCCGGCGGTGGCGGTGCCAGCGGGAGCAAGAAAGTCGATGTAAACATCAAGGCGCCAGCCGTGCCTGGTAAATCGCCCTGACGAAGTAAACCGGAGATCAAACCGTTCGACGTGGACCAGGGACGCGACCGGTTAATTTCAACTTTTCTCGCACCCGGGGAACCAAAAGGGATCGGTGTTACGAATCTCGGGTGGGTTATGGTCTCATCCTGGCACGAGCAATCGCTCAGTGACGCGCAGGGAATTCGAATAAATAACAAACGAAAACCGACGAAAGAGGAATATGAAAAAAGTTATAGCCATATTAATTAGCTGTTCGCTCGCGCTGGCCGCGAGCGTGATCGCCCAGCAGGACGAACAGCAGCAGAAGCCAAAGAAAGAAAAGGCCCAGGCGGAAAGAGCACAGCCCGAAAGATCGCACCCGGCGAACGAAGCGAGACCGGCTCCAAAGCCGCAACAACAGTCCGCCCCGAGGCAGCACGCGCAGACAAAGGCTCCCGGTCACGAGCAAGGACTACAATCCAGTGAGTCCACATCCAAACCGCACATGACAAAGGCTCCTGACAAAGAGCGAGCTAACGCCAATGCCGATAAGGAGCAAACGGAGCAACGCGGCAAAGAACGCAACGCGACGAATGAATCTGAGACCGCGAACAGGCCGCCTGGTCCCGCTCCCGCTAGCGAGCGTGAGCAGTCCGGCGCTGCAGGTGCACCGCAGACTAACAAGCCAAATCCTCAGGCTAACAAGTTGAACGCTCAGGGTAACAAGCTGAATGCCAAGGTAAACAAGCCGGATCCGCAGGCCATCCAGAGAATCAAGACGCAGCATGCCAGTTTCCGCGCGCAACCGAGACCGGACAAGGTCCCGGCCGCAACATTCAGTCAGAACTACCGCATCAGCGGAGCCGAACACTGGCAAGGCCCGCAATATCAGGTCTTCCGTTCCTACCATCCTGAGTGGCACGACCAGGGTTGGTACCGCTCACATTACAATCGGGTCGAGCTGATTGGTGGCGGTTACTACTACTGGAATAACGGCTATTGGTTTCCGGCGTGGGGTTACGATCAGTCCGCGCAGTATTACGCTTACGATGCGCCGATCTATGTCGGTTCACATGCTGAGCCACCCGATCGCGTGATCGCGGATGTGCAAGCCACTCTACAGGAGATGGGCTACTATCAGGGCGAGGTCGATGGATTACTCGGCCCGTTAACGCGCGAGGCACTTACCGCGTATCAAAACGATCACGGACTTTATGCCACCGCGGTGATTGACGAGCCTACACTCTCATCACTTGGAATGAGTTAAACAAACAAGCTTATTCAAAAAGAAAAGCCGCCAGGGCTATTGCCTTGGCGGCTTTTTCTATTGTTGTAACAACGGCGCGTCGGTTCGATGCTTTCGGAATGCTCGATGCAGGCCTTTTGCTCTTGCGCGCAGCCGGACCCCTGCTGGCGTTCACCTTCGGCGTTCAAAAGATCGAATGGTATGTGACGGCGTTGCACGCTGGTAAACCCTTCTCATCTATCGGACTGGGACCGCTGATCGCGCACACAGGCTTTCCGATACCGGTCATTCTGGCATTGTGGATCACCTTCAACGAATCGATCGGCGCTTTCTTTGTCGGCATTGGTTTTCTTACCCGGTTCGCAGCGGTGAGTCTCGCCTTGGGAATGATTGGCGCGCTTTATACCAGTGTGCAGCTGCACGAAGACTGGTTGAGAGCGGCACTTTACCTGGCCATTTTCCTCGGCTTGACCTTCACCGGCGCCGGTAAGTTCTCAATCGATCACTTGCTGGGAACAAGAAAATCTGACTGACCGGCATCCACGCCGCCCCCGATTGCGCAACGATCACGACTAACTGCCAGTCCGGTCGGAGACAGGCCGTGGCGAGCCCGGACCTTTTTGGCGCACCACATAAATCAAATATAGAACCACCGCGGCATTGATCAGCAGTGCGAGTAAGCGGACAACCGTAAATTTCTCAACCAGCTCGTACACTTCGAATGGCATTAACGAGCTTGTCGCGATAATAGTCAGCCACTCCGCCCAGCGCTTCCTGAAAAGCAGACCCGTCCCTTCCGTGAGAAACAGCGCGGCATATCCTACGCCCAATGCACTTAATTCCTTTAACTCTTTGGTGTGCACAAGCTGTAACTTGCTCAGGAGCGCGCCAATAAATTTGTTATCAGGATCGATCCGCAGCTGATCGATCCAACGTTCCACCTCCGACGCCACATCCTTGTGAAGAAAGCTCAGCGCGCCAAATGCCAGCCCCAGAAGCGCCGCGCCTTTGATGAATTTGAAAATTGCGATGGCGAGCAGAGCTCCGTCGCCGTGTGAGTGAGGTCGTTTTTTGGAAGGCACCACTCCACTTATCGCCGCTTCGCGCTCAGCCGGATTGAAAACGATTGTGTTTCTCTGCGGCAACAAAGCGAAATCAATCCTTCATCACGGAGGAGTCATGCGAGGCCGCGGAGTGGGGCGCGCCGCGGCAATGGACCACAGTTTGCAAATCTGAACGCGCCAATCCGCGTGTGCCAGTGGTGGACGTTGCCAGTCTCGGGGTAATAGGTTCCAGTGGTCATGATTGTGCGCGCGTAAACGCACTTCGCTGATGTTTATGAATCCAGCCGCGCAAACGTCATCGCAGTGCGAAGCAAATTTCATGGTTTGGGCGCTTCACACCATTTAACGGGGGACTGACCGAGGCCAAGTGCCTTGACCATAAACGCGGTTGCCTCGTTGAAGTCCTTTACCGTTGCGCCGGACCAATATCCCGTCTTGCACGTGGCCGTGTCGCAATTGCCGCCAAGCGTAATCCATTCTTCAGTGCGCAATACGTCGCAGACACAGACCGCTTTCTTTGGGTCGGATGGATCGACCGTGCAACGTTTGTTGAGGCACCATGTCCATGGAGTGCCGTTGGGGCATCGCAGGACTTTCTTACCCTGCTTGAATTGTTCGAGCGAAAACGCGGAGTACACCGTGCGGATTCCATTGGCATCAGTGCTGGGTTGAATAGTGCTGCACGGCACCGAGGCCATGCTCGCGTCGTCTTCCACGGCGCAAAAGCAAATCGCCTTGGTCGGGTCGCCCGGCTCAGGTACGCACAATGCGGACGTGCAAAGCGCATATTGATGTTTGCATAGCTGCGCACCGGCCGTGGCTGCCTGTTCAGTGCCAAAGGCAATGGTGAAAATCGCGGCCGCCGCAGTTACCAGGAAACAGGCCAAAGTCAGTTTGATAACTCTCATGGTTCTTCCTTCTTTCCCCGCTGATTGAGTTTGTGGGGCAAGGCGAAGAACCTAACGGGGAAAGGTCCTCCGCCTAATTTGGACCGCCTAACGAGCGGAGTTTCAAGAAAATCTCAATGGCTCGTCAAGCACAATTGCCACAGGCATGGATCGCGCGATGCAACGATGAGTT
>DASYDT010000140.1:0-81902 GCA_036499425.1 Candidatus Udaeobacter sp. | reverse complement strand
GCCCGAGAGGGTGAGCGAGTGGCGCGAGTGAATCAAACGCCCTACAATTTACAGCGTGGAAAAGCCGTTGACCAAAAAACCGCACGTCATCATCATCGGCGCGGGTTTTGGCGGGCTCGAGGCCGCCAAAAAATTGGCGTGCGAAGATGTGCGCGTCACTGTGATCGACCGCACGAATTACCATCTCTTCCAACCTTTGCTCTACCAGGTTGCGACAGCCGCACTCTCACCGGCCGACATTGCGGCGCCGGTGCGCGCAATTTTGAGCAAATGCAAGAACGTGGAAGTAATCCTTGCCGAAGTGCAATCCGTGGACGTCGAAGCCAAAAAAGTAAAAACGCTCGATCTGGAAATCGATTACGACTATCTGATCCTCGCCACCGGCGCCCGACATTCCTACTTTGGGCATAACGAGTGGGAGAAACTCGCCCCTGGATTGAAAAGTCTCGAGGATGCCATCGAGCTGCGCCGCCGGATTCTCATGGCGTTCGAATATGCAGAAGAAATCACCGATGAAGCCGCGCGCAGGGCGGCGATGAATTTCGTCATCATCGGTGGTGGGCCGACCGGTGTCGAAATGGCCGGAGCGATCGCAGAAATCTCCCGCCACACGCTGGCCAGGGACTTTCGCCACATCGATCCATCACAGGCGCGGGTCATCCTAATAGAAGGCGAGCCGCGCCTGCTGGCTGCTTATCCGCCGGATTTATCGGAGAGCGCGCGCAAACAGCTTGTCGCTTTGGGCGTTGAAGTGCGCACAAGCACCCGCGCAACGAGTCTCACTGAAGCTGGCGTGCAGATTGGCGACGAATTTATCCCTTGCCGCGTGAAGATTTGGGCGGCTGGCAACAATGCGTCATTCGTTGGTAAAACTCTCGGCGCAACGGCCGATCGGGTGGGCCGCGTCATTGTGAACGACGACCTTACAATTCCCGGACATCCGGAAGTCCAGGTCATTGGCGATCTCGCGAATTTTCCGCACCAAACCGGGCAGCCTTTGCCGGGAATCTCGCCAGTGGCAATGCAACAGGGCCGCCACGCCGCGCGCAATGTACTCGCAATGGCACAAGGGCGTAAACCGCGACGCTTCCGTTATTGGGACAAAGGAACGATGGCTACGATCGGGCGAAACAAAGCGGTCGCAGATTTAAAGTTTGTCCATCTCAGCGGTCTTCCTGCGTGGCTGGCGTGGTTGTTTATACACATCATTTTTTTGGTCGGCTTCCGCAATCGGTTGCTGGTCCTTTTTCAATGGGCATGGGCGTATCTAACCTTCGACAAGGGCGCACGACTAATCACGCGAAACTTCCAATCCGAGCAACGGCCACCGGCGTAGTGCGCAATGTCATGTTCAGCGAAGCGAAACATCTCTGATTATTGTTTTCGTTTGGCCAACAGCAACGATCAGAGATCCTTCATTCCGCTCAGAATGACAGTTCCGGAAATCTCCGTGCGCAATCTTCAGCGAATTGTGCCCGTGAACATTGGCAATGTTGAGAAGTTCGCGAAGCGCGCAGTGTGTCTTTGCATAAAGGTTCGGCGCGAGAAACAGACGGAGTTGATGCGATTGAAAGAGATTTTTGTTTGGCTCATTTCCGATCGCCGGATGTCGCGGTTACATCGGCAGTTTCTCGGCCAAACGGGGCCGACCGACGTGCTGACATTTCAACACGGTGAAATTTTTATCAGCGTCGAGATGGCAAGACGACACGCTGGCATGTTTGGAAACTCACTGATGCGCGAGCTTCAGCTATACATCGTCCATGGCCTTTTACATTTGCACGGATTCGACGACCGCACCCCCGCCGAAGCGCGCAAAATGAAGAGGGCGCAGGAACAAATTCTCCGCCGCGCGTTGTAGAGGCTTCATGTCAGAAGCACCATATCCCAACATCCAAGCTTCAATGAACCTCCAACGATCAAATTCCAAACGTGTGCGGCACTGCGATTTTGTATTGGCGTTTGAAGTTTCACTTGATGTTGGAAGCTTGGAATTTGGAGCTTCCACAGGTTTGAACTGAAGCATCCGTATGTTAGCCTTTTCAGCATGAGTTGCGGGCCACGGCGGGACGGCGGATGCCTGGCGCAGATCCAAGAAATAGAAGGGATCACTCACGCCTCGAACGAGAAGGCGGGAACGATCACGACGGCGGAGCCCACGATCGAAAAAGAAACGCGTTCGGAAGAAGAGCTCGATCTCCCGTGGCAGATAGTGGTCCACAACGATCCAGTAAATTTGATGAGCTATGTGACCATGGTTTTCCAACGGGTCTTTGGTTATCCGCGCGAGAAGGCAGAGAGGCACATGTTGGAAGTGCATCACAACGGGCGATCGATTCTGTGGAGCGGTATGCGCGAGCCGGCCGAGCTTTATGTGCAGCAACTGCACGGTTATCTCCTCCTCGCCACACTGGAAAAGGCAGGTTGATATGGATATTTGCCGCCGCAAAGGTGTGATCGAGATCTCGGAATTGGACCCGTTCCTTGCCGAACTGCTCCGGCAGATTCCGGCATGCACCAACTCGGATGGCGCACCGGCTGCCGAAGAACGCCTCTTCAGTTCTCCAACGGCTGGAAGAGAAACAGAATCTTGTCTGGAGTGGAAGACCTATGTCGAACCTGAGTTGCGGCGGCTTTTTCAGACGGCGACGCAAACGGTGGCGGCCGATTTGGAGCAACTAAACGGCAACGAAAAAAGTCTTGCGAACCGCACGCTGCGCATTCCCCCCAAACATGCCGATGCTTGGTTGAGCGCGCTTAATCAAGCCCGCCTCGTCATAGCTACAAAAAATAATTTCACGGAAACCGACTTGAACGACCACTTTCGTTCGCCCATCGGATCGCGCCGGGACCTGAGTCTGTTTCAGGTAAACTTCTACGGTTTTCTCCAAGAATTTATCCTGCGCGAGCTGGAGAGTTAAGGAAAGACAGGTCTGGCAACTAGACTTCTTTTTTTGCTCTTACCATCGCCATGAGCCGGTCTTTGATAGCGGAAGAGGACTTCGCTGGACGCAAGCTCAGCGCGAATGCTTCGTGCAACGCGTAGCATTTGGTGATGAAGTCTTCGCCCTTTTTTCCGAATTTCTTCCGCGCTTTTTCGAATTCCTCTAGTTCTTCCGGCTCCAGCGCGCCGATAACATAGAGCCGCGACTGGTTCTGGAATTCGCTAAAGTTCATCTTTCAACTCCTTGAGAGCGTCATAAATTTTTTTAAGTCCCAATTCAAGCCTCGTCTTTACCGTCCCTAACGGTGTATTCGTTTTAGCGGCAATTTCGCGCTGGCTCATGCCTTTAAAAAATGCGAGATCAATTGCCTGCTGCTGGGCGGGAGGAAGGCCGCGGATTACTTTTCGGATTAGAGAACGCGTATCGCTGAGCAGAATTTCTTGTTCCGTGGCGTTATGCACCCAGGCATCGGGCTGCTGTTCGGTTTCGCTTTGCAGACGTTCCTCCGCACGCTGATAAGCCTGCTTCTTGCGCAGGCCATCAATCGCGCGTCGCCGGGCCAGTGTGACCATCCACCCGAGAGGTTTACCCTTTTGCGCGGAAAAATTTTTCGCCTGATTCCAAATCTCCATGAAAATTTCCTGCAGGAGATCGTCGGCCTCGGCTTCGTTGTGAATCACCCTCAAGATAAGCGCCTTCAAAATGCCGTTGTATCGATCGTAAAGCTGAGAGAGCGCATCGGGGTCAGCGGCTTGGATTCCCTGCATCAAGTCCAAGTCACTAGGCGCCCCGGGTTCGAGTTGCGGCGCAACAGTGTGCGGTCGCGCTCGCGACTTTGGCAGGCGCACCTGTTTCTTCGGCTTACGTCGGGTAGAAGCAATTAGTTTGGCTGATCCCATGTATGGTCAGGAATTGGAGCAATCAGAAACAAGATCGAGCGCAGAGACGCAATCGCGTGTCTTAATCTGCCGAGGCGACTTCGTCCACCAGTTTTCCGAGCGCGAAATCGGTTGACCCGGAAAGTGTTCGCAGTTGATTGCACGCCGCGTTTTGTGCGTCAAAAGTTAATCGCATGGCACAGGGGCCTAATAATACATCTATCGATCCGCTTTGGTATAAGGACGCGGTTATCTACGAGCTGCACGTCAAAACTTTTTGCGACAGCGACGGCGACGGGATGGGCGACTTCCGCGGTCTGATCGAAAGGCTGGATTATCTCCAGGAACTGGGGATTACCGCCATCTGGATGCTGCCGTTCTATCCGTCCCCTCTGCGCGACGACGGATACGACATCGCCGATTATTTCGACGTCAATCCGAATTTCGGCACGCTTGATGATTTCCGAGCGCTCCTAGACGCGGCGCATGAGCGCAATCTACGCGTCATTACGGAACTGGTAATCAATCACACGTCCGATCAAAATCCGTGGTTCCAAAAATCCCGACGTGCTGTAGCCAAATACGGGGTTGTAGCCGCGGGCGGTGACCGCGGATCTGGAGAGCCGAGATCAGACACGGCAGGGGTCAACGACCCTGGCTACAGCGATGATCTTGCCTACAAGGATTTCTATGTCTGGAGCGACAGTCCGGAGAAATACAAGGATGCGCGAATCATCTTCAAAGATTTTGAAACATCGAACTGGGCATGGGACCCCGTCGCAAAAGCGTATTACTGGCATCGGTTTTATTCGCACCAGCCGGATTTGAATTTCGATAACCCTGCCGTTCATGATGCGGTGGAGAAGGTCTGCGACTTCTGGTTATCGATGGGGGTGGACGGGCTTCGTCTCGATGCGGTGCCGTACCTGTACGAACGGGAAGACACCAACTGCGAGAATCTAACTGAGACGCATGCATATCTCCGGAGGCTGCGCGCTCACGTCGATGCGAAATTTCCGAACCGCATGCTACTTGCCGAGGCCAACCAATGGCCCGAGGACGCGGCCGCTTATTTCGGCAAAGGAGACGAATCGCACATGAGTTTTCACTTTCCACTCATGCCGCGCATGTTCATGGCGCTGCAAATGGAAGATCGGTTTCCGATCATCGACATTCTGGAGCAGACTCCGGCGATTCCCGAGAATTGCCAGTGGGCCATGTTTCTGCGCAACCATGACGAGCTCACCCTCGAAATGGTCACGGACGAAGAGCGCGACTACATGTATCGGGTTTATGCTACCGACCCGCACGCGCGAATTAATCTTGGCATCCGTCGGCGGCTTGCCCCGCTGCTCGCAAACAGCCGCCGCAAAATCGAACTGCTGAACACCCTCCTATTCTCAATGCCCGGCACACCGATCATCTATTATGGAGATGAGATCGGCATGGGTGACAATTTTTACCTGGGTGATCGCAACGGTTGCCGCACGCCAATGCAGTGGAGCCCGGACCGCAACGCCGGATTCTCGAGAGCGAACCCGCAGCAGCTTTATCTGCCGGTCACGATTGACCCCGAATATCATTACGAAGCGGTCAACGTTGAGAACCAGCAGAAGAACCTCTCCTCATTGTTGTGGTGGTTACGCCGGGTCATTGCCATGCGGAAAAATTTCAAGGCGTTTTCGCGCGGCTCTCTCGAATTTCTCAACCCGGACAACGCGAAAGTTCTGGCGTTTCTTCGTCGTTGGGAAAACGAGACCATAGTGGTGGTGGCAAATCTTTCGCGGTTCGCGCAGTCGGCGGAGCTGGATCTTTCGCGCTTTGCCGGCCACGTGCCGATGGAAGTTTTTAGCCGCAATTTGTTTCGGCCGATCAGGAAATCGCGCTACGTCATCACCCTGGGTCCGCACGCCTACTATTGGTTTGCGCTGCAAGCGCCGACCGACGCCCGCCGCGCATCGAAGAGACGCGTTGTGCCAACCATCAAAGTGGCAGCGAACTTGGATATTCTGCTTGGCAACAGCCAGCGAGAACAGCTGGAGCGCGAAGTCTTACCCAATTACATCCGCAACTCCCGCTGGTTTGGCTCCAAGGCGCAAAGCTTTCGCCACCTCAAGGTGATCGAGCAGCTTGCCATTTCTCCCGGCGGCGACGGCGCGCGACTTTTGTTCGTTGAGGTAAATTATCTGGACGCCCCTGCGGAGACGTATGCCATTCCGGTGAAGATCGCCTCTGGCGAAGCGGCGCGCTCGGTTTCCCAGAGCGCCTCGCATGCGATCATCGCGCATTTCGCAGCCAGCGATGGAGCGATTCTATTCGACGCGATCTGGGACGCGACGTTTCGCTCGCAACTGTTCGAGGCGATTGTGCAACGCCAGACCATCAAAGGACAGGTCAGCAATCTTCTCGGCCTTGCGTGCGAGAAGCTGAAGCCAGATCAACTCGTTGCTTCCGGTCAATCACAGGTTTTCGGCACGGAACAGAGCAACTCTTCAATGCTCTTCGACAATAAATTCTTTCTGAAGCTGTATCGTAAACTCGAAGACGGCGTAAATCCTGATGTTGAATTAAACCGGTTCCTCACGGAGCACACCGAATTTCCAAACGTGCCGGCTTTCGTCGGGGCACTCGAATATCGCCGGACAAAAGCTGAACCGACTGTCGTTTGCCTCTTGCAACGCGCGGTCGCGAGCGAAGGCGACGTTTGGACACTCACCCTCGACGCGATCGGCCGCTACTATGAGCGAGTGCTGGAGCGCAAAGCCGATCTTCAGAATGAAACAGCACCGCCGGGTGCCCTTCTCGACGAACTGATTGGCGGGGTGTATCCCGACAAGGCAAAGCTATTAGCACAGCGCACGGGCGAACTGCATCTTGCGCTCGCCTCACGGACGGACAATCCCGCCTTCGCGCCGGAGCCTTTTAACGCCATGGCGCAGCGCTCCGTTTACCAAAATATGCGAGGATCACTGCGTCGCGCGTTTACTCTTCTGAAAAAGAAATTACCAGATCTCTCTCGAGCATTTCGAGATGAAGCGAAGGAAGTGCTCGCCGCGGAACAGGAAATACTTGGGCGCGAAAAACGGCTGCTGGATCGCCGCACCAACGCCGCGAAAATTCGGGTTCACGGCGATTATCATCTGGGGCAGTTGCTTTATACCGGAAAAGATTTTGTCATTCTCGATTTTGAAGGCGAACCCGCGCGTCCACTGAGCGACCGCAAACTGAAACGGTCAGCTCTGCGTGACGTCGCCGGCATGATGCGCTCGTTTCAATACGCCGCTTACAGCGCCCTCTGGCAGCCGGCCATGCGCAAAGAAGATGTGCCCTTCCTCGAGCGCTGGGCCGATCTCTGGTATCGCCAGGCGAGCAGCGTCTTTTTGCAAAGCTATTTGGAGACGACCGCCGGCGCGATTTTCAGTCCGAAAGACAGCGACGACCTGCAAATCATGCTCGAAGCCTACTTGCTAGACAAAGCCGTGTATGAAATCGGCTACGAATTGAATCATCGCCCCACCTGGGTCGTTATCCCCATTCGCGGTATCAAACACATTTTGCAGGCGGTCTAAGCCTGAGCCAAGAATACGACACAGATAACGGCGACCGTAGCGCGCCGTCCCTACCAACTATCGCGGTCGCAGGACAAGAAACGAACGCGCCCGATGGCGGCAAACCGATAAGACTTGCGGTTGGCTCGGATCGAGTGCGGCAGCGATCTCGTTGTAATCTGAAACTGATGTGACCGGCTGTTGGTTGATTTCTTCAATCACATCGCCTTTTTGCAATTCTGCCACGCCGCTATCGGGATCGACGCCGGTGACTAGTACGCCTTGTACATTGGCAGGCAGATCAAGCTGACGCGCCATCTCCGGCGTCAGCTCTCCTACATGAATCGAAGCAACAGGACCGCTAGCCGCTTCTTCTTCGTTCGGTTGTTGAGGGGTTTGTGGCTGTAAAGGCGCTCCCCTCGGCAATGCACTCGAAGTCTGATAATCCTGCGGCTGTTCTTTGATCTGAGTGGTCACCTTCAACGGCTTGCCATCACGCACGATTTCCAGCTCGACGTTCTTGTTCAGCTCCGTCTGCGCCACCATGTTTCTGAGCATGCTGATGGTTTTTACATCGCGCCCATTAAACTTCCGAATGACGTCGCCTGGCTGCAGCTGCGCTTGTGCAGCGGGCGATCCCGGCATTATTTGATCGATCACTACTCCTTCGTTGTCGGTCGCACTCTGTTGGTCCGACTGCAGCGCGCGACTCACGATTCCCAGATAACCGCGAATTATCCGGCCATGTTTTAACACGCTCTCGAGTGCAGTGCGCACCGCGTTGGATGGAATCGCAAAGCCGATTCCTTGCGAACCGCCGCTGCTGGAAACGATTTGTTCGTTAATCCCAACAACTTCACCGCGCAAATTGATCAATGGCCCGCCGCTGTTGCCTGGATTGATTGCGGCGTTGGTTTGCAGCAGATCACCGCGAAAATCGGTGCTGTTCGGCCGGCCCTTCCAACTAATAATTCCGTCCGTCACGGTCTCCTGGAGACCAAACGGATTGCCGATGGCCAGAACAAAATCTCCCGGTTGCACCGTGTCCGAGTCAGCGAGTTTCAGCGGCTTGACGCCCGGATCATCGATTTTGAGCACCGCCACGTCCGACTGGGAATCGGCGCCGACCAACCGGGCCTTTTTGGTGCGGCCATCGCTCAGCTGCACCTCAATCTCGTCCACCTGATCGACGACGTGATTGTTGGTGATGATGTGACCTTCATTCGTGACAATCACGCCCGAGCCGAGAGAATTTTGCACCAGTGCCTCATCGCGTGGACTACGAAATCGTCGCTGCTGGTTACCGAAAAAAAATTCGAACGGATCAAACCCATATTCGCGGCGAATACCGATTTTTTTGGACGTTTTCACCGCAACAACGGAGGGCAGCACGCTGCTGACAAGCGCACGCCGTTCCCGGTTCAATGCCTCCAGCGATGCGACTTGCTTTGAGTCCACACTCGGCTGCGAGGCCAGCGTGTACTTTTCCGGTTTTCGACCCGAGGGTAGATTTATCCCTCCGTGCTTAAGGCGGTAATCGTACAGAAGGGAAATTCCCGCGCTGACCAGCAGGACAAATAGCAAAAATTTCGCGAGATTTTTCATTAACTGACGTTGGAAAAAGTGCGTCCGTGTTCTTCGACAATTAAGCGCCGAAAACGTTGATTCTCAGGCGATTTCAGCCGTGGATCTACCTGGAAGATTGACATGGCCGCTGTGCGCGCGCGCCGCATCAAATGTGCATCCGTCTTTAAGTTACCAATCTTAAGCGCAGGCAGACCGCTTTGCGCCGTGCCGAGCAAATCGCCCGGGCCGCGCAATTCCCAGTCCGCTTCCGCGACTTCGAAACCGTTACTTGTCTTTTCCAAAACGGCGAGCTTTGCCGAAGCCTCCTTCGCCTGTGCCGAGGTCAGCAAAATGCAATATGACTTATGCTCGCCACGGCCGATTCGTCCCCGGAGTTGATGTAGTTGCGCCAGACCAAATCGCTCCGCGTTTTCGATCAGCATCACGCTGGCGTTGGGAACATCGACGCCGACCTCGAGCACAGTCGTGCTGATCAACGTGCTCGTCTCGCTGCGCCGGAAGCGTTCCATGATCTCCCGCTTCTCTGGCGCCGGGATCCGGCCGTGAATCAACTCGCAGCGAAACGGATGCAAGCGTTCCCGCCACGCCTCGTACTCCGCTGCTGCCGCTTTCACATCTAACTTTTCACTTTCATCGATCAACGGATAAACCACGTACAACTGGCGGCCCCTTTCCAATTGAGCTCGCAAAAAGGTAAGAACCATACCGAGCTTCGACTCATCGCGCACAGCAGTGACGATTTTTCCCCGGTTCCGTGGCATCTCATCGATGGTCGAAACGTCGAGGTCGCCGTAGATCGTCATCGTCAGTGTGCGCGGAATCGGCGTGGCGGTCATTACCAGCACGTCGGGCGCTGGTTCGCGCGCAGTCAATCGGGCGCGTTGCGCCACTCCAAACTTGTGTTGTTCATCAATTACCGCGAGCCCAAGATTCGAAAATGAAACCGATTCGTAAAGCAACGCATGCGTGCCGACGATGATTTGTGGTTCGTCTCGCGCGAGCGCCGCTTTGTCTGGGGAGCACAGGCTGCCAGCCTGTTGTTCGCGGCGGCTTGCCGCGAACTCCTCGGCCCGGTAACCCTCAGGGTACCAAACCCACGAATAATCTTTTCCACGCGTACCTATTCCTGCAGCCCATGGATTCCTCGTGATGTACAAAAATTTTTCCCGTAGATCGCTTTCAGATCGAATCGCCCGATCAAATGATTCCGCCTCCCACACAGGCTCATTGGTCTCCTCGGTTTTATTGATTCGGCTGGCCGTAAATGATTTGATGCTATGCAGGATTTTTGAGAGCGAGAAAAAGATAGGATTCCCAGACTTGGCACCGCGTTGAATCATCGGCTCAATCAAGAGATGCACATGATCAGGCATCACGCAGGCTGCATAAAGTTCGTACCGGCGATCCTTCCAGGTGAGAATCGATTCGAGCACGATGTCACGCGCTCTCTCCGACAGTTGGCGATGATTCCGCGTCGCGAACGTGATTGCGTATTTTGCCCATGGTCGCTCAAAATGTGGGAGATTACGAATATAATAGCGGGGCTCATTTACGCTCTGGGACACGGCGACCGCTTGTGTGTCCGGCAGGCTGCCGGACACGACAGGCTGGCAGCCTGTGCTCCCCAGAGTCTGCGCTTCGCGAGCAAACAGCGGCAGCGGCCCACTCTGTTCCTGCCGCGCGGCCGTGCGCAATGCGACGCGCACATCCAGCGGCTCGAGCCAGCGCCGCAATACATCGTAATGTTGCTCGGCCAGAATTTGCGTCGGCGCCATGAACGCGGTTTGAAATCCGGCTTCAACCGCTAGAAGCATAGCCGCTATGGCGACGATCGTTTTGCCTGAGCCAACATCGCCTTGCAGTAAACGATTCATCGCGTGGGCCGCCGCAAGGTCGCGCCGGATTTCCGCGATGACTTTTCTCTGCGCACCGGTCAGTTCGAACGGAAGCGACTTCAGAAATCTGTCGAGTAATGCGCCAGACCCGCAGTGCGCCTGGCCGGTGCGAATCGATGCATCGGCTCGTCGCGATGCAATCAGCATTTGCATTCCGAAAAATTCAGAGAGAACCAAATGCTCCCGTGCGGCATCTCGCTGCTCCCAATTCTCCGGGAAATGAATGGCGCGAATCGCCGTCGCGCGCGTCATCTCGTCGTTCATTAGCGCGCGCGGCAATAATGTTTCGAAAGAGTGATCGGCAACTTCACTTACAAGCCGATAAACCATGCTGCGCAAGGTGCGCTGCGAAAGACCTTCCGTCGCTGGATAGATCGGCGCGATCCTGCGAAAATGGATCGATATTTCCTCATCGTTCTCGATGACCTCAAACTCTGGATGGTCCATGCAGATTCGCTTTCCGCGCAGGCGCGGCTTTCCAAAGACAACAATGCGCTGGCCGGTCGCGATCATTTTTTGCACGTAATGCAGATTGAACCATCGACACACCAGCGGCTCGCTCAGAGCATTTGCCTGCGATTCTTGCAACGTCGCTTCAAAGATTTTTTTCCAGCCGCCGAAACGGCGCAGCGCAGTTTTGGTCACCTCGCCGCAAAGACAGACCGGCACATCGCTTTCCTCGCGCGGAAAACGCGGAAACTCAGTGCGATCTTCGTGACGCCGCGGAAAGTGCATGAGCAGATCTTCTACCGTCTCAATCCCGAGGCGCCGCAGCGCGAGAATTTTCGGACGCGGGATCCAGGTTAACTCTTCAAGTCTTTGCGAGTCGTCGATCATACGAAGCTCCAAGCACCAAGCTCCAACGTCCAAAGAAATTCCAAGTTTCAATAGTCAACGAAAGTCGCCCTGATTGCCTTGAAATTTGGTGCTTCAAATCGGCTCCGCTGCTCGCACTGCTTCGACGTGCATGGCAACCAACGTTTCGCCTTCGTATTCATCCGCGCGAATTCGGAACGCGACGTCCCAGGGCGCTGGCGGCAATTGATTCGTCTCGGCGTTAAAATAAACCGCGCGACGATGGCGATCGCCCTGACGCAAACGAAAAAGCAGATGCTTTTCATTCATCACGCGCGGGGGCGCGACCGGCTCGACCTCACGTGCAAGGAACAGCGGCTGCGGATTCCCGTTTCCAAATGGCTGCAACATTTCGTGCCAGCGCAAAAAATCGACGTCGATCTCGGTGAACGCCAGCTCATGATCCAGTCGCAGGCAGGGTTGCAACGCTTCTTGCGAAAGAAGTTCGCGCGCGGTGCTGCGAAATGCTTCGGCAAAACGATCGAATTTTTCCTCGCGTAAAGCCAGCCCCGCCGCCATCTCATGTCCACCGAAATTGCTGAGGCTGTCAGCGCAACGATTGAGCGCTTCGACCAGGTTTAATCCTTCGATGCTTCGTCCGCTTCCCTTGCCGATTCTGTTGTCGTCGAAACCGATCACAATCGCGGGCCGATGATATTTGCGGACGATCCGTGACGCGACGATGCCGAGCACGCCCGAGTGCCAGCCTCGTGCGCCAATCACGATGGCCGCGTCACGAGCCGCGTCGAAGTGGCTATCTATTCTTTCTACCGCTGCATCAAAGATTTGCTGTTCCACCTCCTGGCGTTCGCGATTCTGCTGGTCCAGTTCTCCCGCGAGCATTGCTGCTTCGCTTTCGTCCTGAGCTAGCAATAGCCGCAAAGATTTTTCGGCTGTGCTCAAGCGCCCTGCAGCGTTCAATCGCGGGCCAAGCCGAAAACCAATGTAATCAGGCAAAATCGGCTGCCGGACCCCGGCGACTTCCATCAATTTCCGCAGGCCAATGCGCGAAGTCCGCGCGATCTCGAGCGCGCCGCGCTGCACCAGAACGCGGTTCTCGCCGCGCAGCGGGACGATGTCCGCCACAGTCCCGAGCGCCACAAGATCGAGTTTTGATTTCAAATCGAATCCAGGCCGCGGCCTCGTTTTCAAAAGGGCGTGACAAAGCTTGAAAACGATCCCGACACTGCACAGATAATGAAGCGGCGACGCCGCATCGATTTTCGGATTCACAATCGCCACGCAGTCAGGCAGCGCGGATTTTGGTTCATGATGATCCAGCACAATGACATCCACGCCACGCTTCTTGAGTTCGGCGACCTCGCGTACCGACGCCGTGCCGCAATCAACGGCGATGAGCAATTGTGGTTGATGTTGTTCGAGACAACGCTCGACACTTTCCCGGCTCAAGCCGTAGCCCTCCTCCCTGCGCAACGGCAAAAAAAGTTCCGGCGTGCCGCCGTAGGCGCGCAACATTTCATTAAGCAAGGCCAGCGAAGTCACGCCATCCACATCGTAGTCACCGAACAGCACAATGCTTTCACGCCGATCCAGCGCGGCGAAAATGCTAGAAACTGCCGTGTGCATTTGCGGCAACAAAAACGGATCACTTAACGAGTTAAGGCGTGGCCGCAAAAAGTTTTCAACTTCCTCAAGGGAATGAAATCCTTTTCGCAGAAGCAACCGCGCAACGCACTCCGATCCGCAAATTTCGCTCCACGAAATCGCGCCGCCATTCAAATCTTCACGCGGCGCTAAAATCCACCGGTATTGCACCGATCATTTTATTCGCGCCACATTTTCTGACAAGCTGCTCAAATGAAGCGAATCGCGGTAGGAGGATTGGCGAGCTGCTTAGTCCAAATTAGAACGCCAGGGCTGGTGACGCTCATAGGCAGTTAGGCGGCGCTGGTAGTGAGCAAACTGGCGCTCGTAAGCAGTGCGACGGCGCCCCGGGTCCTTAATCGCCCACGTGTCCTCGCGCGCGCCTTTGATCGCCTGCTGTTCGAATTGAATCGCTGAATTGAAGTCACCTACCTCGGCATGCGCCGCTGCCAACGTGTCAATATAAGCCGTCTCCCTCCAACTAGTCTCGTTGCATGCGCTCTTTGCGTCTGTCACCGCTTGCTTGCCGTTTCGGACAGAAGCGACAGGACACGTGGCACGAAGCCATGCTCGACTGTTCTGCGCGAAGGCACGGTTGAGAGGCAATGATGCAGTGATGCTTACGACTCTGTCGTGGTCCGCTACGGCGCGACTGTAATCACCCAAGTGTTCATATAGTATGCCGCGCATGATCTGTGCCAGAAGAACACCCGGCTTGAGGCGAAGCACCGTATTCAAATCTTGAATAGCCAACTCTAATTTTCGCTGATGCACGAAGACATTAGAACGATCGAGATACAGCGGCCATGCCTTCGGGTCTTGGGCAATCGCAGCATCGTAAAGTTGCCGCGCCTTGTCGTAGTCGCCTTTGTCCGCTAATTCGACTCCCTTGTTCATAGTCTCACCGAGAGATCGGTAGTTGAGCTGGGCAAAAGCTCGTCGCGTAGGCGAAGCTTCGTCCGCCTGGATCTGAATGGCATTGCCAACGACGATGGCGATTATGCTCAACGCGTATTTGGGTTTCAACTCTTTAATACTGGAAGAAAATCGGTCCGGTGCCTTCGCAGTAAGCGTTCGAGCTCTCGACAGTAAGGCGTCGTCAGAATGAAAGCGATCCGCAGGCTTGCGCTCCTTTGTGTTCTTCTTCTCTTGCTCTATGGCGTATCGCCGTACTTTTCATTTTGGCGGTTCACAGTGGCGTTGCGAACCGGCGATCGCGCGGCAATCAGTTCGCGAGTTGATTTTCCAGCGATTCGCACCTCGCTGAAGAAACAATTTGTCGCGCGGTTCGCTCATGCCGCGTCCGGCCACAAGCGATGGAGCAAACTCGGTCCTACGCTGATCGATGCGATCGTTGATGCTTATGCCACGCCGGACGGTATCGTCGCGGTGCTCTCCAATCCAGGCGCACTAAGGAACGTCGAGACCCTGCACGAGTTCCGGTTCTCCGCGGGTAAAAATGTAAACTGGTTAAAAATTAAATACGCATTCTTCACAGGTCCGCGCTCCTTTGTAGTCAATCGCGAGGGAGTCAAGCTCCGGTTCCGCTTCACTGGCTTGGGCTGGCAGCTGAACGATATCGACCTTGGGTTGGATGGGACCGGAAGCTAATCAGTCCGGAAGCACAATGGCGGATTGATTGCCTACACGAGATCGAGCGCAAGATCACGCTTTTCCAGCAGACTGTGCTTCGCACAAAGGTCTGCGAAAGTTCGCAAACCTTTGTTTTCTTTTTCTCCAAAACTGAATCGAAGATGTTTGCGGTAATAGCGGGAACAGAATTGGGGATTGAAATCTTTTTCTTCCGCAATCAACGCGTCGAGATTGGATAGGTTTTCTTTGCGCAAGGCGCGCAACCTGTTCGCGATTTGTCTTGAATCGGCGACTTTGGGGCGAATCAGCCAGAGCGCGTACACAAACGGAAGACCGATAAGGTCCTTCCATTGCTCGCCGAGGTCCCAGAATTGAAATTCACCCGCGCGACTTTGGCGGAAGCGAATTGCTTGATCGCCGATCAAGAACCTTGCTTTTGCGTCCGGAAGGCTGCCGGACACGACAGGCTGGGAGCCTGTGCTCCCCGGAACAGCTCGAATGAAACGCGGATTCAATCCGCGCTCGTTTAGAAGGCAACGCAACAAATTGACACCGGTTTGCGATGCAGGGTCGACCTCTATTTCTTTGATCTCGGAAAGGTCCCCGTGGTGCGCGACAACGACGCTGTAAACCGGTCCGTCTGATGAAATGGAAACGTCGTCCACGATTCGATAGATCGGGTTGCGCAGAAATTCGAAACTGGAGACGAGCGCCACATCGAGCTCGCCATCCGCCAATCGTTTGCACAGCGCCGACGGATGATCGAACTCCACTTCGCCGGGCCAACCGCGAATGAGTGGACGCGCGTTGAGATATTTTACGCAGCCGATGCGGAGCATTCGTGCCAGGCGCGTCCGGCGGTCGCGCCCTACCATTCACGCGCAGACTAATTCGCGCTCGTCAGACCGATCGGTCCGCCCCGTGCCGTTCAAATGCCTATAATAACTGTCGCGCTGCACGGGCACGCGGCGGGCCTCCCGAATCGCATGCTCAAGCGCGGCCACCGTTTGCTGCTGCGGTGTTGTCGCGCCCGCCATGTGGAAAATCTTTTCTTCCAAAATTGTGCCGTGCAAATCGTCTACGCCGTAGCTGAGCGACACCTGGGCGAGGGGCAGACCGAGGCTGACCCAGTAAGCGGTTAGGTGGTCGATGTTATCCAAGTAAATTCTGCTCACCGCGAGATTGCGAAGCTGCTCGAATGCCGAGGCGCGTTTGGTGTCGGCAAGAACCCCGTGGGATTGGGATGGCTCGAAGGCAAAGGGAATAAAACCCGTGAAACCTCCGGTCTCGTCCTGCAGTTGGCGGAGTTGGCGCAAATGATCGACGCGTTGAGCGAACGTCTCGATATGGCCATAGAGCATCGTGCAAGTACTGCGGCCACCCATTTGATGCCAGATGCGATGCACATCGAGCCATTCGGCGCCCGTTTCTTTGCCACGACAGACTTGGTCGCGCACAATCGGATCGAAAATTTCGGCGCCGCCACCGGTGATCGAATTGAGACCGGCTTCGCGCAGTATCTCCAGCGTGTCGCGAATCGGCATTCGAAAGATCCGCTCAGCCAAATGTCGCACTTCAATCGCGGTGAAAGCTTTGATATGAAGATCGGGATCAAGTGCGCGCAAACGACGCAAAAGATCGAGATACCACTCTTTCTTCAGCGTCGGATGCAGTCCGCCGACCATGTGGACTTCGGTGATCCCAAGGGGCAGCGCCTCCCGGACAGCGCTGATAATTTCGTCAATCGCGTATTCGAAGGCGTGCGCATCACGCTTTTTCGCCGCAAACGCGCAGAACTGGCAGGAAAGGATGCAGATGTTGGAGTAATTAATGTAACGATTGTGGATGTACGTTGCGTAGTTGCCGTTTTTTCGTTCGCGCAAAACGTTGGCGATCATTCCCAGCGCATTGAGATCGTTCGAGCGGTAGAGGGCGACCGCATCGGCGTCTGAGATTCGCTGGCCTGCCTCAACCTTTTCGGCGATGGGCCTGAGGTCCTTGGGGATAAGCTGGTAATTCATGCACGCACTTTGAGATGAATCGCTCACCAAGCATGCACAGGCCGCTTCCGGCTTGCAACAAAAACCCGTGGGAGCCGAATACGAGGAGAATAGTCAGATTTTTCGCAATGCGCGCCCGATGCTACCGTCTAATTGAGCGATGGCTGCTGGCGATCCAGGAAATCAAGGGAGATCTGAGGAAGACGCTGAAGACGTGCGGCTGATGCGGCAGGTGGGTCGGGGCGATACCAGCGCGTTCGAGCAGCTCATCGAAAAGCATCAAGCCTTGGTGGCGGGCACGGTGGCGCGCATGCTGGGCAGTAACTCGGATGTGGAAGACATCGCCCAGCAGGTGTTTATTCGAGTCTGGAAAAGCGCTCGCCGATATGTGCCGCGCGCCAAATTCACCACGTGGTTGTTGAAAATCACGCGCAACCTGGTTTTCAACGAACTGCGTCGGACAAAGCGTCACGCGCATGTTCCGCTTCAGTCTGAACCAGGCGCCGAAGATCCGCCTCTGAAGGACGAGATGAATCCCGCGCCGGACGCGTCTCTTTTGGAGTTGGAACTACAGCGAACGATCGAGGAAGCAATTCTGCAGCTACCAGAAACCCAGCGGCTGGCGCTGGTGTTGCGCAGGTATGAGCAGCTTAGCTACGAGCAAATCGCCGAAATCCTCGATCTTTCCGTTCCTGCTGTGAAAAGCGTACTCTTTCGCGCGCGCTCAGAACTCCGCTCGCGGCTAAACAAGTATCTCACGTAGCAGACGCGCGGCTTTCTTCGGCCGCATAAACGCCGAACTCCGAACGGCGGTCCGTTGATCAGCTTCGATCTCGCTCGTTCTCTCCGACGACCCGGCCACGGACGCGCCGTATCTGAGTGTGGTGAGTCAACACATGCACGTGCCCATCGCTCCCCCGGAAAAACGCGCTCAAAATCCAACTGACGATGCTGATAACGATGGCGCCCCAAAACGCACTCCAAAAGTGATCCACATGGAATCCGATTACGACATTCGGCACCACGAGCAGCAACAGCCCATTTAAAACGAGTATGAAAACCCCCAGTGTCACCAGAATTAGCGGTGCACTGAGAATTAACAGGAAAGGACGAACAAATGCGTTAAGAATGCCGAGCAAAAGCGACGCGCCGATCAGGGCCGCCACGGTGTCATAACGAATTCCATGGATGATCGACGAGGCAACCATTACGGCAATCGTTGTGACAGCCCAGCGGAAAACGAAATGCTTCATGATAATACCTCCTCCTTAATCTGCTTCTCTCCTAAGAAGGGCGAGAAAGCACTTGCCAACCCATCGAAGCGCGTTAAACGAATTAAAACCATCAACACCAATCAATCTGTGCCCAAAAAACCGAAAATTGTCCAAGCCAAAAATCGGGCGCCAACGGAAACTGCCGCACCACGCCCACGTCGAGCAGCAGTGGTCCGAAAGAAAGCAGGAGCCGGTGCTAAAAAGGTTCCGACTGCTCAAGGAGCAGACGTTTCCATGCCTCCGGAAGTCAGAGCGACTGCAGAGCCATCGGACGAACAAATTCGGTTGCGCGCGTATTTCATTTCCGAGCGACGCCGCAGATTTGCACTGCCGGGTGACTCGGGGTCGGATTGGCTTGAGGCGAAGCGACAGTTGCTGTCCGAGGTTGCTCACCGCTGACGTAAGAGACTGTAACGACGAATGGACGCTCTGGCCGAGTTGGCGCAGGCTCTGCGAGAACGCCTCGCAGCGATTCGGGATGAACAAAGCCGCCGCAACGAGGCAAAACACATCGCGCGATTGCGCGCAGTCTCTGAAAAGATCGAGAAACTGCAAGAAGAGATTCCGCCGCCGATCGATCCTCGGCTAGCGCATTATCTCCAGCGCAAGAGTTACGACAAAGCGCTGGAATATTTGGAACACGTCATTGCTGCCAGCGGAACATAGGAATTTTGCCTGTGTACGAACGGCGCACAGCGCCGTGGCTACAACACAACTTTAAATTCCATTTTTGCGTCGCGCGTTTTTTTGCGCGAATGACCGGCACAATGGCAAACGCCGAAACGATCGAATCGTACGTGCCGGCGCGGTTAGATGGGCTGCCATGGAGTCGATGGCATTGGCTGATTGTTGCCTCGCTGGGCGCGACTTGGATTCTTGATGGTCTCGAAGTTACGCTGGCTGGAGCGTTGGGCGGAATTTTAACACGCCCCGAAACGCTCGGATTAACGCCGGCTCGGGTCGGCGCGAGCGCCACCTGCTATCTCGCCGGCGCAGTGCTCGGCGCGCTGCTTTTCGGTTACGGGACGGATCGATTTGGCCGCAAGAAATTCTTCTTCATCACAGTCGCCGTTTATCTGGTCGGAACAGCGCTGTCTGCTTTTTCCTGGAACTTCTGGAGCTACGCATTTTTCCGCGCCGTCACGGGCGCGGGCATTGGCGGCGAATACGCTGCGATCAATTCCGCGATTGACGAACTGATTCCAGCGCGAGTGCGCGGCCGAGTCGATTTGATCATCAACGGATCATACTGGGTCGGTGCGGCCATGGGCGCAGCCGCAACGCTTGTGCTGCTTGATCCGCGTTATATGCCGACCTGGCTGGGATGGCGCTGCGCGTTTGGAATCGGCGCGTCGCTCGGGCTTATCGTAATTTTCTTTCGCCGCTGGATTCCTGAGAGTCCACGCTGGCTGATGATTCATGGACGGAATGATGAAGCAGAAGAGATTGTGGCCGAGGTGGAGCGAAAGATTCTCGGAGCAAAGGCGGCCGGGATCATCGATCCCGGCTACAGCGAAATGCTCACACGCATTCGCACGCGGACGCACACGCCGTGGCAGGAAATTTGGGACGCGATCGTGCACGAACATCGTCGGCGCTCATTTCTCGGTTTCGTGCTCATGTCCACACAGGCCTTTTTTTACAACGCGATCTTTTTTACTTACGCGCTGGTCTTGATGCGGTTCTACGGCGTGCCCGAGCAAAATGTGGGCGGCTATCTCCTCCCGTTTGCGCTGGGAAATGTGCTCGGTCCGCTGCTGCTCGGACACCTCTTCGACACAATCGGACGCAAACAAATGATTACTGCTACCTATGGGCTCGCAGGGGTTTTGCTCGCGTTGGCCGGCTGGCTTTTTCACGCGGGCGTGCTCACAGCACAAACGCAGACTCTTGCCTGGACGATTATTTTTTTCATCGCGTCCGCGGCGGCGAGCTCGGCATATTTGACGGTGAGCGAAATTTTTCCGCTGGAAATCCGCGCGGTGGCGATCGCAATTTTCTATGCAATCGGAACGCTGGTCGGCGGTGTCGGCGCACCACTGCTGTTCGGATGGATCATTGGCGCGGGGTCGAGCACGGCATTGTTCGCGGGATATTTGGTGGCTGCAGCATTGATGATTTTCGGCGCGGCGATCGAAGCGTGGATTGGCGTGCCAGCGGAGCGGCGGTCACTTGAACACGTGGCTGCGCCGCTCTCGAGCAAAGGATTGTAGGGCGCCTGTGTCAGTCCCGAAAGCATTCGGGATTCCAGAAACGCCCTACAGTTTCGGCGGTCACAGACCGCCGCTACATTGGACAGTCAACTCACGTGTGTGAATTGGCCCGGCAGGCGTCAGTTTGCTGGAATAAAGGTGAAATGCTTCTACGCGAATCATTCCGGCATCGAGATCCGCGTTTGCCTTTAAAAATTTTCGCAGCGATTGCGGCGCGACATCTCGGCAGCGCGCAATCGTGATATGCGGATGCCATGAACGAAGCTCCGGCTCCAACCCAGCGGCGAGCGCAGCTTCAAGGACGCGCTTGTGGATTTGGAACAGATGTGGGTGCGCGTTGCCAACACCGATCCAGATAATTTTCGGAGGACCTTTTGCAGGGAACATTCCGGCGCCGGTGATCGGCAGAAAAAACGCGCCAAACTCAATTGCGCTGAGTCTTTCGCGCAGCGCGAGAGCAATTTCGTCGCTAACATCGTCGAAGAAAGCGAGCGTTAGGTGCATTTGAGCCGGGTCGATCCAGCGCGCCCCGCGAATGTGCGGATCGAGACACGTAAGGAGTTGGCGCGTTGGTTCCGGCAGGTCGATCGCGACGAAGAGGCGCTTGGTCATCAGGAAGCAAACGTCCAACTCCGACAACTCGCGAGCAAGCGCGCGACACTCAATTAGATTCGGCCACGATCAGCGATCGCGACTACAACGACTTGCCTTTCGTTTCGTTGTTGCGCGCGATCGCTTTGTCAGCCGCTCGCGTTACCCAATCGGGGATCAAACGGCGCACTTCGGAACCGGCGCGCGATCGGTTCCCTTGAGCACCGGACGACTCAGGCAAGAACCGGTTCGCCAGCTGCATGGCGTAACCGGTGAGATTCGGAAATAAGGCGTTCGCAACGACTTGAAGCCGCGCAGCAAATGTAAGCGTGAGCGATGGCTGACCACGACGGCAGGCCACGAGAATTTTTCTCGCAGCGCGATCGGCATTCATGGAGAGAAGCGGCGCTCCCGCGGCAGCAGCGAACCAGGCGAACTCGCTATCGTGCTTGCCTTTGAACTTTGCGTTCACGTGCGAGCCGGTGCGCATCATTCCCGGCGCGACCGTTGTCACGTAGATATTGTCGCGCGCGAGCTCAGCGCGAAGGGCGTCAGAAAGACCGGTCAGCGCAAATTTGCTTGCGCTATAAGGCGCCAGATGCGGCACCGCAACCTTGCCGCCAATGGAAGAAATATTAACGATGCGTCCCTCGCCCCAGATGCGCATTTCCGGAACGATTTGTGAAATCAATTCGAAGGGCGCCCAAAAATGCAGGCGCATGGCACGGTCGAAATCCTCCGACGTCATATGCTCAAGCGGACCCACTTCGATAATACCGGCGTTATTAATCAGAACGTCGATCTTGCCAAAGCGATCGATGACTCGCCGGACAGCTAATTGAATTTGTCCGGCATTAAGCAGATCGCATTCAACCGTGAGCACTTTGCCACCGCGAGGGACAAGATCAGCCTTTGCACGCACCAGTTCGTCAGGATCGCGCGCAATAATCGCAACATTGCCGCCTCGCGCACAAATGTGCCGCGCGAGCACGAGTCCGAGCCCGCGCGATCCACCGGTGATGAGAACAACTTTATCGTACAGTGGGTAGCGCGCGGTACGAATAAAGCGTGCGATTAGCCAGAGCGCTAGCAGAGTGGCGGCTGAAAATAAGAGAACCCGAAGAGTCATTGCGGGGGTTTATAATCAGATACGAACTCTTCCCACCGAACGGCCGTGACCAAGGAACGACCGCTTGAAACAGTTATCCCTGTTTGCGGTGGAAGCGGGCAACTTCGCGCGCCGTCTCGCGATCGACGGCGCGCTTCTTCAAATCGGCCCGCTTGTCATGCGCAAGCTTCCCGTGCCCCACGCCAAGCTCAGCTTTTACCCTTCCATTTTTCCAATAGAGCTTGAGGACCACAAGGGCGCGGCTTTTTACCTGTGTTTCGCCGTAGAGCTTGTCGATCTCCTGCCGATGCAATAACAATTTGCGGACGCGCTTTGCGACCGGAATTTCGTGGCTGGCTTTTTCGTATGGCTGGATATCGGCGTTATAAAGAAAAGCTTCGCCATTTTCGATCCGCGCGAATGCATCACTGATGTTCGCCTTGCCTGCTCGGATCGATTTGACCTCGCTCCCTTTCAGTTCGATGCCCGCTTCGTAGCGCTCGAGAATCCGATAATCGCGAAGCGCTTTGCGATTGATAATCGATTCGCTCGCCATATTTGCACAAGCTTCAGCTCGCTCGGCGAGGCCGTCTCCCAGCGAACGTGTGCGTTGGACTAGGCTCCGTCCGAAGAACCTTCGAGCGACTCGTAAGTCAGCTTGCCTGCAATGATTTCCTTGAGCGCAATGTCGGTCAGCGACATCCGCGGCGTCGTCTCCACTAGCGGACGATGCCCCAAGCCAAGTTGACGCACTCGCTTGGAAACAACATTAATCAGAAGTTGCTGATTCGGGATCACCTGGGCTGCTTCACTAAGAAGTTGAGTCGTCATATGGCGCAAAGAACGAACAGGGTCCCGCACCTGCGGGATTGGGAATTGAAGAATGACCGGCAGAGTGCTTGTAAGCATGGACGGGACAAATCGCGGGGCGAGCATGGTAAAATGAGTGCTGATCTTCCAAGCGAAGCGCTTCTTTGTCAACGAATTTCGTCCGTAATAGCACAAATTACTTTCGAGCAAAGTGCGATCGGCGGACTTTTCAGCGGCGCTTCCGTGACAAATTATTTGCGTTGCCAGTAGCCGGTCGAACGGGAGTTCCTTGCCATCTGCGCCAAAATACGCGAAGTAAGGGGCGCGCGGGATTGGCACGTCAGGTTAACCAATCCATTTCGGGCTGTGGCTCAGCTTGGTAGAGCGCCTGGTTCGGGACCAGGAGGCCGTGGGTTCAAATCCCACCAGCCCGATAATGATTCTCAACGCCGACGCGGAGCCGATGTAGCGGTGCTTGTGTCAAGCACCGAAATCAAATAAACAGGTGTTTGGGACAAACGCCTCCACAACCATGGCCATGCAAGATCCTTTTCCGCCAATGCATTTCTCCGTCGCGATTGTCGGGGCACTGATCGGCATAGTAATTTTGTTGTTCGGACGAAAACTCTTCTGGCTATGCGTCGCCGCAGTTGGATTCGCGGCAGGCGTAGAGATTGCGCCACATCTGGTTCATGAGCCCTCTCCTCTGTTGGCGTTAACCGTTGCCGTCGTTCTTGGCATAATCGGAGCGTTGCTCGCGCTTTTTCTTCAGAAAGTTGCGATTGCAGTGCTCGGTTTTCTCGCGGGCGGCAAACTTGCCGGCGCGATTGCCTCGGCATTCTTTGTTCAGTATGGGCAGCACTCTACTATTGTTTTTCTGGTGGGCGGAATTGTGGGCGCGATCCTCCTGCTCGTCTTATTTGATTGGGCTCTTATCGTTGTTTCCTCCCTCATTGGCGCGCATTTGATTCAAAGCGCAGTTGTTCTTCCCGCAACGGGATCGACCATTGTGTTTCTCGGCCTCGCAGTCGTTGGCATCATCGTTCAAGCCACGTCATTACGGAGAGGATGACGCCGCATTATCTCGACTTTTTTGCTGACAAAGCGAGACAGAGTCACAACAATCGCTGCATGAATTCACCAACAACTGGATTACGCGTTGCCAGCATCATTTTCGGTATTTTTGCCATTGGCCATCTGCTGCGATTGATCAGTCATGCGCAAGTCATGATCGGAACGCATATCATTCCAATGGGCCTGAGCTGGATTGCGCTGATCGTCGCCGCAATTCTCTCTATCTGGATGTGGCGACTCTCGAGCCTGAGAGGGATCGCGTAGTCACTTTCTGAACCAGGCGTGCGGAACATCTACGAAAGATTGATCCAGTTCTGTGACGGACGTACAGCCGAGCAGTTTGAGAGTGCGAACGAGATCGGTACGCAAAATCTCAATTGCGCGCGCCACACCCGCGCCTCCGCCTGCGCCAAGTCCGTAGGCGTACGCGCGTCCGGCCATCACAGCTCGAGCTCCCAGGCACAGCGCTTTGACAATATCGCTGCCACGGCGAATACCGCCATCCAGCAGGACCTCGATGCGATCGCCTACGCTTGCCACAACTTCAGGCAAGATTTGCAGAGACGGCGCAACACGATCGAGCTGGCGGCCGCCGTGATTTGAAACGACTAATGCATCCGCTCCCACATCCACTGCGCGGCGCGCATCGTTTCCGGTATGGATGCCTTTTATCACGACAGGTCCATTCCATGCCTGGCGAATCCAAGTGAGATCGTCCCAAGTCACCACCGATTGCTCGAGCGCCGCAGTGACATCTGCGCACAGCATCGGTCCCTTTCCCGGGATAACCACATTCTCGAACTTCATCAAGCCGCCATCGGCGATAAATCCAGCAAGCCAGCGAGGTTTTGTCAGCAGCTGACCCACAAACGGCAGCATCGATCGAATTTTGCCGCTCAGAAGTTCTTTAACGCCATTTCGAAAATCGCGTTCTCGCATACCGGCGACGGCGGTGTCGATTGTGACAACGAGAGCCGAAAACCCTGCCGTGCGGGCGCGTTCGATAGCTGCCAGGGCGCAATCGCGTCCTCCGACCAAGTAGAGTTGATACCAAACCGGTCCTTCCGATGCGGCTGCAACGTCCTCCAAACGGCAACCCGAAAGTGTCGATAGCGTATAGATGATACCCGCAGCGCCAGCGGCGCGCGCGGCCGCTTCTTCGCCGCGTGGATACATGATCCGACAGCTTCCAACCGGCGCGAGGATCAGCGGCATGGGGAGCGAACTGCCGAGCACTGTCGTGCGCAGATCGCACGCCGGTGTTGCCACCGCACAACACGGACGGAATGTGACCGCCTCAAATGCGAGAGAATTCTCACGCAACGTCCATTCGTCCTCTGCGCCGCCGTCGATGTAGTCGAATACCACGCGAGGAAGCCGGCGCTTCGCCGCGCGCCGCAAATCTTCGATGTTCAAAACACGCGGCGGTTCAAGTGATCGAATCCTGTCATGTTGAGCGAAGCGAAACATCTCTGATTATTGGTTAGTAAGCGCGTCGAAAGAAATGATCTGAGATTCTTCGCTCCGCTCAGAATGACAAGCGGAATAGACGCTAGTGGCGAAAGTGACGGACGCTCGTGAAGATCATCGCCATCTTGCGCTCGTTAGCCACCGCGATCACTTCTTTGTCACGAACTGAGCCACCCGGCTGAATGGCACACGTTGCGCCAGCTTCAGCCGCTGCGATCAATCCATCCGGGAATGGGAAAAAAGCGTCGCTGGCGACTGCGCTGCCTTTGAGCAAAAGTCCAGCCTCCTTCGCTTTCCAAACCGCAATGCGCGACGCATCGATACGCGACATCTGGCCTGCGCCAATGCCAAGTGTCCGGTCTCCCTTTGCGTAAACGATCGCGTTCGATTTCACGTGTTTCACGACGCGCCAACCGAACAACATCGCGTTGAGTTCCGTTTTGGTTGGCCGTCTTTTCGTAACCACGTTTTGCGTTATTTCTTTCGCGACATCCGTGTCCTGAACCAGCAGACCGCCACAGACCGAGCGCATATCGATCGCCGTTCTTGCTTGTATTGGCGGCACCTTCAATCGAATCAGGCGCAGATTCTTTTTCTTCTGCAGGATGCTGCGTGCCTCGCCATCAAAATCCGGTGCGATGATCACTTCACTGAAAATTTCGCTGATCACTTTCGCGATTGGCTCGTTCAGCGGACGGTTGCACACGATTATTCCGCCAAAGGGCGCTTGTTTGTCTGTTGCAAACGCCTTGTTCCAAGCCTTGCGAAGATCAGCGTCCGAACCAACTCCGCAGGGATTGGTATGTTTAAGGATCGCAACAGTCGGCTCTTCGAACTCAGCAATCAGATTCGTTGCTGCACTGATGTCTAGAATATTGTTGAAGGAAAGTTCCTTGCCATGGAGTTTCTCGAAGTATTTGTCGAAATCGCCATACAGCGCACCGGCTTGGTGCGGATTTTCTCCGTAACGCAATCGCATCGCCAATGGCAGTGAAAGTGAAAACGACGCGTCAGTTGTCTGCTCCTTGTTTAGGAAGCTGCTGATCACCCGATCGTAGTCGGCAGTCCTGACAAAGGCTTTGATAGCGAGACGCTCGCGCAATTTCAGCGTCGTTTCTCCCTTGTTATCGCGCATGTTTTCGAGCACCACGTCGTAGTCTGCGGGATCGACCACCACGGTGACTGATTCATAGTTTTTTGCTGCGCTGCGAATCATCGACGGTCCCCCGATATCGATATTTTCAATTGCTTCCGCCAGCTTGACGTTCGGCTTCGCAATGGTGGCTTCGAAAGGATAAAGGTTCACCACCACCAGATCGATTGGCTCGAACCCGCATTCGCGTGCTTCAGCCTCGTGCTTGGGGTTACCACGCTTGAAGAGAAGACCACCATGCACGCGCGGATGCAAAGTCTTAACTCGCCCGTCGAGCACCTCTGGAAATGCGGTGAAGCTCGAGATCTCGCGCACTGGAATTTTCTCCTTCCTCAACAGGTCCGCTGTTCCGCCGGTCGAAATGATATCAACGCCTTGGCGCTCGATGACGCGCGCAAACGCAGCCACGCCGGTTTTGTCGGAAACAGAAATCAAAGCGCGGGAGATTTTCATCTGGACGCGAAATCTACAATCGCGGTGTCATCCCGAGCCGCGCAGACGGTGAGGGACCTCACAATTCGCGCTGGAACGCACAAACTAGATAGCGTGATCAACACCGTTGTTGTGAGGTCCTTCGCTTCGCTCAGGATGACAGTTTCAGCGATCCAGAATGACATTCTTCGCCGCTGGATACAGCACGGGGCAGCAGCCGATGGTTTCGCAAAATGCTTTGCTGAAATGACTCAGGCTCGAGTATCCGACTTCTGTGGCTGCTTCAGTGACGTTGTAACGCCCGGTGCGCAATAACTCCGCCGCGCGTTCCATCCGCAAGTTGCGCAGATATTGCGGAATAGTCAGACCGACTTCGCGGGAAAAAATCCTGCTGAGATAAAACGGACTGCAACCCACCTCCTGGCCGATCATTTCCAGTGTGGGAGGATTTGCCAGATCCCGGGCGAGCAGTTCTTTCGTGCGCTCCACTCGCTCGCGGGCAACCCGTTTTTGCCGCATGCAGAAAAATTCGGGGTCTTTTGGCGCGAAGAGAAAATGCGCCATGAGCTCCAGCGCCTTGCTTTGATACCAAAGAACTTGCGCTGCTTTCGCGACCGGAGGTTCCGCTAAACTCGCTACCACGCCGCGTTGCTGAATCGTCATTGACCGGGTAGGCGCAACGACTGTCTCGTTTTTGTCGCCGAAGATGATACGGCGAATCTCCGGCTCCAGATCCGATTCGTTTTGCACGAATTGTTTTTGCAAATGTTGTCGCGAAAATTCCAGCGTCACGAATTGATGACGATCGCCAGCCTCACGTGATGCCGGTAACGGTTCGTCCGCGACTGCGTAGTAGCCGGAGTTGCCCGGGAAGTAATCGCTCCGCGATCGGCCGGCCCCACCCACAGCGCCGTGCCCGCGGAGATTCAAACAAAATTCCAGGCTCCTCCGGTGGAAAGTGCGTCCCCAGTTAAAGGAATGGTCGGTGCGAAAGTCGTGCCACTCGATCGCCACCCCAATTTTGTCCACGTCGCCGTACAATGGGCGCCAGCCATCTTTGAGTTCACGCCAGGCATGTTGTTCGGCTGCGCAACCGGGGTTCATCGCCTCTAAATTACGAATGATGCTGAGCCGAATGCAAGGCTGGTTTCTTCTCCTCCAGCGCGGCGCGGTCCCATTTACCGAGTTGCGAAGCGGCGTCGTAAGTGCTTTGCGCGAAATCCAGCAAGGCTTGATCCGGCTTTTCCGCATCGCGGACGGCGTCGTAGGGTAAGATGAACTCGCGCATCTTGGGCTCATAATAAGCCGCGTGTGGCTGAACTTTCGCTTCTGAGAACCCAGTCGGTTCCGGATACGCGTACGAGTAGAAAACGGGGGTCGGCATTGCGGCGTTGCCAGGCCAGAAACCCAGGCTGCTCACCTCCTGTGAGTAAGCCTCGCGCGTAATCTCATCGGACAGATGCGGGACGCCACCGGGATGGGGCGGCGCGGGTCGGCCAGAGAAACGCGTCACCGCCAGATCAAAGCTACCCCAGAAAAAGTGCACAGGACTGCATTTGCCACAGAAGCGCGACCGGAATTGCTTAAACACGCGATCGCTCTGCACGAGAACGCGCCAGAACCGATTTGCGTGATCGCGGTCATACGAGCGGTGCTCTTCATCTTCATTAAACGGGATCGGATTTTCAATCTCGTTAGGCATCGTGTTGACGATGACGGGCAGCTCGAGATCTCTCAATGCCTTCATCACCGCCTCGTAAAATTTTGCGACCGATTGCGGTTTCAGCTCGATCGTGCGCCGGGCGCCATCGCTTTTGAGGATGCGCAATTGGTGATCGATGAAATCAAATCGTATCTCAAAGGTGGCAAGGCCGTGCGGAATCGGCGAAGTCGTTAGGCCGCGAGCTGTCACGTACAGCGTGACGTGCCAGGAGTGGTTGGTCCATGGGCTAAGCGTCAGTCGAATCTTGCCCACGATCTGTGTCCACATGTGCAGAGTGATGGCAGTCTCCTTCCACTCTGCAAAAGGCAGAGAAGGCCATGGATTGGATGCGCCATTCATTTAGCGTCGCTACTCCCGGTTAATGAAATCGGAAAAGGAGCGTTTCACTTTTTCAAACATGCCTCGCGCTTCCTCCTGTGTTCTGTGAAAAGCATGCTTGATCCGTCTTTTGACGTTGCTGATCACGCCGCCTCCTTCTTCCTGATCGTAATCGGTTGCTACGTCCTCCATGGTCGCACCGGCAAACATTCCCTCGGTTTTCTTCACCGTGCCGCGAGTCGCACCGATGTATATCGTGCCCACCGGGCGCGACGATCGATTTAGCAGAGTAACGATCCAGATCGGTTCGCCGCGCTCATCGGTGCGCAAGGTGTAATCTGCTGTCGCAAAATGCGTATGCGAGGTTTCCGCTGTGCGGCTGGCCAGCGCGAAAGCGCCGCTGGAATCCAGGTTCAAGCGTGAGACCTGGATCGTTGCTGCCTCGGCAGAACCAGCGACCGAGCGATCAGGCCGCTCGTCAGAATCAACTCTTCCATTAGCGATCTCCAGTTCTCGCACACCACGTCCATCGGGGTCCTCCAAAGTAATTTTCCATTGCTCTGGCTGCGGATCACCCTTTACGCCGGTGATCGACACCACGTGATTCAGCGCGCCGCGGCCGAATTGCGTACCCATGACTCGCAACGCTTCGTACGCAGTGGCATTCTCTTGCGCGCAGACGGGAGTAGCCAAAAGCAAGAGTGCAGCAAACGAGCGCCACATACTGCAAAATTGAACAACAGTTTTATTGTGTGTCCAATCGCGTTTTTGGAGTGCGGCGAAATGTCGCCGCTTTCAAAAGCACGGACATGCCCGCGCACTCCGAAAAACGCTCTGCCCTTGAATGAGCGCCCGAATCTGCTCACCTTTTTGGGGATTGCGATGAAGAGGAGAGAAGTCGAGTTCAGCAGTCATACCGCGAACCTTGCTTTGCTGCGCAATTGCGTACGCGATTTTCTCAACGGTTACCCGTTCTCCGAAAGAGAGCGACTGCTGATGGTGCTCGGCGTGGATGAAGCATGCACGAACGTGATCCGTTACGCTTATCGTTTGCGCGATGATCAAGTCATCTCATTGCGCATGGAGGGACTGCGCAAATGCGTGCGCATGCGGTTGCGCGATTATGGCGAACAGGTTCTTCCCCACGAAATGAAAGGCCGCTCTCATGATATGATCAAACCGGGCGGACTCGGTTTGTATCTCATTCGTAATGCCTTTGACGAAGTCGATTACATACACAAACGCCGCGGCACGGAACTGGTGCTGACCAAGAATTTGGAATAATGACGTGCGAGCTCGCAGGCCTTCCGGGGTAGCGCACGCGTCCCGCGTGCTGGCGATTGCGTTCCGCAATCGCGAACTTTTCTCAAGCACGCCTTCTCTCGCGCGTTCTGGATTTACAGAAAGATTGTTTCGGCGCGACGCCGAAACCAGTATGCGAGACGCATGCGCTACCCGGACATATTCAATTCGCGTCGTGCATAATCAGGGGCCAAGTGTTATGGAATCATCGCAAGCGTCCATGAAACCGCCAGAACCAGACGCCGCTTTTGAAATCTCTCTGCGGCCACCCGCGTTCAGTGAATTCACTGGGCAGGTCAAAGTGCGCGAGCGTCTGGAGTTGATGGTGGAAGCCGCCGAAAAGCGGGGCGACGTGCTGGAGCACATTCTCCTCAGCGGCCCGTCGGGTCTGGGCAAAACAACATTGGCTTACATCATCGCAAACGCGATGGATGTGAACATTAAAAACACCAGTGGCCCGGTGATTGAGAAGGCCGGCGAGTTGGCCGGACTTTTGACAAGCCTCGAAAAAGGCGACGTGCTTTTTATCGACGAGATCCACCGGCTGCAGCCGGCCATCGAGGAATATCTCTATCCAGCGATGGAAGATTACCGGCTCGACATCATCATCGACCAGGGACCGCAGGCGCGAAGTCTGCGTCTTAATTTGCCGAAGTTTACTTTGATCGGTGCGACCACGCGCGCTGGAATGGTGAGCGCGCCGCTTCGGTCCCGTTTTGGGATGACGGCGCGACTCGATTACTACAATGCCGACGAGATGCAGAAAATCATCCTCCGCAGCGCGCACTTACTCGGTGTGGCGATCGATCCCGCCGGCGCGGCTGAAATCGCGGCGCGCTCACGCGGCACGCCGCGCACAGCGAATAACCTGCTGCGCTGGGTGCGCGATTATGTGCAGGTGAAAGCCGAAGGCAAAATCAACGCTGACCTGGCCGACCGCGCCCTTGCGATGCTGGAGATCGATCGCGACGGCTTCGATCAATGGGACAAGAGAATCATCGAAGCCTTAATTCATAAATTCAATGGCGGACCCGTCGGTTTGAATTCGCTCGCGGTCGCGGTAGGCGAAGAAGCCGGCACGATCGAAGAAGTGAACGAGCCTTACTTGATTATGGAAGGGTACATCAAACGCACGCCGCAAGGCCGGGTGGCAACGGTAAACGCTTATCGCAAGCTCGGACTCAAACCGCCTACCGGCGCGCAAGCGGAATTGTTGTAGGGCGTTTGATTCGCTCGATCCCGCGAGCTTGACCCTTCGGGCTTCCCGTCTGTGTCGCTCGCGTCCCCACGGCTCCGCTCTGTGAAACGCCGGGGCAATAAGATCGGCGTCTGACACAGACGCCCTACAAATTCGGGAACGTTCAACCGCGGGTCACGCGCAGGAACGAATTGGAATTCACTAGAAATTCAAAATCGGTTTTTATTTCTGTGAATGCGAAGCTTAAGCGCCGGATCGGCTCGCAGCATTGGAATATGTTCGCTTGGTTGTGCTTCAAACGTCACCATCGGATAAATCCCCTGGCCGGCACGCTCCACTTGTCATTCCGAGCGAAGTCGAGGAATCTCTAAATGTTTCTGAAAAAGTACGAGATATCTCGACTCCGCTCGACATGACAGAGTTGTTCCCGCAAGCATCGAAGGTCTTCACCGTCTCGGAGCTGACGCGAAGCATCCGCGGGACGCTCGAAGCAAAATTCGGCGCCGTTTGGGTGCAGGGCGAAATTTCGAATTACAAGCTGCATCCGAGCGGTCACCAGTATTTCACGCTCAAAGATCAGCGCGCCCAAATCTCTTGTGTGATTTGGCGAGATACCATGGCGCCGCCGCGACCGCCGCTCGTCGATGGAACCCAAGTGCAGGCTTATGGCACGGTCACCGTCTTTGAACCGCGGGGACAATATCAGCTGCGCGTTGAAATTCTTCAGCCGCGCGGAGTCGGCTTGCTCCAGGCAAAATTCGAAGCGCTCAAGCGCAAGCTGGAGGCGGAAGGGCTGTTCGCGCCGGAACGCAAACGGCCGTTGCCGAAATTTCCGCGGCGAATCGGCATCGTGACATCCCCAACCGGCGCAGCGATTCGCGATATGCTCAACGTGCTGGGCCGTCGCGCGCCGTGGTTGCAGATCTTGATCAACCCGGTGCGCGTTCAGGGAACAGGCGCCGCGCAAGAGATAGCCGTCGCCATCCGCGAACTCGCCATACCTAACGAGGCGTTTGCGCCTGTCGATCTCATCGTGGTCACCCGCGGCGGTGGAAGCATGGAAGATCTATGGGAGTTCAACGAAGAAATTGTCGCACGCGCAATATTCCATTCAGCAATCCCAATTGTCTCGGCAGTGGGTCACGAAATTGATTTTACCATTTCTGATTTCGTCGCGGATCTCCGCGCGCCTACACCGAGCGCAGCAGCGGAATTGATTGTGCCCGATATTAACGATCTCCGGCGAGGTATCGATGGTTGCACGCGCACGCTTGCGGGTCAGTTGCTCAACCGGGTGCGCGATGCGCAACAACGTCTGGATCACGCCCGCGAAACGTTGCAACGCTGCCTCGGCCACAAGATTGAGAGCTACAAGCGCAGTCTTCTCCACATCACACGAGCGTTGCAAGCACGCAGTCCCGCACGGGAACTCCTGATGCGCCGCAACCGTTTTGCAGATTTACATCGGCGATTGCTGGCATGCCCGCCGCGATTGCTCGAAAACGCCAGCCACCGTTTCCAGCGCATGGAAGGGATTCTGCGCGTGCTCGGGCCCGACGCGACGTTGCGCCGAGGCTATAGCATCACGACGAACGAGCGCGGAAAAATCATCCGCACCATCGTAGCAGTCCGTCCAAAAATGAAAATTCGTACCCGCGTCAGCGACGGTGAATTCGGCTCGGAAGCGCTTTAAGTAACTGAAATGTTGTTACAAGCGAATCGCATCAAAGGATGGAGATGGCGGTCTTTGGGGCGGTGTAGCTATCTCATCCTCACCGTAGAACTTTTCTGGATTTTCTACAGCGTTGATGCCGTCAGACAGTGAGCTATTGTATCCCTGTTGGCTCCTGACCCCTGAATTGTTCGTCGGACCGTATCCGTTAGACCCACCCGTTTGGCCCTGACTGTGTCCTTGCGCTATCGCACCAAGAGTCAAAGCTGCAAACGCCGCTGCTACCCCGGCAGCCACTTTCGCTTCGACAGATAATTTCATCTTTTCCCCCTTTCGATTGAGCCCTGAAAACGAGGGCTTTTCTTTTTAGGTAGGGTTCGGATTCGACCGCGCGGGTGGATGCCGCCCTAGTGGCGCTGATGCTTTAACGTCAAAACGGGGTGAGTATTGCTTGGGTTGCTAACCCACTGCGAGAGACGGAGCTCTGTTTTAATTTTTCATGCCTGCCACCATATCGTTGCGAAATTTTCTTTGACCTGTTGATAGCACTGCGTTGTGACGAAAATCGCCATGCGTGGACACTAAGGTTTGCTGGAAATCACCGTTCCAACTTAAACGCTAGCGTTGCCAGGGGCGGCAAGTGAACGAGGATTGAATGTTCGCGGCCCATCCAGGGAACATCCTGGGTTTGAACGCCGCCGAGATTTCCTACGTTGCTGCCGCTATACGTTTCAGCATCGGTGTTGATGAGCTCACGATAGAAGCCGGGCTCGGGAACGCCCAAGCGGTAATTGTAACGCACGACGGGCGTCGCATTCACCACGAAGGCAACGATGTCACCGTCGCGCGATTTTCGCAGGAATGACACGACGCTGTTATCGGCGTCGTGAAGATCGATCCAATCGAATCCGTCGTAAGTGTCGTCGAGCTGCCAAAGCGCGGGTTCGCTTTTGTAAACGTAATTCAAATGCTGCACCAGCCGGCGCAGGCCGTCGTGACGGGGAAGTTCGGCAAGATGCCAATCGAGCTGAACATCGTGGTTCCATTCGTTGCGCTGGCCGAATTCGCCGCCCATGAAGAGCAACTTTTTACCGGGATGCCCGTACATCCACGCCAGAAACATCCGGAGATTGGCGAACTGTTGCCATTCGTCACCCGGCATCTTGGATAACAATGAGCGCTTGCCGTACACCACTTCGTCGTGGCTGAGCACCAGAATAAAATTTTCCTGGAACGCGTAGAGTAGCGAGAAGGTGATGTTGCCGTGATGATAGCGCCGGTAAATCGGGTCGATGCTCATGTATTCCAGGAAATCGTGCATCCAGCCCATGTTCCATTTGAAACCGAACCCGAGCCCGCCCAGATAAGTCGGTCGCGATACGCCGGGCCAGTCGGTTGATTCCTCGGCGATGGTCATGACCCCGGGGAATTGCTCATAGCAAACTTCGTTGAAGCGTTTCAAAAAATAGATGGCGTCGAGGTTTTCGCGTCCACCGTAAACGTTCGGGATCCATTGGCCGGGTTTACGTGAATAATCGAGGTAGAGCATCGAAGCCACGGCGTCCACGCGCAGACCGTCGATGTGATATTTGTCGAGCCAGAAGAGCGCATTGCCGATGAGAAAATTGCGCACTTCGTTGCGGCCAAAATTGAAAATGAGCGTGCCCCAATCCTGGTGCTCGCCCTGGCGCGGGTCCATGTGCTCGTAGAGATGAGTGCCATCGAATTCGGCCAGCGCGTGGGCGTCCTTGGGAAAATGCGCAGGCACCCAGTCCATGATTACGCCGATGCCGGCCTGATGACATTTGTCGATGAAATGGCGGAATTCATCAGGCGTACCGAACCGGCTGGTGGGCGCGTAGTAATTTGTGACTTGATAACCCCAGGAACCTTCGAAGGGATGCTCGGCAATCGGCAATAACTCGATGTGGGTGTAACCCATCTCGAGCACGTACGGCAGCAACTCGTCAACAAGCTCGAGATAGCTCAGTTGCCGATTTCCCTCTTCAGCTTTGCGACGCCATGAGCCCAAGTGTACTTCGTAAATGCTGATTGCACTTTGCGGCCAGTTCTTTGTTCGGCGCGATTCCATCCATGCGCCATCGCTCCAAGCATAACGTTCCAAATCGTACACCATGGATGCGGTCGATTTGCCGTGCTGATTGAAAAACGCGAACGGATCGCTCTTGAGCAACACCGCGCCTGTCTGGGTGCGGATTTCAAATTTGTAGTGCGCGCCTTGCTTGATCTCGGGTAAAAATAATTCCCACACGCCGCTGCCGATGAGTTTGCGCATCGGATTTACGCGGCCATCCCAACCGTTGAAATCGCCAACCACGCTGACGCGTTGCGCGTTGGGCGCCCAGACTGCGAAATAAACGCCCGTCGCATCGCCGACTGTCCGCAAATGCGCGCCGAACTTTTCGTAAATTTTCCAGTGTTGCCCCTCGGCGAAGAGATGCATATCGACCTCGCCCATGATTGGGCCGTACTGATACGGATCCCGCGTGAGCTGTTCCGAGCCCTCCCATGTCGTGATGCGAAGATGGTAAGGGACGTCCCGCGTTGCATCGGGGACAGCGGCGCAAAAGAAGCCGTCCTGCTGAATTCGCTCTGCGGCGATCGGCTCCTCCGGATCGCGATCCAGCACGATCTCGACCGTGCGTGCGTCCGGGCGAAAGACTCGAATGTCCAAATCATCACCAACCCGATGCGGCCCTAACAAGCGGAACGGATCAGAGTGCGTTCCTGCGACGAAGTTTTTCACTTCATCGGATGGCAATCCCGCGATCTCAAAAGGTTTCATGACTGATTACAATCTAAACCTGTAGCGCGTCTGTGCCACACGTAGCGCCAAAGGCGCAGTATTCAATCTGAAGCCTGGGGGCAACGCCCCAGGGGGTATGTGGAAATTCAAAATGCCAGCGCTGAAAGCGCGAGTCACATTCGACGTAATTCTCTGGCATAACATCTATGCGATTGATACGCGCTTTCAGCGCTTGTTTTTACACGGCGATTCGAATTCCTGCGGCGATGCCCAGGCTGGCAATGACAGAGCGCGCCATTGGCTAAACACACACCAGAAACGCCCTGCAAAATTAGAGAAGAGTTTCTATTTTTTCGGTCTCAACAGCGGGAACAGGATCACGTCGCGGATGGATTCCGCGCCGGTAAGCAGCATGGTGAGCCGATCCATTCCGAGACCGAAACCGCCGGCGGGCGGCATCCCGTGCTCGAGCGCGAGCAAAAATTCCTCATCGACCTTTTGCTTCTCTTCGCCTGCCTGTTCGAGCAGACGCTGACGTTGGGCAACCGGGTCGTTTAACTCGCTGTAACCCGGCGCGATCTCTGCACCGTTGATGATCAGTTCAAAAACATCGACAAGCGAGTTGTCGGCTGCATTTTGTTTTGCCAGCGGCACGAGTTCTTTCGGGCAATGCGTCACAAACAGAGGATCGATCGTTTTCTCCTCGACGAGTTTTTCGAAAACGTGCTGCGTCACCTCAAAATCGGCCAACTGTGGCAAGATTTCCAGTTTGAACTCCTGCGTCGCGCGTTCGCACCGCTGCTCGCTGGATAGTTCGAACCAATTTTTGCCGGCAACTTCCCGCACCAAATCGTGGTAACGGGCTCGGCGCCATGGCCGTTTTAAATTGATGGTGCGAACAATTTTTTCGTCGGCATCATGATGCTCGACCGTTTGTGAGCCGCATATCTTCTCGGCAAGATAACAAATCAGTTCCTCGACGAGATTCGCCACTTTCTCGAAATCGGCATAAGCCCAGTAGGCTTCGAGCATGGTGAATTCCGGATTATGTTTTCTGGAAATGCCTTCATTGCGAAAGTTGCGATTGATTTCGAAGACCTTGTTAAAGCCGCCTACCAGCAACCGCTTCAAATAAAGCTCCGGCGCAATGCGCAGGTAAAGATCGAGGCCGAGTGCCTGGTGGTGTGTGCTGAAGGGCTCGGCCGCCGCGCCGCCGGCAATCGTTTGCAAGATTGGCGTCTCAACTTCCAGAAAGCCGCGTTCTTCGAAGAAACGCCTGGTCTCTCGGACGATCGCAATCCGTTTTTCGAATACAGCGCGCGAACGCTCGTTGGTAAGAAGATCGAGATACCGTTGTCGGTAGCGTGCTTCAACATCCTGGAGCCCGTGCCATTTCTCGGGAAGCGGCCGCAAGGCTTTGGCAAGTAGCCGGAACGCGCGCACTTTCAGTGTCGGTTCCCCGCTTTTAGTGACAAAACATGTCCCTTCAACACCGATGAGATCGCCAATATCCAGCAAGCGAAAAAGATCGATCAGCTCCGGGCCAACTTCTTTGGTATGAATATAAATCTGAATGCGGCCCGTGGCGTCGCGCAGGTCCAGGAAATGGCTTTTGCCCATGTCGCGATGCGCCGTGATGCGCCCCGCCGCACGAAGGGTCTCGCCTTCCTTGAATTGGTCGCGCACCTCCGCAATGGATCCGCTTACCTCGAAAGCTGCACCGAACGGCTCGATGCCGTTAGCACGGAGCGCGTCGAGTTTTTTGCGGCGCAGCGCGATCAATTCATTTTCTTCGTCCATCTTCGGAGAGCGAATGTAAAGCGCCGTCAAAAAATGAACAGCCTGATGTTCGATGAGTTCGTCCTGCGAATGGCGAATATATTAGGTTTGCCAACGAATTACCGGGAATGAGATAGTTTGTCTGGCGTGCCCATGGGGCCCTTCCCTCGCGGTGCCGCTGTCCAATGACCGTTAAGTTGCCGGAAACTACATCCAAGATGGAAGGACCGCTGGTGAAGCAGTTCTCCGTCTTCCTGCCTAACAAGGTCGGGGCGATGCTGGAAGTTGTGAAACTGCTTAACACCGAGAATACGCACGTTGTGGCTTTGAGCGTGTCGGAATCCACCGACTCAGCCATTGCGCGGATAATCGCCAGTGATCCGGCGCGTGTGGAGAGATTGTTCGAGGAAAACAATGTTCCTTTCGGCGTGAGCGAGGTGGTGGTGGTAGAGTTGCGAGAAGTCGCCACCCAGCTGGTGAAACTCCTCGCCGCATTGGTGATGGCGGAGGTCAATGTGCATTTCGCCTATCCGCTGCTGATCCGTCCGCGCGGCTTTGCCGCGATTGCATTGCATGTGGACGACACGGAGTGCGCGTCCTCGGTGCTGACCGGCGAGGGATTTAAAATGCTGAGCCAGGACGATATTTCTCGCTAATGCGTCGTGATGGTTGAAGCGGTAGGGTCGGCGCGCTGCGCTGACCGGACGCCGCAGCGCGGCGTCCCTACCAACAACCTGCGCGGAAGCCCAGTTGACAGGCTGCCAAGAGCGCGCTTACAGAAGTGGGTTTATTGCGCTATGCGGACTCTTCTCTCACGCGCTATCCGGGTCGATCCTAGCTTCCACATCGGACTCGGCCTGATTGTGATTCTGGCGGGCGCAGAGATCTTCTTCGCAACCTCCTACTACGTTGGTCGGACTCGAGCTGCCCGAATGTCGGCACAGGCAGTCGCAGCGACTATTACACGTCCTGCGGCTCCCGCTGTTTCTTTGCAAACACCTGTGCCAGCACCAGTGCAACCGGCGGTTTCCGCAGTAGCGGCGGTCCCCGCCTCTTCTCCGTCGCTTGTCGCTCAGTTGCTGCGCGAAGGCATCGAGCTGCGCGATCGGGGCGATACGACAAACGCCCTGGCGCGCTTACAAGAAGCGCTAGACAGCGAACCGAACAACACTGCTGTGCTCGAGGAAATGGCCAAGACTTATGAGTCGATGCAGCTTGTCGACCGTGCCAATGACGTGTGGCGCAAGCTTCAGGAAATGGGGCCGTCGACTGGTGCTGCGTACGAGCTGGCCAATCAACGCCTGAAGACAGGGGTGTCAGCTCCTGAGGCCACGGATTCCGGTATCTCAAACTCTTCAGCTGATGCAACAGAACATAAGGATATTGGCGGCAGCCCGGAAGGCCCGGTCATGGGCATTACCGAGGTCAAGACTATGGAGACCCCCGACCCAGACGCAGAGAAGAACCTGGCGTTGCAGATCGGCATAAAAAAACAGCCCGGCGCCAGTATCGATCACGAAAAAGTTAGAATATTTGTAAAGTTCTACGACACGGTCGGCGACAAAGATGTCAAGCTCACCGATGCTGACGTGAATTATGAATGGCTGACGCCGAAACACGATTGGACGGAGACCAACCCAGAGGTGCTTTCAGTGAAGTATGTCCGCGCAAAAACAGGCGGTGCCTCGTCTGATTCGTCGCTCAGTGAGGCGGCGGCAAAAGTTCGGCCGGGCCAAAAAGCTCGAGGCACCAAAGGTTCTGCCGCAGAGAGCGGACGGCGGAAATACCTGGGGTATGTTATTCAGGTTTATTACGACGATGACCTGCAAGCCGTCCAGGCGGAACCGTCGCGACTTTTGCAACTTTTTCCTCCATCGAAGAGTACCTCGGCACAATGACGCCATTGCACATTATCCATCGCGAGGCGGCATGAGCACCGCAGCAATCTGGATGCGTTGGCCAAAGTTAGCGCGCGGTCTGCCTTATGCCTGCGTTTTCCTTTTTGTCGCCGCAGCAGAAGGGCAAATTCAAGTGGACCTGAAATTCAAGCGAATGCAGTACATCGCTTACGAACCGGTTGTAGCCTCACTTGCCATCACCAATTTGGCCGGACGCGATATCGAGCTTCACGATGCCAATGGACAATCGTGGCTTGGATTCGAAGTCAGCGGAAACGAAGATCAGCCGACAGCGTTACTCAGCACAGAAAACGCGCAGCCACCCCTGAAAATCGAAGCCGGGCAGAGAGTCACGCGTCAAATTGATCTCGCTTCGCTTTATCCCGTGCATGATTTCGGCGCTTATCACGTACGGACGCATGTTTATTTCGCGGATCTGGCAAAGTTTTTTTATTCTCCAACGCGAGTGTTCGAAGTGACCGACGCGCGGCCGATCTGGCAGCAAACAGTGGGAATTCCGGACGGCGTTGCTGCCGGTGGAGATGTGCGCACGTATTCGCTGCTCACGAATCGCTTTCCGGACCATACCTCTTTATATGTACGCGTGCAGGACAAGGACACCGGAATTGTCTATGCGACTTATTCGTTAGGCCCGAGCATCGCATTCGAGCAACCGCAAGCGGAAATCGATCGCGCCAATCAATTGCATGTTTTACATTGTGCGGCGCCGCGTGCTTGGTCGTATTCCCGAATCGGTTTGAATGGCGAACTGCTGACGCACTCCTCATTCATGGAAACCAAAACCCGGCCTCGCCTCGTCCATTCCGCAAATGGGGAAGTAGCAGTGCGGGGCGGTGTGGCCGAAACGCCTACGCAAAGCTTGCGTAGCACGGCCCCGAAACTATCTGCTCGCCCGCCCGGCTTGCCTAAACACGACCAGTAATGCTAAGAAATTTTTGCAGACTCCGTTTGTCTGTGGCCAGTTTGCTGGTCACACTTCTGACAGGCGGCACTTCTCAGGCAGCGCAGAGCAGCCCCGCTTCTCAAAGCAGCGGCTCGCCCACCACCGTTGTGATCGATGCGGGACATGGGGGACATGACCGCGGCGGGATTCCGGGCCAGCGGATCGCGGAAAAAGACATGACACTCGACGTGGCGCAGCGCCTTAGAAATGTGCTGTCGGCCAGCGGTTACCGCGTTGTGATGACTCGGGACAGCGACGTCTTTGTTCCGTTGCCGACGCGAGTTGCAATCGCCAACTCCTATCGCAACGCAATCTTCGTGTGCATTCATTTTAACGCGACACAACGAAGGGGCGCGGGCGGCATAGAAACATATTTTTATAGTCGCACCAGCTTGCCGCTCGCTTCAGCTATCCATAATCTTGTCGCTGGCGGCGCGCCTTCGTCCAACCGGGGAGTGCGCCGACGGGGGTATTACGTATTGCGAAAAACCAACATTCCAGCAGTGCTCGTGGAATGCGGCTTCCTCACCAATCCCACCGAAGCTGCATATGCCCAAACTGTTTCTTACCGCCAGAAACTCGCAGAAGAAATTGCTGCTGGAATCAGCGGACGCAGTTCCGTCGCCAGCGATCCGTACATCGATCAAACCAAGGTGGCGAGATCCGAACGCCAGAGCTCCAAACGTTCTCACAAAAAAAGCGCGCGAAAAAAGAAACGGTCATCGAAACGGTCGAGCGTGGAAGAAGCTTCTGCCCAATAGATCGGGAGGCCTGATTTGAATATGCCGATTTTGAGTTCGGCGCAGATGCGAGCCGCAGAAGAGGCTGCTTTTGCGAGTGGAGCACAAGTCGAAGCGCTAATGGACAAGGCAGGTGCTGGAGTCGCGCATGCAGTCACCAAATTTTTCCCGAAGCCTGGCACATGCATTGTGTTCGCTGGAAAAGGCCACAACGCAGGGGACGCTCTGGTTGCAGCGGAACATCTGCGGCGCCTCAGATGGAAAATCGAAGTCCGACTTGCTTTCAAGCAAGAGGATTGCAGTGAGCTCATGCGCAAGAAGCTCGAAGATTTGCGTCGCAGAGCGCCTGCGATTTTGGGGGAAACGGCATCCGTCAGCGCCGCCACCGATCTGGGCGTGACCGTTGTTGAGCTCTGGGCAAAGATCGGCGATGAATTGGCCACCCCGTACGAAGAAATTGCGGTAGACGCCTATCTCGGCACCGCTCCTCCATTGATTATTCTTGATGGCCTGCTCGGCGTTGGCGCGAGGCCGCCATTGCGTGAACCGATACGCGCCGCGTGCCGTTCCATTAATCAGTTACGGACAAATAAGGTCGCTTGCGTGTTTGCCGTTGATCTTCCGACCGGTCTCGATAGCGACTCAGGGAAAACCGATCGCGACTGCGTGACTGCGGATTTTACGGTCACCATTGGATTCGCAAAACCGGGTTTGATCGCGGATGACGCGTTAAATCATGTGGGCAGAATCGAAGTTGTGCCGCTGCATGAGTTGCAGTTGACAGAGAAAAAAACGAAGCAAATCATCGCCAGCCCGCCGGCTTTTTGTGGATTACTGCCGAGACGCGAATACGACGCATACAAAAATCAATTCGGTCGCATTGGCGTCGTAGCCGGCTCCAAGGGCTTCGTCGGTGCTGCTCTAATGACCTCGCAGGGCGCGTTGCGGGCAGGCGCAGGTCTGGTGGAAGTTTTTGTTCCCGAAGAAATTTACGAGATCGTCGCTGCGGCGGCGCCGATGGAAGCGATGGTAAAGCCGGTTCATTCCTACCGCGAACTGCTGAAGCAAAAACCTGATGTCTGGGCTTTGGGACCCGGTCTTGGAACATCACGCGCGGACGAGATCCTCGAGCTCATCGAGAAAGCGAAGCAACCAATGGTGCTTGACGCCGACGGGCTCAACATTTTGTCCGAAAAAATGTCAGCTCTCCGGCGTTGCGAAGGCGAACGACTGCTCACACCGCATCCGGGCGAGATGAAACGCCTCTTCCCCGACCACAAAGAACCGCGCGCCGAGATTGCGACGAAATTCTGCAATCGTTTTGCAGTCACACTTTTGTTGAAAGGCAGTCGCACCATCGTGGCTCAGCGCGATCGTCCATTGAGCTATAACACCACGGGCAATCCCGGAATGGCCACCGGCGGAATGGGGGACGTTCTCACAGGCGTGTGCGCCGGTTTGGTGGGACAGGGTCTATCTCTGTACGATGCGGCGCGAGTCGGTGCTTGGTTATGCGCGCGCGCCGCGGAAATGGCGGTCTTTAACGATGGCCAAAGCGAGCAATCGCTCTTGCCACGTGACGTGCTCGATCATCTCGGCGAAGCGTTTAGTGAACTGTAGGGCGTCTGTGCCACATCCCGCGAACGTTGGCGTTTCACGGAAACGTCTTACAATTCCCCAGGAACGCACATGAATCTGCAAACCCAGCAAAGGGAGTACGAGGCTCCAAAGACTGAGACTGCCTGGAGCCGGGTGAAAAAAGCGCTTGGCCCAATCGCTGCGGTGGGCGTCGTGATCGCGAAGTTTTTCGCGAAGCTCAAGTTCGTTCTTCTGCCACTCCTGAAATTCTTGCCGATCCTGCTGAAGTCTGGCGGCACGATGCTGCTGATGATCTGGATTTACACACGGCTATGGGGCTGGCAGTTCGCGCTCGGTTTTGTCCTGTTGCTTTTGATTCATGAAACCGGCCATTTGCTGGTTGCGAAAAAATTTGGACTGAAAGTCGGCGCGCCTGTGTTCATTCCGTTCATGGGCGCGTTCATCGCGCTCAAGGAAGCGCCGCGCAATGCCTGGATAGAAGCCTGTGTGGGCATTGGCGGCCCGATGCTCGGAAGCTTTGGCGCATTGATCTGTAACGTGCTGGGCGAAATGTTCGCTGCACCTATTTTCATCGCGCTCGCGTGGTTTGGATATTTTCTGAATCTGTTTAATCTGACCCCGGTGGGAATGCTCGATGGCGGACGTATTGTGACCGCGCTATCCCGTTGGCTTTGGTTACCCGGATTCGCTCTCCTTCTTTGGTTCGGGTGGAAGTTTCCAAATTTTATTATCTGGTTGATCGTACTTTTGTCGCTGCCGCGGATCTATTCGCTATTCCGCAAACGAACCGAAGAAGAACAGCGTTACTTCGAAGTCACACCGCCCCAGCGCTGGATAATGTCGATACTGTACTTCGGTCTGATCGCAGTGTTGCTTTTCGGAATGCACGTGGCCCAGCAGGACTTAAATAAGCACGGAGTGCGCTCCCACGGTCACGGACGAGATGTGATCGTGCAGTGAATTTTGTAGGCGTCTGTGTCAGTCCCGAACGCTTTCGGGATTCACAGAGCGGAGCCGCAGGGATGCGAGCGACACAGACGGGAAGCGCGAAGGGTGAAGCTCGCGGGAGCGAGCGAATCAAACGCCCTACAATTCAAGGCGACACTGCGAATACCTTCTCCGGTTGGAGTCCGATTTCCTTGACGATCGAGACGAAACGTTTGTCCAGTCGCAGAGGAGCGAATTCTGGAGCAATGCCGATGAAGTGCAATGACGACGAATGTTCCTCGTACGCGCGGTCCAGTTCACGAATCGCCTCGTCGTGTTCTTGCAACACCACGTGCACGTGCGCAATTGCATCCCCGGGCGTGTAACTCCCGCGACTAGCGCAAGCGGCCATAAGAATTTCCCGCGCTTCGCGCCGTCGGTTCATCTTCGCGTAGGTAATCGCAAGACCAAAGGGCACTCGACCACTGACGTCTTGGGACTTTTTGTATAGCGCGATCGCGTCATCGAAGCGTCCTATTTCCCGGTAAAGCGCCGCTAGCAGCGGTTCACTATAAAGAAATGTTGGATCGAGTTGCAATGAGCGCTCGCCAGCCGCAATGGCTTCATCCTTGAGGCCAAAATACCGATAGAGTTCACACGCAAAGTTGCTCACCCACAATGATGCTGGATCGATCCTGGATGTGCGCTCCAGATAAGAGAGCGCTTTCTCGCGGTCACCGCGAGCGGCGTGAAGCGCTGCGACGAAGTAATTGGACGTTGTCGAGTTCGAATCAAATTCGATTGCGCGATTAAACTCCGCTTCCGCGCCATCGAGATCCCAATCCAGTATCCGCTTGCTCTCCGCCAGATAAACGTGCGCCTCGGCCTCATCTTTGCTGAGCCGTAATGCACGCAGCGCAGCGTCTCGAACTTTTGGATACGCTTCGAGCGGCGGCACGTAAGCGTCCGCCAGCCAAAGCCAGGCCTTCGCGGTTCCCGTCCACGCGCGACTGAATTGCGGATCTTTATCGAGCGCGCGCTGGAAGAATTCCAGGCTTTTCCGCAAAGCCTCTTCGGTGCTTTTGTCTGAATAAAAGAGCCCTTGCAGATAAGCGTCGTAAGCATCGGTGCTGCGGGATACCGGCGGCGGCGAAATGTCGAGCTTTAGTTTCAGCGCATCGACAATGGCGCGCGTGATCTCGTCCTGAAGCGCGAAAATTCCATGCATTTCGCGCTCGAACTTTTCCGACCACAACGTGAAACCGTTTGACGCGTCGATTAACTCGGCCGTTACGCGTACGCGATTCCCATCACGCCGAACGCTCCCCTCCACGACGTGCCGGACATTCAGATTACTCGCTATCTCGCTTAGCTGAGTTTCCCTGCCTTTAAACCAAAACGAAGACCGTCGCGCGGCCACGTGAAGTCCGTCGATCTTGGCGAGCGCAGTCAAGATTTCCTCCGCAATCCCGTCGCTGAAATAATCGTGATCTTGTCCCGGACTTAGATCGCTGAAGGGCAGAACGGCAATTGAGCGTTCCGACGAATTTGCCGATTGCGCAGGATCAATCCTGCGCGCAACGTCGGCATTCGGCGTCCGCACAATTCCATACCGCGTGAGATCGAAAAACCAGGAGAGCGTAAGCGCCACTGGGAATCCGAGCACAATCAACACGACGATCAGGCGGACCACCCAATTCGGAATGTCGAATACCGGCAGAACCTGCGCGATGCCCTGGGTAAGCGCCCAGCCGCCGACAACATATGCGATTGCGACGCTGTAAACTTTCCTGCGCTTTAGCTCAGCAAAAAACTTTTCCAGATTCACCGCTCAATTAGCCCGATCGAGCCTCGTATTTCGCCCGCATTTAGCAATCGGCAGATTTGAAATTTGACAGGAACAAGACCCCGCGCGTATCGCCGTAAAATGAACCAAGCGACCAACGACGGCGAAAAGATTGAGAGACAGATGTGGGAAGATATCAAGGCGAAGAATTGGGAAACTGTGGAAGGTAAAATAGCTGAGAACTTTCAGTCCGTTCACGCGGATGGCGCGCGCGACCGTGCTGGTGAAATAACATTGATCAAAAAACTGGGCGTTGGCCAAGTAGCGCTTAGCGATGTAGATCGACCATGAATGGCGACAACATTGTGATTTCCTATATGATTTCGGCACAAGAATCGATCGATCTCGAGCGCTTGCCGACGAAGCCCGCGCCGCGCTTGAGTGTATGGAAAAAAGGAGCGAGCGGCTGGCAATGGATTTGCCATGCCAATCCGACCCCCATTCCTTAGCAGACTGTTGAAAAACTGCGGGCACGTTGGTTCGGAGTTCGGCCTTTAGGCGGTTTCTCCTCGGAGCCACGTAAACGCGGAACTCCAAATGTTGCACAAATGGCGTTTTTCAACAGTCTATTAGGCGAGAGGCGAGACCAAGCAGTCCGGCTGTCAGATTCAGAGTTTCTTCTTCGCGATCAGTTCCTGAAATCGCGGATCATTGCGAATTGGGTCCCATTCCCAGCGATATTTCAAATCGTTGATGGTGATGCTGTAATTGGCGCTGTCCACCGGTCCCGGGATTTTTAGCAACCGTTCGATCAAAGGAATGGCAAGATCGTTTTCTCCGACACGAGCGTAGATCAAAGCGAGATAACCATTCATAAGTGTACCATCGACGGCGTCTTTTGATTCCGGTTTGAGCTCGACCGCGCGTTGGCCCTCCCTGATCGCATCGTCTTTGCGCCCCATAAACGCGTAAAGCCAGCCCAGAACCGCGCGTCGATCCGCACTTGAGGGCGCTTCTTTCACAGCCGCCTCGAATTCAGTGCTGGCGAGTTCGAACGCTTTCTGAGCGTGGACACTATCGGCTTGGGCAAGGTAAACGCAGCCTTCAAAGAAAATTTTAGGAGTCGTTCCAGCGTTTGTATAAGAGAGCTCATTCACCGGCGAATTTTGCAGAACATTTTTTGCCCCTGCATAGTCGCGCTGCAGCATCGCGACATCCCATCGAGCCGCAGTGACACTGCCATCCGGATCGACGCCGGCGGGGACTTGATCCAGGAGCGACTTCAGCAGTTGAGTGTCTCCCTTCCACCAGAAATCGACGTAGCCACTTTGGATCTTCGCCACCAGCGATGCCGGAGCCATTGCGCGCCATCGCTCGCCCCATCGCGCGGCTTCCGGCCAGCGGCGCATCGACGTGTTGGTAAAAAGCATTTCGCGGACGGTGTTCGGGTTCTGCGGATCGACCTTTGCAACTCTCTCGTACGCCCCAAGCGCTTCTTCCCACTTGCCTTCCCGACGCTTAATCGCCGCGATCAATCGGGGTGCATCGCCATTGCTCGGCAATAAACGAGAAGCAAGCTCAAATTGGTCGAGAGCGCGCTCATAATCCTGATCCATCCAGTAAATGCACTGACCCAGCGCGAAGTGCGCTTCCGCAAGATTTGGCTGCAGCCGCAGAGCAGCTTCCGCTTCGGTGCGGGCTTCGGTTCTCCGACTTTCCGTCGGCTCGTAATAATGGAAAATCTCAGCGCGAATGGACGCGAGGCGCGCGTGGGCGAGTGCGAAGTTGGGATCAAGCTTGATCGCTTGCACGAACAGTCCTTCGGCAGTCTTATAATCCTCAAGCAGCGTGTCCGGATTTCGCTCGATTTGGTTTCCTCGCAAATAATACACGTATGCCTCTGTATTCGCGGTCGGTATTTCTTCGACACTTTCTTTTTCCTGCGGCGAAAGTTTCGCCTTCAGCTGGTCGGCGATCGCTTTGGCAATTCCGCTTTGAATCGCGAACACATCCGCCAGATCACGGTCGTAGTGCTCTGCCCACTGTTGAGTATCCGACCGGGCATCAATGAGTTGCACGGTTACCCTGACGCGATTCCCGGCTCGCTGAACGCTTCCTTCCACCAGATGTGCCACGCCAAGTTGCTGACCAATCTCCCGGACATTATGCCGGGTCTCGCTTTTATATTGCATCACGCTGGTGCGACTGATCACCCATAAATCTCTAATCTTGGCAAGATTGGTCAGAATTTCGTTCTGTACTCCGTCAGCAAAATAGGCATTCTCCTTTTCATCGCTCCTGTTTTCGAATGGAAGCACCGCAATGCTTTTCTCGGGAATCGGCGCAAGCAACGATGTGGAAACAGTTGCGTTTGTGGATTGACTCGATGGCCGATGCAAAGAGAAGGAAACAACAACAACCAATGCGGCGGTCGCTATAAGAGTTGCACTAATTGACGCCCAATGTTTTGTCGCTGTAGTTCCACCCGCTCCAGGTCTCGAACCGAGCGCCAGGATTTTTCTACGTGTGCGGTGCTTGAATTTCTCGGGCAATTGCGGATTGCCGAAATCTCCAGCGTAGAAATTTGCCGCGTGAATGGGCGCGCCGTGCTTCACCGTGCACTCTCCCAGATCGTGCAAGTACGGACGCCACTGCCGCGACTGCGCTAGATCTTCAGCCGCGCGTTGCGACACAAGAATGTGTCCCGCATCTCCGCAATCCATCACTTGCTGCGCCACGTTAATTCCAGCGCCTGCAACATTTGTCCGGTCCTTAACATCCCGAACCTCATTGACTGGGCCGCTATGAACCCCCATCCGCAGTTTGAGCTTTGGATGTTCTCTTACCTTCTTCGCAATGTCGATCGCACAATAAACTGGTGCTTCTGGACTGTGGAAGAAAACAAGCGCCATGCCATCCCCCCTGGGAAGCCGAACCAGGCTTCCGGCCACTTCCGCGGCGCGAACTTGTTCGGTGCCACGGACGATCTTATTCAGTTGTTCCTGGATCTCCCGCTGCTCGTCCAGCAGCAATTTTGAGTAACCGACCACGTCCATGAAGAGGACGTGGCCGATCGCTAATCGAATTTCCGACTCGGGTTCAGCAGCCATATGCTCGCAAGGGATACAACGTTGCGCGATTTTGCCGATTTCTGAAATGCGATTTGCGCGACGCCAGATTGTGGCCGGAATCGCTTTCGCAAGCGCGAATTCCTTCCCCGGTGTAGATTGCTAAATGCCGTTTCAGCTGGAATCGAACTACAGACCGCGCGGCGACCAGCGGCAGGCAATTGCCAAGCTTTTGAAGTCAGTTGAGGCCGGGAATCGCCATCAAACGCTGCTCGGCGTTACCGGTTCGGGCAAGACTTTCACAATCGCGAATGTGATCCAGAAGCTGGACCGACCGACGCTGGTGATTTCGCACAACAAAACACTGGCGGCGCAGCTTTACTCAGAATTTAAACAATTCTTCCCACAGAATGCGGTCGAATATTTCGTCAGCTACTTCGATTACTATCAGCCGGAAGCTTACATCCCCCGGTCCGACACGTACATCGAGAAGGATTCGTCGATCAACGAAGAGATCGAGCGTCTGCGACTGGCGGCCACCAGCGCCCTTCTTTCGCGCCGCGACACCATTGTGGTTGCCAGCGTTTCGTGCATCTACGGAATCACGTCGCCGGAAGATTACCTGCAGATGTTGCTCACGGTAAAACGCGGACAACAGATATCGCGCGAGGCCGTGCTCGGTCGTTTGATCGATATGCTCTACGAACGCAACGACGTGAATTTCGCGCGCGGCCGGTTTCGCGTGCGGGGCGATGTGGTCGAGGTTTATCCGGGTAGCGCTGATGAAGAAGGGATTCGACTCGAGTTCTTCGGCGACGAAATCGAAGCGATCACGCGGTTCGACCCGTTGACTGGTCACGCGCACGAATCGCTCAGCGTGATCACATTTTTTCCTGCCAAACAGTTCGTGACCCCAGCGGACAAACTCAATCGCGCGTTGCGCACCATTCGAGAAGAGCTTGAGCAACGTATCGTGGAACTCGAATCGCAGAACAAATTGATCGAAGCACAACGGCTGCGAATGCGCACTGAATACGACCTGGAAATGTTGCAGGAAATGGGTTTCTGCAACGGGATCGAAAATTATTCGCGACATTTGTCGGGACGACCTCCCGGCTCGAAGCCCTACACGATCATCGATTTTTTCCCGAAAGATTTTTTGGTTGTGGTCGATGAGTCGCACGCCACGATCCCGCAAATCGGCGGGATGTACGAAGGCGACCGTTCGCGCAAGACCGTGCTCGTGAATTATGGGTTTCGCCTGCCGAGCGCGCTCGACAATCGGCCGCTCAATTTCGACGAGTTCATGAAGATAACGAATCAGATCACTTACATGAGCGCGACGCCGGCAGAATTTGAAATTCAAAACAGCGTGGTGGGCAACAAGGGATACATCCCGCATCGGCGACAGCGGATTGGAGAGGATGAATTGGTGCCCTTCGTGTTGCCAGGAGGAAAACGCCCAACGCTCAAGGTCCAACGTCCAACGTCCGATTCAGGGGCACGGATCTCGCCCACCGATGAGCCGGCGGAAAAATTTGATATCCACACGCCCGGGGCACCACTCGTTGTCGAGCAGATCATCCGCCCGACTGGACTTCTCGATCCAAAAATTACCGTTAAACCCCTCAAGAATCAGATCGATGAGACGATTGACCTCTGCCGTCAACGCGTCGAAAAAAGTGAGCGGATTTTGGTCACAACGCTGACAAAGCGCACGGCTGAAGATCTTGCTGATTATTTGCGGGATGTCGGACTGAAAGTGCGTTACCTGCACAGCGACATCGACGCCATCGAGCGCGTGGAAATCCTGCGCGGATTGCGCGCGGCGGATTTCGACATCCTCGTTGGGATCAATTTGCTCCGAGAAGGGCTCGATCTTCCCGAGGTTTCGCTTGTCTGCATTCTGGATGCAGACAAGGAAGGATTTTTGCGAAGCCAGACTTCACTCATCCAGACCGCCGGCCGCGCGGCGCGTCATGTGAACGGGGAAGTGGTGCTCTTCGCCGATACTGTCACGCAAAGCATGGAAGCACTCATGTCGATTTCCGAATACCGGCGCGCAAAGCAGATGGATTACAACGAAAAACACGGCGTCACGCCGCAAACTGTCCGACGCGCGGTGCAGGAGAGTTTGCACACAATTTTGCGCGGACGCGAAATCGCCGCATCTGTCATCCGCGAAGCTGGTGGCGATTTTAACGTAACCGAGTTGCTCCGCGAGCTTGAGGAGGAAATGCAAGAAGCTTCGGCGAATCTGGAATTCGAGCGCGCGGCATTGTTACGCGACCAGATCATGGAAGTGAAAAGCGGCGTTGGCATCGACAAAATTGAACCGAAACGCCGAGCGGTGAGATACTCGTCCCGCACCCGCGGAACCGGCCGCCGCCGCTCGCGCGTGTAGACTCGAAATCTGGGGGAGCACAGGCTGCCAGCCTGTGCTCCCCAGATTCTAGTTCGAGAAACGCGGTCAAGAATTCTATCCGCAAGCACAACGTAACGCTTCCCATCGCCGCGATGCGCGTCAGCAATCCAGATCGTTCGCCCCTCGGAATCAACGGCTGAACCCTCTCCAAGCTCCAACCGGCGTTCTTGAGAGTGTCAGCGATAATTTCCCAATACTTCCCGCGCACCTAAATGCGATGAATGTATTTGGAATCACGAAAGACCCGGGTCACAGCAAATTTATGTACCCTGTGATCGCTGCCGTGATGGGCCCCATCTTAACAATCGTCTTTTCGCCAAGGCGTGTGATCGTTTGATCGTTGAAAGTCAGCTCACTCCGGGACTGGACCCAGTCTGCACGGCCGTGCCCTGGCGAAGGTTATCGTTCACTGCAGCCGGACGCGCTGCTGCACGAGCACAAGGGCGAGTTTAAAGAGCCGTAGCCAATGCTGCAGCTTGCGGCTGCAGGCCAGAGCGCAGCCTCTAGGCACTGGCTATAGTGTCTGACTTCGGTGATGGAGGTAATTTTCTTCTAAATCAATTTCTTCTGCCAAAAGATTTGCGTGGAAAATTCCAGTCGCCGCGCTTGCACAATATCGGGCAGTTTCCGCGCTTACTTCTTCGCCAACAGCAACGGGCATTTTTGAATCCAAATCGTAAACGATAAAGGTTTTCATTTTAAAATTCCTTTTCTAATTAACTTTCATTGTTTTCGCCTTCTCTGATTTTTGATCTCCACTAAGGTACTTCGGGAGGTCCGGCGCGATATTGCAGAAAATTTAGGGAAGCGAGGGGATTGCCCGGATGGCAGAAGACAACGGTTTACGGGTCCTTTGCGATCAAATTTCCTCGTCAGAGCGAACCAACTATTCTCAATCCCCGTACGCTGTGACTGCTACGCTAAAATGTTGCTTGAGCCTTGCTTAATCGCATTTAGCGCTTTTCAGAGCGCAATCATGAAGACGCAGCAATCAGCTACTCGAACATCGTGGTTTGTGATGTGACCAGCACACAATCGAAATACCGCGACTGTTTTTCCGCCGTAAAGTCTGCTCTGGACGACCTAGTGGTGAAATCGCCCGAGGTTTTGCGACGAGCACAACAGTGACATTCGTTACATCGCGCGAGCAGAGATTGTAAACCGATTCGGAGTTGGGAGTTGAGTTCGGAGTTGGGGTCGGTCCTCACTATTGACACAAGCTGACGGCGCAACGTAAATCTTGGCGATGGCGCGCCAGCTGCGAATGCAGCAGCAGGTCGAGCCTCAGCCTAACTGATCTTCGCTTGCTTGGGTTAGCTGGCTCGCGCCGTTTTCTCGGGGAATTCGAACCCGACTTTACCGTCTTCCAATTTCAGATACGCAGAGAACGGGCGGCCACGTTTTGAAATGAAGCCCTCGAGTAGATCGGTCTTTCCCGCGGTAAGAAGTTTCTGCGCCTGCTCTTTTGGAATGTCGAGGCCGAGAATCGTTTTGCTCAGTCTAAATTTGCACGGGGTGCGCGTCGCCTGTGAGCGTTCACAAATATAACTGTTTTCGGTTTCGAAAATTTTGCCGCCGCATTTCGAGCATGTAGCGACGGATTCCTTTCCGGTGAAATCAATTTTCGGCGCAGCGGTCTTGAGCTTGCGTTCTCCTTTCGGCTTCGGCTCGCGCTTTTCGAATTCAAAACCAACGTCTTTTTTGTCGGTCAACACGAGAAAGGCTTTGAACGGTCTGCCCTTGCGCGAAATAAAGCGTTCAAGCAAATCGGTTCTACCGGTCGCGAGCAATTTCTGCATTTGTTCGCGCTCGATGGGCCGCTGCAGGATGACTTTGCCCGATCGAAAGTCGCACTTTTTGTTTGGGCCGACTGAATTCTCGCAGATGTAGCTCATTCCGAATTCGAACACGCGCCCGCCGCACTTTGAACATTTGCCGAGCGGCTCCTGACTCGAAAAATCCGGTTTCGCAGCACCGTTCTCCTGACCGTTTGGTCCGAAATCGAATTCCGTTTTGAACTCGTTGCTGAGTTTAAGCATCGCATGAAACCGCTTCCCTTTGCGGCTGCGGAAGCCGCCCAACGGCCCGACCTGCTTGTCGCGCACGAGAGTCTCGAACTCGTCACGGCTCAGCAATCGGCCAGCGATCGTTTTCCAAATCGTGAAGTCGCATTCCTCATTTGTACAGGTGAAGCTCTTAAAGCGTTCGATGATGGGCGAACCGCACTTTGGGCACTGACCGAACGGTTCGCTGTCGGGCATGTGCTCGTCGGGATGGAAATGTTTAGCTTTGCCGACGATATCGTTCGTGAGCTCACGGATGTCGTGCATGAACGCGTCGCGCGTAAGCTTGCGATGCTCGATTTCGCGCAAGCGAAATTCCCACTCGCCGGTTAGCTCCGGGCTGGTCAATTCCGGCACCGCGCTCTTGAGCAGCATGATGGTCTGGATCGCCTTCGCTGTCGGCTGCAGCTCCTTGCCCTGTCGCACCAGGTAATGCGCTGAGATTAATGTTTCGATGATGGAGGCGCGCGTCGCGGGCGTGCCGAGCCCTTTCTCCTTCATTGCATCGCGAAGTTCTTCGTCTTCAACAAGTTTCCCCGCGGACTCCATCGCGCTCAGAATCGTCCCTTCGTTGTAGCGCACCGGCGGCTTCGTCTGTTCAGTTTTGATCTCGATGCGCGCTGTTTCGACGCGTTCGCCTCGGGTGACGGGCGGCAGATTCTCCTCCGGCTTCTCACTGGTTGCTTCGCGTCCATAAACTTCCAGCCATCCGGTTGCGACCAAAATTTTCCCTTCCGTTTTGAACGGCTCAGCCTCCACGCGCGTGATCCGAGTCGTATTCTCGTATTGCGCGGGCGGAAAGAACACAGCCACAAAGCGTTTGGTCACCATGTCGAAGAGCGCGCGCTCGTAATTGTCCAAGGACCGGGGAACGGCGCCGGTTGGAATAATGGCAAAGTGATCGCTGACTTTGGCGTTGTTGAAGATGCGCTTGTTTGGCTTGACCCAATTGTTGTCGAGCACTCGTCGCGCAAATGGATTGTCGATCTTGCTGAGTGTCGATTTGACTGTGGACAGATAATCTTCCGGCAAAGCGCGCGAATCCGTGCGTGGATAGGTGATGGCTTTGTGCTTTTCGTAAAGCGCCTGCGCGATTTGCAACGTGCGTTTGGCCGAGAATCCGAGCCGACCGTTCGCTTCGCGCTGCAACGCGGTGAGATCATAGAGTTGAGGAGCGACTTGCGAGGTCGGCTTCTTTTCTTCCAGCTCGACGATACCCTGTTTACCGCTGCACTTGCGCTGGATGGTCTGGGCGATTTCCTGATGCCACAATCGCGACGCGGCACGATGCTCGTCCCAGAGCGAACCGTTTTCAGAATCAAGCCGCTCCTCGGCATTCGGCAGATTCAATTGGAGCCGGTGTAGGACTCTCTTGGTTCTCTCCGCCTCCTCTTCATCCTTATTAAACGCTTCATCGAACCAGCGCCCGTCGTATTCGCCCGCTGCGGGACGGAATGTGCCGACAATCTCGTGCACTTCACGCGGCTTAAACTTCTTAATCTTGTTTTCCCGCTCCACGATGATTGCCAGCGTCGGCGTCTGGACGCGGCCAAGTGAAGTCACAGTGCTCCCGCGGCCGCCACTGAGGCGCAAAGTAAATGCGCGCGTGGCGTTGATCCCGACGAGCCAGTCCGCCTCGTTTCGGCTGCGCGCTGCGCTAGCCAGCGGTTGCATCTCAGCGTCGCTGCGCAACCGTGCGAACCCGTCGCGGATCGCCTCCGGCGTCATCGATTGCAGCCAGAGGCGCTTGATCGGCTTTTTCGTGCGAGCGTATTGTATGATGTAACGAAAGATCAGTTCGCCTTCCCGGCCGGCGTCGCACGCGTTAATGATGTCGGAAACGTTTTTGTCCCGGATGAGCTTACGAAGAACACTGACGCGGCCGCTCATTTTCTCCGCGGGCTCGAGCTCGAATTCCGTCGGCATGATGGGCAGCTTCTTCATGTCCCATTTGTCCTGTTCTTTCATTGAAGCAGGCACGGCGAGCGCAAAGAGATGGCCGACCGCCCACGAGATCAGGTATTGGTCGTTCTCGTAATAGTCCTTCCCTTTTTTGAAGCCGCTGAGCGCCTTGGCGATGTCGCCAGCCACCGAAGGCTTCTCGGTAATGATGAGAGACTTGGACATGGGGCAGGAATCGAACCCAGTTAGGGCGTCTTTGCAAGTCAGAGCGGGTTTACGCCCGCCATGGCGGCGCTGTAAGTCTCTGGCTTAGCCTAGCTTGACGAAATATTTTCCGGGCAACTGCTTGACCAGGCGCTTCAGCTCCAACTGCAACAATGTCGATGAAACGGCTGCGCTCGGCAACTCGCTCCTTGCGGTGATATCGTCAATGGACGTTTCAGTCGCATCAATTGCGTCATAGATGCGCCGCTCGTTGTCAGATAACGGCGGCAACGGACGCGCAGCTGCCTCCGGCGATGGCTTTGTTTCGGGAAGGAGAATCTGCAAATCATCCAGGATATCGCTGGCGTCCATCACGAGCTTGGCGCCTTGTTGAATCAGACGGTTCGATCCCATCGCACTTGGAGCGTTGATGTGGCCGGGCACCGCGTAAACCGATCGGCCTTGTTCCAACGCCTGCGCTGAGGTGATGAGTGCACCGCTGTTCAATCCTGCTTCAACTACTAGAATGCCGTGGCTCCAGCCGGAGATGATCCGGTTACGCATGGGAAAAGTTTGTCGATCCGGTTCGATTTCCATTGAAAATTCGGACACGATTGCGCCATTTCCGCTCCGGATTTTCTCGGCCAGGGCAGCGTTTTCCGGCGGATAGAGTTTGGCCAAACCAGCTCCGATGACTGCGATCGTGCGTCCTTTTGCCGCGAGCGCCCCTTGATGAGCTGCAGTGTCGATCCCGCGCGCAAGTCCACTGATTATAGTCAGTCCCGCGTAAGCCAGTTGATAAGACAACTTCTTCGCCGACTCGGTTCCGTAATGGGTAGTGCGGCGCGCGCCGATAATTCCAATGGCGTGATGATCGCGTTCTTGGAGTTCGCCCCAAACGTAGAGCACAATCGGCGGCGCATGAATCTCGCGCAGTGACCGGGGATACGATGGCGACTCCTGTGCGATGACGGCCGCGCCGAAATCACGGACGCGTTTGAGTTCTGCGGCAAGATCGATAGTCGATTCCCAGTTGGAAATCTGGTCCGCCACCTCGCTGCCAATTCCTTCCACCTTGCGAAGCTCGGCACGTTGTGCTGCGAGGATTTGTTGCGGTTCCTTAAAAACCTCCAGTAATCTCCGCAGCCGCACCGGTCCAATGGTCGGCAGCATGTTGAGCGCGATACAGGCTTCGGTCGCGTTCATTTCGAGATTGTGGCATCGGCTTCCAGCCCATCTTCTATCGGCAGGATGACAACGCCAGGCTTAAAACGGGATCTCGTCTTCGTCCGGCGCGGCTGGTGCTGACGGTTTAGGCGGTGCGCTGGTCTTGGCGCCAGCGGCTTGTCGATCTTCGCTAGCAGCCTCGGCGGCGCCACCAGTTCCCGGGGGACGACCGCCTAGCAACTGCATGCTTTCGCCCACCACGCGCAGCTTCGTTCGTTTCTGACCGGTCTGCTTGTCGTCCCATGTGTCCATTTGCAGGCGGCCTTCGATGAAAACCGGTCGTCCTTTTTTCAGATATTCGCCGGCGATCTCCGCGAGACGCGCCCATAGGACGACATCCACAAAGGTGACTTCCTCGCGTCTTTCTCCGCTGTCGGTGGTGTAAACGCGATTGACCGCAATGCCGAGGTCGCAGACTGCGCTGCCCTTCGGCGTGTAACGCACCTCGGGGTCGCGGGTGAGATTTCCAAGCAGAATGACTTTGTTAAAGCTGGCCATGCCCGCCTTATAGCGAACTTATTTGGCTTTTACCAGCTTTTTTGCAGGCTTCTCCTTCTTGTCGGGGAGACGCTGGTAACTCTGGCGATACACTTCCGGATCGAGCTTAAATTTCCCGCGCAGCTTCTCAATCAATCCCGGATCAGCGTTGAAGATAAGATTAACGTAATAACCGGAATCCAGTGGGCCGGCTGCGTAGGAGAATTGGCGCTTATCCATTTTTTGCACCTGTTCGATCTGAGCCCCTTCTTTTTGAAACTCCGATTCCAATCGATCGATGATTTCCCTGACGGTGTCGTCTTTGCCCTGAGCGTTCAGCACCAGCAGCGCTTCGTAACGGTGGTTCATACTTTTTCGGCTTGTTCACCCCGCGAGCTTTCGGGGTTGAAAGTGTTCATCGCGAAAACGAGCCCGTTGTCAACCGAGCATTTCACCCCTTCCACCGCGCGATCGATTGTGGATCTAACCAAAGGTTTCTCCTCTTCAAAAAAGCGGCTCAACACGTAATCGACCGATCCTTCGCGCGGCGCCGCGCCAATGCCGATGCGCAGCCGTGGGATTTCCTCGGTTCCGAATTGCACAATAATCGATTCCAAGCCGTTGTGGCCGCCCGGTCCGCCGCGCGCGCGCAAGCGAAGGCGACCCAGCGGCAACGCAAAATCGTCGAGGACGACCAGAATTTCTTGCGGCGCGATTTTGTAAAACTGCGTAACCGCGAAAAGCGGATAGCCGCTGCGATTCATAAAACTCAGCGGTTTAATCAGCAACACTGGGCCGCATTTTGTTGAGAGCGCGTCCCACTTTCCTGATCTTTCCCATGTCGATCCGAACTGCGCTGCGAACTGATCAATCACCATGAAGCCGATGTTGTGACGCGTGGCCACATATTCGGTGCCGGGATTTCCGAGACCCGCGACCAGCCGAATTGGTTTTTCTTCCACCGTCGCGCAATCGAAAATCCAAAATCGAAAAACGAAAATGGATTACTTCTTTTGCTCCTTCTCCTTTGGAGCCTTTTCTTTCGCAGCGGCAGCGGGCGCAGCAGCAGCTTCGCCCTGTTCCTTTTTCTCGGTGATCACTTCCGGCCCCGCGGCAGCCAACGCTTCCGCTTCCGCGGCTACCGGTGCTTCCTCGACTACGGGCGCGACCACGGAAAATGCCGTGAGGTCGGGCTGCACCTTCGGCGTTACTCCCGTTGGAAATTGAATGTCGCGAACGTGGATGGAATCGCCAACGTTCAGCTGCGAAACATCCGCTGTGATCCGATCCGGCAAATCGCCTGGCAAACATTCAATTGCCAGCGCGCGCAAGCTTTGCTCCAGCAAGCCGCCAAAAGTTTTAACGCCAATGGCGATGCCCGTCGGTTCGAGAGGAACTTCGGCCTGAATCATCTCATCCATGGAGATGGCGTGAAAATCCACATGACGAATGTCGCCGCCGACCGGCGAGTGCTGCACTTCCTGCACGAGCGCGGTGCGACTGGATCCTTCGTCGCCGATCTCCAGTTCAACCAAAACGTTTTCTCCGGAAGCCTGGCTCATCATCGCGTTGATATCGCGCGCGGTGACTTGCAATGGCTGCGGTTTATCATTGCCGCCGTAGATGACCGCGGGAATCAGCCCGCGCGCTCGTAGTTTGCGCACAGCGGAGCGTCCCACGTTCGTTCGCGGTTCTACTTTGAGCTTAACTTGTTTTGCCATTTTTTTCGTTCTCGATTTTGAACAGCGACGATACTGACTCGTCGTTGTGAATTCGTTTGATGCCTTCCCCGAGAAGCTCGGAGATGCAAAGCACCGTGATCTTAAATCCGTCCACGGTGCGCACCGGGGTGCTGTTTGTGGTAACTAATTCCGTGATTTTCGATTTTTGCAAACGCTGAATGGCGACATCTACGAGCACCGCGTGCGCCACCCCCGCGTAAACGTCGTGCGCGCCACGCTTTTTTAGAAGCTCAGTCGCCGATGTCAGCGTGCCGGCGGTTTCAGTGAGATCATCCACCAGCAGCACATCAGAACCTTCCACGTCGCCGATGAGATAGAGCGCTTCAGTCTCAGTCGCGCTTTTGCGTTCCTTCGCCACGATGGCCAGGTTTGCGCCGAGTGCTTCCGCATAAGCCGATGCCATCTTCAGGCCCCCGAGATCGGGAGAAACCACTGTTGTTTTGCCCGTCAGGTGTCTGCGCAAATACTTGATCAACACCGGCAGCGAATAGAGGTGGTCCACCGGGATATCGAAAAAGCCCTGCACCTGCTGCGCGTGCAGGTCCATGGTGAGCACGCGGCTTACGCCCGCGGCGTACAGCAGATTCGCGACGAGCTTCGCCGTTATCGGAACGCGTGGCTGGTCCTTGCGATCCTGACGCGCGTATCCAAAAAACGGAATGACAGCCGTAATCCGGTCCGCGCTGGCCCGGCGCGCCGCGTCTACCATGATGAGCAACTCCATCAAATGCTGATTCGTCGGCGGAGAGGTCGGCTGAATAATGAACACGTCGTGCCCGCGAATGTTCTCCTCGATTCTGACATAAGTCTCGCCATCGGGAAACGAGCTGATCGTCGCCTGACCCAGCGGCACACCCACGTATTTGCAAATCCGTTCTGCCAAATCGCGATTGGCCGAGCCGCTGAACACTTTTAATTCTGGCTGAAGCGCAAACATGACGAGCGCCTACCTTAGCTGCGTGGAAACCGCGTTGGCAATCTTCAAAACTTGCGAAGGTCATTTCTGTGGCGAATAGTTTTAGTGTTCGAGGATTTCTCCGATGAGTGCCGACGCAATCCGAGTAGAACGTCCGACTACCAATTCAAAGCTCTTCGCGCACACGCGCTGGGATGTTGTTCCAGCCGCAGCGGGGCTTTTTCATGTGGCGTATTTCCTTGGACTGTACCTCCTCTTTCCGCATGCTCCGCTGTGGGTAATGCTCATCCTCGGATTCATTTACTCCCTGATGGTCAACGCGAACATTAACGGGGTGGGGCACAATTTTATTCATAATCCGTTTTTCCGATCGAAATTGCTGAACCGGCTCTTTGGGATCACGCAATCGATCGGGTGCTGCTTTTCGCAGACGATGTACGATGCGGTTCACATGCAGCATCACAAAGGGAATTCGGACCGCCAGGATGAAAATGGCGACACGGTTGATTGGTTATCGATCTACAGACATAGCCATGATGATGAAGCCGAAAACCCATGGAGCTATGTGTTCCTGAGTTTCTTTCGCGATGATGTCGGCGCAATTCGAGGGGAACTGCGGAAGCGAAAGAACGGCGATGTTTTTTGGGGCAATATTGAGCTAGCGGCGTTCGCCATGACCCTCTTGATAATGGCGATCATTGTTCCGACGAACCCGATTCACTTTATCAACTGGCGATTCATACTGTTTTTCCTGCCGTTTTGGTATCTCGGCCATTGCTGCAGTTATCTAAACGGCTACTACCGGCATTACGGCGCGAACCCTGATAAACCGATTGCCTGGGGCGTGAGCAGCTATGGAAAAATCTATAACTGCCTCTTCTTCTACAACGGCTATCACGCCGAGCATCATTTCCGTCCAAAAGTGCATTGGACGAAGATGGAAAAGTTTCGCCAAAGCATTGAAAACATGCAGAAGCAGGAAGGAGTTCGCACCATCAAGCGCGCGCATATGTTTGGGTTTCTTGATCCCGATTTGCCAAAGCGCGGTGCAAATTTAACCGCGGATTACGCGGATAAAACGGATAAGGGACCTGAATTTTCGTCCTGAGTTCTTATCCGTGCTATTCGTTTGATCCGTGGTTTTGCCTTTTCCTAGGGCGGATCATTTCGCGAAACTCGCGCGCAGTTTTTCTTTCTTCGCTTCGCACTCCTGCTGTAATCGCCGGATCTCTGACACAAGCTGCTTCTCCAGCGATTCTACTTCTTCGAACTTGCCGGCGACCTGCGCTTTGCGAATTTGATCTTTCAGGAAAAGTTCCTTCTCGGCGATCTTTGCTCGATACACGGAATCGACTTCCGCAATTTCTTTCCTCTGGTCTTGGGTGAGCGAGATCGACGGCGACGCCTTTTCCAGCCGTTCCATCGCCAGTTCGTAAGCCGATTTCATTCTCGTTACTCTACTCCTATTCTTGCTCGCCTGCCACGCTGTGACGTTGGCGAACGTCAGAGGGGTCTCCGAACTTCCATCGCGAGTTTGTAGGCGGATGTTCATAACGGAAAGATAAAATTCCCCAGTCTTTCCGGGAAAAGGCAGGCAAGATGCCCGCCAGGCGAGTCAGGCTGGAGGCACTGACTTCCGAGGATGGCCAATTGCATCCGAGGAATCAGTTCTTAAATTGTCTTGAATGCATTCACCAATCGAACTGCTCAGTATCGATTTCGATGGCACGCTGGTATCGCGGGTTAGCGAACCAGTTCTTGACGCGCAGTGCATGGAATTGATTCATGAGTTGCAGCGCGCCGGGGCGGTTTGGGCGATTAATACTGGGCGTTCCGTCGATCTGCTCGAATTCGGCCTCGTCGATTTCGCATTTCCCATTCGGCCAGATTTCATTCTAACGACCGAGCGCGATGTTTTTCGTCCCGGGAAGAATGGAGATAAATGGGAACCGTTCGGCGATTGGAACGAGCGCTGCGCCCGCGACCACATTGAGTTGTTTTCTTCGGCTGACTCGGTCCTCGTCGAGGTTGTGGATTTCGTAAGTCGAAAAACAAAAGCGCGTCTCATTTACGATTCCGAAGGCCTTGAAGGGCTTGCAGCGGAAGACGAGGCAGAGATGGAGCGCATCGCCGAATTTATCGAGCAAGCGCGAACGAAGCACCCGAAGTTTAATTACCAGCGCAACGGGATTTACCTGCGGTTTTGTCACACTGATTACCACAAGGGCGCGGCGCTAGGCGAACTGGCGCGTCTGCTCGAAGTACCGCGCGAAAACATTTTCGCGTCGGGCGATCATCATAATGACATCTCGATGTTGGACGGGAAAGCCGCTGGCATGCCGTCGTGCCCGGCCAATGCCATTCCCGAAGTGCAAGAGGCGGTACGTAACGCAGGCGGTTACGTCGCGCAGAAAGACCACGGCGCTGGACTGCACGAAGCGCTGCGCTTTTTCGTGGACCGAAGCGCAAGAAACGACGGCTTCCCAGCCGTCACTCCTTGATTCATCACCAGCGTACGCTTCCGCTGGATCCGGGAGGGCCAGGAGCATAGGCGCCCTGGTCGGGGATTTTCTCGCCCGGAACCGGTGCGGCGGATTGCAGGCCGGATCGCTCGCTGACGTCATCATCATGTGAAACGCATGCTGACATGAGGAACGTGATCGCGAGAAACAAAACCGCTGGAATTGCAATGCGTTTGATCACAGCAGGCGAACGTAACCTGCAGCCGGGTTGATGCAAACTCTGCTGGCCCTTAAGCTTTCTCGTGACAATGACGCGAAACATCGAGATCAAATCGCTCCTGTTTAATGAGCTTCAAACAAAGCTTCAGAGACTGTCCCAGCCTTCCTATCGTGCCAAGCAAATTATGGATTGGCTTTATGAAAAGCGTGCCGACGGATTTGAGCAGATGAGTGATCTGCCGCAGGCGTTTCGAGCGCAGCTCGCTGAGAATTTTCGCATCGGCAAGCTCGACGTCGTCCGCGTTCTTGGATCGCGCGACACCACTCTGAAATTCCTTTTCCGTTTGAGCGACGGGAGCTTGATCGAGTCGGTTTTGATTCCAGCGTCGCCTGCGCTGTATGGACAAAAATCGGATCGGCGGACAGCGTGCGTTTCGACGCAAGTTGGTTGCGCCTACGGCTGCAAGTTTTGCGCGAGCGGTTTGGACGGTTTTTCTCGGAATCTGCGCGCGAACGAAATCGTCGATCAAATCATTGCCATCGAGCGGGCGAGCGGCGATAAGATCGACAACGTCGTTTTCATGGGGATGGGCGAACCGCTGGCCAACTTCGACAATGTAATGCGGGCGGTTCGAATTCTTAACGCCCCGTGGGGCCTCGGCATCGGCGCCCGCCACATCACCGTCTCAACCAGTGGGCTCGCGCCGCAAATTAGAAAGCTCGCTGACGAACCACTGCAAATTCGCTTGGCGATTTCGTTGCATGGCGCGACAGACGAAGTGCGCAATCAAATCATGCCAATCAATCGCCGGTACAACCTAGAGACGTTGCTTTCGGCTTGCGATTACTACGTCGCGCGCAAGAAACAGCGGCTGACCTTCGAGTACATTTTGATCGCCGATGTGAACGATACTGATGATCAAGCGCATCGTCTCGTAGCGCACGCCCGGCGGCTCGCAGCAAAAGTCAATTTGATTCCCTACAATACAGTTCAGGGTCTGTCGTGGTCGCGACCGTCGCAGAATCGACAGGAAAAATTCTTGTCGATCCTGCACAGGCAGGCAATTCCGGCTACGCTTCGTCGCGAGAAAGGCGGCGATATCGACGCGGCATGCGGCCAGCTGCGATTACAAACAAAACGCGAGGTAGGGACGGATCGCCGAGCCGTCTGAACTCTGACGCATCGGCGCGCCCGGCGGTCGCGCCCTACCAAAATCCTTTGCACGTGCCGCGAAGCTGACGTTTAGTCGGACATGGCTGGTTACGAGGGCGGGTCCGAGCGCATGTGGGACGAATACGACTGGGAGCGTTTTCTCCAGGAACAGGATCGAAAGACCGAGAAGTACATGCAGCTGGTGGAAACCTATCTCGATGATCCGCAACGGGACGAAATCATCGCGCGCGAAATGGGTTGGACGCAATTGCTGGAGGCGAAAGACTGGAGCGCGGAAGTCGATGCGCTTTTTGATGAAGATGAGGAGCAGGATGATGATCTTGAACCGGACGGGGCGTTGTCAGCAGCCGAGACATTTGAGGAGCACCACCTGTATCAAGCAGCGTTTGCTCTCACAATTTGGATCGACGAACTTTTCGATCAAAAGCCGTCACTCCAAAATGAGCCAGCCGCGATAAAATTGGCTACGCATTCTGCATTGGCCAGTGCCAAGCTGGCGGCCGCTCTGAGCGGCGACGATGTCGATGAAATTGGTATGACGATTGCCTACTTAAAGAGAGCGCTGAAGGCGATCACGACTTCCATGAACGCAGCGGCGCAGCTTTTATCGGAAAAGCTGCTCAATGGCACACAGCATTCGGTCCTGCAGCAGCGACTCTTTCAAGTGCGGGACGGCATCATTACCCTAATGGGCGAATACCGTGCTGAGTGGCGTCGCCGGTTCGGTTCCGAAGGTTATTGCCGTTGAATGAAATAAGGGCGGGCTCCGTCCAATCATGCAAACGGAAGCGACTCTGGCTCAGGCCGATGTCTCGGAACTGGACTTGGTAAGGCGATGCCAGGCCGGCGACACCGAAGCATTCGACGAGCTGGTAACCCGCTACCGGACACGAGTATTCAGCATGATTTACAACATGGTGCACAGCGAGCAGGACGCCTGGGATCTGGCTCAGGATAGTTTTCTCAAAGCTTGGAAGTCGATCAAACGCTTTCGCGGACGCTCGTCATTTTACACTTGGATTTATCGGATCGTTATGAACGTGACGATCGATTGGGTGCGCAAAAAGCATGTCAAAGGCGCAGGCGCCGAGTTCGATGACGCAATACAGTTAAAGGACGTTGATCCAGCATCCAAAACCGTTCCTAAAGCGGAAGCGTTGCCCTACGAGACGATGGAGCGAGACGAGATCCGCGCCCGGATCGATCAGGCAATTGCTCAGCTTTCGCCGGAACAGCGCGCTGTCATTTTGATGAAAGAGATCGAAGGCATGCAATATCACGAAATTGCAGAAGCGCTCGGATGCTCCATCGGCACGGTGATGTCGCGGCTCTTTTATGCACGCAAGAAATTGCAAGGTTTGTTGAGGGACGTTTATGAAAGCATTTGAAGAAAAATGGACCGCGTGGATAGACGGGCAGCTCAGCGGACGAGAACTGTCCGAATTCGAGGCCTCGCTGCCCGACAAAGCTGCCGCTGAAGTTGAGAAAGCGGGCACGCTAAAACTTGGTGACCTTTTGAAGCGGGAGCTAAGTGCTCGGACACTGTCGAACGAAGAGTTTTTTAGCGATCAACTCCGCGAAAACGTCGCCCGCTTTCAACAGGCTTCGGCCCGGCAGGTGCGCGAGGCAAGATCGACGTGGTGGACAATTCCTCGCCTGTTGTGGACTGGCGCTGCGTCGCTCGCAGTGTTTTTAGTTTTTACTGTTGTCGTCATGCACGAGAAAAATCCGCCTGAGGAGTCGCAATACCTTACCCAAATCCTAAACGCCCGAGTTGATCCGGTCGTCAGCCCAAATGCGACCGTCTCGATCTTCGAGGTTAAACAAGACCACGTAACGGTGCTTTGGACGGAGGGATTACAAAGTTTGCCGTCCGACTACGCAGCTAAATAGCCGCTCATGGGTCGCTCGCCAGCGTTCTTAGTCTGTTTTATGGCGCTGATGGTGGGCGCGACGTCCGTCCTGCAGGGAGCGGAGACGGTCTGGAGCGGACTCGTCATCGCGGAGAACGTCGCCCAGCCACAACCGATTCCACCGGAATTGACGCGCATAGAAGGATCGCTTAAAAAATTTTTCGGCTACAACCAATTCCAAGTGATTGGCCAGTCGCAAAAGACACTTAAGACCGGCCAGGAAGACTGGCTTGCGACGAGCAAATTTTTCGGGCTGCACGTTGATGCGCGAGGCGAAACCGAGGCGGGCTACGTTTTGAACCTGAAACTTTACAAGGAGAAAGAGCTCTTGCTTGAGACCGACACCAAGCTGAGCAAACGCAGCCCGCTGGTCATCAAAGGCCCTCAGGTCGGCGGCGGACAATTGTTGCTGGTGCTTGTTGTGCAGTAAATGGTGGGGCGCGACCGCCGGGCGCGCCATCCATAGCATTTGCACATGCAAATCTTAGCGTCCGCTGTTTAATTCGAGAGATGCGCGCGCTATTTCTTTTTTTGGCGACTCTGTTTTCCCTTATCTTTTCGAATATCATGAGTGCCGAAGAACCATTTAGCTCTAAGGACACGCCGGGAAAATTGCCGAAAGACGTCGTTCCGACCGATTACTCAATTCGGATCGTTCCGAACATCGAGAAGTTGACGTTCACCGGAAAAGAAACGGTGAAACTGAACGTGCGCAGTCCGGTTCACCACCTGATAATGAACGCGCTCGAGCTCGAAATCACCGAGGCGTCTCTTGACGGCAAATCATTGCCGAAATCTGCAATCAATATCCACAGCGAAAAGGAACTGCTCATCCTCGCTTTACCGTCGGAGCTTGCGCCCGGAAATTGCACCCTTGCACTCAGTTTTTCTGGCAAAATCAATCAGCAGGGGCAGGGACTCTTTTACATTCGTTATCAGGAGCAGGGGAGTCCGGCAGCCGCCGAAAAAAAAATCATGCTCGGGACGCAGTTCGAAGCGACTGACGCTCGCCGGTTTTTCCCTTGTTGGGACGAACCAGCCTTTCGCGCGCGTTTTCAATTAACGACGGTCGTTCCGGAGAATTGGCTCGCCGTCTCGAACATGCCCATCGAAAAGGAAACGCCGCTGAAAGGTAGGGACGGACCGTCGGGCCGTCCTGGATTAGACACCTCAAGCGGCGCGCCCGGCGGTCGCGCCCTACCACAGCCGAACGCGATGAAAGAGGTGCGCTTTGCCGCCACTCCGCCAATGTCGAGTTATCTGAATGTTTTCGTTACTGGCGAACTCGATCTCATCGAATCGCGAAGCGGGCCAACGCAGATTCGTGTGATCGCGACGAAGGGCAAAGCAGAACTCGGTCGCTACGCGCTCGAAGTGACGGCGCAAATTTTGCAATACTACAACGATTACTTCGGCGTGCCGTATCCATTGCCGAAACTCGACCAGATCGCTCTGCCGGGTGGTTTTGGCGGCGCGATGGAAAACTGGGGCGGGATCACTTATTACGAGTCTGCGCTTTTGTTTGATCCGAAAAACTCTTCTGCGGAGACGAAACAAATTATCTACGAGGTACTCGCCCACGAGATGGCGCACCAGTGGTTTGGCGATCTGGTGACCATGGCCTGGTGGGACAATCTCTGGCTCAACGAAGGGTTCGCCTCGTGGATGGGCACCAAATGCACCGCGCATTTCAACCCGCAATGGGAGGTTTGGCTCCGACGAAGTGTACCGCGCGATCCTACCCGGCGGGCCGGTATCGCCAAGGAGGCCGCGATGGAGGGCGACGCGAGATCAACCACGCATCCGATTCAGCAGCCCATTGCAACGGAGGCGGAAGCCAACAGCGCTTTCGATGATATCACTTACAAAAAGGGCCAGTCGTTTCTGCGAATGCTGGAGAGTTTTCTGGGCGAAGACGTTTTCCGCGATGGCATTCGCCGTTACATCGCCGCGCATAAATATTCAAACACGACCACCGCAGATCTGTGGAACGCGCTCTCGGCAGCTTCGAAGAAACCGATTGGCGAGATCGCAGCTGGCTGGACGGCGCAACCCGGATTTCCAGTCGTAAAAGTTAACCGAGAAGAAGACGGAAAGGTTCAGCTCACACAGGAACGTTTCACGGTGAATTTCAAAAACCCGCCGCCACTCGAATGGAAAATCCCCCTGACGTATTCGATCGTTGGCGAAGCGTCTACGACTTTGTTGATGACTAGCAAGACCGACAATCTGCAAAATATTCCCACTGATCGTGCGCTCAAATTGAACGTAAACGGCGCTGGGAATTATCGTGTCGAATACGATGAGCCTTCTTGGAAGTTACTACTCGAAGCACTGCCGAAGCTCGACGTCGAAGATCGCGTCAATCTTTTGAGCGATGCATGGGCGCTTGTGCAAGCCGATCGTGCGTCCGTCTCGCTCTATTTTGGGCTACTGGAAAAATTGCCTGCCTCTACTGAATTGGCTGAGCGCGAACAGATCATCAATGTGCTGGATTTCATTAATCGGTTCCTCGTTAGCAATCCGGAACGCGAAAAATTTCAGCGCTACGCTCGGTCGCTTTTGCGTCCAACGTTTGAGACGCTGGGCTGGGAACCGAAAGAAGGCGAGCCGCCTACCAACGCAAATTTGCGCGCGAGCCTGATTAACGCTCTGGGAGATTTGAATGACCCGGAAATCATTGCAGGCTGTCGCGAGCGTTTCGAAAAGTATCTCGCAAATCCCGTATCGCTCGCGCCTGATCTGCGTCCGTCAGTTCTTGCGGTTGTTGGCCATTACGCAGACGAAAAAACCTGGAACAAACTTCACGAGCTCGGCTTGAAAACGACGAGCATCGAGGAAAAGCAGAATTACTACAGCGCGCTGGCCGAATCGATCGACCCCAAGCTGGTGAAGAAGACCCTTCCCATCGCGCTCACCGATGAGCTGCCAACGAGTCGCGCGTTATTTCTGGTCCCCCTGGTCGCGCGCGACAGCGGCCATCCGGATATTGCTTGGGAATTCGCGAAAGCAAATATGAAAACGCTACTGGCCAAGACCGATGCGGTCGGCGCGAATCAGTATGCGGCCAGTCTGTTTACCTTTTTCTCTGAAGACTCCCGCGCCGATGAATTAAAGAGCTACGCGAAAGCCAACTTGCCTCCTGCCAGCGCGCCGAACGTAGCAAAGGTTGTGGACGAAGTTGAGTTCCGCGCGGAATTCAAGAAACGCCTCGTGGCTCAATTGAATACCTGGATCAACAAGAAAAACCGCTGATAACTCAAAGGCGACCTGTAGCCACGGCCCTGTGGGCCGTCTCGGAAAAGCGCTTCTATGAAACCGGCCAGAGGCCGGTGGCTACAAGGTCCTGATCACTGATCACTATTCTGTGGTGGCGCGACCCACAGGCGCATCGGAATCATCGATGATTCAGCGAACCCGTGTTTTCGGAAAAATGCTTGCGCTACATTTTCCGGGCGATCGGTCAACAAAGTGATGCGACGAAAATTTTTCTGTTTCGCGAAATCGATGGCGTGTTGGAGAAGTTTCGAGCCGTAGCCCTTGCCCTGGTATTGTTTATGGACCACCAGGTCTTCCAACAGCATGACGAATCCGCCTTCGGCCGTGCTGATGGTAAAAAGCAGATTGATCATGCCCACGATCGCACCGTCACATCGCAGCACGAACACGCGCCCCCGGCTGGGCTGTTCAAAAATGAGCCTCAAACCGCGAAGCTGTTTGTCCTTGTCCGGCCGGAAGTCGCTTTCCTGAGCGAACAGTTCACCCAGCATTGCCGACAACTCGTCCAAGTCGGCCTCGGTTGCCGGTTCGATCACGATATTTTCGCTCATCGTTTGTATTGTTTATCTCAAAGTCGGACTCTCTGGCAATCTTGTAAATTAGGACTGGCCTAACCACGACTGGACACCAATGAACACGAATTCATAGAGGGCTAAGCGTTGATCACACGAATTGACCCGAAAAAGCCGCTTCGTCATTCTTCCCCGCTTATTCGCGTCCGTTCGCGTCATTCGCGGGCAAAATCTTTTCCTTCTTCGTGTGCATTAGTGTTTATTAGTGGTTAAATTCTGTCGGTTTCGGCGGCGTTGACAATGCCATGCTCTCTCCTAGTGTAACCGCTCTCCAATCGGGCCGTAGCTATTTCCCGGTTTTATGAAACGCACTTACCAGCCATCCAAGCGCACACGCAAACGTCAGCACGGTTTCCGTGCCCGAATGCGTACCAAAGGCGGTCGCGCGACCCTTGCGCGTCGGCGCCAGCGAGGCCGCAAACGTCTGCTCCCAAAAGGCGTCGAGAAGCATTACGCCCGTCACACGCAAGCTTGATTTTCGCGCTCGCGAATCGAAAATTCGAACATCCGAGATTCGATTTCGCAATTTGTTTTGGATTTCGACATTCGAATTTGGAATTTAAATGAGCACATCTAGAGATACCCCACACATTATGATCCAATCCTCACGCCTTCGTTCGCTTTTCCTTTCCGCTCTGTTCGCACTTCCCTTCGTAGGGGGACCGCTCGGACCCGACAGTCTGCGGGCGGCGGAGGAGAAAAAAATAGAGTTCCCAGCAGCCAGCCAGCACTCAGTGTTAAAACAGCGTGTCGGATTGACTGATGTCGAGGTGGATTATTCGCGCCCGAACAAGAACGATCGCCAGATCTTCGGCGGCCTGGTACCTTACGGTAAGCTCTGGCGCACGGGCGCCAACGCGGTCACCAAAATTAAGTTTAGCAAAGCGGTAACGCTCGGCGGCAAGGAGATCCCGGCCGGTGAGTACGCACTCTTCACGATTCCGACAGCGGACGAGTGGACCATCATCATTTCCAAGGACGCGAAGGTACAGAGCGCGGCCGATTATAAGCAGGAGAACGATGCGGCGCGTCTCACTGCGAAACCGGAATCGATTCCGAACACAATCGAGACGTTCACCATCGGGCTAGGTGATGTGAAAGGAGCGTCCGCAACACTTAATTTCCTTTGGGATAAAACGCGTGTGCCGGTGAAGTTAACTACGGACGACGTCCGGCAAATAAGTAATCAACTCGATGCAGTCGTTAGCGCAGGGACTCCGCTCGACCCGCGCACCGCCTATCAGGCCGCGGTCTTCTACTACGACAACAACAAGGACATGAACCAGGCAGCTAAGTGGATCGACGAGGCTCTGGAGAAGAATCCAGACGCCTATTTCATGCATTATAAGAAGGCGCAGATTCAGGCAAAGCTTGGCAACAAGAAAGAAGCCATCGCTTCGGCGCAAAAGGCGATCGACATCCTGAAGAAAGACAAAGCGCCGGACGAGTCCGCGATCAGGAACGCGCAGCAGATCATCGACAGCTCGAAGTAAGGATCATCTGCCACCTTGTCGGTTCATTTGATAGTGTGCATCTCCCGCAGGCTGCCCAGCTCCCGAAAGGCGTCGAGAGGCATTACGCGCGCCACACGCAAGCTTGATTTTCGAAATTCGAAATTCAAGATTGGGCAATTATTTCGGATTTCGAGATTCGGATTTCGAATTTGGTTTCAGGCACCGTTAGCTCAATTGGCAGAGCAAGTGACTCTTAATCACTGGGTTGCAGGTTCGATTCCTGCACGGTGCATTTTGCCGGTGACTACACGGTGGTAGAGCGCTTCGTACTTGGGGAGAATGCGGTCAGCGGAGAACTTTTCGAGCGCGCGATTATGGCTTCGTTCGCCGATCTCTCGCGCCAGAGCCGGAGATTCAATCAACTCGTCCAACGCAGCAGCAGCGGCCGTTACATCTCCGAAAGGATAGAGAGGACAAGAATCGCCTACGACTTCGGGAATGCCACCGACGCGGAAGGCGATGACAGGTTTCCCGTAAAACATCGTTTCAAGAATACTTAGGCCGAAGCTTTCGAATTCGGATGTGTAGAGTCCTGCATCGGCGGCTTCCAAATATTCGTCCACCACAGCTGTGTTTTGCCGAATAATGACAGAATCCCGAATTCCTAATTCATCGAGTAGCGGTTCATAAGCGTCGAAAGGGACGCCTGCCAGAATGAACAATCGAAGGCGCTCGCGGTTTTTCGACTTGGCAATCGTTCGCAGCAGGAGATCGATTCGTTTCACGGGTCGCAAACTCGACATGTGCAGCACAAGAAATTCGTCCGTTAGACCGAGGTCGCTGCGAACTTCTGCGCGGCTTCTGTTGGGCTTATTCGGAGTGAAAAAATTTGGAATCACTTCGATCGATCTTTTCAAACGGAAGGTTTCCTGCGTTTGATTCCGAAGACTTTCTGAAACTGCTGTCACCGCATCGGAATGCACGAGGGCATGCTCAATCGCCATGCGGTAATCAGGATCCTGCCCCAGGAGAGTCGTGTCGGTTCCATGCAAAGTTGTGATGAGGCGCGGAGCTGACGGGCCCAACATCTGCGAGGCCAAACACGCCGCGAGGGCGTGCGGCACTGCGTAATGCACGTGAAAGAGATCGAGCTGCTGGGAACGCGCCACCTCCGCCATTTTCACCGCGAGCGGCAGAGTGTAATCGGGAGACGGAAACAAAGGGTTATGCGCAACGTCCACTCGATGAAAATGAAGATTGTCCTGCGGCAGGTCCAGCCGAACGGGTTGAGCGTAACTGAAGAAATAAACTTCGTGACCGCGCCGCGCCAACTCTGACCCGAGAGCAGTCGCCAAAATCCCACTCCCGCCGATCAGCGGAAAACACGCGATCCCAATTTTGAGCGGCTGCGATTTCATGACAGATCTGTGTAGGCTTTGCCGGAATCGGAAATTTCGTTGCGCCTGACGAACTTAACCGCGGGAGCATCGGCCTTGTTGATATAATGCTGCTCGCTCGCTCCGGCGACGTAATGGGTGCATCGAATGACTGATTGCATCCAAAGAAAACGGGTATCGCGAGTCGGGCTGATTTGCTCCGGACCGAAATCTTCTCCGGGGATCTCCAGGAAACGATCGCCTCCCTTGTGCAGCAACAATTTTCCGTCGCGATAACGCGCACGAACGATTTCTCCTTCATACGGCTGATCGACGAAATAGTCTGAGACCGCGACAGCACGTGCTCTGAACTGGGGTGCACTGGATCGCTCTACCCGAACACCGTCCAGCAAACCCATTCGCGTGTACATATCGAGGCAGAAATCCGCAACGTTCGACGACCTGGTTTTCTTGAAGTGTGCCGCCAGAGTCCGCGGTACATAACTTGGAAGTTGGCGCGCAGTTTTCTCCTTCCATTCCGGAACGACACGTTTGGCATACAGGGGCGAAAACTGCTTTTGGATGCGATTCTCGAATTGAAAATTCAGGGCCACTTCCTCGTTGCTGTGTTGGTCTCGTAAAATCGTAATCGTCTCGCGCGGGTCGTGATCGCTGTCGTGAAAGAAGAAGACGATGTCTCCGCCGATTTCCTTTTGGAGACGTCGAGCCGTCAGAATTTTAGCGACTAAAAATCGCTTGGGAAAAAATCCGCACGGTTGCTGGCCGAAACAGATAATCGGGTGATCCATGGCTCAGAACTAGTGTTGTGTAACCGGTATGGCTTGCCAATCGCCGCGAGGAGTTTGGGTGAATTTCAAGAAGCGAACGAAGCGCCCGTATCCATTGCGATACTGGCCGAGCGAGCGACGCGGAAATTCGCTCAAAGAACTGCGGCCCGGAGGGTTGAGTTGAAAATGGCCCGGCGCCTGCGTTGCTCCTCGATCACAGGTCGCAGAGGACATGCTCTCTCGTCGCGCCTTGGCGGCGAGCCATTTTGAACTCAACGATTGGCAAGCCATACCGATTACACAACACTAATTTCATACCTCCGCGGGAGGTTCCGCGCCGCGAAACATGGTTTGCTGCAGGATCGGCGCCATGATGAGTACGGCCACGCATCCAATTAAATTATACCAGAGGTAACCGATGTTCGTGGTCGCGAACAGGACGAACACGAGCGTTTGTGCAATGAGACCCGCGAAAAACACCGCGGATCCGGTGACTCGACGAATAAAGAACGCTGCCAGGAAAAGACCGAGAATGCTGCCGTAGAAAACCGAGCCCAGAATGTTGCCTGCTTCGAGAAGATTCTCGACCAAGCTGGCAAATGAAGCGACGCCGATTGCAACCAAACCCCACGCGGCTGTCAGCGCTTGCGCGGCGACGACATAATGATGGTCGCTCGCGTTCGGGCGGATCAACGGCCGATAAAAATCGATTGCCGTAGTGGAACCGAGAGCATTTAGAGTTGCTGCCGTCGCCGACATGGTCGCGCATAAGATCACTGCGATGAGTAGTCCGACAATTCCATGCGGCATCTGTTGAAGAATAAAAGTGATGAATACGTAATCCGATTCCTTGCTTTTTGGATCCACGCCCGCTTGGACGAGAACTGCCTTCGTTCGATCGCGTAACGCGTGCGCCTGCGCGTCGAGTTCACGCAGCTTGTTCATCGCGGCATCCCGCTCGTTTGACGCTGCAGTGGACACAGCGCGAATGGCCGCGCGTTTTTGGATGAAGACCTGATCGAACTGCGTCTGCAACGCCGTTAACTGTGGCGCATAGCCGCTTTCCAGCGCCCGCTCGTATGCAGGTTGATTAAAATAAACAGGCGGCTTTTCGAATTGATAAAACATGAACACAATCGCGCCGAGCAGCAGAATGGAAAATTGCATTGGAACCTTCACCACCGCGTTGAAGAGCAATCCGAGGCGGCTCTCTTTGAGCGATCCGCCCGCCAGATATCGTTGCACCTGCGATTGGTCTGCTCCGAAATACGATAACGCCAGGAAAAAGCCGCCAATCAGGCCGGACCAAAATGTATAGCGCTTGTGCGGATCGACAGAAAAAGTGACCGCCTCCAGCTTGCCCATTTTGCCCGCAACCGACAGCGTGCTTTGAAACGAAAGATCGGGCGAGAGTCGATAAACCGCGACCGCGAATGCAATCGCCATGCCGACCAAGATCACGATCATTTGGTAGCGTTGAGTGATGCTTACAATCTTCGTCCCGCCCATGACCGTGTAGATAATGACCAGTCCGCCCGCGAGCCAGATGGTCAGGTTCAAGCGCCAACCGAGCAACGCGGAGAGAACAATGGCCGGCGCATAGATTGTGATCCCGGCAGCGATGCCCCGTTGGACGAGAAACAGAAATGCGCCGAGTAGCTGCGTCTTCCGGTCGAATCGCTTGCCCAGGTACTGATAGGCCGTGTAAACTTTCAGCCGCTGATAGATCGGAACGAAGACCGCGCACACAACAATCAGCGCCAGCGGTTGCCCGAAATAATTCTGGATAAACCCTATGCCACTCTCATACGCCTGGCCGGGCATCGAGAGAAACGTGATCGGCCCTGCCTGTGTCGCCAGCACGGAGAGCCCGATGGTGGCCCACCGAATACTTGCATCGCCCTTGAGATATTGGCCTAACGAAGCGCTGCCACGCGTTCGCCAAATGCCGTAAAGCGGAATCGCCAGAATCGTGGCGATGAGAACAAAGTAATCCAGCCGGTTCACGAGAACCGGACAGTGAAGAGGTAGAGGAGCACTACCTCAACTGCAAAAACAGAAAGCGCCAGGCCGTACGCTTTGCGCCACGAGCGCGCATCTGGATCGGAATCACCTGCGTTCATTTTCCCAATGACAACATGTTCGCGAATAACCGGTAAGCTCCCGGGACACCGGCCGGCAGTTGCCGGAACCAGGAATAACTCGTGTAGATAAAAAAACCTTTGCCGGACTTCGCCACCAAAAGACCACCGTCGAGCGGCTTTTCCTTTGGATCGTTGCACGACAAGATCGGTGTCCAGGTAGAATCCCACTTGTTAGGGAAATAAAGCCCGCGCTCCTGAACCCATCCCTCGAAATCCTTCGACGTAATTTTGTTTGGCGTGGTCATGAGTGGATGATTCGGCGCCAGAATACGCACCTCCGCATTCTCGTCGGTGACGCGGTTGCGCGAAATTTCCAATGGATACGGCGCTAGTTGGTTAGTCTTGAGCTCCGCCAGGGTATTGTATTGCGCGATTACAACTCCGCCCTGTTTTACGTAATCGAATAGCTCCGGCAACCAGTTGGAAATTCGGTCCTGCGTGTTGTAGGCGCGGATGCCCAGCACTACGGCAGAGAACTGCGCGAGGTTCTTCGCTGTGATTTCCGGTTCGCTCAAGATCTTCACGGAGTAACCGATCTGTCGCAGGCTTTCCGGAACATCATCGCCGGCGCCGGGAATGTAACCGATGCGATCGCCTTTCTTGCGAATATCAGCGCGAACAAGCTTCGCTTCCGCCGGCGGCATCAGTGTTTGGACGCCGATGTGCGGATAAGAAATGCGGACACGCTCGAACGAATAGTCGCGGCCGTTGATCGAAACGATGGCTCGCAATGTGCCTTCGCTATTTTGATCCGGTGGTTTGACGGTAAATGTGCCTGCCGTCTCAGCATCGGCTGACTTCAAATCTATCGGCACAGACGCCGGAGAGACTTCCCATCTCTTCGGCACAGCGAGTTTAAGTTCTCCTTTTACAGGGCCCGTGGCCGCGGTCACGTGTGCTGAAACAGGTTTCGGCTGGTTCGTCGGAAATACGAATACGCTGTTCATGACGTTCGCGAACGCAGGTGGCGCAATGACTAACGCTCGTCGCACTTCGCCCGCCACCGGGTCAACCGTCCGATACTTCGTGTCCACGATGTATCGCAGCTCCTGTCCGTTAATCTGCAGAGCGATCTCAACTGGAAGAGCAGGGGGATTTTCAGGCAGACCAATAAGCTTTTGATCGTCCACAGCGAACGCGCCGAGCGTCCCATGTTTGCGAAGCCAGTACGGTTGCGAATAAGGAGTGTTGTCCGGGATCATGCACGACAGATCCTTCGTAACGAGTTCGTTCTCTGGGAGCGCCGCATCAATTTTCGTGGACGCGCCGGTGATCGGGAATCGTATGTCCTGAAGTGTAACTGGAACGTTCGACCGGTTGATTGCCTCCAGCTTGATTGTCGCCGTTTGCCCCGGCGTGAACGCTTCAGTCGCTGTGGACGTTTCGACATGCAACCCGAGACATGCGGCGATGATCTGGTCCAATGCGGCTGTTTTCTCCGGAACCCACGACTGATCCTGAATTCCACTCATAATCTGCCGTAGCTTCAATAAGTCGGGCACCGACGCGACCGGATCAGCGGGATTGAACTTCGAGATGATCTGACGAATGTCTGCAGCAACGGCTTCCGAATTGGGAACGCGCGACCAGTTTGTATCGACGCCTTCGAAAAGCGAGCTGGTCATCGGCTGACCTTCCAATAGTTTGAAATACTCTTTTCGCTCCCCGCGACGCGGCGGGCTGCCTACGCCCTGGCTCTTGTGCATGCTCAGACTTGCTGCCGCGATTTCCGTGTACGCTTTCCCAAGAAGCGGATTGTAACCGCCGGCTTCCAACACCGTCAGACCGGTCGGATCGAAAGGCAGATTGCGATTCTTAAAGAAAAACGGTGACGTATTCCAAACCAGCCGGGTCGCTTGCCACGGTTTCACGAAAGCCAGTTGTTCTGGGAAACGATTTGGATCACCGGCCGCCGAGAATGCTTCCTGAGCCAGAATCGCTGACGCCGTGTGATGGCCGTGCGTCAATTGATCCTCCGGACTGAAGCGCGTCACCATCACGTCCGGTCGAAACTTCCGGACCACCCAGACGACGTCGGCAAGAATTTTGTCGTGATCCCAAATGCGCAGTGTTTCTTCAGCCGTCTTGGAAAATCCGAAATCGATTGCTCGTGTGAAGAACTGTTTGGCGTGATCGATGCGTCGCGCGTCCAGCAATTCCTCTGTCCGAATTACGCCGAGGCGCTCGCCCAGTTCGGGTCCGAGTAAATTTTGACCGCCGTCCCCACGGGTGACCGAAAGATAAGCGCTGTCGTAGAGCGAGCCGTTCGCCCAGAACGCCATGAGATTTGTGTTCTCATCATCGGGATGCGCCGCGATGTAAAGAACGCGGCCAAGGACGTTGAGCTTTTGCATTGCGAGCTGAATCTCGCCAGCATCCATCTGATCTGGAGACAGCAAAGGCGCATCAGCCGACTTGGCCATGCACGCGACGGCGAGCGTCGCGAGCATAACAGCTGCTCGCCAACAGCAAGTGATGCGATGGGACATTACGGGCAACATCGGACTCTCGGTTGTGAACGTCCCATCGCGGCTATCGTCCCAAGTCAGAGATAGCCCAGGGTTACTTGTTGATATCCTGCTTCGCCTCGAGCCGATCGATGAGCCCTTTGATAGCCTGCTTCTGCGCATCACTAGGAGCGGCATCTTGCGCCTGTTTCGCATCGTTCAACGCGCCGGCGAAATCACCAGCTGCAGATTTAATGCGGGCCTGAGCTAAATATCCGAACACTCCGTTCGGAAACCGTTTGGCGACCTCTTTGAAGATCTCCATCGCTTCAGCACCCTTTTTCTGATTCTGCAATTGCCGACCATAGGTATATAGTTGTGGTGCCTTGGCAATCTCGAGCGCATGGCTCCAGACGGTTTTCGCCTCATCGGGGCGATTCAGAGCTTTAAGGATATCGGCCTTCGTGCTGAGGTTATCGAACCTTTCCTCATTCTGAATTGAGGCATCGGCCCAGCGCAACGCTTCATCGAGATTTATTTTTTTGGTCAAACAAAATTGCGCCGCTTGGTCCGGACCCTGCCACGTAAACTGAGCCTGGCCTTTTAACTGTGCACGGATGTTCTGCAGCGTCTGGTCCGAGTCTTTGATCGAGACGGTAAAGGAAACGGCCAACTTCTCCCACCTCAGGGTTACCGCTGTCGAGTCTGGCTTCAAATCTTCGAACTCGAAGTCGAGCGCCTCTTCCTGCTCAGCGAGAGGCTTCGGCTTCACGTTCACACGCAAAGCATCTTCATCCTGCTTGTAGCTATAGCTTCCCCATCCCGTATTGGTTTTTGAAAAGATCACCGTCCACGAATCCGGGTTCGGGATCATGTGCAGACCGTAGGTTCCTTTGGCCAGCGGTTGCCCCTCCACTGAAACCGGATCGCTAAATTCAATTGTTGTGTTTTCATTGGCACCGGCGCGCCACACTTGGCCGTACGGCACCAGGCCGCCCCAAATCTTTCGTCCGTTCACTAGTGGGCGGTGGTACTTGACCGTGATATCCGTCAACGCAATGCGCTGTTTGGCCTCCGCTGCCTGGCTGACATCAGGCAGGTTCAAACCTTGCGCGGAAACGATCCGGCCGACGCCGAGAATGGCGACACAAAGAACAAACGGCGTAAGCGTGGTTGTTTTCATAATTGCACCCTTCTCAGATTTTCGGCACTCCGCTACCAGTAAATTGGAACCAATCTCATAAATAGGAAATGAGCGTGCTAAGCTCTGGCGGGCGGCTGGCAAGACGCGACGAAGGAGCATAGCCAAAGCGTTCTGTGACTGAGGAGCAATGCCGCCAGCCGCTCGCCAGAGCTTAGCACGGAGGGTTGCCGATCTTTGCCGCTGCGGCGGCGTTGCTCGTCGGTCACAGATCCATGAAGGATATTCTCCCCTCGCGCCTTGCCGCAGCGCCAAATCTCTGGCAACGCGCTCGTTCCCTATTTATGAGATGGGTTCTAGGGATTTCGCTCGCCCCAGAACCTTTGAAGCCGCCCTGGCGCAGACACAATTCAGCTCCGGACAAGTCGGTGTCGCCCCGTGGCGGCAAGCCGCTATGCCTTTACGCTTTCGTAGGCAGATACATGACGTCTTCGACGCCCGCCGCGACGGACGTCACTGCGATGGACGTAAAACTGCAGATATGACCGGTCAAAGTTCGCGTCGAAGTCCGCACGATACTTCCTCGAGAGCGCTGACAGCAGGATACCCACAAGGCCAAGCCACAAGCCAGTACTCAACGCGCCATTGCTCTCGAACCAGACTTCCGCTGACGGCCAGAAGAATCTCACGAGGAACACGACCACAGCTAACTGAACAATCCAAAGAACCGGAGTAAACAGGAGGCGCCGAAATACGCCCGCACGCATCTCTCCACTCCCGACGAGACGAATCGCACGAGGCAAACCTAGCAGTATGGGGAACGCAATCCGTGCAGTCACGAACAGCCCGATAACGAAACCAACCGATACCCAGAGCAGTCCGGACCAGCCCTGGGCCTGCACCATGACAACCAGTGCTAAGCAGAATAGGAGTGCGATGATCGTTTGCACGTCTTCAGGCTTGGCTAAATACCGAGGCTAACCCAGTTAATCCCGAGCTGTGAGGTCAGCCCTTACATCCTTCTACGGAAAATCCGGGAAGAAGTTTGCAAAAAAATTTACTACTCGATCCAAAAATCATCAGCGCATTTTCCGTAAGGAACAGCGGCAGGGCCGCAGCCACCGACCAACGATGCTCGATGGTTTAGGATTACCACTTGCTGCACTGTCTGATTCAACTGACGGCGACCGGCTGCTGTTTTCGCAGCAGAAGCGCGCCATAAATACATAATGGTATGGGGGCGAAAGCGAGCGCCGCGGCACCTAACAGCGATGGTTGAATTTCGATTCCGAGCCGGTTGACATGAACGAATGCGTTCATCCCGCCGTGCAAAACTGCAACCGGCCAGATCGACCTGCCCGCAATTCGCAAACACGCGAACACGATCCCGAGCAGAAACGCCCATATCACTTGCGCAACCACGCGCGCTTCAGCATGCCCGACAAAAATGTTCAAGGCGTGCGGAACGCTAAATAAAACGCTGGAAATAAAAATTGCCCGCCACGGACTGCTTAGGCCCTGAGCGTCTGAGTTAACGCTCAGCAGTAGCGATAGGATGAGGCCGCGAAACACCAGCTCCTCAAGCGCACCAGCGGCGAAACCGTTGAGCGCGACGCCGCCAGCCAAGTTTGGCTGACTCAGGTTTACGGCCAGCGTGCCCGTGAACAAAAATGGATACACGATCAGCGAGTAAACCGCGACTGGTACAACGATCAGCCATGCCCGTGACGACGGTGAACGCAGCGCGTCGGAATCCCAGTTGAGTTTCCGAATCGCCAAAATTGCGATTAATCCGACAACGAAGCGCGCAACCGCCGCGGCGTACTCTCTCCCGGCCGGATCGGTGAACCGCGATGCAGGCAGACTGACCAGAAAAATAGTCGCGGCGAGGAAGGCGATCGTAATCGCAACTCCGATCCAGATTTGCCGAGCAAGAGTACCAGGAGCCACTCAAACATGGTTCTATTGAGACGAATGCTAGGCGTCAACGCGAATAAGTATTGAAGCGCTCATCCTGGTAGTATTAGCGAATTGTCAGTTGGGGTTCGACATGCGGCGCAAGGATCGCCTCGCCCTTCGCAAGGGAGAGGGGGAGGGTGAGGGCTGCTGTAAGGGACAGGGCATCTGCGAAGCTCGACCCCTCACCTCAATCCTCTCCCCTTGGCAAGGGGGGAGGCGGAACAACGGCGCTCGAAGTGACAATCAACGGACGCTACCGCTCATAGTTTTGGCTGCAGCGTGGATCAAAGATCAGCCTAGCTGGATTTCTGGTGGGACCTCAGGATTCATCAACGACGCGCCGCCATCGGCGTAAATCACTTGCCCGGTTATCCAGTCGGCTTTCTCTGAACAAAGGAGTGTCGCAACGTTGCCGACATCCTCGGGCGTTCCCAGCCGTCCCATGGGAGTCCACCCGCGCGCGTGCCAATTTCGGATGAGTTCCTGAACTTGGTCGGGCAGCGAATTCAATACGCTATCCTCGGTCCATCCGGGGCTGATGGCGTTGACTGTTATGCCGCGTTTGGCGAGCGTCACCGCGAAGTAACGCACGAGAGACTCGAGCGCAGCCTTGGCTGAACCCATGCCAACCCACGGTTGCAGTCCGCCAGTGCGGCTCCCCTGCGCGTAAGTGATGGCGAGAATTCTCCCGCCTTTATCCATGAGTGGGACCGCCTCGTGCACAGCGACGAGGAACGCTTTCGCCTGGGAATCAGACGCGGCATTCCATTGCTCGACAGTAATGTCCATCGGTGGGTAGAAGAACGCGGCTGCTTCCGGTCGCGCGTTGCTAACAAAGATATCGAGCTTACCGAATTCGGTTTTAACTTTGCCGAACATCTGAGTGATTTGTTTGGGGTCCAACACGTCCGCTTGCACCACGAAACCATCAGCGCCTCGTTCGCGCACCTGCGCAAGCGTATCCAACGCGGCGGCCTCGTTTTGATAGTAGTGAACGGCTACGTTCACACCTTGTTCGGCCAGCTTGAGCGCGATTCCTCGACCAATGCCACGAGAGCTTCCTGTGATTAGCGCGTGTTTTCCATTCAGGGACATATTTGTTAATCGACGTATCTTTGCGCGATCGGCATCTTACGGCCAAGTCCAAAGGCGCGGCTGGTGACCTTTAGTCCGGGCGCGGCCTGCTCGCGCTTGTATTCATTCAGATCGACGCGGCGCTGCACCCAGCGCACCGTCTTCTCATCGA
>DASYDT010000139.1:0-45519 GCA_036499425.1 Candidatus Udaeobacter sp. | reverse complement strand
GGAATCGCTTCGCGCGCGCTCCGCAGAAACGTAATCGCGCTGATGTCGAAGATTAACATTGTAGGCGCCGAACTTGCTGAGCGTCGCCTTGTCCGCGCAGCCACCGATATCACCGGCTACGGATTGCTCGGGCATCTGGTTTCGTTGTGTCGCGCCAGTCGCGTCTCTGCCGATATCAATCCAGCTACCGTGCCGATGATCAGCGAGGAAATTGCCGACCTCATTGAGCTGGGCTGCGTCCCGGAAGGAAGCCGACAAAATCTTTATGCGACAACAGCGGTCACCGATTGGGAAAATACTGATGAAGTGCGTAGAATTCTGCTAACCGACGCGCAAACCAGCGGCGGCTTACTCCTTTGCGTTGGCGAAGCGAATGTTGAGAACGTGCTAAGCATCCTGCGAAAAGCGGGCACACCCTCCGCTGCGGTTATCGGAAAAATCGTACCGCGCCGACGCCGTGGTCCATTGATATGCATGACCGAATAAGATCGCGCGCGCGGCGGCAGATTCCGGCCGTCGCAAGGATCCTCGATGCGCTGGGCCACTGTGATTTGCCGCGGCCGCTTATTGTCGATCTTATTCGTCGCAAACTCTCAGAAATCCGCGCAGAGCGGTCGGTGCCCGAATTTGAATCAATTATGGTTCTCGTCCGCCGCTCGCTCGACGAGCTTCGCGCCAGCAAACTTCAGCGGATTATCAACGGAACCGGAATCGTAATTCATACAAATTTCGGGCGCGCCCCTCTTCCACGCGACGCGATCTGTGCGCTGAACGAAATAGGATCAGGTTATTCGAATCTTGAATACGATCTTGTAGTACGTGAACGTGGCCGGCGCGGCAGTTACGTCGAGAGTGCGCTCGCGCTGCTTTGCAGAGCGGAAGCGGCAACCGTACTCAACAATTGCGCAGCGGCGTTAGTGCTTATTGTTCGACATTTCACCGGAACCAAAACCGACGTCGTTATTTCTCGTGGCGAATTAGTGCAGATCGGCGGCGGATTCCGGATCGGCGAGATCATCGAAGCGACTGGCGCGAAGCTGCGCGAGGTCGGCGCCACCAACAAAACGACGGTCAACGATTACGCGCGAGCCATCGGTGCGAACACGGCAATGATCCTGAAGGTTCATCGCAGTAATTTTTTCATGAGCGGTTTTGTAAAATCAGCTTCGACGGAGGAAATCGGCGCACTTGCGCGAAAGAAGCGGCTTCCTTTCGTCGAGGATTTGGGAAGCGGAGCCGTTGTCGCAACCGAAGAGTTGGGAGTTGCCGACCACGAGCCGACCCCCGCCGAAGTGTTGAAAAGCGGCGCCGATCTTGTTTGCTTCAGTGGCGACAAGTTATTCGGTGGCCCCCAAGCGGGAATCATTGCGGGCAAAAGGCGATTAATCGCTGCGTTGAAACGCGAACCGCTGTTTCGCGCGCTGCGCTGCGACAAACTCTCTCTCGCTGCACTGCAAGCGACCGTTGATCTTCACCTTAATCAAAGAACAGGCGAAATCCCGACACTCGCGCTCCTGCAAATTTCAGAGGATCAATTGTGCGCTCGAGCTGCGGCAATTTGCGATCAGCTCTCTGAGACGTGCCCCGGGTTGCAAGTCGCCAGCGGTCGCGGCACCGCCAAAGCCGGCGGCGGCACCCTGCCGAAGTCGAATCTGGCGTCGGTCACGATCGACATCGTTCCGAAAAATTCATCACTGGCCGATCTTGCTGCAACGCTGCGCGCATGGAATCCGCCGGTTATCGGCTATATTGCGGGCGACCGATTCAAACTCGATCTGCGCACAATTTTCCCCGACCAGGACGCTCTTGTCGTCGAAGCGATTCGTATCGTGTGCTCCGAACGTGTTTGAATACATTCCACAGCGGCGTCATCCCGAGCGGAGCGAGGGTCCTCACAGTCGCAGCCTCGAATACGTCTGCCTACATTGTACGATCAATCACCGAATGAGAGATCCTTCACTTCGTTCAGGATGACCCCTCGCCATTTCATCATCGCCACGGCGGGTCACGTTGATCACGGCAAGAGCGCGCTGGTGAAGGCGCTGACTGGAACGGATCCGGATCGTCTGCCGGAGGAAAAGAGGCGACACATCACCATCGATCTCGGCTTCGCCGAATTGAACTTGACCGCGCCGAGCGGCGACAAAATTCGCGCCGGCATTGTGGATGTTCCAGGTCACGAAGATTTCGTACGGAACATGATCGCGGGCGTCGGCTCAATCGACCTTGCGCTGCTCGTTATTGCCGCGGACGACGGCTGGATGCCGCAAACGGAAGAGCATTTGCAGATTTTGACTTACCTCGGCGTGCAACGAGCGGCGATCGCCCTCGCAAAAAGCGATTTGGGAAAGGTTGAGCCCATTACCGAACAAATTCGAAATCGTCTGCGCGAAACGCTTCTTGCGAAATCGCCAATAATTCCAACTTCGGTGCGCACCGGCGAAGGAATCGAAAATTTGAAGAAGGCGCTCATCCTGGAGTTCGCAACGATGCCGACACAACGCGATTTTGGTAAGCCGCGCCTGTTTGTTGATCGCGCATTCACACTGCGCGGCGTGGGCACGGTGGTCACCGGAACTTTAACTGGCGGGCGACTCCATCGTGGCCATAGCATCAACGTTCAGCCACACAATTTCCAGGCGCGCATCCGCGCCATTCAAAGTCACGGGGTCGAAATCGATTGCGCGCAGCCGGGTATGCGCACTGCGCTCAGTCTCCCCGATCTCCCGATCGATCAGGTAAAGCGCGGTGATGTGATCACAGACAGCGATCTTGCGCCGACTTTGGCTCTCATCGCACAGATTAAGAAATCGCCGCGAGTTATTGCCAAAGAACTGGCTACGCGCCCGCTTAAAAACGGAAGCTCAGTTCGTCTTCACCACGGCACGTCGCGCGTGGCCGCACGGATCACTTTGCTGGAAAAAAAGCAGCTGGAGCCCGGTCAAAAAGCGATCGCGCAGGTGAAGCTTGCCTCTCCGATCTTCGCGTTCGTCGGAGACCGCTTTGTCATTCGCGATGCGTCGGAACAGCACACCATCGCCGGCGGAGTTGTGCTTGATCCGAACGGCGCAAGTTTTCGCGATGCACGGGATTTAAAACTGTCATCGATGCGGGCGCCCGCTCCGGACGACATTGATCTTTGTGTTCGTTCTGAAATTGCACGACGCGGATTTGTGCCGAGAAAAACGCTCTTGAGCAAGTCGCACTTTAGCGCCGGCGAAATCTCCGAAGCGCTAATGCGGCTACAACGGAATAACCAAATTGTGCTCTTCGAGGAAATCGCGGCGAATGGAGAGTTTTGGGAGACGTTGCGCAACCAGGCGGTTGCCTTGATTGACAACGCGCACAAACAGAACCCGGAACGCCCCGGCCTTGATTTAAACGAGCTTCGTTCTGTGTTGCGCGATCAGCCGGAAAATGTTTTCGAGGCCCTCATTACAGAGCTGTGCGCGGACGATTTTGTTCGCAAAGGTTCGGCTATAGCGCGGACTTCGCATCGGCCGGAATTGCCCGCTGATCTTCAGCTTTCTAAGACAAGAATTCGAGAAGCGCTCTCAAAAAAACCATTCGATCCACCAGCGCGTAAAGAGATCGAGCTGGATCGGCATGCGCGGCAAGTTCTTCGGTTTTTGATCGACAGCGAAGAGGTGATCGAGATCGGTTCCAATGTGGTTCTGTTGCGCGAAAATTTTGAGCGGATGAAAGACGCAGTGATTGCTTTCCTTTCCAAAAATGGACGCGCGACCGTGAGCCAGCTGCGCCATGCGCTCGAGAGTTCGCGCAGAATCACCGTGCCCTTTCTTGAATACTTGGACAACACCGGAGTCACAACACGCGTTGGCGATGAACGCGTGCTCGCCAAGAAATCAGCAGCCGTTAAATTGGCAAATGCCGCCCCCGCGCAGCAAATCTGATTTACATTCCGAGTGCGTATCCCTGCATATCGGAGCCTCGCCGGAAGCGGCGTGGGAGAATGTAGTCAGGCACTGGTGTGAAAAGATCGCCAGCCGCGCCTTGAAGGATCAGCAACCCGCGGCTGTCGTCACAGCTTCTCGCAGCCAGGCCTATTTTTTCCGCAGTCGTTTGCTTGCCGAAGGTAAATCCCTGCTCGCGGTGAAATTTCTCTCGCCGCGGCAACTGCGGGAACAATTCCTTCGCCGCCACGATCTTCAGGTTCCGCTTCGGGAGCATCTTCGTCTCCTTCTTGCCGTCACGGCCGAGCAATTCGCGAGCGAAAGCAGTGATTACGAAACGGTGCTAATCGCAAAATCCGTCGCTCGGGATCCCGATCGTTTTCTCCGCGCCATTGACCAACTAGGCGCCGCCGGCTGGACCTTTGATGAGATCGACTCGCCTGCGTTGCGCGAAATCGCCGCGCGATTCGAAGAACAAGTGCGTGAATGCGGCTTCACTTTCGTTTACGCCGCGGATCGAGCCGTGCTCGCGGAGGCTCAGAAGTTTCAACCACTATTTGGCAATCTGCTCTTGTTCGGATTCGACGCGGCACATTGGCCGCTGTGGCCGTTACTCCATGCTGCAACAGTCTCTGCGGACGAAACCAGCGTTGTGTTGAGCGATCCACGCGATGACGCGCGCAATCTTGACGAAACCTGGATCGGAACGTGGGAGGAAACTTTTGGCCCGGCAGAGATAATTCCGCCGGCAAATGGCAAAACGACAGCCTCACTAATCGAATCGTTATCGGTTCCGGTCTCGAATGTTCATTTTGTTATCGGTCGGGACACCACGCAGCAAGCGCGCGCGATCGTGGCTCTGACCGCAAAATTCCTGGCCGATCCACACTGTGAACGACTCGGCATCTTGTTTTCAGGACCGGGCGCGCTCGCGCGGTTGGTCGCGACGTTTCTCCAATCAGCCGGAATTGCCCACAACGACGCCATCGCGCGTCTCGCGCCGAATGCGTTCGACGATGATGCCTGGCGCTCATGGCTCGAATTGCAACAAACGCCACGATTGAAACCGCTGTTTCGATTTCTTCGTGCTATCGAAGGACAAATCTTCGCTGGATTATCCGTGTCGCAGATAGAAGAGACTCTACGCCGCGGCTACAACAACGTGCTGATCGACGACATTGAGCTGTTGCGCGATTACTGCGCGAGCAGCCCCGAGTTGCGGCACGGCAACGTTGTCGCGCGCGAGCTGGAGAAAATACAGTTCCTGCCCGAGAGCGCGTCATTCACCGAATTTCTGTCCCATACGCGAGCGATCTTTTCTGTGCTCGGTTGGAAAGAACGTTGGAACGAAGTTGAGCGGTTGAGTCGCAATTGGAGAGATCGGCTAACGACGAAGTTTTCAAAGAATTCCTTTTTGCGATGGCTTCGGGAACTTCTCGGCGCCCCATCACCGGAGCGGGACGATCTTGGCGCGTATCCATACGCGCGCCTGCATCTGCTCGCTTGTGCCGATGCACAGGACCAGCCGTGGTCGCATCTGATTTTTGCCGGCCTAAACGATGAAACATGGCCCGTCTTTGACGACGAGCTTGCTTTCGTTCGCGAGGAGCAGATCGAGGATCTTAATCGACAGAATACGAAACTGAATCGGCGCGCATCGAAACGCGGCCGGCAGGGAGAAGGTCATTGGAGCGCGCGCGAAGGGAAGACGATGCTGCTGGGGCCTAACGAGCAAAGACAGATCCGCCGGCGGCAACTTCTTAATCTCGCGGAAGCTTTCAGCACAGGCATCGGCGCGAGCGCGAGCCTGTATTCCGAAGCAATTCCGAGCCGAATCGCGAACCCGAACGAATTTTTTTCCTCGCTTTACTTCAAGGCACACGGTCGTGGCGTCTCGCAGCAGACGCTCCAATCACTCGAACAGCAAACCCGCGATTGGTTGAAGGACTGGTCACCGGTGGATGCACAGAAAGTCGACTCGATTAGCGTTGGCCGGACCCGGTACGCGTTCGATGCACGCCGGCAGTTGCGCCCTGCAGGCGAATACGAATTCGCGCTTCGAAGTCCATCCGACGAGGAAAAATCGCTGCGTGTCACGCAGTGGGAACAAGCGTTGCGCTCGCCGGCCATTGTTTGGATGGAAATTTTTCTCGGCGCGACTCCCGAGGATGACGAGGGCAATGCCTGGGCAATTGCGACCGGGCAATGGGTCCATCGCTGGCTCGCGGACAGTGTCGGAAAAGGCGAAGAGCGAAAATTTGTCGATGTGAAATGCGCAGATGAAATCCGTCAGCGCATTTCGAAGTACGCCTGCGATCTTCGCGAACGAGTCGCGGCGCTTTGTGCCAATCGTAGCAAAGTGCTTCCGGATTGGTGGCGCTCCGGCTGGAGCAACGCGTTTTACATTGCCGATTGCCTCGCCGCAAAAGTTTCTGATCTCCAAGACTGGTCAGAAATGGCTGTGGAATGGTCGCTTGAGAGGCCAACTTTAATTCCATTGGGCCAGAATGAAACGTTGCGAGTTCGCGGCCGAATCGATCTGATTCTTGCGCGGCAAAAATCTGAGCAATCTCAAATCGGTTACGAAGACCTCTGGGTCGTAGACTACAAAACAGGACGGCAGCGCGGCTTCAGTTTGAAACACCTGCGCGGCAAGGACACGCAGGAGCGAAAGTTTCGCAAGCAGTTGATCGAAGGCCGCGGCGTCCAACTCGCACTCTACGCGCTTGCGGTGCACGCGCTCGGCGCCGAGCAGGTTCAACTGACGCTGCTTTCTCCTCCGGAACAGCTCGAACCCCAGTTTTGTTTGGCCAATGCGCTCGCACAAAAAGATTTCTGGAGCGAGCTGCACCGGATGCAGCAAACGGGCGTCTTCGGAATGCTCGGCCCGGTTCATGCTGATTTCGGGTTTTTTGAAAAATATCCACTCGCAACGCTGCCGATCGACATCGATCTGCTCGCCGCAAAATGGGCAATGACCCATCCCGCATTCGTGCTCGAAGAAGAAGCCAAATGAGAACAATTGCCGACGAAGCAGTGCGGCAGCGATTTGTTCGCGAATTGGACCGGAATTTCTCCGTGATCGCCTCCGCCGGTTCGGGCAAAACACGGGCGATCACCGATCGGATTCTCGAGATTGCGAAAAATGGACCACGCGCGTTGGAATGGCTGCCGCAACTCGTCGTGGTGACGTACACGAATCGAGCGGCTGATGAGATGCAGCAGCGAACACGACAATTAATTCTCGAAGCCGGACTGCCGCTGGAAACTATCGAAGCATTTGGCCGCGCGTTTTTTGGGACCATCCACGCGTTCTGTATGAAACTGCTCGCGACGCATGGCCATCGTCTCGGGTTACCGGCAAGACTCGAAACGGTCACAGACGATGACGACCTTTGGAACGAGTTCGTTCAGCAGCAGGTGCAGATCGGCCTGTCGCTCGGAGAGGAAAATCGCCGTGTTCTGTTGCGTTTAATGCAAGCGCGGCAATTGATGGAGCTCGCGCGAAATGAGGACCACGATTTCAACGTGGCGCCTGCACTGGAGCGGTGTCCGGAATGCGATTTCCGCAAAGTCGAAGACGCAATTGAAACCGCACAGGCGACGAACATTCCTAAAGCAAAGACGCAATTGCGTGAATGGCTGCGGCGCTGGCGAGAAACCGACGAGTTTGCACCCTGGCCAATGTGCGCCACAACAGCAAAAGATTTCACCGCACGCTGGCGCGAAGCGTTTCGGCCGCTGCGGGAGTGGGCAAGCGCATGCGCGTCGTGCATGGCTGCGGAAGTGCAGCGCAATTATCGCGAGTTCCGTTTGGCTCATGGCGTGATCACGTATTCGGACCAGGTGGCGCTGGCGGGCGAACTCTTGCGGCTGGCGGACGTGGCCAGACGGATTCGCGCCAAAAATTATCGCGTTATGCTCGATGAAGCCCAGGACACCGATCCGCAGCAATTTTTTGTGTTGTTGGAAATCACACGATCGACCGAAGCAGGTGGTGAATGGCTCGAAATTCAACAATCGCCTCCGCGGCCGGGCCATTTCTCGATGGTTGGCGATTTCCAACAATCGATCTACCGCGATCCGGCCGATTTGAATCACTACCGTGAACTCCACCGAACTCTGGTCGAAACGGGAGCAGCTGAAGAACTGAAATTTTCAGTGACGTTCCGGCTCGATCAGGCCCAGCTCGATTTCGTAAACGACACATTCGTGAACATTCTGAACAACGCTGAAGGCCAGGTAGAATTTGTTGAGCTCAATCCTCGGCCGGAAATTCTTCCAGGCCAGATCATTCGCTTCGAGCTTGGAGATGACTTCGACGCGTCGCTGAAAGAAACGCAACGAGCTCGGATCGAGGCACAGCATTTGGCGAAATGGATACGCGAGACAGGACTGGCAAAGCTGCGGGCGAGATGTTGGCGTGAGATCGCGATTCTATGCCCGCGCAAGGGTTGGTTAGGTCCAGTTCGCGACGCGTTGCTCGAACAGCAAATTCCGGTGGAGGTCCAGTCTGAAAGCGATCGCCAGGCGGAACATCCGGCGTATGCATGGCTGACTGCACTACTGGCGATCATGGTCGATCCAAATGCGAGCTATGAAATCGTGGGGGTGCTGAGAGAGGTCTTTGGAATATCGGACGACGAGCTGGCGCGATTTGCGCAAGGCGACGGCTACAAATTTCAAATCGAGCGGAAAACTACCGGGCGAGGAGTCGTTGCCGATACGTTGAATCTACTGAGGCGACTTCGCGAAACGTTGCCCCATCAGCCGCTCTTTAACGCCGTGCGGGAGACCGTGCGAATGACGCAACTGCGCGAGCGATTGCGCACACTGCCGCGCGAAGAATTCGGCGATTCGGTTAACGAGCTGGAGAAACTGCTCAGCGCAGCAGCATCATCGGAGGCGCGGCAGGAGTCGCTGGCCGACTTTGCGCTGATGCTGCGGCGCAATTTCGATGAGATCCGCGAGACTGAACCCGCTGAAACCGATGCGATCCAGCTGATCACCGCACACAAGGCGAAAGGATCGGAGTGGGATTGTGTAATTGTGCCGTTTCTGGCGCGCGAGGCGCGGCTTGGCGGAAACATTCGTTATCCGATGGTTATTCCGGGCGAGCAACCGTTCATCGCGTTCGATCGGAGCGATCGCGCAGATCTCGAAGACGAGATGAAAAAGGTCCAGCGCCAGGAAATGGAACGTCTGCTATACGTGGCGCTGACACGGGCGCGTCACACGCTCGTGCTCGCACTCGACGCCGCCTTCTTTCGAGGCAAGCGCGGCGTCCTCAGCGACACGCAATTGAAATGGCTGCAAGCCGACGCGAAAGAGCCGAACGCTCAAATCATATCAAGTCTTCCCGATGAAGCGACAGCTTGTGAGCTAACAGCTGCGCGTCACAAGGAACGCGCACCTGACCTGGTCGCTGACAGTTTACGGGTAATGCGACTTGAGACTGGTTGGGTCGACATTGCGCGGCAGCGAGCAGCTTCCATTATAGAAACAGTCACTCCGAGTCAGTTCGCGCCGACAGAGGAAGAACCCAGCGAAAGTCCGAGCGTCGAGGAATGGATCGAGTTGGAACCGGAATTGCGACCACCGCGGATCGATAATCCAGCCAAGCGTTACGGCGTTTGGTGGCACGATTTCGCCGAACAGATCGATTGGCGGTCCGAGCCGATAACGTGGAGCGACACTTTCGAGCGCAACGTTGCTACGTCACCGGATGTTGCCCGCTCGAAGCGCGAGTCGCAGCTGTTGCGAACGCATATTGAATCCGCGGATGGACTCCTCCCCATTTTGCGTGACGCGAACTTGGTTCGTCAGGAAATGCCGTTCTTCTGGCGAATGACCGCAAATCAATGTTTAGAAGGCATTATCGATCTTGCATTGTTCCGGCCAGGCGAAAAGCAGTGGTTCATTCTCGATTGGAAAACGAATCGGATCCGGCCGGACGAAATGGACAAGTTGCGTGCGGACTATCGTCCACAGATCGCAGCGTACTGGAAAGCCGTAACGGAAATGACCAAACAGCAAGTCGGCGCAGGAATTTTTTCAACCGCGACCGGGCAGCTAATCATTTATGATCAAACCGAACTCGCGAACCAGTGGGAGCGGCTCAGAAATGAAGCGAGAATCGAAGCGGTGCTCAGCTCTGGCGTTCGCCGCGGATGAATTGTTCGACGCAGCGATAGGCTTCGTCGTCGGTCATTTGCACCGGCGGATGCTTGGAAAAATAAGCGGAAGCGGAATGCAACACACCGCCGATCCCGCGATCGAGCGCCAGCTTGCAGCAGCGGATGGCGTCGATGGCGACTCCGGCTGAGTTTGGTGAGTCTTCGACGGAAAGTTTCACGTCGATTTCCATCGGCACATCGCCGAACATCCGGCCTTCGACGCGAATAAAGGCAATTTTATTGTCGAGTTGCCACGGCACGTAATCGCTCGGGCCGATGTGAATATTCTCGTCCGCCAGACGCTCACCGACCACAGATTGCACCGCTTCAGTTTTCGAAGTTTTCTTGGACGCCAACCGGGTGCGATTGAGCATGTTCAGGAAATCGGTGTTGCCGCCGGTGTTCAACTGATACGTGCGGACAAGTTTCACGCCGCGCTTGCGAAAAAGATCCACCAGCGCCCGATGCAGAATCGTGGCGCCTACTTGCGACTTAATATCATCACCTATAAGAGGCAGATTTCGATCGGCAAAACGCTTCGACCATGCCGGATCGCTGGCGATGAACACCGGGATATTGTTGACAAAACCCAGCCCGGCTTCCAGCGCGCAGCCGGCATAAAATCGGGTGGCCTGTTCGGAGCCAACAGGGAGATAATTGACCATCAGTTCCGCGGAAGAGTTTTTCAATTCGGCTATGATCGCTTCGCGAGTGGTTTCTTTCTCCAGTGGAAGGAACGTGCGAAGCGGGTCCTGATCGCGCATATGCTCGGGATAGCCGTCCAGAACGCAGCCCATTTTCACAATGGCGCCGGTGAGCTTAATCGTTTCAAAGAAAGGCTTGGTGCAATTAGGCGGCGAGAAAATGGCCCTGCTAACGTCCAGCCCAACCTTGCGCCGGTCGATGTCAAACGCCGCTACCACCTCTATGTCGCTCGGCCGATAGCCGCCAATCTGCCGGTGCATCAATCCCACGCCAGCGCCGTTGCCGGATGAGCCGTCGTAAAAATTTATTCCCTGAACAAGGGAGCTGGCACAATTTCCAACCCCGACAATGGCGATTCTTATTTTGCTCATCTCTAAAGTGTTAAAGCTGAAAAGCTATCCGACTTAAGTAATTCGAAGCAAGACACAAGTTAGGCCGCTTCTGGCACGCTGCGTCCTGCCCACATGTAGCCACAAAATCTCTCGGAACTGCACGGGCGGAATGTGTCCGAAGTCGCGCTGGCTTGCAAGAACTGATATAAGGGGAAAAGTCAGAGCCATTCCTGGTGCAAGGAAGGCTTCGCAAGGAGATAGACGAAATGTGCTTGAAGTTCGCGGCTATCAGTATGCTGATCGCTGCCGCATTGCCCGCGTCGTCGGGGGCCTCGGGGGTCCCTGCTTACGCTATCGAGCAGGCGGTCGCGGTCGCCCAGGAGCACAATCCGGAAATCTTGATTGCACGCAAAAAGGTGGTGGCAGCGCGTGGAGGATTCATTGAAGCGCGTTCGGGGTTTCTCCCTTCGCTAACCTCCAACGGGCTGTACGATAAACGACAGACTCAAAGCGAGACGAGCCTCCGCCAGGAAGAGTACAATGCCACATTGCGCCTCGAGCAGAACCTTTATACCGGGGGAGCAGTCACCAGCCAAGTGGCCATCGCGCACTTGAACATCGACAAGGCAAATTACGATCTCCAGGAAACCGTCAGCCGCGTGACGATGGATGTGCGAATCGCTTTCAATGAACTGTTGTTGAATCGGGCAAAGGTCCGGGTGCGCGAAGATTCTGTAAGGGTGTTAGACGAGGAACTCAAAAGCCAGCAGCAACAATTGAACGCCGGGATCGTCAGCAAGCTGAACGTCGAACGAGCAGAGGTGGCACTGGCTAACGAGCGGCCAGAACTTTTCAACGCGCAGACTGAGTTGCAAAACTCCTACTTGCGATTAGCGGAACTTTTCGGCACCGATGTGCGCCCGGGAACCCAAGCTGCGCCATTTGAGATTGCCGGCGAATTACAATACCGACCCAATCACGCCGACTTAAACGACTGCCTGGCGCGAGCTGACGTGAATCGCCCGGTCATCAAAGCCCGGCAGAAAGATATCGAAATCGAAGACCGCCAGTATACTTTGGACCGGAGCGCGATGCGTCCACATGTCCGCGCTTTTTCCGGATATGAAGTTTACAGCGAACGTGATCCGGCTGTCGGTCAAGAATTTAACTACGGGGGTGTCGTAGGAATAAACGCAACGTGGAACATCTTCGATGGGTTCGCGACCAAAGGTCGGATGCAAGCGACGCGCGCCCGGCGCGAGGCAGCAGTGGAAGCGTTGGCAGCAGCGCGGCGGAGCGTTGCCTCAGAAGTGCGCAGTGCATTTTTTGATCTTCAACAAGCCGAACGCGTACTTGAAACCGAAACACAAAACGTTCAGACCGCGGACGAGGCTCTTGAGATGGCCAAAGGCAATTTTGCTGCCGGCTTGGGAACACAGCTCGACATCCTGCAAGCGGCCTCCGATGTAACCCGGACGCGCACCACTCGATTGAGCGCGATCTACCTGCACAACGTGGCTCTCGCTCGCCTGGCACACGCGTGTGCCAGTTCGGCCGAAGCGCTCGATTTCGGGTCACAATTCAAAAATGCAACGAAGGAAAAACGCAATGCGGCCCAAGTTTCCGATGTAGCGAAGCCGCCTGAGAAAATGAGTCAGCGATGAAACGAGGATTTCTCTTTCTGGGGAGCATCCTGCCACTGCGGGAGCCTGTTGTCGTCGGCAGCTTGCCGACGACTCCCCAAAGCCACGCAAGAATTCGTCGCTATGAACGTTCGATGAGCTTTTCGGCGGGCTGCCGAAAAGGACAGGCTAGCAGCCTGTGCTCCCCAGAAAAACGACTGGAGCGCTCAGACAAATTCACAGCGTTAAAATTGTTGCTCCCGATTCTCATAGGTTGTTTCACGCATCCAACCGGCGCGGTCACTCTGGAAAACGTTCTTCAAACGACGCTGAAAAAAAATCCAGCTATCCAGGAGGCTAAGGCTGGCCTCGAACAGGCAATCGGACAGCGGCTGGTTTTTCGTTCGGTCGTCTGGCCTCATGCCGAGCTGGGCATGCCGGCGGGTCTTCAGGCTGGTCACCGGGCTGGTGAAAGCGGAGTAAAAGGATTTGCCCTCGGGCGCGGGTCGCTTGAACAAGTTTTATTTAACATGGCTGTGCCGCCGTCGCTCCGGCGTGGCAACACCGAAGTCCTGATCGCTCAACAGCAATTGAACGTCGCAGTGGTGGAGCAGCTACACGCGGCGCGACTGGCATTTTACGCGGCACTTTACAATCGGTCACTGGAGTCAATTCGAGAAGAACAGCGACGAAAACTGGAAGAGAATGTTGCTACTCAACAGGATCGTTACAAAGCGGGATTGGCCGATCGAAGTGCTTTCACCGGCGCGACTGTCCAAGCCTCCGAGCTGGTTCCACAAATTGAGAGCGCGCATGCCGCATATCGGCAAGCGCAGTTGAAATTGGCAGAAGCGATGGCGATCGATCCTGCAAAATCATCGTTGCCCGAACCCGACGGCGAGTTGCAGTTTGTTCCGATGCACGCCGATCTCGATTCGGAAACAGCCGCGGCCTTACAGCGAAGGGCCGATCTCAAACTCGCGCGCTTATTCGTGCGTGCTGCCAACGAAGATCAACAGATCATCGCAGCCGACTATTATCCCGCTGTTGGAGGAACCATTAACGGCGAGTACGTCCCAGTAACAGGCATTCATCGCCAGGGTTCAACGAGCAAGACACAGGATTTTATCGGATCCGAAATCAAGGAAAAAGCAGCGTACACCTGGCGGGTAGTCGATAACGGGAAAGTCGGCGGTGCAGTATTGAAGGCGCGCACAGCACGGGAGGTTAACGAACTGACGTGCAGGAAGCTCGAGGCCAATGTCAGCCGCGAGCTCTCGCGGATCGCCAACGACCTCAAGGCGATCGACGCCCGTGAAGGATCGCTCTCGGCAGCCTCCGCCGCCGCAGAGCAAAGCGCCCGAGGGGTCGGGGAAAATCTCGCCAACGGCCTCGTCTCGCCTCTTGAATACCGCGTCACTCAAAATGCTTTTTTAAAGACCAGGAGCGGACTGCTGGATGCTGCTTATCAGCACAATCTGGCAGTCGCGGAATGGGACCGGGCCACTGGACGTTACTTTCAATTTTCGGACGACACCACGCGATCGCGATAGCCAGCAACGACTTACCGAGGCGTAGCTGTAGCCGGGGTCGGTAACCCCGGCAGACTCAGGAACGCCGGATGCCGCCTCCCGCTCATTGCAAGTTTTCGCGCACGGATCTGTTGGCACGTAGCCGGCATCACCGATGCCGGCTACAACATCGCGCTCTGCCTTGCGATTGTTTTCATTTGCCGCTAGCAATTTCTTCGCTGATTGAACGCGCCTCCCGAGTGTGGTGTCCCCGGAAAGGTCAGCACAACAAGCGAGCGAGAAGAAAAATCCGGTCAGCGGCTTATTGTAAAGACCCTCCGGAAACATCACAGTATTTGTCCAAATTGAAATTGCCGGAATCAAAAGGGGTTCTCTGGGGCAGCGTCGCAGCGATCGTGCTGATTTTCGCGCTGGCGTACTATTTCCTGATGCCGGTGGCGGAAGTGGTTACGGTGCGCCGGGGCACGGCCATCTCGGCGGTTTATGGGACGCTGCGCATCGAACCGGCGTTTGTGGTGCGTATTCGAGCGCAAAACGACGGCTTCATCCAACTGGCCGAACCTTTCTCCGCCGGTCGTGGTGCAATCGGCAAGAGCGTCGAAAAAGGTCAGTTGCTGGCGACCATCGCTGATGAAGACACCGCTCGACAATTGAAGCAGGCGCGTGCCGACTTGCAGGCTGCCGTTGACCGGGCCGCGCTTCCGCTCCCCTCGTCGGAGTTACTTAAGGCTGCCGAGGACAATCTGCAGCGGCTCCAGAAAGTGGTCTCCTCTGGAAACGTGCCGGCCGTCGAATACGAAAAGGCCAAGAGCGAAGCAAACCGGCTGCGAGGCGCAGTGGAGACGGAGCGGATCGAACGAGATCGCAATCTCAAATCGCTTGAAGCAACAACGAAAAAATTGGAAGCCCAGATGAACAGCGCTGAAGTCCGGGCACCAATTGACGGTCTCCTCACTAACGTTCAGACGATCGATGGAGAATTAGTGTCGGACGGCAACGAGCTTTTCACGGTTTCTTCACGTAAAAATTATGTTCGAGGCGAAGTAAACGAGGAGGACGTGGGCGAAGTGAAACCGAAGATGAAAGCAAAGGTGCAGCTATACGCCTATCGAACTCGGACTTTCACCGCGCGCGTCACATCCGTTCAACCCGCTGCCGATCCAACCACTCAGCGCTACACCGTTGTTTTGGAGATGGAAAATCCGCCCGACAATCTGATGGCCGGAATGACGGGAGAAATGAACATCATCACAGGCGTGCACGAAAATGCGCTTCTGGTGCCGACACGTGCGCTTCTCGTAGATCAGGCATTGGTCGTGAATGGCGGAATTGTGCAGCCACGCACGGTGAATGTCGGATTTCGCACATTGGATTTTTCTGAGGCGCTCAGCGGCCTGGCCGACGGCGATCACGTGATCGTTTCCGATCAGGACAAGTTTCATTCCGGCCAGCCAGTACGCCAGCGCATGGTCAGTTCGCCCCCACCACCGAAAGCGCCATGACGCCGCCGCTTTATATTGCGCTGCGGTTTTTGACGCATCGCAAGCGCGCCTTGCTTCTGAGCCTCAGCGGGGTTGTTTTCGGCGTCGCTATCTTTATCTGCACGCAAGCTCAGACGCAGGGTTTCGCGCGCTATTTCATTGACTCCAACATCGGCAGCAATGGCGCGCTGGTCGTAAAATCGCGTTTTCGGCCGCGCTACGAACCACTCATGGTTTCCGCCAAAAACTCGAAGGGAAGCATGGGACGTCGCGTTTATTTTGAAGGGATCACCAACCCCAACGAGATCATGCGGGTGAGCAGGCAATTCTCGAATGTCGTTTCCTGTTCGCCCGTCCTCCGAGGGATGGTCACCGCTCGCGCGGGGTTTGAGAATGCAACTGTCGATCTTTACGGCATAGATCCCGCTCTGCATGCGCAGACCACCGATATTCTCCATCAATTAATTGATGGCAACTTTGATGACTTCCGAAATAACACCGGCTCGATTATTATCGGCTCGCGTCTGGCCGAGATGCTGCAGGCTGGTGTGGGCGACCCCGTGCAATTGCTCGCGCCCAACGGCGAGTACTGGCGGTTCACCGTCGCGGCCATTGCGCGCGCCGGCATCGGCTCGATTGATTCAACGCGGGTTTATTCGCATGCCAAAATCGCACAGGCTTTGCTGCAACAACCATACGGCGCGTCGATGATCATCTACAAGTTGCGAAATCCCAACCGCGCGCCGGCGTTGGCCAGGCGTTTCGAGACACTTTTCCAGCATGATGCCTTGAGTTGGCAGGAACGCGAGGAGAGCACGCTGCAGCTTTTTCTCACCCTGAGGATGTCCGTGGCTATCACCGTTTCGCTTATCATCCTGTTGGCCGGCTTCGGAATTTTTAATGTGCTTACCATGTCAGTGCTGGCGAAGATCAAGGAGATCGCCATTTTGCGTTCGATGGGGTACCGCCGCATCGACATTTCCGCAATCTTTCTATGGCAGGGCGCGGCGATCGCCGCGGCCGGATCGTTGCTCGGGTGTGCGCTGGGCGCAGTGATGACCTGGGGCGTATCGCATATCCCCATTCACCTCCGCGGTCTGCTGTACTCAAACTACTTTCTGGTCACATGGGATTGGCAACACTACGTATTTGCCACGTTGCTCGCGATTGTGGCAGTGTTCATCGCGAGTTATGTGCCCGCGCGTCGCGCTGCTCAGTTGCCACCAGTAGAGACCATTCGAGGATCAAGGTGAACTCCGAAGTCTGTCTTAGTTGCGAAGGGGTCGAGCGTTACTTGGGCGAAGAAGAGGAACGCGTGCATGCGCTCCGTGGAGTGTCGCTCAATATTGAGGCCGGAAGCGTCCACGCAGTCGTGGGTCCATCCGGCTGCGGTAAAAGTTCGTTGCTATACATTCTGGGCCTGCTCGATCTGCCAGATGCCGGTCGTGTTTCCATCGAATCTGAGCCCGTTGCACAGCTGAGCGATGATGAACTGGCGTATAGCCGGAGCAAATTCATCGGCTTCATTTTTCAGTTTCATTTTTTGATGGAAGATTTCACAGCGCAGGAAAACGTGATTATCCCGATGCGCAAGCGCGGGCAGCTTTCCGATGCGCAGATGCGAGAGCGCGCGGGCGATCTTTTGGAATCGGTCGGCTTGGGCGACAAACTACGCAGACCCAGCCGGCATCTTTCCGGAGGCGAACAACAGCGGGTAGCCATCGCGCGGGCGCTGGCTAACGATCCAAAGGTGATTCTTGCGGACGAACCCACCGGCAACCTCGATACCGCCAACTCCGAGCGCGCCTTCGAACTGCTGCAGAACCTTGTGCACGAACGCGGCAAAGCCTTGCTCCTCGCAACGCACAACCCGGTGATCGCAGAGGCATGCGACTGGGTCCATGAAATGAGGGACGGTCACATCGTCGCCAGCCGCGAGCGGGCGATCAGCTAGCGCGCCTTCCGCGCACTGGTCAGCACGCTTCGTGGTGCATGGTCGTTCGGCCTTGGAATGTTTCTCCGCCGCGGCCTCTCCAGCGTGGGGCAACTCTCTGGGATCAGTTCTCGCGCTCGCCGCGAATGAATTGCTCGACGCAGCGGTACGCTTCGTCGTCCGCCATCTGCACGGGCGGATGCTTCGCAAAATAAGCGGCGGCGGAATGCAGCACGCCGCCGATCCCGCGATCAAGCGCAAGTTTGCAGCAGCGGATGGCGTCGATGGCCACACCGGCGGAGTTCGGTGAATCCTCGACGGAAAGTTTCACATCAACCTCCATCGGCACATCACCAAAAAGGCGGCCTTCCACACGGATAAAGGCAATTTTGTTGTCGAGTTGCCACGGCACATAATCGCTCGGGCCGATGTGAATATTTTCCTCCGCCAGACGCTCGCCCATCACCGATTGAACGGCCTCGGTCTTCGATGTTTTCTTCGATGCCAGCCGGGTGCGATTCAGCATATTGAGAAAATCGGTATTGCCGCCGGTGTTCAACTGATAAGTCCGCACAACTTTCGCGCCACGTTTGCGGAAAAGATCGACAAGCGTTCGGTGTAAAATGGTGGCGCCGATCTGGGCTTTGATATCATCGCCAATGAGCGGCAAATTTTTATCTGCAAAACGCTTTGCCCAGGCTGGATCGCTGGCGATAAAAACCGGGATATTGTTGACGAAGCCGAGCCCGGTCTCCAGCGCGCAGTTGGCGTAAAAGCGAGTCGCTTCTTCGGAGCCGACTGGCAGATAGTTGACCATCAACTCCGCGGAAGAGTTCTTGAGTTCGGCCACGATTTGTTCGCGGGTCGATTCTTTTTCCAGCGGCAGGAATGTGCGCAACGGGTCCTGCTCGTGCATATGGGGTGGGCAACCGTCGAAAACGCAGCCCATCTTCACAATGGCGCCGGTAAGCTTGACCCTGTCGCAGAAAACCTTCGTGCAGTTAGGCGGCGAAAAAATCGCCTTGCTCACGTCCAGACCGACTTTGCGCCGGTCGATATCAAAGGCGGCAACGACTTCGATGTCGTTTGGCCGGTAGCCGCCGATCTGGCGATGCATTAACCCGACCCGGGTGCCGTTCGGGGAGGCGCCATCATAAAAATTGATTCCTTGGACGAGAGAGCTGGCGCAATTTCCGACGCCTACGATTGCGATTCTTATTTTTCTCATTGCGTGATTGCTAAAGCTGGAACCCTACCTGACTTACATTCTTTGGAGCAAGCCACAAGTTAGGCCGGCTCCAAACCGAACTTGCGCCTCCTTGCAGGGCCGAAATATTTCGGAGTTGCAAGCGCCGAATCTCTATTATGTCGTGCCCGGTTGCAAGAACGGATATCGGACCACAAGCCACAGGCGCATCTGCTAAAACGCGGCTCGTGACCGCGACACGCGGGTGCTAGCAACGCGGCGCATCCACCCTTAAACTCGCGAGCGATGGACAACGTGCTGCCAATCTTGATCGCGAATGCCCCCGAGGCATTGATCGAATTGTGCGGTGTCAATTTACTCGAGCGTCTGCTCCGAATTTTGCAGCGACTCGGGTTTCGGCGGGCGGTTGTTTTCTCAACAACGCCTGAAATCGTTGGAGCCGAATTAGCCAGGCGCTCGTGGCCGCGGGAACACATAACTGCGGATCTTGTTTCGAGCGCAACTGAACCTCTTACAGCCGAACGGCTTTTAGAACAAAGCTCGACCGACTGCTTCCTAATAGTCCCGGCAAATATTTATTGTGACGCGCGCCTGCTTGTCGCTCTCTGCGCGAAAGACTCATCGGCCGCGCTTGTCGATTCCAATCCACCAGAATTCGCGGGACAGTTGATTCGAAATCCCTGCGGCCCTGCATTAATCACGAGAGATTTTCTTTTGGCCCTTTCACCCACAGCGCCGGTTTTTAGTGAACTCACAAGGAAGATCGACCACGGCAAGGTCGATACCGTCGACGCGGCGAAAGAAGAGGATTACATCGTCACCATGCGCCGGCACGTACGGCCACTCTGCTTCCGAGTGCCGCTGGAGCAGGACCGTCACCTCGGTGAACGCATCATCCTCGATTCCGCGCAAAAAGGGACGCTCGATTTGCCAGCTTACGTCCACGCGCCGATCGAAACGCGAATTATCGCACTTCTCTGTAAAACGCGAATCACGCCAAACCAAATTACGATTGCAGGCCTCGTCATCGGATGCAGCGCGACCGCGGCCTTTGCGGTTGGCCGGGTCGGCCTGGGAATCCTCGCTGCTCTCATTTTTGGTATCGTCGATGGACTGGATGGGAAGCAGTCGCGCGTGAAAATCGAAACAACCGAGCGCGGCAAATGGGAACATCATCTCGATTATTTGATAGAGAATTCGTGGTGGGCGGCTATCGCCTTTCATTTGTGGCGAAGCGGCCAGCTTCCAAACGTGTTCTATTTTTTCGCTTTGCTCATCGCATCGCACTTACTGGATGAATCCGCAAAGCGCTGGGCAAAGATGGTGAAAGGTCGCCTGCTGGATGACATTACACCGTTTGACCGTGCTTTCCGGCTGTTTGCGGCTCGAAGAAACGTCTATGTTTGGATACTCGCGTGCGGCTTTTTGCTAAACGCTTTCCCGCAAAGTTATGCAATCATCTGCGGATGGGCTGTGGTTAGCGCTGCCGTTCATCTCCTGCGTTCCATCTGGATTTGTAATGCCCCGCGGTTTCGGATCGTCGATACGCGGACTTGAAGAAGTGCGGAATATCGAGGGCACACGCTTGGCGCGCGCCACGATTTCCTTGCCGAGTACCGCAATCGGCTTTTCCACGAGAAGCGACGCACTGACAGCACAGTAAACGCCGCAACCCTCCTGGCAGGATTTCTTGCGATAATTCGCGTAGAGATCGTCCAGGGTAACGTCCATGATGTGCTTGTCCGTATGCACCATGCTGCAAATCCAAAATTTTCCCTGCGCGGAAACGAAGAATAATTTGTAGCCCGCCGCGCATGTCCACTCGACGTGCTCGCCGCGGAGGAGGCTGCGTTGATAATTGAGAATCGCCTCGCTGGTGTGAATCTTTTCGCCGCGCCGCTTTCGTTCAATCATCGAATCGATGAAACGCTCGAGCTCTTCACGCGTCCCGCGATCGACACGAAATCGATGCAAAGGATCCGCATGCACGAGGCGAACTTCAGTCGGAATTCCGCGAGACAAACCGGTCTCAAGCACTGCCTGCGATTCCGGCAAGGTATCGGCACAAATCACGCCCGTGATATGCAGGCTGATTTTTGAATCACGAAAATAATCGAGCTTCGGCAAAATCGTCCTAAACGACTTCTTCGTAATTGGACTGGGCGTCATCCGGTCAACGCTGATCTGCATGACTTGCAAGCCGGCATCTTCCAGTTCCGCAACCAGTTTACGCGTCAGGAGAAACCCGTTGGTCGTCAGGCTGGTGGCAAAGCCGAGCTCACGGCAGTAACGAACGAGTTCGACAATATCCGGATGCACAAGCGGTTCGCCACCGACGAGAGCAATCCGCATGGTGCCAAGCTCGCGAATTTTCCGTACCCATTTTTTCAAATCATCGATACTGGGATGCGGCCGGCTATTGTCATACTCAGTGCAATAAGCACAATCCAGATTGCAGCGGTCCGTGACATAAAGGCTGCATTGCAGCGGTTTGCGATCGAAAAGACGCTTACCCGATTCCAAAACGTTATAGCCGGAAAATTCGCGGCCGATTTTGTCGAGAAGGTTCATGCGAACAATCGAAAAGACCCAGTTTAAGGGCTAGTCGCTCGCGACGCAATTCGTTAGGAGTTTAAGCTTCTCCCATCTGATCCCCGCGGATCAACACAATGGAGCTGTGCAGCGGCAGGTGTGTCGCTTGCGATTCTGGCTGTAGCGGCGGTCGCCGCGGCGACCGCAAACTTCGATTCACCCAGTTTCCTCGGGAAAGGAAATATTTCGCGGGTTAATATCGAGCAGATAAACGTCGAACGCCTTTAGCTGCGAGAATGCGAGTAACCTCTGGCCATCTGTAACCGAAAATTTCCGCTTTCTCTTCCTCCCACTGTCGAAGAACATCTTCGCTGAAGTCAGGAGCTTCATCCAGACGAGCGTCTGCAAAGTCGAGAAGAAATGGCGGGCGGACAATTGTCATCTCTATCGCGCGAAATTCCTCATCGATGCTCAGCAACTGAGGCACATTGAAGCCGAGAATTCGCGTAGTTCGCTCTTCACGCAGACGTTGATAGACGCGGCACTCAAGCTCAAACGGGCGCTGCTCACGGTGAAACTTCACCGCGAAAAATCCTGGTTTTGCGTTGTCTTCGGCAGCGAAGACAATACCATGGATGCCAAAACCCAACCGCTCGCCTAGTTTGATATTGCGTCTGAGCGCGTATCGCTGAGGGAGACTATTTAGGTCCTCATCCATGACAGACAATCACACCGGCCATTCAGCAGAAGTAAAAATGCATGTCGTGCGCGATGGCTCGAAATTGCAAGTTTCGCAACTCGGCCCTGATTTTCTCTTGCTGGACGAAGCTGATGATTTCGAAGGTCCAGCACAAGTTATTCTCTCCGTTGATGGAGTGACGCATAGCCGCGATGTTCAACTGCAGTGTGGATCAACGAGCACCGAAAAGACAATCTCGTTCCTGTAAACGGCTCGCGTCGCTCATCGCGGTTTGGGAAAGCGAACGCCGAAAAAATCGAACTCTGAGGCGCTGGTTAGTGAACCAGCTTATCTGGGTGCGCTGCGCGGGCTAGGGTCCGAGAGATGCAGCGAAAAATTCAAATCAGCCGCTATGTTGCCGGCATCTGCATTGCTCGGTTGAACGGAGCCGCCGGGATGGGAGCGACGTAGATGGGCAAACCGAGAGGCCGAATGGAGCTTTTAGGAAAGCGACATAGAAGGCAACGCCGCGATGGGTAGCGGCGAGAGAACGGAGCCGCGGGGACGCGACATAGACGGGTAAACCGAGAGGTCGAAATGGGCGGGAGCACATGAGTCAAAGTGGGACGCGAACGAGTTTCCAATGAGCGGGAGCGCATGAGTCAACAAATGTCAAAAAGGCAGCTCGCGAAAACTTTCGGAGTTTAGATCTGCCCCAAACCTTCTGACCCCAAACTTTAAGCCCGGTCCGTCACATAAAGACTGCATTGCAACGGCTTGCGGTCTACGAGGCGCTTGCCCGATTCTAAAATGTTACAGCCGGAAAATTCGCGGCGGATTTTGTCCAGGAGCTTCATGCGATTGATCGAAAAGATTCAGTTTAGGGGCTAGTTACCCGCGACGCAATCGCGCTCGCCAGCGCAAACGAGGTGAGTGCGATTCCCTGTTCCTTTAGAACCACCTGCGTTTCGGGCGCGGTCAGAGCCCCCAGTTCCTCAGCCCACCGATAGCGCCAATGACTGTATCGCGTCCGCGTATCAGCATCATCTTCGCCGGGATGGCAAATCAATTCATACAGGCCGTCAGGAATTTTCCCGAGTATTTGTCCGAGCGCAGGGAGAGTTAAACACCCGCTGACTTCGAATCCGCACATGCCGTCCGGCATTTGCGGCAGGGGCGGGCCGTGCAAAGCTCGCGCCGACAGACAGGTCAGATTCAAACCAAGCTGCTGTATCGATCGTCCCATTCGGACACCCGACGATTTTCGCCAGGGACCGGCAGGATTGCGAATCCAAACATTATCCATTCCGCGAGTAAGCCGGCTAACGATTTGGAAAACGGGCGGGAACATGTGGAGATGTTGGTGGCTATCAAGATGGGAAAGTCGCAATCCTGTCTTCTGGAAGCGCGCGATCTGCGCCGCGATCTCACGCTCGACCTCGTTCCAGTTGATGCGTCCGAGAAACGCGCGTCTGAAAAATTCACCACTCGTGCGGGGAAACCGTCCCGTTTCATCAACCACGGTCGGTAAGACCTCGTGCCCGAGGACGGCTCGCTCTTCTACCAGCGCCAGATGCAGCCCAACATCCAGTTCCGGGTTCTGCCGAGCCAGCGCGACAGCCTCCTCGAATGCACTCCCCGTGACAAGCAACGAGGCACTTGTTACGATTCCGTCTTGAAACGCCCGCAAAATCCCACGGTTGACTCCCGAGGTAAGTCCCAAGTCATCCGCGTTAACGATCAGCCGTTTCAAGGCGCGGAGACACGGGCCGCCCGGATTTCGTGTCGCATCTTCATCCGGAATGCGACCAGTTCCCGAATCATTTTGAAGATCACGTCCGGAGTGGCCAGAGTGGAAGTGCCGCGATTTCGGGGAAAATAATTCACGCCGAATTGTACAATCTTAAATCCGTGCAGCTTGCCTTTGATTAGCAGTTCCGCGTCGATGAACGACCCTTCCGACTCCAACGCAACCTTATCCAGGACCTCGCGCTTGAACAATTTGAAGGAGAAATTGATGTCTTTCACCCGCAACGGAAAAAGAAAACGGATAAGCAAATTGTAAACCACTGAATACAGGGTGCGGATAGGTCCTTCGGCTGTGCGATCAAACCGAAAAGCCGAAACGATGTCGGACCTTGTAAACTCCATGATGTGCACCGCCCGGGTCAGCTCCGTGAGATCGACCGGCAAATCCGAGTCACAGTAGAAGACCAGCTCTTTCGTCGCCCTGCCAAAGCCGGTGCGAAGCGCGCCTCCCAATTTCAAATTCCGTTCGTGGTGGAACACCTTCACACGAGGGTTTGATCGGGCCAATGCTTCCGCGATTTCCGGCGATCGGTCCGTGCTGGCGTCATTGACGATGAGGATCTCGTAATCAGACGTCATGTCGGCCAGGACCGCCTCCGCGAACTGGACCGCGCGCTCAATGTTCTCTTCTTCATTGAACATTGGATAGACTACCGAGACGCTTGGCCTGCTTGTCGTCATGCGCGCGATTTGAGGTCGGTCTAAAGCCGACGATAGATTGTGTCGCCGTCGATCACACTTTCCAGACGATATTGGTGGAGGTAGCCGCGAAGCACGGGATATCGCGTCATGGGATGAGCCGACCAGAACGGGTCCGCCGTTGACATGTCGATGATGAGCACCGGGGGGTGCGCTTCCCAGTCTGCCTGAAACATCTCCCAAGTTTCCGGAATCACGCTCTCCGCTTTGTCTCTCACTGCACGAGGGCGGCTGGCGTAGGCGCCAACCAGGTGTGTGCAGCTCACGAAACGCGTCGCCATCCGACGGCCGGAAAAACTGTAGAGTTGCGGGGAACTGCCCCACACAAAGATACGATCGTTCGGTCCCGTCTCCTTGACGATCTGCTGGACAACCGGGAGAAAATTGAGCGTCTGCGTTCGCACGACAAAGGCCACGATGAGAAAACCTATTGTCGGCAGGGCGGCCGCAGCAATAATGGCTGTTCGGATCCATCGCCAGCGTAGCTGAGGAGAACGTCGCTGTTCCGCGACAAAGCGCGAGAAGGCCTGTCCGGCAAGAATCGACAGCGGCGGAAGCACTGCCAAATGATAATGCCCGGGAAAGCGCCATCCAATAAAGATCCCGAGGTAACTGAGGACCAACCAGAAAATAAACAGGACCGGATCGGGCGACACAGCCCTGCTTTGCCGAAGACACCGCAGCGTCTCAACTACCTGCCAGATGCCAAAATACCACAACACGCCCGAGAGAAGAATCACAGCGAGATGGACGGTGACGAGGCGTTGCAAGACATAACCGAAGGTTGTTTCCGACTCGACATAGCGAATGGCAAACGCCCAGCCCCACAGATACGCGTCATGCAGATTTCCCTGCCAATAGTAATACCAGGCCAGTCCCGCGATCACCGCGACGAATCCAATCAGCAAGCCGCTCCCTGCTGCCAAAATACGCTCGACTGATTGTGTCCGGGGAATGAGCCAGAGGTAAACGAGATACGCCAGCATTGCGCCCAAGGTCACGGCCGCAGGCTGCCGAATCAAAGTCGCCACTCCCACGAGCGCGCCGCTGAGAAACATCAAACCCCAGCTCGGTTTTTTCTGGCTTTGGATGAAGGCAAGAACACTCAACGTGAGCGGAAGAGAAGCGAAAATCTCGCTGTTCGCGCCCAGCGTGTCCCCCGGCCGGTAGGCATGGACGAACACGGCATAGCCAATACCGCTCCATGCCCCTGCCCAATCGTCTGCCACTCGCGCACCAATTCGCCGCAGGACGAGGGCAGTGGCCACGATGACAAATGTGGCGAGGACGTGAACCGCAAAAAGATTATTCCACCCAGCCACCCGGAAAACGCCGGCGTAAATGTAGTACATGCCCGGCGGCTTCGTATCCACCGCCGTGTGGTAAACGGCGCCACCGTCCAAGATGTCGTTCGCGATTGTACCGTAATAGGCCTCATCGCTATTGTACATCTCCGGCAAGAGGGTGGGCGAACGCAGGATCACGACCATCGCGATGATGATTACGTTGACCCAGCGGCTTTGAGATCGCGTCATAAGTGACGGGTCTGCTCAATGCCCGCGAGGAGACTGTTGAAATACTGGGATGGGTCGCGCGTAGAAGCAGAAGGGGCGGATGGCAAGGAGCGAGTGAGGCGCATCCCCTTCAGTGGGCTGCAACGAACGAGCGACGCAGCCAGACGCCCCTTCTGCTTTGCGCCCTCTGGGTTGCGTCGCTTTTGGCCCTGGCCGGCGTTGCTCGCTTGGCCTAGATCGCTGCGGATATCGGCACTGCGCTCACGCCTTTGCCAGCCCCAAAAATCAACAGCAACGCGGCTCATTCCAGTATTTCAACAGTCTCCTAGGTTTTTCCTGAAAATTCGATCGTTGCGCGCAATCCTTCGGCAAAATCCCAAACCGGCCTAAAGCCAGCTGTCCGAGTCTTGTCAACGCCCGCGACTGAATGTTTCACGTCGCCCGGCCGCTCCGGACCGTAGTTAATCTTGGAGCTAGACTTGGTAAGGGTGCGAATGGTTAGAGCCAGATCGGTTATTGTTATCTGTCTCCCGCAAGCGACGTTAAAGACTCCGGTTGCCTGCGATTTTAACGCGAAAAAAACATTGGCTGCGACTACATCCTTTACATAAATGAGGTCTCGCGTCTGCCGGCCGTCTCCGAAAATCGTAATCGGCTCGTTTCTGATTGCTTTCTCAATAAAAGCCGGAACGACCGCAGCGTATTCACTTCTCGGATTTTGGTGGGGACCAAAGACGTTAAAATAACGAAGAGAAACAGTAGCGAGTCGCCCTCCGTCCGTGAAGGAGCGGCAGCGCCGTTCGCCTTCGTACTTGCTTGTGGCATACGGACTCTTCGGCTCAGCCGGCATGCTTTCAATTTTTGGAATGGTTGGATTGTCGCCGTAAATTGCAGCCGAGCTGCTGAAGATCAGCTTTTTCACCCCGGCCCGCGCCGCCTCTTCCAAAACAATCGCAGTACCCTCGGCATTAATCTCGGCGCATTCATTCGGCTTCTGGATGGATTCCTGGACGCTGACCATCGCCGCGAGATGAAAGACAAAGTCCACACCTTGCATAGCCTCTCTGACGAAACCGCGATCCAGAACTGAGCCGACAATGAGTTGGTATTCCAAATGAGACAGATTGCTCTTAAAACCGGAGCGCAGGTTATCGAGGACACGAACCTCTGCTCGATCCTGGAAGTGTTCGCAGATATGCCGGCCGATGAAACCGGCGCCTCCCGTAATCAAGACTCGCATACTAGTGTTGTGTAACCGGTATGCCTTGCCAATCGCCGCAAGGAGTTTGGGCGAATTTCAAGGAGCGAGGCGCCTGTCCCGAAAGCATTCGGGGCTGGCCGAGCGAGTGACGCGGAAATCCGCCCAAAGAACTGCGGCCCGCAGGGTTGAGTTGAAAATAGCCCGGCGCCTGCGTTGCTTCTCGTCACAGGTCGCAAAGGACATGCTCTCTCGTCGCACCTTGGCGGCGGACCATTTTGAAACTCAACGATTGGAAAGTCATATCGGTTACACAACACTAAAATGAAGCAACCGTCTTCTTGAAATACTTCCGGACATCTGCATTCGCGTCGAGGGCGGCAGCGCGCGCGTAAGAGGCAATGCATAAACCGAACAGTGTCAGGAGGAAAGTCATGGCTCTTGTTTTGTTATTTCAATCCCTCGGCAAATCGCAGGATAAGGAGGACGAGCGCACCTTTTCGGTCAGACCTAGCGATTGCTTTTCGGGCCATGGTGCGCCAAAACGCGATCATCGTTTCGGTGATAAATTACACTCTCAGCGGTGTGCGCGACTGGCTGGTATCGTTCCGCCAAAAGCCTGGCAAGAATCGGAAAGTCTCGAACTGGAAATTGTGCTCCGGGCTCCGAGGAAAGATCGACAATGTAGGCTGGGGGATGCTTGTCAAAATCTTGCTCGAGCGTTGTCCACGCCCCCGGCACGATTCGGTAGCGAGTGTCGAAGCCGGGGACCGGTCCGCCGAACACTTCACCCGTGAGTGGAAACGACAGAATGTAGCGAGAAGCAGGACGTCGTCGTGCCTCGAGATAAATTTTCGGTTTATTGCCCCAGACAAAAATCCTGTCGTTCGGAGCAGAATGCTCGAGCAAATAGCGTCCCGTCTCCAACGGAACGCGTCGCTCAGCCAGCGCTACCCAGTGCGAGATTGAGAAAGCAACAATGGTAGCCGCCAACCAGGCTTGGGTGACAGGAGGTCGTAACAACCAGTGAGGGGATTGCATCCTTCCGGTCCAAAGCTGCGCGTAGTACGGCGCGGCAAGTAAAGTGAGTGGCGGAATTAATTGGACGTAATAGTGGTCGTAAAAACGCGCGCCCGCCGCCGCGCCGATGGTGGACGCGGCGAGTAGCCCAAGGAGCGCTGTTTGCTCGGCGTTCTTGCCCGCCCATAAACCGCGACCATCTCGAATCGCTGTCGCCGCGCCGATCAGCAGCGGTAGGCAGACGCCAGCGAAGGCCAGGGTCATAAGAATCCCCTTTTTCCAGAAGATGTACGGAATCGTGTGATTGACGATCGTCCAGTAAACCGTCTCGCGGAAGATACCTTGTTCCTGAAGGAAGACTGCGAAAAGACCAAGAGATCCAAAAAAACCCGTCGTGAGAATGGCCGCTTGGATGACGGATTGGGTTCGCGTCAATCCACGGCTGATCCGATAACTGGGAAGGAGCAAATAGATCCCGAGCGGGATTGCTGCTATCGCAGCCGGCTGCTTGAGCAGGAAGGCCGCGCAAAGGAGCGCGCCTGCCCCCAACAGCTCTGGTCTCCATTTTAACGAGGTCCGGCTGAATCCGATTGCCCACGCCCAGACGATCGGCAGGTTCATAACCATCTCGCCGTTGAACGCAAGGTTCTTAAAGCTCGCCCAAGCTTGAAACACGCTATAGAAGAGCGCAGCGATCAGGCCCGTTTCGCGATCGAACAGTTGTTTTGCGATTACATACAGCCCTGCCATCGTAGCGAGCGTCCAGATTAGCGAAAGGATGTGCAGCGCTATCCAATTGTACTCTCCAGCAACCTTGAAGACTGCGGCATATGTCCAGAACAGCAGGGGCGGCTTGCGATCAATCGCATCAATGTAGGGACGGCCCCCATCGACGATCTCGTTCGCGATTACGGAATATCCCGCCTCATCATCAATTGGCAATGGATGTAAAACAGACGGAAAGCGAATTGCGACTGTGAGGAGGATTAGTCCAAGCGCAGCGAAGCCAAGTCGTCGCGACCTATCAAATGGCGCAGCCATAATGGTTACAAAATTAATTTCGGGCTGCGGTGCTCGTGCGAGAATCGTAGATGCGAATCACTTCCTCAAAGACGTCATCAACTGTGATTGCTTGCATGCAAAGATTGTTGCGGCAGACCGATTGCCGGTTGTTGTACGCATTCACGCAAGGACTGCACGCGATGCCGGCCCACAAAGCGGTCACGTTTGTTGAGCGCGCGGCAAATAGAGCCGGTGTTTCCGGCCCAAACAAGGTGACTACGCGAATCGGCGTCAGCGAGGCGAAATGAGCTGGGCCGCTGTCATTTGTCACCAAAATCTCACTGCGCGTGTAAAGCACGAGTAGTTGCCGCAGAGTAGTTTTTCCGGCAAGCGCGATGACGCGTCTTGAATCGACCTCATCGGCAAGCTGGTTATTAGGAACGGCTTCAGCAGGGGCGCCTGTAAATCCGATAAACAAGTCTGGGTAACGTTCGAGCAGGCGCTGTGCAAGTTCGGCATAACGCAGCGTCGGCCAGCGTCTCAGTGGCAACAAGTCGCTCGCGTTCGGGTTGAGCAGGATGAGTGGCGCAGAACCGATGCGAGGATTTTCGCGCTGCAGCAGGGCATTAACTTCGGCAACTTCCGACGGCTTGGGCTGAAATTGTGCGAGCGGTTGCTTCGCAGAAGGAGTAAACTCAAACGCCGGAAGCACCGCCGGATCGCAAGTCAGTGCTTTAACCATGGCTTCGAACATGTCGCTCGTATGGAGATGAGGGTTGTACAAAAGCCGGTGCGTCATTAAGTCGCCGCGGTAAGGTCCGTCGCCAAAAAAAGTATGAAACCCCACCCGTATCTTGGCGCCGGTTGTGAACGCCAGGATCGCAGAAAAGCGCGTCAGGAATTCCATATCAATGATCGCGTCGATGCGGATTTTGCGGATTCGATGTACCACTCGCAGCGCACTAAGCGCGAGTCCGAAAAGGCTGTGTGTCGCGATCGTTATCACATTCCTCTCGGGAACGATTTCCATGGCGTCGATAATGAAGCGATTGTCTTCAAATACGACGAAGTAAACGTTTTCACGTCCGACCATGTCGATCGCCCGACGAATTGCCGGATAAGCGAGAACGGTTGAGCCCTGCTCTGCGAACTTGACGAAAAGAATGCGCTGAACTTGACGGGATCCTGACTGCCGAGTGGATTCAAAGATCCTTCTTAGAATGCTTAAAATAGCGCAGAGTGGCGCACCAACCCAGCGATCAGCCCGTTGCAAAGTTAAAATCCCAGCCGGGAGACCCATTTTGGATCCGTTTAACGGAAGGCGTTTTGTACGGAAATCGTGCGAGTTTGTCTAATCAGGTGCCGCCTAATTTTTAGGTAGGGTTTCGCCTGACACGCTCAATCTCTTTTATATTTCTAACGCCAGACCATGGGAGCTCTGAACCCGTCATCCGTTGCGATTTTCAAAAGACCGCGTGTTGCCATGTAGTTGCTAATCAAGCTGCGATTTTCGCAGCCTCTCTCATTCCAAAAACCCTTTAGCTTTGGTAACAAATGGGTATAGCGACCATCTCCCATGCAAAAATGACCACCGCACTACACTCCCTTGACCGGACACGTCTCGTCGATTTCAGTCAACTTCTTTCATCGAGACTACTCTGCCGAAACATGAATCACCGGGCGCCTTCACATGCAATCCTAACATCGAAATCGCCCAAGGCTCTGACCGGCTTCGCGAGGAATCAGTGAGCACGACGGAAGTTATGCTGGACGTCCCGCCGCCGGCAGCGGATGCCCCGGCGCGCGTGGACGCGACCGGCGTGGAGCTAAAGCGCGGCGCCTTCCTGAACACGATCGCGATGCTGGCGTCGAATTTCCGCGGCATCTTCACATTTCTCGTCGCGCGGCTGCTGGGACCGGCAGCACTCGGCATATTCTCCGTTGCGTGGTCCACTACCGACATCATCAGCAAGATCGGTGTTCTTGGTCTAGACAATGCGATCACCACGTTCATTGCGCGCTCCGAGGCTGTCGGCAATCGGGCGCGAAGCCGGGCGCTTTTTCGAATCGCTGCGGTGCTAGGGGTTGCGCAGTCCATTGTCACTGCTGCCATCGTCATTGTGGCGCTTCGGTTTTTTAACAATCGTCTTCACATACAACCACAGATGATTTCCGCCCTTGCGCTGGTTCTCTGCGCGATGCCGGGTCTGGCTTTGTATCGAATCAGTACCGCCGTCTCACGCGGGATGAAGGTCATGAAACACGATATTTACTCGCGCGGGATGACGGAGCCGATTGCAACGACGCTGGCGTTTCTGCTGGCACTCGCAGTCGGCTTCAAGAGCGCCTCGCCGGAAGTGGCTGCAATCATTGGTACGGCAGCATCAGGACTTATCGCGCTCATCCTTGCCTCATCGCTGTTTCGTCATGTTCCCGCGGAGACAGTTGTTGTTTCGCCTTTCAGCGAAGCGCGGTCGCTGCTCGCATATTCGGCGCCCATCAGCATTTATCAGCTGATCAACGCGTTTATTGCCCGGTTGGACCTCATTCTGCTCGGCTACTTCGCTGGACGCGCGCCCGGTGTGACCCTTGCAACCGTCGGTGTTTACAGCGCAGTGATCGGGACCGCCAACGGCTTGCGAAAAGTGAATCAAGCTTTCAACCCGATTTTCGCGCCGGTCGTCGCCGGGATGACGGCAACGGGAGACCACGAAATCGCCGCCGCGACTTACGCCCGGCTTGCTCAGTGGATGCTCTGGATCTTGTTACCGCTTGTAGCAGTGTTGTCTCTCGCCGGCGGGACGATTCTACTCATCTACGGTCCAGCATTTCGGCAAGGCGGCGTTTGGCTCGGCATCGTCGCTCTCGCGAGTGCTATTAATGCGTTCGTCGCGTTGGGCGAAACCGTGATCATGGTGCAACGGCCGCGCTTGAATCTACTGCATTCATCGATCACCTGTGTCGTCGCTGTTGCCGGGCTTCTCTGGTTGATCCCGCGATTCGGTGTAATGGGTGCGGCGTTCGGTATTCTTTTGCCATATCTCGTACAGGGAACACTACGCTACGTGACACTGCGTTGGGTCTTTCATTGGAAAGATTCGTGGAGCGACATTCGACCACCGCTGGTCGCCGCAGCAATCGCGATGCTTCCAGCTATCTTCTGCCGCGTATTGCTGAGTGGAATTATCGGACAGGTCACGAGCGCTGCGGTTTTTCTGGCAATCTTCGGTGTGCAATGGTGGCATCACCATATCCATCGCAAGGATAAGCATCCTTAGCCCGAAGCGAAGACGTCCCAAGTGTCATTGAAGAATGCGATCGTCTCGTTGTTGTGATATTGACGCCCGTTCGGTACATCGTGCAGAGACAATGTCCGCCGTTGTCGCCACACGCTGCGCATCATCGCCGATGCAGGCACAACATATCTTTTCACGCCGCGGCGACTGAGCCACCCGCTGATCCAGATGTCGTCCATGTAAAACGCTCCATTAGGAGCGCTGGAATAATTCCAAAGCGACTCGTCAAAGAACCTCGGTTGAATTAAATAGCTTCCGCACCCGGTCATCACCGCTGCGGGCTGAGGTTGGCGGAGTTCGCGCGCGCGAATCATCCGGGCGTCACGCCAGTCCAGGCTTCGCGGCATTGCTGCACCGCGAAAACAAAGCGCCGCCTCGGGTAATTGCGCGTGGTAATGAAGATAGGTTTCCAGCGCGTCCCGTGGGTAAATGCGATCGTCGTCCACGACCATGATCAACGTATCTCCCCGGCCCGCTGCCAACTCTTCTCGAACGATGGGGATAAATTTTGTCGCCGGTCCCCAATCCTTGCCGCAATGCAAAATCCGCAAGGGCGGGAGTCGCAAAACATACTCGGGCACAACATAAGGCCGCTGCTCGCGAATCGAAAATTCCGGAATGCTCAGCACGATCTCATCCGGCGGACGCGTTTGCTTCAAAAGAGACCGAATCGTCGGCCTTAAATTGTTGATTCGGGCGGGCACCGTCGATAGAGACGCGATTAGTCGCCGATTATCCCACGTTCGGTTGGGGGTCAGCGTTTCACGAATAAAGCGGACTTGTTGACGCTGCTTTCTCCTGGACGGCAGCAGCCACGTCAGGCATGGCACAATCAAAATAACGAAGAGCGCGGAAATCAGACGAAACATGGGGACAAAATCGACATCTTAAGGACGGGCGTCTTTGGTAATGCTCGCGCAATGGTGAAATCGCTGCTAGGACATCCTTGCACCGGAGCGATAGTTAAAATACGAATCAATGCGGTAGCAACACGCAATGCATCACGCGGCGCGGAGCCATTTTTCCTAATCGTGAAGAAAGTTTTTCTAACGGGCGCGAGTTCCGGCATCGGTCTGGTCATTGCCAAATTACTCGTGGCGCAGGGTCACGAAGTCTGGGGTACGTCGCGCAATTTGGAACGCATCCCAAAACTGCCGCGGTGGCATGCGGTCCGTCTCGATCTGGCCGATCGGCTTTCCGTCGAAGAGGCGTTCAATTTCGCGCTCGCTGAAGCTGGTTACTTTGATGTTTTGATCAACAACGCCGGCGCCGGTCACTTTGGACCCGCTGAGTTTCTTCCCATGGAAACGATCGCGAGCCAGTTTCAAATTCTTGTTTTCGGTCAAATCCAATTGATGCAGCTCGCACTTCGTCACATGCAAGCCCGCGGAGGAGGTTTGATCATCAACGTCACTTCGCTAGCTTCCCGGCTTCCAGTGCCGTTCATGGCGGCTTACAACGCTGCCAAAGCAGCCATGGCGTCATTTGTAATGACAACCCAACTCGAGCTGGGCGATTCTGGGGTGCACCTTGTCGATCTTCAACCAGGTGACATCTGCACGAAATTTAACCAGGATGTCAGTAAGAGCACGCAGCGCGACCCGCGCTACGATGACAAGGTCGCAAAGGCCTGGGAGGTCACCGAACGTAATATGAGGGACGCTCCAAAGCCCGATCTTGTTGCGCGCCATGTTCTGAAACTAATCAGCACGGTCCATCCGCCGCCGCGGGTAACAGTTGGCGATGTGTTTCAATCAAAAATTGCGCCTATGATTTTCAGATTTCTTCCGCAGCGCGTCAGGATTTGGGGGCTGAAAAGATATTACAAGATATGACTGCTTAATCCCTGTAGGGGAAGCTGACAGCTTCCCAAACAAATGTTGATGAGCGCTGTTTCCGAAGCACTAATCTTGATGGCCGGGGAGGGCTCCCGCCTTCGCGGGACGGCCAAAACTTTCCTGAAACCCTTTGTTCCGGTGCTTGGTCGTCCCTTGATTTCCTACACTGTGGAAACCTTGATGTACGCGAAAATCAAAACCGTTCATTTCGTGGTGGGTTACGAAAGCGAGCGCATGATCGCACAGGTGAAGCAGCTCATTCCTTCCGATGTGAACGCGTCCTTCATCGAAAATCGCGATTGGCGAAAACAGAACGGCATCTCGCTTCTTGCTGCCGCCGGCCACGTCGGCGCACCTTTTCTCCTCACGATGAGCGATCATCTTTTCGACGATGCGATAGTCGGTCGATCGCTTGATAATTTTGATCCCGGTTTGCTCAATCTCGCAGTAGATCGAAAGCTCGATTCGATTTTCGATTTACATGATGCGATGAAAGTCCAAACGCGTGGGAACAGGGTCACCACCATCGGGAAAGATCTGCGGGATTACGATGCGATTGATACCGGCTTGTTCGTTTGCCCACTGGAAATCTTCGACTATCTCGAGCGAGTGAAGTCCGAAAACAGCGAGAACGATTGCAGCCTGGCTGATGCGGTTCGATTGATGGCCGCCGATGATAAAGTCCGCGCCATCGATATAGGCGAGAGCTGGTGGCAGGACGTGGATACTCCGCGAATGCTGCAACACGCCGAGGAAAACATGACCGCGCGCGTGTTACGTTCAATCAAGTAACATCGGACGCATCATAGCCGGGCTCGTCCACGACAACGTCACCATTGGCAACGCCAAACCTGATCGCGGCAATCGCGCTGAGGACCACGCTCGCAGCCGCAACGATTGTCCAAAGATTAAGAATCCAGTGGGCGTAGCCGAGTAGCGCCAGGATGAAGAAAACGAAGAGAGCCATGTCTCGTTTGGTCAGTTGGAAAAGCCACCACACAAATCGTTCCCCCAGACCGATCAAACCGGAATGCTCGATCATTCCGTGGTGTCTCGCATAAAAGGACTCATTCAACGCAGACGAATCTGCCCACATTCCGCCGGTGCTATATCGTAGAAGCCATTCGTTGATGGTAATCAGCGCGGCACAAATGATTCCTTCACTCCAACGATGGAGCCCCAGCCCAAGCGCCAAAACGTAGAGCAGGCTGGCCAGAAAATCGCAAAAGTTATCCAGACGCTCCCCGAATTTCGATTCCAAGTTCCTGGCGCGCGCAATCTCGCCGTCGCAGCCATCCAGGATACTGAACACTTGAAAAATAGCAGCCCCAATGACGACGCTTAGGTAATCGCCGCGCACCAGGAATGCGCTTGCGATCAACACCAACACAAAAATCGCTATCGTGCATGCGTTGGGATGAATCGGGAACTTCAGAAGAACACGCGTGACGCGGCGCGAAATCGGCCGATTCAAAAACCGCGAAACGAAACCGTCTTGGGGTTTACTCATGAGGTCAGCGTCCTTTGGGAAATTCGGGATCGATCAGAATACTCGCATAACTTTGCAGGTCGCGCCGCGCGAGTCAAAACCTGTCGTTGCGGCGACCATCCACTTGTCATTCCGAGCGAAGTCGAGAATGGAGCGAGTGGGACGAGCGACATGGACGGTTGCGCAGCGAGGATAGCTGCAAGAGAGTCGGGCGACGAACGAGTCAAATCTCTAGATGTTTCCCTGAATGAATAGGCTCTACTTCGGCGACAATTTGAAATGGCTCCGCGACACGCGTGAGTTTCCCGATGCGAGTGTCGATCTTGTTTATCTCGATCCGCCGTTTATTGACCCGTTGCGATTCGTTAAGCAAAGTGCGTTAAATGGTGACCAAACCCTCCGCCATAATCGATACGCGCGTCATCTACTGCGGCGATAATCTCGATCAGCTCAAGAAACTGCCGAATGACTGCGTCGATCTGATTTACATCGACCCGCCGTTCAACTCGAACCGTAACTACGAGGTCTTCTGGGGCGAGACCAAAGAGAAGCGCAGCTTCGAGGATCGGCATGCCTCGACCAGAGCCTACATCGATTACATGCGCCCGCGTTGCGCCGAGTTACACCGCGTGCTCAAGAAAAGCGGCAGCTTCTATTATCACTGCGACGACCACGCCTCGCATTACGTTAAGGTGATGCTGGATCAGATTTTCGGCGAAAACCAGTTCCTTAACGAAATAGTGTGGAAACGAACCGGAGCTCGTTCCGATGCGAAACGATGGAATCAGATGCACGATACAATCTTCGTTTACACGGGAGGCGATAGTTTTGCCTGGCATCCGCAGTTTGAAGAATACAGCGACGATTACATTGCGACGAAGTATCGCTTCAAAGATCCAAGCGGCCGCGTCTATCGGCTCGACAATATAACTAGCCCGAATCCGAGGCCGAACATGATGTATGAATGGAAAGGGTTCCCCTCTCCCGAAAAAGGCTAGCGCTACTCGCGAGAAACGATGGCGGAGTTAGATGCCCAAGGCCGAATTTGGTATCCCGACGACAAAGAGAAAAGACCGCAGCTAAAGCGCTATCTCGATAAGATGCACGGTATCCCGATGGGCAGCGTCTGGACGGATATCGATCCTATCAACTCCCAAGCTCTAGAGCGTCTCGGCTACCCTACACAAAAACCTATTGCCCTTCTTGAGCGCATCATCAAAGCAAGCAGTAATGAAAACGATATTGTCCTCGATGCATTTTGTGGGTGCGGCACAGCGTTGGTAGCCGCGCAAAAGCTGAAACGGCAGTGGATTGGAATCGACATCTCGCCGACGGCATGCCGAGTGATGGCGAAACGGCTAAAGAAAGATTGTGGGCTGAAGGAGGACGAACAACTGTGGCAGATCGGGCGCGGCTTTGTTGTCCGCGACTTGCCGAAGACTGAAGACGAGCTGCGCAAATATCCGCCGTTCGAGTTTGAGAACTGGGCGGTTGTTGCGCTCGGCGGAACAAAGAACGCGCGACAGGTGGGGGACATGGGAATCGACGGTCGCATTTATCCAATCAGCGCGATGCCCGAGCGTCGCGGCGCACGGACCGGCGAGATGGATTTCATGGATGAGTGGTATCCCATCCAGGTGAAACAAACCGCCAAAGTCGGCCGTCCCGACATCGACGCCTTCGAAGCCGTCATGATGCGCGAGGAACGAATGCGTGGCTATTTCGTCGGCTTCGATTTCACCGGCGACGCCCTTTTCGAAATCGACCGCTTCCGCAGAAAGGAAGGACGTGAGATTAAACCGCTGACCGTGCGTGAAATCTTGGATGAGGAGATTGGATCAACAAAGGCAGTCAGGTAATGGAAAGCAGCGCTCTCGATCTATTTCGCAGTGAACAAAAGCGGAAGAAGCTTCGCCGGTTAGTGCGGGACATTTCCAAATTCTTCTCGCGACCGCTGTCCTCTCGTGGAGACGGTGGTAAGGCGGGGCCATTTCTACCACACAAGGGATTAACGATGCTCCCGGATGGAGACATTGTCTTCGGCGATATTCGGAGCTCGCATGACGCGGAGTACTTCTACCCAGAGGATGAATTTGAGCCTTACGTACCGGGCGAGTGGGCCGAAATGGACCGTGATTGCCGTGAACTCCTACGTGCCATCGATGAGAGCCGATGGGATGACTGTGAAAACCAAATGCAGATTCTCTACGGTCGAGTAGAGGATGTTACGATCGGCGAAAGAGCCACGCGCAGAAGCTATGACCAGTTGTTTGAAGAGTTTGAGGAGGCGCTTGAGTTTCTTCAAGCAGTTGAATTCGCTCTTCTCTGGTTTCCAGCCGCTCCGACTCTACTTACAGCGGAACAATTCGTATTAGTCGATCGCAGGATTGCCGAACAGCTGATTCGGAGCCCAGAAAAGCTTTTTTCTGTCGACCCAAGATTCTTCGAAGAACTTATGGGTTCGATTTATGGCGACCTTGGCTACGAGATAATTCTAACTAAGAAAACACGAGACGGGGGCAGGGATATCATTGCTCTGGCTCAACGCGATTACACAGACCTAAAATTGATCATCGAGTGCAAGCGATACGCCCCGCATCGCAAGATCTCTGTAGGGCAGGTCCGCTCGCTGTATGGCGTGTTCCAAGATTCACGGCCGACGAAAGCACTGCTTGCGACAACCTCCAGTTTCACGCCGGCTGCTCGTGAATTCGCGAAGCCACACATTTGGGAACTTGGCCTGCTTGATTACACCGATATTCTCCAAATGATTAAGAACTACGCTACGGGAGCTTCTCGTTGACGGGGTTGTTGGTTGGACCCGGCTGTTACGCTGTAAGCTTCAACACGAGGGAGATTTCTACAGGGCTTTGGCTGGCTGTTATCCTTGTTTGGGTATTGTTTTCTCCTGCGCGAAGGGTAGTTCCTGGCCTGATCCGAGCCGCAGCAGCGCCAAAGATTCTCGGTGCGGTTGCCGTCGCTGCTCTCTTCACAACTGGCGTGGTTCTGGTTCTCTGGCGGGTAGGCGTCTGGACGATCGCGGAGCTAAAAGACACTATCATTTGGTTCTTGTTCTCGGGGATCGCGCTGGCCTTCCGCGGAGTAAACACCCCACACCCAGACCGAATAGTTCACGCCTCTATATGGGACGCCGTTCGACTTACCGTTCTCATGGAATTTCTCTTGAGTACATACACATTTCCGCTCCTCGTTGAGATCTTGCTATTGCCATTCGCTGCGCTGATTGCAGCGATGCTGGTTATTGCTCAATCAGAAAAGCAATTTGCTTCGGTTGCTTCGTTTTTAGGAAAATTGCAGGTCGCTTTAGGCTCAATTGTTATTGGCGCCACCGTTTGGTCAGCTACGCATGATTTTCAAGCTCTTTGGTCTCGAGAGTCGGCTCGCAGATTGTCGACTCCGATTTTTTTGGGGTTGGCCTTCGTGCCTCTCGCCTATTTTATGGCCCTAGTGGCTGGTTACGAGTCGCTGTTCTTGCCACTCAAAATCTACAACGTGCCTATCCGGCTGCGGCTTTACGCCGAAGCACGCCTGATAGCGATGCTTAAATATCATCTCAAAGCGGTATGCATTGCCAAGCAACGATTACGGATGCCACTTGGAAAGGTTTCATCGCTGTCGGACATAGACAAAGCGCTATCTCACCTGAGTGTTAAAATCCCGGCGCCTGTACCTCCGGGCGCAGACGCGGCGTCGTACTGGGCTGGATACAAGTTGGGCCTCGATTCAGCCCCGGCTGATTTAGCTACACGAATGGCAGTCGAGGAGCACTGCGATGCAATTATCGGTGAGCAGCACTACGATCAGCAAAGTTTCGACGAAGGCTTCGGAGCGGGAAGGCAAGATTTTGATTTGGGCTAAATCTCTTTGTATTTACGACCGCTTGCCTCTACGCGCTTCAACAGCTGGTCGGCTCCGCGGGATCTTGGCTCAAACGTTCAGCGCCGCTTCGAGGACGGAGTCGCTCGCACAACTCATCGTGAATGTGCGAAGCATTTTTCGCAACGAGATCGATAAGATGATGACGCCGTATAAAAAATCGAATCCCGATTTTTATAACGGCTATTTCGCGGCCCGCGCGATCGTGAACCGCGTGGCTAGTCACGCAGCGCCGAAAAAGCCCACGCCGCCACCGCCAAACCCGTAGCAACCGTAATCGGAAGAAACGAATCCGGCAGGCGGATTTGTTTTGCGGGTGTTGGCAAAACGGTTGCAATGGCGACTTTGAGGGCGAGTTTTGGGGTCTATAGTGGAATTAGGCGAAAAAATTTCGTATAATTCTCGTTAGGTGTCTTCAGTGTGCAAACGTTTCTCCTCACATGGAATCCCGATAAGTGGTCGTGGGACACACTCGATGCCGATTACGATCGTGCGCGGAAGCAAGGCTTTCTTGACGATTCTTGGAGTTCCGGTCGGTCGCACCGGCTTCGCCGCGGCGACCGCGTATTCCTGCTCCGACAAGCTCGCGAGCCCCGCGGTATATTGGCATCCGGCGTCGTCACATCAGACGAGCCATACGAAGGCAAGCATTATTCCGAGGCAAACGATACGGCAATTTACGTCGATACACGCTTCGACGTCTTACTGCACCCGGGTCGAGAGCCGATATTACCTCGAGCGCGGCTCAGTGAGCCGCCGCTCGATGCAGTGCATTGGAATACTCAATCCAGCGGGATTACCATCCCGCCGGAAGCCGCAGCCGCGCTGGAAAACATTTGGCACGACTTCCTCTTGTCACGCGGCTACTCACCAATTCGTTTTGCAGAAGAGATAGCAACGCCGGAGCGCTTCTGGGAAGGCGCGCTCCGCCGCACCACGATCAACGCATACGAGCGCGATCCAGCGGCTCGCAAAGCCTGTATAGCTCACTTCGGTTCAGCTTGCCGCGCCTGCGGTTTCGATTTCGCAGCACGGTTTGGTGAGCTGGGCGCCGGCTACATCCACGTTCACCACACGCGGCCCTTGTCGGAGGCTCGGCGCGGCTACGCTGTCGATCCCATCAAAGATCTTGTCCCTGTCTGCCCAAACTGCCATGCTATGCTTCATCAGCGGACGCCTCCGCTCAGCATGGGCGACCTTCGTAAGCACATACGCAATGGAACGAACGACACCTAACCAATCGATGGAGCGAACCGCCGCCCGCTGTACATCTTCGTTTTTGGTGGCCAGAACCCACCCATTCACTGCGATTCACGCGCGCTTTCGGCGGCGGTCGCTCATCTCCGTCTCGTTAGGCGCTTTCGCACATCTCCCGTGATTCAGTGGCAATACTTTCCCAGATCGACAGCAGCTACTTCGCTTGCGCGCGAAGTTGTTCGAGCGTTTGAGACTGCGCCCGGAATTGACTCTGCCGGCCAGAGCGATCCCAGCAATAAGATTCTCGCAGCCGTCGCCCCTGCACTTACTAGCCTCGGTTTCAGCGTCGAGACTGGCAAGACCCGCGAACTGAAGGTTCATGTTCCAGTTCTATTCGGCCTGAACGGTCGCACAGCAAAATCCTTCGATGCGGATGCCCACCATGTAGCCGAAGGTTTCGTTGTCGAGGTCGAGGCTGGTCGAGGCGTCGTCAACAACCAGTTCCTCAAGGATCTATTTCAGGCATGTATGATGCACGATGTATTTTACCTCGCCATTGCGGTGCGGAACACCTACAAGGGCCGAAGGACTTTGAGAGCGTCTGCAAGTTCTTCGATACACTTTATGCCAGCAACCGACTCAATCTTCCTTTGCGCGGACTTCTCATCATTGGCTACTAACCCCTATGTAGGGAGTCAAGTGCGGTAAGTTGGTCAGTTCATAAGTTTTGGTGGGGTGGGGATTGATGTTGGTTTGGGAGCGTGTCCTCTTCCTTTTACTCAGTCGTCGTGGCAACTGGTTCATACTCCTATCCGTGCGTCACGCATCAAGGCGATGAGCACCATTTGATCAATGCGATCAGTGGAAGAGGAACTTTGAGGCGGCCCAATCTAATGCGACGCTCGCGAGTTTGCCTCGGAGCAGGTTAGACACCGGGCGCGCCTCACGTTCCAAAGTGGTTTGTTTTAGTGGGAGAGTTTCATTGGCAGTTATTGCTCGTGCGGCTCGCGCCTCCTTTCTGTTCCCCTGGAACTCATTTTAAAATTTCCAGTCCCAGTTGCTCCAGGGTGAGCCGGCCGGTGCGGACCCGCCACAGGTCGACGGCGAGCTGGCGCGCCAGGGCCACGATGGCTTTTTTGCGCGCGGCGCCGGTGGTGAGCGTGCCTTTGCTCAGGCGCTCTTTCCATTTGCGCACCGCACGATAGTTAGGCTGGAAACGGACCAGTCGCCAGGCCAGTTCCACCAGCGCGGCACGCAAGCGCGGGTTGCCGTGTTTGGTCACGCAACTTTGCAGCCGGGTGGCGCCGCTGGAGTATTCGCCCGGACATAAGCCGGTGTAGCTGGCGATCTGCCGCCGATTGTTAAACCGGCACCAGTTCCCGATCTCCCGATCGATTACCACGCTGGTCATTTTCCCCAAGCCGCGCGGTTGGTTAGGTTGGGCCGCGGCTTCCAGCTGCAGAGTGAGCGCGTGGATCTTTTCCTGCAGCGCCACCAGGACAGGCTGGCTGTTTTGCAGCAGCTCTTTGATCCAAGTGGGCACATCGAGCGCAGCAAAGTTGCATCGCTTCCACCAGTTCTTAACCGGTTCAATCCCGTGATTGACCATCAAACTGCGCCCCTGAGCTTCCAACACTTTGCGCGCTTTAACCAACTGCTCGCGCTGTCGGTGCAGCGCTCTTTGCTGTTCCTCTTGTTCAGTGGGCACGCGCACCAACGCCAGTGCAGCGCGATTGCCTTGCACGAAGCGGTCTAACTTTAAGCAGAGCGCCTTGGCATCCAGCCCGTCAGTCTTCACTCGTTTGTTGTGCTCGTCCAACTTCTGCGGGCAGACCACGTAGCAGTGGATCGCCAGCGCACTGAGCCGCCGCTGAAAACAAAAGCCAAAGCCGCACGCTTCATATACCGCGTGCACTGTTGCGCCACTGGCCTTGAGTTTGGCCGCCCAACACAGGAACGCTTCTTTGTGGAAACGCTGCGGCGGTTTGGGGTTGCTCCCGCCCTCCTGCATCACCACCACATAAAAATCCTGGTGCACATCAATCCCAAGCTTGATGTCGGCTGTGCCGCCATTAAACTGGCAGCGGGTTCCCTCGTGTGAGGACAACTCAGTGTGATAAACACTATTCATATTGCCGGGTGTAGGTCCCAAACCCGCACCCGACAATCCCCATCATGTCATCTAAGCGATGAACCCAACGGCTCCTTTGCAGGATAACGCCGGCGTGTTTGCCCGTTAGCCCTATGGAAACCCACAAGTTTGCAGGACGCGATAAGTGGAAGTGGTTTCTTTCAGAATATGTCATTGTTGTACTCGGCGTAATCACGGCATTGGCCGCGCAGCAATCAGTCGAATGGTTGCATCACTACAGCAGCCGGTGCCAGCTCGAGAAAGACCTTCGCGCAGAAATCCGGCTCAATGATCCTTATCTGCGCGACGACATCAAAACGGTGTATGCACACTACGAGTGGGCCGTTCGTGAATCACAAGCGATTCAGGCTGCAGTACAGACGAATACCATCTCGACGCTAAAATACGAGAGCGTGCAAAATTTGCCATTCGTTATCCCTAGACGCTCGGTCTGGGATCATGCGCGCGAGAGCGGCGCCCTGGCGCTAATGCCGCGCGATGAAGCACAGGCTTATACCGTCGTTTATCATGTTCTGGACGTTCTTGGGGACAGAATCGGCAAGTTGTTTGCCGATATTCGCGAGCAGGAGGCGATCGAGATCAGGTTCGGTCAGGGCGCGGAACGCTTGAAAGACGTGGCGAAGATGACACCTGCTCAGCTTGAACAGCTTTCCGCAATCATTGCGGAGGAAGCGTCCTCTGCGCGGTGGGTGTTGACGTCCCTGGGGCGCATGACTTCAATGCAAGCTGTGCTCGAGAGCGGTTCGTTTTCGCAGAACGAAATGCTGAAGGCGTACTCGGATTCGCGGAATCCGGTTCGCAAGCTATTACAGGCTGAATCGGTTGCCCCGCCTGAACAGGAAAAGCCTCGCTAACGGAAATAGAAGTGAGTGATACATCTAACCAAGCGATGCAGCCAACGCCGCCCGACTTGTTTATGAGCTTGTTCGCTGTTCAACCCTTCACATGTAGCCAGTCGCGCTCTCGGCGGCGTGGCTCATCTTATTCTCGTTAGGCCGCGCGACAAATGAATAATGCATATCTGGTTTTGCTCTGCGGAATGCTGATTCTGCCGGGCCGCGACTGTCTGGGTGCTGAACCTCCAACATTAAATGCAGAGCAACTCAAGCAGGTTGTTGTTTTCGCACCGAAGCCTTACTTCCCCAGTCGCGCTCGACGAGAATACAAGACGGGAGCTGGCGCATTTCTTCTTAACGTCAATCCAGAAACGGGTCTCGTAGCATCAATAAAGATGAAGAAAACAACCGGGCTTTGGAGTTTTGATGTCTCGTGCCTTAAAACCTTCGTTAAATGGCGATTTAAGCCCCATACGCTCACCAAAGTACGTGTGCCCGTCCGGTTCGTTTTTGCTGATGGGAAGTTAGAGCACCCTGCAACGTGGTAGATCGATTTCCGGAAAACTCAAAAGGCCTAACCGGTCGATGAAGCCAACTCCGAAATCCTTCGCGAGCAGGCTGGCCTCATTCCGGAATGAGTTCGGTGTGTTTGCCACGATACCCTCGACTTTGTCTCGGTTCCCGGCTTCCCTAGTGCGATTCGCGTCTTCACGCTCACGCACTCCCGCCGTATTGTTTTTCAACGATAGCCGCGGCTTATCTCCTTCTCGTTAGACCGACTCTAAATGAGTAGCGACATATCCAGCTCGGGTGGTTCGGAGCGCGACCTGCTATGCAGAGGACCAAGCGCGTTCCTTTTCTGGTGTGTGCCGTTGTGCGCCTTTGCGCTCGGCTTTGGCCAAGCGGCTGAGTTAAGAACGATTTTGTGGTCAACATCGCTCGCGATCATGGGAGTAGCGTGTCTGATCAACGCTTTCCGGTGCGGCCGCGTTCACTGCCTCTTTACGGGACCATTTTTCCTCCTTTGTGCAGTAATTTCTCTCGTTTACGGTCTGGGGCTTTTGCCGCTGGGACCCTCAGGGTGGAAGTGGATCGGCGTCGGAACAATCACTGGCGCCTTGGTCCTTTGTTGTATTCCGGAGTTGCTTCTAGGTCGGTATTCCCGAAAAGGCTCCGGGGCCTAACCAATAGATGGAAGCCGACGGCCCCATTGCGAAATAACCCCGGCGCGTTTGCCACGACACTCTCAACTCCGTCTTGGCTCCCGACTACCCTGGTGCGATTGAAACTCGTTCGTTGCCCACACTCACTCGCTCCTACCCTCGTCGTTTTACCGTCTATGTCGCTTGGCCCGCCGCTCCATTCACTAAGCTTATACGCTCCCACCGTATTGTTTTTCAACGATAGCCGTGGCTTATCTCTTTCTCGTTAGGCGGCGCCGAGAGCATCATGTACGCTC
>DASYDT010000138.1:0-11366 GCA_036499425.1 Candidatus Udaeobacter sp. | reverse complement strand
TCTTCGTGCGCGAGCGTGTAATTTTTCGCTTTCATGGCGGACTTACCGCGCCCCAGCGCAGCTTCGCCCTCTGGTATGGCAGTCTGGCGCCGCTGCACCTCGCGCTCCGCGACGCTGTCCGGGGTTTGCGCAAAGCTCGTCGCGCAAATCAAGGAGAAGCAGATGAGAGTGAAACAGAGGACGACGAAGGAAACCAAGATTTGGGCTGGTACACCGGCCAAACCCATCTTCTTTAACTTCGTTTGCTCCTTTTCAACGGTTCCAAGGGTGGGTGGAATTTTTTTCATAAGCAATCTTTCTAGCTGCACATCACGAGCTTGTATTTGATTTGCTCTACCGGCTGCAAGCAAAATTCTTACGATTTTTTCGGCCTTTGTTTTCACCACAGAGATCGCAGAGGCCACAGAGGGAAGACGAGGGGCCACAGATTAACACAGCCTGTCACAGATTTGATTCAGTGAATCCTCTTCGCGAATCTGTGTGAATCTGAGTAGTCTGTGAATCTTCGCTCTGCGTACTCCGTGTCCTCTGCGGTAAAATAATTCGTCACGGAGCGGCGAAGCCGATCTCGATCGGCGCATCTGGTTGTTGCGTATTTACGATTACAGCCTTCGCCGGCTGCACATCCACGAGCTTGTATTTGAGTTGCTCGTTTGGTTTCAGGGAAAATTCCTGGTCTTTTCTCACTTCGAATTCCCGACGCCCGCCCCAGGTATAAACGAAAGTGGCCACTGATTGCGGCGAGGTGGCAACTTTCCCCTTCACCAGCGTGACCTGCGCGTGGGTCTGCTGATGTTCGAGGAGCAGCTCCGATACATTATCATTTGTGCCGTACTGACTGCGTGCGCTTTTTTCGGTAAAGTTGACGATCTTAAAGTCGGTACCGCGGACGATCTCGCCGACCTTCAAGAATTGAGTCGGCTCGTTCAGGTCGATGCTATTGATGCCGAAGAGATTCCCGGTCCGCGATGAAAACATGTATGGGAACGATTCCTCAGTTGCAGATACCAAATGCAATTTTGTGAGGTAATCCGGATGCGAATTTTTGTCCGTGGGGTCGGTGCGGCCCTGCCATTCGTCGAGATTGGTGAAACCGTCTTTGTCGGGGTCCTGATCGAGAACGTCGGCGTCTTCGACGTGCAAACCGTATTTTTCGAACCACTCATTGGGAACCGGCGGATGCACCTGGGTATTTTGCAACGTGGCCGGCAGACCGTCTGCGCCGATGAAATGTCTTTCCGGAACGAAAAGCCCCGAGCGCGCGCTGCCTTTCCATTGTGCCGGCTTCTCGAGTTGCTCCGCTGCGCGATCGAGTTCCACCGCGACGGCGGGCTGCGAGGCAGTTTTTGGGCGAGGCTGCAGCCCAGTGACGAGCCGATTGCCGAACTGGATGGCGCTCCACCAAATGGCGATGGCGGAAATGAAAAGCAATATCGCCGCTGCGATGAGCGTAACGCGATCGTAATGCGCCTTAATCCAATCCAAAACCTTTGCCACGGCTAATCATTAACCACGAATGAAGACGAATTAAAATGACGAAATCCGAATCACGAAGAAAGAGGCCCGCGAATCACGCGAATAGACGCGAAAAAATTCCGACATGAAAAATTATTCGCGTTAATTCGCGTGATTCGCGGGAAATTCTATTTTCTCTGTCTTATTGGTGTCCATTCGCGACCAACATCAAAAGGTAAATCGCAGCATTTCGATCGTGGCCGAAACCTCGATGTGCTCGTTGCCCACGATAAAATTCAGCGGGGCGGCGGCACCGGGCTGAACCGCAGTTGCCTGCCCGCGTTGAGCCGGCGTTGACCCTGCCATTTTTTCGCGCGGCGGACCTTTGTCTTTCTCATTGTGCACGTACAGCGTGCGAATGATAAAAAATTGTCCGGGGGAACTTGCGATTTCATTTAAGACTTTCCGCGCTGCCGAGGGCGCCGCTTTAAACGTGACGTCGACAATGTTGCGCTCGATCAACGGTGGCACAGGCGTGCCGCTTGGCTTCACTGTCGCTACTCTTCGCCCTTTAGTTGGAGACGGGGTCGGAGTCGGTGAAGCCCCACGTTGTTCGGGCAAACGCGCGCGGTGAAGCGACGTCACGCTATCGACCTTGGCGTCGAGCAAAATGTTTATGAGCTTCTGAACTTGGGAAAGCTCCTGCCCAAGTAATGACGCCACGGCCGTGGCAGGCATGGTCGTGGCGAATTCGTCGAACCCAAGCAGAAACTTGTCCGGCAACCTGACATTGTTCACGCGCGCTCTGTCCAGTGTCGCGATGGTCACCAAGCGCAAGCGCGATTGAAATTCATTGGGCGCAAGCGGCGCCGCCGGAACGACCTCGGTTTTCAGGGCTTCTTTAAATTTGTCTAGTGTGACTCTGTACTTCTCGATGTAATCCTGCAGTTTCCGGTAATTGGCGTCGCTGGGAAACGGATCGAGATGTACCAACCGGTTCCGTTCTGTCGCCACCTGGTCGAACGCTTGTTTTGCTCCGCTCCAAGCGCTCCATCTCCAGTAAAGCAGTGCCACTGCGAGCAACGCGCAAATTCCAAAACCAATCAGAAACGTGCCGAAGGTGCGATTTTGCTGGAACCACTTCATGGCAGTTTCACAGGTATGCGCAGCGTGAGCTCGAGCTCATAGGGAAAAGCCCATTCCGTATCGTTCGGAACGGAATTGGATTTAATCACGCGCTCCGGCGTTTTGGCATTGACAACAAACAGAGGCGAATTCGCCAGATTGCGAAGGTAATCGACCACGATTTCCTGCTGTTTCGGATTATATAAGTAAAGTCCGCGCACCATGATGCCGTCGATCGACTTCCCGACGCCGGCCGCAGCTTTCGCTGCCGATCTGGGAGGAACTGTTGGGGGAGGAGTCGGCGCAATTTCCGCGGCGCTTTTTTCAGGCGCTCCCAGCAGCTTTCCGCCAGAAGTTGCGGCAAGCTCGGTGATCCAGATGTCTGCTTCCGGCAAACGCGCATTCAATTCTTCAAGAATTTGCGGCCAGAAGTTGCGATCGCTCACCGCGGTGACGAGCGGAGTAGCGACGTTATCCAATGCGGTGATTCGCTTTTTAAGCTTATCAAGCTGCCCTTCCGCGACGTGCATGCTGTCGTTCTTCTGCCCCATTGCCTGCGCAGTTTGCTGGGCGACGGTGGCGGCCCGCGTGTAGTAAGCCGACCAGCCCAACAGCGCGAGAAGAATACATGCCGCTGCCGCGATGAAGAATGGGCGGCGTTTTTCCAGGTCTTGTCTCTGAACGACGCTGGCCGGAAGCAGATTCAACTCCATTGGGCAGACGGTCACGCTGCGTAACGCCAGACCTACCAATTCGCCAAACAAATGCGCCGAACGCACCGCCTCCGGCACCGACGCCGACACGGTCACCTTTTTCAGCGGATTAAAAAACTCGATCGGCAACTCAAACTTTTCGTGGAAGAACTCGCACATGTTGGGGATGCCCGCGGCGCCGCCACAAAGGAAGATGCGCGCTGGGCGCTTACCCTGCTGTTGGGCACGATAATGAGTTATGGAACGCATCAACTCCGCATGTAGCCGCGTCATGGTACTGCGGACTGTCTTCGACACGCGGCCAATCTCTGGATCGGCAGGCTCCGCGGCACCCCCTAGAGCGACAAAGCCATCTCGTTTCCTTCGAGCTTCCGCAGCGGCGAATGATTCGTTAAATTCGCGCGCAATCGCGGCGGTGATTGTACTGCCGCCCAGCGGAACACTGCGCAAGAAAATTCTTCCGGACTCGATGAAGAGAACGTTCGTCGTGCGTGCACCAATATCCACGAGCATCGAGCAGCCGTTTAGATCGGTATAGTTGTGACAAAATGCGTTGTAGAGAGCCATAGACGCCACACTGGCGAGGGTGGTCCGCAGTCCGGTTTCTTCGACGGCGTTGTTGATTTCATCGAGCAGATCGCGCTTGATCGCGGCAATGACCACCTGAATTTGTTCGCCCATACCGCCTCCGACGATCTGGTAGTCCCAAACTACTTGATCGATGGGGAACGGAACATTCTGTTGCGCCTCAAATGAGATGATCTTGTCGATCTTTTCTGCTTCCAGCCCCGGCAGTTTGACAAAGCGCGCAAAAACCGATTGCGCGGGCACCGCGTAGTTTACGGCTGCTCCACGAATGTTCATTTCACGCATCATTTCGCGTAACGCCACCGCTGTTTCGTGCAAGGTAGCGTGAGCGTCGCGGCGTTGCCCAGTTTCAGGATCAAGTGGCATCTCGTGGAAACGATAATTCACCAAGACCAGGCGCCCATGGATTATGCGAAATTCCGCCAGACCGATGGTTTGGGACCCGATATTGAGAGTAATAAGACGCGGCGGTGCGGCCATGGGCTAAAGGTCTAAATCCGAATTCCCAAATACCAAACTAAATTTCAACACCCAAATCTCAAGACGACTCGGTAACACTGGGTCTGTTAACCATTAGGATTTGAAATTCGCTGGAATCTCGAACTTTGATTCTTCGCCTGCCGTAATAACGCTGGCAATGACGGCCATCCTGCGACTGCGGGGAGAGTGCGGTAGTGTAGTGCCGCTTTGGATTCTCAAGGCACTTTCATATTACAATGCGGCTCGGGCCAGCACCAAAGTGCAGACCTTATCTTGGAAAAACGTATGAGTGATACCGCGCTGTGCGTCCACTCGACTCCTCATATTCAGCGCCAACCGAGATCTGAAATTTGTCATTACCAACTGTGCCCAGAATGTAGCTCTGCATGAGGTCGCCGCCGCCTTTGCCAGTCCATCGGCCGTACATAACGCCCACTTCACCGCCGTAATAAACCTGATCGGCAGGCAACATCATGTTTCCGGGCAAATCCTTGCCGTCGGTTCCGAAATTCCCGGGCGGAGAATCAGGAGTAGCGCTTCCTCTCCTTGCCGTGGCGAGCCCGGGAGCATTCGGGGTCAAATACGCAACTGGAAACAGATCGATCGACGCCATGCCGATCTCAGCCATTGCGTTTTCGCTCACGAGCGCGCCCCCGTCCGACCAGGCGCCTACTGGACCTTTATGAAACAAAATGGAATGATCTGCCACGCTAGAAGTTTTTGGTCGATAAAGATTCAACGCGAAAGCGGAGTCGGATGCTTGTTGCGCTGCAACTGCAAAGCAAACACCTAGTAAACCCGTGGCGACGGAAAGCACGCGCCCGATCATGCCAGAATTCACAACCAAATAACCACAAGCGCCAGTAAAATTTTTACCGAGCCCAACCGCTCTTGTCACGCCGTACCTTTAGGTAAATGCGGATCAACTTTTCAACGACTCTCTAAAATATTCGATTGTCTTTTTGATTCCCTCCTCGAATGCGACGCGCGGCTCCCAGCCGAGCACCTCCTTCGCGAGAGCGATATCCGGTTGGCGCACCTTCGGGTCGTCCACTGGCAACGCTTTGTATTCGATCGCCGACTTTGTTCCGGTAATACGAATAATTTCGTCGGCGAACTGTTTGATAGTCATCTCGCGCGGGTTACCCAGGTTGACCGGTTCATGAAAACTGCTCATGGCCAGTTTGAAAATTCCATCGATCAAATCGGAAACGTAACAGAACGAGCGCGTTTGAGATCCATCGCCAAAAACGCTCAGCGGCTGACCATTCAATGCCTGTCCGATAAACGCCGGGACCACGCGACCATCGCGCAACCGCATTCGCGGCCCATACGTGTTAAAGATACGAACGATTCTTGTGTCCACTCTGTGATAGCGGTGATACGCCATCGTGATCGCTTCGGCGAAACGCTTGGCTTCATCGTAAACACCGCGCGGGCCAATCGGGTTAACGTTGCCCCAGTAATCTTCCTTTTGCGGATGCTCGAGAGGATCGCCGTACACCTCAGACGTCGATGCGAGAATGAACGAGGCCTTTTTGTCCTTGGCTAAACCGAGCGTGTTGTGCGTGCCGAGCGCGCCAACTTTCAGCGTGGGGATCGGCAGCTCCAGATAATCGATTGGACTTGCCGGTGATGCGAAGTGGAAAACGTAATCGATCCTTTCTTCCGGCAGAAAAATGAAATTGGAAACATTGTGTTTGATGAACCGGAAATTTTTGTTCCCGGCGAGATGTCCGATGTTCGCCGTATTGCCGGTGATCAAATTGTCGATAGCAAGAACGCGATGCCCTTCGGCCAGTAAGCGATCGGTCAAATGCGATCCCAAAAAGCCAGCCCCGCCGGTCACCACAGAAACGGGGTGGGAATGCGCAGCCATGCAGTTTTATCTAGCGGCTCGCGCGAAACATTGCGAGCACGAAACATTTGTCATTTCGAGCAAAGTCCAGAATGGAGCGAGTGGGACGAGCGACATAGACGGTTGCGCGGCAAGGGTAGCCGCGAGACAGTCGGGAGACGAACGAGTTCAAATCCCTTACTGTTTCTGGCAAATCGGTGGAAATATTCAGAAGATACAACTGAGATTCTTCGACTCCGCTCAGAATGACGGATAAGACTACCATGCGCATCCTCTCCGGTATTCAGCCCAGTGGCGTTCTGCACATCGGCAATTACTTCGGCATGATGCGGCCTGCCATCGCGCTGCAAGCCGAGGGCGAAGCGCTTTACTTCATCGCCGATTATCATGCGCTCACAAGTGTGCGCGATCCGGAAGTGCTGCGCGCCAATAGTAGGCGTGTCGCGCTCGACTTTTTGGCGTGCGGGCTCGATCCGGAGCGCGCAACGCTTTTCCGCCATTCAGACGTGCCACAGGTCACGGAGCTGGCGTGGATTTTATCGACTGTGGCGCCAATGGGCTTGCTCGAGCGCGCCCACTCATACAAAGACAAACTCGCCCGCGGCATGACCGCTACTGTTGGATTATTCAATTATCCCGTGCTGATGGCGGCTGACATTTTGATTTATGACAGCGACGTCGTGCCGGTCGGCAAAGATCAAAAACAGCACATTGAGATGACCCGCGATCTCGCTGTCAAAATGAACGAAACGTTCGGCCAAATTTTCAAGTTGCCCGAAGCGCGGATCCAGCCCGCGACAGAAACCGTGCCGGGAATCGATGGCCAGAAAATGAGCAAGAGCTACGGCAACAACATCGACATCTTCGGCGACGAAAAAGAGACGCGAAAACGTGTGATGAGCGTCGTGACAGACTCAACACCGATCGAAGCGCCGAAAGATCCGGAAAGATCGACAATCGTTCAGCTCTACTCCCTCTTCGCTTCGAAAGACGAACTCGCGAATATGAAAGAGCAGTTTCACAAAGGCGGGATCGGCTACGGCGATTTCAAAAAAGAGCTGTTCGAGAGACTGTGGGAATATTTCGCGCCGATGCGCAAACGTCGCGAAGAAATTCTGCGCGACAAATCGTACATCGACAATGTTCTCGCGCGCGGCACAGAGCGCGCGAATGAAATTGCGGATGAAGTGATGCAACGCGTGCGGAAAGCGGTGGGCCTGCGTTAGTAGCCAGACTTCGGTAAGTCGCCCGCATCACGTACCTGGATCTGTCTGCTCTCAGCTCGATGGCTACTTTACAATTTCATGTCGTTCCAAACGCGAAGAGCGACAAAGTTGTCGGCGAGCACGGCGACGCGATCAAGATCAAACTGCGCGCGCCTGCGGTAGAAGGGAAAGCGAATGCCGCTCTGCGTTGTTTTCTGGCCGAAGAATTGAACATCCCCAAAAGCGCGATCATTCTCGAACACGGTCAACGATCGCATCACAAAGTGATTCGCGTCGAAGGCTTGAACGAACACGACGCTCGACGACGATTGCTTGCAACAATCTGAAATTCTATCGCTGGGGCTCTTCACTGTGTTGCACAAGTCGCCTGGGAGCTGCGTTGCGCCACGCAACCCGGATGACCTTGCGCATCTCGCCGCCGATCTTTGCCGCCACAGATACACGTTGGTGTTCCCGCGCCGTCCCCATGCGCCCTTAACCGGCCGGAACACCCTCGGGGTCGGCCTCGATAAATTCGCTTTGCTCTGCCGGCGTCAGCTTCACCGCTGCCCACTCCTGATCTGGGTAACCGAGCGTAGCGAAAATCTTCCCGCGCACACGAAAATCGGGATGGCTCATATGTGCGGATTCAACTGCCTCCGGACAGCTGAGCGCAATTTTCCGAAAATCGTCGGCCGTCATCTCACTCGGACACGAACAGGGCTTTGAGAAAAATCCAACCGCACCGCGCGCTCAACGACCGCGGCCTTGACGCGCTGGTTTAGGTTGCTCCGGCGGCTTTGTTTGCGCGCCTGCCGCTGTATCGCGATAAAACAAAACACCGTGCGCCCGCAAGTTGCTGATGAGCGCGTGCAGATCGTCGGCCAGTTGTTGATTATTTAGAAGTGTCGCCACCAAGCCTTTTCCTTGCATGGCGCTGCGCACCACTTTGCGCGTGTCAGCGATCGCGTTCTGCAAATCGTCGGCGGCTTTTTTTGCTGAAGCCATCGTCGAATCCGCCTGTTCGACCACTCCATCCAACTTCTTGGAAGATTGTGCCAGCGCGCCGGTGGCCTGGTTCAAATGCTCCATACTCAATTTCAGGTTTTCCATGTTCGCTGGGGAAAGCGTGTCTTGATTCAGGCGGTCTACAGTTGTGTCGATCTTTTGCACGGTCCCGCGGAGATCGTTCACGAGCGCGCCTCCTTCGCGCGTGAGATCGCCGATGCCGGTCTCTCGCGCGCCGCTGATATATGCGTTCGGCGGCAGATACGCGTTCGGCTGCCCCGGCGGTATGGTTACATTAACGAACCGATCGCCGAGCAAACCGGAACTCCCAACCGTGAATTTGCTCCCCTCAGGAACCTTGACATAATCGTAAATTTTCAGCGGCACGGCCACGCCACCCCCTTCGCGAAGGAGTCGCGGACCGGCCGCGACCTTTCCAATTCTCGCGCCGGCGAGCAAGACATCGGTGCCTTTCAACAGTCCGCTCGCATCGTCAAAGCGAACGGTGAGGGCGTAATATGTCTTGAAACCCTCTCCCAGCCTGCCGAATTGCACGAGCAGCGCGCCTACCATCGCCAAACCCACAAAAACAAAAATACCAACTTTAAATTCCAAACCTCGCTCGTGCCGGTTCATCTTGAATTCCTTATTGTCGATCTTGGCGGCCTTTTTCGCAAGGAGAGGCGATCTCGCGATCGCCTGCTTTCTCTCGCCAGATTAAGAAATCGCCGCGAATTGTTCCGAGCGGCCGAGCAGGAAATCCTGAATAAGCGGATCGGTCGATTGCTGAAGCTGATTCGCCGTTCCCTCAAAATAAATCCGGCCCTCATGCAGATATGCAATTCGATCGGCTACATCGAATGCGCTTTTCATATCGTGGGTGACAACGACGCTGGTCATTCCAAAGCGCTGTTGCAGGCGCCGAATCAATCGATTGATGCTATCGGCTACCACGGGATCGAGACCTGAAGTAGGCTCATCGTACAAGACGCACGAGGGCCGGCGAATGATGGCGCGCGCGAGGCCGACCCGTTTTTTCATCCCACCACTCAAACTCTCCGGCATCTTGTCTTCCTCACCCTCCATTTCCATCACCTCAAGCATCTCCGCGACTTTTGAGCGTAAAACCTTCGGATCGCGCTCGCCGGCTTCGCGCAAAGGAAAAGCAATGTTGTCTGCCACCGTCATGGAATCAAAGAGCGCGCCGCCTTGGAAAAGAATGCCGACCTTTTTGCGGATCGCCCCGAGCTGGCGCTCGCTCATTCCGATAATGTTTTGGCCTTGGATCCAAATTTCGCCCGCGTCGGGCTGCATCAATCCTACGAGATGTTTCAGCAAAACGCTCTTACCGCCGCCGCTGCGCCCAATGATGACAAGGGTTTCACCAGTTGAGATTTCGAGATCGATACCGTGCAGAATTTCCTGTTGTCCGATTGCTTTCGTCAATGCCCGCACCGCGATCATTGGCGAAGACCTGCTCGAAACCAAAGAAGGCTTAATGGAGGGCTCGGGAGATGGCGGCGCTTCGATCATCGCAACGAACCAATTCTCAACCCTCGACTCTCAACTTTCAATTTCATTACTCCGACGCTCCATCCCGCGATCAGTGCGCTTATTGATACCCGGCCGGATAAATAATGTTGAACATCATGGTAAGGAAGAAATTGCAAATCAGAACCGCCAGCGACGCGTTCACCACCGCTTCAGTTGTGGCCCGACCGACACCGACCGCTCCCTCGCGTGTGGTCAATCCTTTTTGGCAACTGATGAACACGATCAGTATCCCGAAACAGAACGCTTTTGACAGGCCCATGATTATATCCCGGCTGCGCGTCCAGCGCACCATGTTCGCCATATAATAAGTGCCGTTGATGTCGAGCAGGAAAATCGCAACGAGATAGCCGGCGGCGATGCCGACGGCAATGCACTCCGCCACCAGTAGCGGCATCGACACCATCATGGCAAGCGCGCGCGGCACGACCAAATAATCAACTGGATAAACTGCCAGCGCGCGCAACGCATCGATTTGCTCGGTTACCTTCATCGTGCCGATCTCGGCTGACATCGCTGCGCCGACACGTCCAGCTACCATAAGAGCTGTCAGGACCGGGGCGAGCTCACGGCAGAGTGACACCGAAACTACCGCACCTACAGCGGAGCCCATTCCCAGCTTGTTGAATTGGAAAAATGTTTGTGCCGAGAAGACCGCACCGGTGAATCCACCGGTAATTACGACAACGAGCTGCGAAAGCAATCCAACTTCGACGATTTGATTAAGAAACAACTTCCACCGGAGCTTGTGCGTGAAAATGGAACGAAACGTGTCAGCGGCCAGCAGCACGAGTTCGCCCAAATATTGAAAAAACGAGAGCAGCGGTGCGCCCAGAGCGTTGAAGAATCGGACCATTATCAGGTGTGATCTGTGATCAGTGACTCGTGATCGATGAATCGGCAGAATCCCGCATGGCGGCGTGAAATTTAGTCAATGAACCACGTAGATTCAATACTCTTAAACGGCTTGCTGTGCGAGTGGTTTGCACACCGGGCAAACCCGCGATAAAAGATGTCGATCCTAATGAGGCGCGCCGCTCACTTTCTGTTCGCTGGGAATCTTCTCGTTGGCACGATATTTCTCGCTGGCTGCCAGACCATGCCGCAAGGGATCCATCAGGCAAGGATTGAGATGGCGCAGCATATCGCCGCCGAACCGGCCGGAGATTATTTCATCGGCCGGCGTTACTACAAACCCGACTTCAAATTCTGGGGTTACATCCGTCGCCCGGGCCAACCGTGGAGCACCGCGCAGTTGGTGATGTTAAATGAAAAAGAGAAACTGGCGCCTGACCGCGAACGCCTCGAATTCGGCAGCGACAACAATTACGAATACAAACTCTACGGCTCCTTCAGTGGCCAGACCGTTTACGAACCAGCCAG
>DASYDT010000137.1:0-7644 GCA_036499425.1 Candidatus Udaeobacter sp. | reverse complement strand
AGATGAATTCTCGCAATGAACCAGGCATTGAAATGGAAACTGATTGCAGGATTCATTCTTGTGTTCGTCGCCGGGGGAATCAGTGGCGCGTTTCTTGGAGGATTGTATGCCCGGCATCTTTTCTTTGGATTTCATGATCCCGAACAGATCGGTGCGCACATGAAAGAAAGGCTTCGCGCTGAGCTGAATCTGACGCCGGAGCAAGTCGCCAAAATTTCGCCGATTATCGACAAGACAGCGGCGCAACTCAGAGACATTCGGCGGGAGACTGCCCGGCGTGTTCATGAGACCATCGCGAAGACGCACCAGGAGATGGCTGCCAATCTGACAGACGAACAGCGCCAGAAACTTCAGCAAATTGAAGAGCGACATCGACGCTGGCGTCATGGTCGCTTTCACGAATCGCCCGCCGAACTGCCGTCGGCGACTCCGTAGGTACGGGCGCCGCGCTGCGGCGTCCGGTCGGCGCGGCACGCCGACCCTACCAACCCAAGTCCCCCTTCAAAAGAGCAGACAGGACTGTCTGCGTCACTTTTCAGCTTCCATGATTTCGCGAAGAAGTCGCGGCCCGCGATAAACGAATCCGGTGTAAAGCTGAACGAGCTGTGCGCCGGCCTGAAATTTCTCGTGCGCCGATTCTGCGTCGAAAATTCCACCGGAAGCGATCACCGGTATTGAGGACTTCCCAACAATCTCGCGCAGCAGCGCGGTGGATTTTTCACGCAGCGGCGCTCCGCTCAAGCCGCCTTCCTGATTAAACTCCAGCGGAACTGACGAATGATCGACCGTTGTGTTTGTCGCGATGATGCCGGCCACTGCGTTTTCCTCGCACACTGCCAGCATCGCTTCCAGCTCAGTCGATGAAAGATCCGGCGAAATTTTTACCAAGACCGGTTTCGGAGCTGCGCCGGGCTCGCGGCCAATCGCCTGTAACAACTCTGAAAGCTTTCGGGGTTCCTGTAACTCGCGCAAGCCGGGCGTATTGGGTGAGCTGACATTCAGCGCGATGTAATCGGCAAAATCGCGAAGCAATCGAAACGAGTAGACATAATCGTCCGTCGCCTGTTCGAGCGGCGTTGCCCGGGATTTGCCAATGTTGATCCCGACTGGAACCGCCGGCCATCTTCCGCTCCTGCGCAATCGGCGCAATCGCTCCGCGATCGCGTCCGCGCCGTCGTTGTTAAAACCAAGGCGATTGATCAACGCTTGCTGCTTGGGCAATCGAAAAATGCGCGGCTTGGGATTTCCCGATTGCGCTTTCGCAGTCACGGTCCCGATCTCGATGAAGCCGAAACCGATCGCGGCCCATGCAGGAATGGCAACGCCGTTTTTATCCAATCCAGCCGCAAGTCCAATGGGATTTGGAAAGTTTAACCCGAAAAGAACTTTTGGCCTTGGCAACGGCTGAAACGCCTTCAGCGTTCGCAGCGCAAGATCGAAATACGATGACTGCCTCAGCAGTGCGATTGTGAAATGGTGCGCCGCTTCAGCATCGAGCGAAAACAACAGCGGCCGGATGAATCGTTCATAGCCGTTTTTCATGTGATCCGCCGCTTCAACGGTTTAACGTGCCGATCTCATTTGCCGATGCAAAACTGGCTGAAAACCGAGTCGAGAATCTGTTCCACATCGACCACGCCAATTACTTCACCCACCGCGCGCAATCCCTGATCAAGATCGACCGCAGCGTACTCCTGCGATATCCCGTGGCCCAATGCTGAGCGCGCCCGATCACATGATTCCAAAGCGCGGCGCAGACAATCACGATGACGCATATTGATCGCCACTGCGCTTTCCGGCCTCAGATTTTGCTGCGTGATTCGCGACAGAATTTCCTTCTGCAGTTGCGGCAGACCCTCTCCGGTTGCACAGGAAATCCGCAGAGCCGGGAAATTTTTCCAGTCGTTGTCCTCGGGCAAATCGCTTTTGTTTAAAACCAAAATTTCATTCGCATCGCCCGCCTCCGCCGAGGCTACGGCGCACAGGTCGGCTCGGCCGTTGAACTCCGAAAGCTTTCGCGAGTTGAAATGCGCCGGCTTGGGCGCGTTGCGATCGGCAATGTGCAGACTCAAGTCTGCCAGTTGCAACGATTTTTTCGTGCGCGCAATTCCTGCGCTTTCGAGTTCGCTTTCCGAAGGGCGCAGCCCGGCGGTGTCGAGCAACCGGATAGGAACACCATCCAGGTTGACGGTTTCTTCGATTGTATCCCGCGTTGTGCCGTGGGTATCGCTGACGATCACTCGATCGTAGCCAAGGAGCCGATTGAGCAAACTCGATTTGCCGGCGTTTGTTGCTCCATAAATCACCACGCGCACGCCTTCACGCAAAACGCGACCCTGATCGGCCGTGGCAAGCAAGGCACCAATCTCTTCGCGAATGGCATCGAGCCGGGCGCACAGTGTTTCGCCTTCATCGGGCGCAATACCCTCCTCGGGAAAATCAATTGACGCGTTGATGTGCGCCAAGAGCGCGATCAATTCGTCGCGGATCTTCCTGATTTGATCGCCGAGCCTGCCTTCGAGTTGCTCCGTGGCCGAACGCAGCGCGAGATCGGTGCGGGCACGAATCAAATCGATCACGGCCTCGGCTTGGGTGAGGTCCATTTTGCCGTTCAGGAACGCGCGCTCAGTGAATTCACCGGGCCGCGCCGCCCTCGCGCCTGCGCGCAAGCAGGCTTCCAAAACTTTCGCGGAAACGAGCGTGCCACCGTGACAACTGATCTCGACCAAATCTTCACCAGTGTAACTCGCGGGAGTGCGATGGATTGATAGCACTGCTTGATCGATCAATCGATTTTCTGCGCTGAAAATTTCGCCCAGATGTTGAACGTGTGACTCAAATCGGGACGGCTCTCCTTTGCCGCGGAAAATCTTGTCCGCGATTTGGACCGAATTCTCGCCGGAAACGCGGACCAGCGCGATCGCGCCTTCACCGGGCGGCGTCGAGATAGCAGCAATCGTGTCAGAAACGGTCATAACTCTCGAAGCGAAACTGTAGGGCAACCGCTTCGGTTGCCAACTTGCCGGACTGGCAGCCCGCCGGCCGAGTCAGCCAAGCTGCCTGACCTCCAAGCCAAGCACTTCTCGCAATGCCGCGATTAATTTCTTGTTCTCTTTCATTGTCCCCACCGAAATGCGAACCCATTCGGGCAACCCATAACCTTTGAGCGGCCGCACGATGATTTTCCGTCGCAGCAGTTTTTCGAACACCGCGCAGCCATCGCCCACGTTTACCATCACAAAATTCGCGACGGCTGGCACAAAAGGGACCTGCATTTCGGCGAATTGTTCCTGCAAATAAACGCGACCTTCGTCGATCACGCGCTTCGTCTCGCGCAGGTGCGCATCGTCCTCCAGCGCCGCGAGCGCGCCCGCTTGCGCGATGCTGTTCACATTAAATGGTTGTCTCGTCTTGTGAAGCAATTCGATCACATCCGGCCGCGCAACAGCATAGCCGACGCGCAACCCGGCGAGGCCATGAATCTTCGAAAACGTTCGCAGCACGATCACATTTCGCCCTTTCCGAACAAATCGAAGCGTATCGGGCGGATCATCGAGAAATTCGAAATAAGCTTCATCGAAAACGACCAGGACTTTTTCCGGAACACCGGACATGAAACGGTCGATCTTGCGCTGCGAAATCAACGTACCGGTGGGATTGTTTGGGTTGGGAATGAAAATCAGTCGGGTTTTCGGAGTCACTGTCTCCAGCATCGCCTCCAGGTCCTGTTGATAATCCGTGCTCGGCACCTCGATCATGCGGGCGCCGAATGAGGTGGCGATCAATTTGTAAACGATAAACGCGTATTGTGAGGCGATCACTTCATCCTGACGCGTGGCCTCGAGAAAGGCATGGCCGAGAAATTCGAGCGCTTCATTTGATCCATTACCGAGGATGACGTTCTCTGGCGCGAGACCGAGCTTGGCAGCAATTGCTTTGCCCAGGTAAAACCCGCTGCCGTCCGGATAGAGATGCGCGGTTTCCAATGCGGCGCGCATCGCCCGAACCGCCTTGGGAGAAGGCCCAAGCGGATTTTCGTTCGAGGCCAGTTTGATGATTGCGTCCGGTTCGATGCCGAGTTCGCGTGCCGTCTCTTCAATTGGTTTTCCCGGTTCGTAAACTGTAATGTCGCGCAGTTGCGGGTTCGCCAGCTCCCAGATGGAAGTCATGTGCGGAGACTAACTGGAAGTGTACAAAGTTTACAACTCACGTGTTTTCGAACTGTTATTCTTGCTCTTGCTCTCACTCTTGCTGATGCTGTTTTCTCTAAAGCCCGTATATTTAAGAGAGCACGGGTATGAGCAAGAGCAGGAGTAAGACGAGCGCATGATAGCAGACGACGAAATCATTTATCTCGATAACAACGCAACCACGCCGCTCGATCCTGCGGTGATCGAGGAAATGCTGCCGTTTTTGACGAAGTATTACGGCAACCCCTCTAGTGGCTACGCGTTCGCAGGCAAAGCGCGAAAAGCTGTCGATCTGGCGCGCGAGCAGCTGGCAGCCTTACTGGGCTGTGCGCCGTCAGAAATAATTTTTACCAGCGGCGGAACGGAATCCAACAACGCGGTAATTCATTCCGTGCTGGCCTACTCCGCCGAAGCGGCTGCGAAGGCTGGACAGTTTGGGCCGCGCGGGAAAAATGTTGTGACAAGCAGCGTGGAACACAGCGCGGTTTTGCGTCCCTGCCAGGACCTCGAAAAAAGCAGCTGCGCCGTGGCGTTTCTTGGCGTGGATAGAGATGGCAATCTCGATCTCGCCGAATTGGAGGCCGCGATTCGGCCTGAGACTGCGCTCGTTTCGATGATGTGGGCGAACAACGAGACTGGCGTGCTCTTTCCCGTTGAGAAAATCGCTGAGATTTGTCGCCGGAAAGGCGTGCTCTTTCATACCGATGCTGTGCAGGCAGTCGGAAAAATTCCAATTCGCTTGCGCGAAACGGCGATCAATTTTCTTTCCCTCTCTGCGCACAAATTTCATGGGCCAAAAGGTGTAGGTGCACTTTATGTCAACGGGCGAACGCGCATTAGGTCATTGATCGCGGGCGGCGGTCAGGAAAATGGCCGACGCGGCGGAACGGAAAACGTCGCGTCAATTGTCGGCCTTGGAAAAGCCGCTGAACTGGCCGCCAAATATCTGGCAGAGGGGAAAGGAAATGTTCATTCAATGCGCGACCGCTTCGAAAACGCGATTCTCGAATCCGTCAGTGGCGCATCCGTGAATGGCGCTGGCGCTATGCGGATCCCGAACACGTCCAGCTTGTCATTTCAAGGGATCGAATCGTCCGCAGCGCTCCTGCTGCTGGATCGACAGGGTATCTGTTGCTCGGCCGGATCGGCCTGCCGAACGGGTTCGCAGGAGGCTTCGCATGTGTTGCGCGCGATGAATCCCCATGGCGATGGCGCCCGGCGCAGCCTGCGTTTCTCATTCGGCAGATTTAACAGCGAAACCGACATCGATCGCGCGATTGAAATCGTTCCAAAAGTAATCGAGAAATTGCGCGAAACCTCGGTGCGCGGGGCCGTCGCCGCGGCGGCGACATAATTTCGGGAATGCCTGATGCAGATACCACGCGATCCTGCGGCTTCAACTTACGACCATGTCGGCAAAGGTCTGCGCCGGAGCGATCTCGATCCGGATCCGATCAAACAATTCGCAAACTGGTTCACCGCCGCGATCGAAGCCGGAATTCGCGATGTGAATGCGATGAGCCTCGCCACGACGACGACGGATTGCAGACCATCAGTGCGGATTGTGTTGGTAAAAGGATTCGACCAGGACGGGTTCGTCTTTTTTACCAATTACGAGAGTAAAAAAGGAAAGCAGCTCGAGGCCAATCCGTACGCGGCACTGGCGTTTTACTGGATCGAACTGGACCGGCAAATTCGCATCAACGGGAAAGTGAAAAAAACTTCACGCAAAGAATCGCAAACTTATTTTCATTCACGCCCGGTGGGCAGCCAACTGAGCGCCTGGGCATCGCGTCAGAGCGAAGTGGTCGACGCACGGCGCGTGCTCGACGCGCGCATGGCAGAAATGACTGAACGCTTCCGCGACAAGCCTGTTCCGCTGCCGCCGCACTGGGGCGGTTACCGGCTTAAACCGGATACGGTGGAATTCTGGCAGGGGCGTGCTGATCGGTTGCACGATCGCTTTCGATACACGCGACAGCAGGACGACTCGTGGCGAATCGACCGCCTGGCGCCATGATGATTGGATTTCGCCGCGTTACCGGTTTTAGTGTCATTCTGAGCGGAGCGAAGAATCTCAGATCATTTTTTTGGCGGGGCTGTAATTAATCCGAGATGTTTCGCTTCGCTCAGAATGACACTTGGTAAGATCGAGATCATTCGTGGCGACATCACTGAGCTCGATGTCGATGCCATTGTGAATGCCGCAAAACCGACACTTCACGGGGGCGGCGGAGTGGATGGCGCGATTCATCGCGCCGCTGGTCCTGAATTGCTCGCCGAATGTCGAATGCTCGGCGGTTGTGAACCTGGGAAAGCGAAAATCACTCGCGGATATCGTTTGCCAGCACGCTTCATCATTCACACCGTCGGGCCGATCTGGCGCGGCGGGAAACATGGCGAACCTGAGACGCTGACAAATTGTTACCAGAATTCATTGCGACTTGTCCTGGAAAACGGAATTAAGACGATCGCATTTCCGGCGATCAGTTGCGGCGCCTACGGCTATCCGTTTCAAGCAGCGGCGCAGATTGCGGTGAAAACCACCTGCGAATTCCTCGCCACCACCGACAAGATCGACAAAGTAATTTTCGTTCTCTGGGGTGAAGATATTTATCAGGCGTATCATCGGTTGCTGTAGCCGCTTCCCTATGGGAAGCGCATTCCGCGTGTTCCATGGAACGCGAGCGCCGCGTTTCGCACAGCGAAACGGATATAGAAGTCGAGAGGCGCAATCGCGCCTCGCCATACGATTTCTTTTTGTATGGTTAATCCGAACGAAAACGATCTTACGAGGGACGAACCGCTTCCGGGACAGCTTCAGCCGCGCGAAGAAGAAATGGGCTCAACTGGGCGTGAGCAGTTTCGTCGAGCAACAAGGAAATTTTCCACGGCCATGAGCCAGACGTGGGATGGAACAAAAGAGAAAGCCGGCCTTGCGCGCGAGCGCACCGAATATTTTATGCGCGAAAACCCTGTGCCGACCATTCTCAGCGCACTGGGGATTGGAATCGCGATTGGCCTGGCGATCCGCTACGCCTCCACGACTGAGCGCAAGAAGGAGATCGAACTGAAGTCGCCGCTGGGAGATTTCAACTGGAGCCTGCTTTCGCTGCCTTTTCTCTGGCCGTTGTTCAAATCGGCCAGGGAAAAATACGAGAACTCGGCGGACGCGGTGGCGGATGCAATGAAAGACGGCGCCAAGCGGTTGAAAAGGATTGATGTGGACCGCTACGCGAAACCGATCCGCAAACGCTGGAAAGCGTGGACGCGCTGAGCGTCGCCTTAGGTTAGCTGCTGTAGCCACGGCCCTGTGGGCCGTTTTGAAACGCAGCGCCGAGGCGGACCGGCCGCAGGCCGGTGGCTACAACATTTCGCAAACTGCTCTGAACATCTATTCATCCAACCGCGAGAAAGCCATTGATCAGATCGGCCAGCGGACATCGCCGCTACA
>DASYDT010000136.1:0-13315 GCA_036499425.1 Candidatus Udaeobacter sp. | reverse complement strand
ACGAAGAGCGCAGTCGGACTGATGCTACCGGGCCAAAGGCGCAGAAGGATCGCGAGCGGAACGAAGATAAGAAGCCAGTCGAGGGACGGTTTAAGTTTCAGAGTCTCGGAATTTCGCGACTTGCCTCAGCTAATCAACCCGTCCGTCTTCGAGTAGCGCGTGGCCGCGCTGATTCATCCGTGCGTCGCTGACTCATCCTGCTAAGCTTGCATATGCGATATATTATTTGCGGGTTTGCTCTGGCCCTGGCATGCCCCGGGTTTGGGCAGATAGCATCCGTGGCCGATCGCGCGGCCCAGCAGAATGCATTGTTCGAGGAATTTTATCAGACGGGGCTGAAGAACTCGCCCGAGCGGGCGACGTCGTACGGCGACTACCGCTACAACGCGCTGCTTAGCCAGTATTCGCTGGCGGAACTTTCTCGCCAACATGCGGAAGCCGATGAATTTCTAAAGCGGCTGAAAGCGATCCCGACCGATGAGATGAGCGACAAGGACCTGCTGAGCCATCAGATAATGCAGCGGCAGCTCGAGCGGGAGGACGTGAACTACAGCCTGAAGAATTACGAGATGCCCGTGAACCAGCAGAACGGCATTCACACCCGACTCGCCGATTTGCCGCTCAGCGTCCCCTTCGATTCCGTGCAGCACTATCAGGATTACATTTCACGGCTGCATCAGATCCCGCGCGTGCTGGACCAGACGACCGAAGTCATGCGGCAGGGCGAGAAGGACGGACTGATGCCGCCCAAGCTCGTGCTCGAGAAGCTGCCCGGTCAATGCGACGGCATTATCACGGCGAATCCCTTTCTCCGGCCCACGAAGAAGTTTCCAGCCGAGTTTTCGGAAGAGGACAAGAAGCGGCTGACCGAGGAGATGGCGAAAGCAATCAACGAGGATGTTTTTCCAGCCTACAAGAAGTTCGCGGAGTTCCTGCGCACGGAGTACGACCCGAAGGGACGTAACGAGCTCTCGATCGAAAGTCTTCCGGACGGCAAGCGGCGTTACGCGGAAGCCGTGAAGATGATGACCACGTTGAACGTTACGCCTGCGGAGGTGCATGAGCTGGGGTTAAAGGAAGTGAAGCGTATCACGGCGGAGATGACCAAGCTGGCGCAGGCGCAGGGACACAAGGATCTCGCAAGCTTCCGTGCGGCCATCAACAGCGATCCCAAGTGGAAGCCGCAAAGCGAGCAGCAGATTGTCGATGATTTTGCCAAGTACATCCACCAGATGGAGCCAAAGCTGCCGGAGCTGTTCGGGCTATTGCCGAAGGCGCCGGTGACGGTGGAGCCGATCCCGGATTTCGCCAAGGCGGAATCGACGCACTATGTCCAAGGCACGCCGGATGGGAAACGGCCCGGGCGTGTGGTGGTGGCTGTGGCCGACCCGACAAAGCGCACGTTGATAACGGACGAAGCCGTCGCCTACCACGAGGGCGTTCCCGGTCATCACATGCAGATCAGCATCGCGCAGACGTTGCAGGACCTGCCGAAGTTCCGCCTGCACGGCTTTTACTCTGCCTATGCCGAAGGTTGGGCGTTGTATGCGGAGGAATTGGGCAAGGAGATCGGATTCTATCAGAACCCTGTGTCCGACTATGGCCGGCTGAACTCGGAGCTGTTTCGCGCCGTTCGGCTCGTTGTTGATACTGGCATTCACGACAAGAACTGGACCCGTCAGCAGGTGATCGATTACATGCACGCCAACGACTTGAACGACGCGCTCGCGCAGACTGAGGCCGACCGTTACATCGCGTGGCCCGGGCAGGCGCTGGCATATAAGATGGGGCAGCTGACTATTCGCAAGCTGCGCGATGAAGCCAGGGCGCAGCTCGGCCCCAAGTTCGATATCAAGGCGTTCCACGATGAAGTGATCAACGGCGGCTCGATGCCGCTGGACCTGCTGCAAGAGCGCCTCGAGCGATGGATCAAGGCGCAGAAGCCGACGCCCGCGACTTCAGGTTAGTAGATAGCCCCGGGCAACGAAGATAAGAAGCCAGTCGAGCTCGGTTTGACTTTCAGAAGTCTGGGAATTGAATCAGTTCAGCGCACTGTCGTGGCGGCTGTGTCAGCCGCAACGTCGCGGATTTCAGTAATTTGCTTCGCTAAATTACTCTAAGCACCGCATTGCGATGCGTCACTCCGTTACGAACGGCGGCGGTGACATGCCTTCAACGCAGCTTACATCGAAATTTTTTGCATCGCCTTTGTCCAAAAATTCGACCGCGATCCGATCGACACAACCGGGATCCTTCAGGCCATCGACACCGTGGCCGGCTTCTGGAATAATGACATGCCTGCTGTTCGGCAAATGCCTGGCGACCTCTTCGCCATATTTTGGCGGCGTGATCGGGTCCATATTACCGGAAAAAATCAGCACCGGCGCGTCCGATGAAACAGGTTCGAGAAAATTCGCCGGTATTTTACCGCGCGGCCACATGCCGCACGCGCGTGTTTGTTGAAAGACGCGGTAATTGCCGAACGGATTATTCGCATTCAATGCCGCCGCTTCATCCTGATTAATGAACGGGACATCTTCCGCGCACGTGACCGACAAATACATTCCGTCCGCGACGAAATCAGGAATCGACGGCGCGATTGCTTGCTTGAGAAACGGCGCGAAATCGCCATTTGCAGCATGGTGAACAATCAGGGGAATCCGCGCCGCCTTGTCGCGATCGTACATCCAGGTTCTGATTTTCTACGCAAAGACACCGCGCTGAATTTCGACTGTTGCAGGCGCGGCCTTGCTGGGCGGAGAATATTCGACGTGCGCTGGCTGTTTCTCCAACTGCTCCAGGACGTTCTTCCAGTTGTCGCGAATCTCCGGGAAAGCGCCGTGACATTTCGCGTCCCGTTCGCATTCGCCCAACAGCAGATCCATTGCGCGAGCTGCCGATTCGGCATGGTGCAACGGCATTTTTAAATCAGTCGGTGCGACCGCCGCCAGAATCGCGCTGCGTACGTGGTCCGGATGCTGCCGCATGTAAACAAGCGCCGCACGCGTTCCGTACGACAATCCGAAAAGATTGATCCTGTCATAGCCGAGCCATGCTCGCACATCGTCGAGATCGTCCATGGCGATTGAAGTTGTGTATTTCGTCAGGTCCGCGCGCTGCTCGAGCGCCTGACGCATTTTCCTGACGTAATCGACTGGATACATTTCGCTCAGGTAATAGCTCGGTATTTTGTCGCGCGAGATCGAAAGCCGATTCGATTTGCCGGTCCCGCGCTGATCGACACAGACCACGTCGTGCCGGCGACGATATTCTTTGCCAGGCCCCGCGTAGAATCCTGCTCCCTCTGCGGACGACGCGCCCGGACCACCGGCCAGATCGAACAACGGTTCGCGTTTGTTCTTCTGCTCCAACGCCGGCAGGACGACAATGTTTAGATCGATTGTGCGCCCGACGCGCGTTTGGCGATTCTCGAAAACTCGGAAAGTGCCGCAGAGCGCCTGCTCCTTCGTGCCGGGCAAGTTACACCGTTTCAGCTTCGACAATCGGCCCGAGAGTCGATTTCTGTTGCAACCGGCAAAATCCGGAATGACCAACGCCGTTCCGATCACGATCAGGAAAACGAAAGCAAACCGGCGCAGTGTAAGCACGCGCGAGCCTAACGCGGCCGCGCCCTCCCCGAACAGTTCTGCCAGACATGGACTGAAACGCTGACCCATGACTTGTTAATTCTTCCTTTTTACGTCGCCTGCCACGCCATTTCCCGAATGAGTGCTATACTTATAGATGTCCAAACGATCTGCCATCTCTTTCACGCGTCGCGCACCCGACAACATTACCGAAGAACTGGTGGCCCTGTTTTCCTCAAAAGCCTCATTTGAATTTAAACCCTTGTTCGACATTATCCTGCTCAATCTCCGCGAGCGGAACCTTGCCGGCGGAGGTGAAGAGATGCTGCGCTTGCGCGTTTATGAAAAACTTCAAAATTTGGTCGGGCAAGGCGCCGTCAATCGAACGGTAACGGGGATCACGAAAAAATATAAGGGCGTCCGTCCGCGACTGCAGACACTCAACGCTGAGATGAAAGTTTTGCGCGCCAACTGGAATGAGAAAGTGCGAATCAAGGCTGCCGCAGCCAACTAATCGCTACCTCTGATTCCAGGGAGCAACTGCGGGATCAGCCTGTCAGTTTCGACCGCCAGCCGAAACTTCCCTGTCCACGCAGTTCGATCTGAGAGCCCCGATTGGAACTCGACGACATTTTTGGATACGATTGCGTGCCCTGGTGGAGTTGACCGCGCGCTTGAATAATTCGTTTCGACTCTTACATCGTAAGCCGGTCTCGACATGCCGTAGCTTCCGCGAAGGAGGTTATGATGGATGAATGACGCAGCGATGGCTTTAAGTTTTGTTGGGCGGGAGCGCGCGGTGCAGATAATGGAATTTTCCGCAGCTCGCGATGTGGAGCTTGGGTTAAGGGCGCAAGATAATCTTCCCGTCCGCGTGTCCGCTCGCCGAGAGTTGATGTGCCTTCTTCACTTCTGCCATCGGTAACACCGTTGCCACACGCACCTTCAGTTTCCCGCTCTCCAGCAGCTGATTGATCTCCGCGAGTTGGTCCGCCTTCGACGTCACCATTACCATCGCGACCGTCACGCCAAACTCCTTCGCCTTTTCCTCTGCCGGCGGATTAACCGTGCTCACCAGGACACCGGCGCGCTTCAGTGTTTGAAAAGCGCGCTCTTGCGTCTCGCCGCCCACGGTGTCGAACACCACATCCGCGCCGCTTACTTCTTCGAATCTCGCTTTCTTGTAATCGATGAACTCATCCGCCCCGAGACCGCGCACAAACTCTTCGTTCCGGCCCGACCCGGTCCCGATCACGTGCGCGCCTACGTGCTTCGCCAACTGCACCGCCATTGAACCGACCACGCCCGACGCTCCCGTGATCAGGATGTGCTGGCCGCTCGCCAGCTTGCCGTGATCGAAAATTCCCTGCCGGGCCGTCAGCGCCCCCACCGGTACTGACGCCGCAGTCTCGAAATCGATTTGCTTCGGCTTGCGCACAAACTCGCTCGCAGGCGCGACGACATACTCGGCGTAACCACCACTGTACGCACCGAGATAACCATAGACATCATCGCCCACTGCAAAATCCTTCACCTGGCTCCCAACTACCTCGACAGTCCCTGCGACTTCGCATCCAAGAATCAGCGGCGGCTTCAACCCAAACAGCTCCCCCAACCCTTCGCGGATTTTCCAATCCACAGGATTCACCGCCGCCGCCTTGACCTTCACCTGCACCTGGCCGGCACCCGGCTTCGGCTGCTCCACGTCCGCAAGTTCCACGACATCTTCATTCCCATAACGCTCGATCCGTACTGCTTTCATGGTTTTCTCCTTCTGTTTCCGTTCAAGCTGCGCTCCTCAACACGATTCCAGTTTCGCAAACGGTCAAATGACAATGGAGCGAAAGGGATGGGTGACAAGGCCGGTACAGCCGGCAAGGGTAGCGGTTGAGCGCAGCGGGAGCTGCCGAAATACAATTTCACGACAAACTTGCGCCGCCGCGAACGGATTCCGCGGGAAGCGGTTAGATAAGCTTGATCCAAGTGATCGCTCATTCATCGTTAGCCGCTCTCGACGCGCCGTAGCCTTTTGGCGAAGCAGGTTACGATGGATAAGTGACACAGCGTTTGTTTTGAAGGCTGTCCGCTCTACCGCTTTAACGATTTAGCGTTTAGCCTGCCTTGAGCCAAACCGAAAGGCCGGCTCGCCGAAACGAACTGAAGTCCCCTTCATGAAACGCGGCGTTGCTGAACCGGAAGCAGCCCAGCTAAATCGACGACAGTCGGCGACACAGTTTTTTCTACGAGCTCGCCCGCAGCTCGCTTCAATTCATTCCAGCGCGGCAGAGGATAAGGTGGCGCAGTGACAATGCGACGTAGCAAACTCCGCCATTCCACCAGCGCACGCTCGATATCGCCGTGACGAATCAGGTCGCCAATGAGTTTGCGTTTCGATTGCGGATCAGCCACCAATTCACGTATCACTTCCGATGCGCCGGCGCCGTATTGCATCGGCACGCCCATGGTCAGGAAGCCCGGGTGATCGGCCCGGCTATACACCCGCTGACACAAAATCCCGAGCCGTCCGCCCATCGGCGCATCTTCTCCGGAAAAACGCGGTCCCGCCCGGACATTTGCGAGATCGAACACCAGATCGCTGATCGGATACGTTTCATCTTCCAACGCCGCCGCGATGGCGAGCCCTTCGCCTCCATGAAAAAATGAGAAGATCATTCCGCGCGTGGTCGGCGTGCCGTCCGGTTCAACCAGGCCAAGGTGTCGCCACGCGTAAGCCGGTGAATTCACAATGGGCACGCTTTTATCGTGCTCGAGTTGGTCGCAGTTGCGGCAAACCTCCGGCAGATTTTCCCGCTCCGGCGGATTCACCAGTGCTTTGCCTAACGAATCAATGTGAGCGTTGATCGGCACATTGGCGTAATCGAGCCGGACCGAGATCAGATTTCCGCGCATGATCCAGTCGATGATTACGCCCGGCTTCACAAAGTCCGTCAGCAGCGGGCGCACTTCGTTCTCGAATTCCTCGCGACTAAGCGCCCGCGTTCTCATTGGACGTTGGGCGTTCGGCGTTGGACGTTCGGCGTTTTTTGCTGGCTTCGTTATTTCTTTCTTCAGCCATTTCACCAACGCCGCCTCTCCCGAAGCGAGCACCGTCGCGACCGGCAACTCGCGCCCGTAATAATTTTGCTCGCGTAGCCGGCACAGATTTCCCGTGCCGACCCCATCGAGCATACGCGGCATGGTCAGCGCCCGCCGCCACCGATTGTTTTCGCGCACAAAAGCGTGACCGAGCGCCACACTTTCTGCCGCCGGTTTCGCTTCCCATTCTTCGCGCGAATTCAGCATCTCGATCATTGCCCGCCGGACGAACCGCGCGCGCTCATCGGTCACCCAAAGCCCACACGCCCGCGGCCCGCTTTCGAGTGAGTGCTCCACGCCGAGCGGCACGCGTTGCACGCTGAACAATGAGCGGGTCAGTTCCACCGCCGCCGCGAACGGTTGGTGGCCGCGCTGTTTAGCCGCATGCATCACGCTGATCAGACTGGGCCAATCGACCTGGGCGGCGCGTCTCAGTTGGCGCGCTTTGGTGTCGCTCAACCGCGGCAGATCGTTCGTGTAAAGCGCGTGCCCGACTTCATCGAGACCACGGCGGCCGGCGCGACCAAACATCTGGAGAAGCTCGTCCGCTTCGACCTGGCGCTCGAAATTGCCGGCGAAATAACGTCGATCGGTCACGATCACCGAGCGCATCGAGAAATTAATGCCGGCGGCAAGTCCCATCGTCGCGACGACGACGTTGAGTTGTCCAGCTTTGGCGAGCGATTCCACAATGCCGGCGCGCGCGGCGTAACTGAGTCCGCTGTGATGATACGCCACACGATTCCGCAAGAGTTTCGTCAGGCTTTTCCCCGCGGTTGCTTCCTGGGCCGGGGTCAGTCGCAACGGATCGCGCACCGGTAGGGCCGACGCAATGGCCTGCGCGATCTGTTCAGCAGCGGCGCGACGCGGCGCGAACACCAGCACCGGAGCGAGATCCGCGCGCATGGCGCGGCCAATCATGCGCGGCCAGAAAGAACCGCCAGTCCGGCTCGGACTGCGCGACTGAACAAATTGGGAATCCGGCAAATTTCCGAGATCAGTTTCCTCCAGCGGCACCGGTCGCGTCTTATGTTCGATGAGGACGGCGTGACGTCCGATGCGTTGCAGCCAGGCGACTACGTCGCGCGGGTTGGCTACGCTCCCGCTCAAAAAGAGCAACTGTGTTGCTTTCGGCGCGAGGGCAACTGCGAGCTCGTAATGCACGCCCCGCATCGGATCGCCCAGCATTTGAAATTCATCCATGACCAGGAGACCCGGGCCTTCGCCGCGGAGAAAACGCCCGCGCTGTGTCTCGAGCGTCGCGACCACAACCTTCGCGTCGAGATTTAGCGCGACGTCACCCGTGGATATGCCGACGTCCCAGCCGCGCGCGCGCCATTCCGATAATTTATCGTTAGCGAGTGCGCGGGTCGGGACGGTGAACACTGCCTGAGTTTTCAGGTTCGGATAAAGCAGCTCGAAGATGTAAGTCTTGCCCGATCCTGTCGGCGCCTGCACCACCACGTCTTTTCCCTGTTGCAACGCGCGCACTGCCTCCTGTTGCCACAGATCGGGAATAACCAATCCAGCGCCAAATCCTGGAGTCATTCTTGGAAGATGTTTGCAGTGTGGTCGCTTGCAATTGAGAAGGGATCTGGCGGACGAACCAACTGATGTTCATCAGTGTTGATTGTTGCAAGGCGTGCGCCCTTGCCGGTAGGATCGGCAATGCTCGCATTTCTGCCGAATCAGTTAAGAAGGTCAACGAGATCACTACACGGCTCGGCAACGACATCATCAAGAAAGAGTGAGAAATTTCGGGTGAACCCTTTCGCAAAGGTCCTTCTCTGCACGCCCTTCCTGTTGGCGGCCATCGTTGTGCTACCGCCTGCGATTTTCGCCTCGGGAGTGGACCCCACCACAGTGTACGCGCGGGCATGGGCTGTTCTGGCGGCAGAACCCTATGTAAAAAAAGGATTTCAGGTGCGCGAGGATTACTGGCCAGGCGCCCTCGCTTCGGGTGAAAGGAAAGCGATTCGGCAACAATTGTTTAAGGGGAATGAATATTGGTTCTGGCTGGGAACGGAAGTCGATCATGCAAAAGTGTCCGTTCATATTTATGATTCGGACGGAAAACTCGCTGAACAACCAGACAGCTGGGCAAAAGACCACTTGGCGGCTGCACACATCATTCCAAAAACCACAGGCACTTACGTTATCATCGTTAGCGTGGAGGAATCGCCAGCAGCCCACACGCATTGGGCGCTGGCGTATGGTTTCCGATAAAGTTGGCTTCCTAACCCGTAACTGTAATGGATAGATGCCCGATAGTGCGAATGACCGTGCCTGAAACTCAGATCCTACAGCTTCAGAGGCGACCGCTAAGCCAATGGAGCTGAGAGATCAGCGACATAGGATACGTCGCGATGGGGCATCGCGCGCGCAGCCTGCAACGCAGCCAGGGTAGCTGGCGCAAGGTCGCCGCGGCGACCGAGTGATCAAGGCAAAGCCGCGACGGGTAGCGGTGAGGCGACTTCGGTCGCTATTTCCAGGATTGGTGCGATACTCTTCGATGTCTAAGCGATCCGGTATCTCCTTCACACGTCGCGCGCCTGACAACCTTACCGAAGAGTTGATCGCTGTGCTTTCGTCGAAGGCCTCTTTCGAATTCAAACCGTTATTCGAAATTATCCTGGTCAATCTGCGGGAGCGAAACGCGGCCAGTGGCGGCGAAGAGCTGCTGCGCTTGCGTGCTTATGAAAAGCTTCAGGGCCTCGTTCACCAGGGCGCGGTCAACCGCACCGTCACGGGGATCACGAAAAAGTATAAAGGCGTCCGCCCGCGACTGCAGACACTCAGCGCCCAAATGAAAATCCTTCGTAACGAATGGACCTTGAAGCTTGCGGCCAAAGCCGCGGCGGCAAACTAGACTTTTTTTTCGGCAAATCGGCGAATGACTGCGTCATGCGTTCGGGCGGGAATAAGATCGACGTCATGAGATTCGATAACTGGGCAAGCGTGTAAAATTCGCGAACAAAAAAAAAGCGGGATCATTTTGTTTTTGAGTGACTCCGGAGCTTTGGATTCTATTTAGCAACGGCTGTGCCACGGATGAATTTTAGTCTTTAGGTAGAAGCCGCGCAGTGCTGGACCGAATTACCTCCCATGTTTGCCGCTCTTGCCAGCCTGCTGCTGCTTTGCCGCCACGGCCTGCCCTTTTTGCTGTTTGGCCGCGTTATTTTTCGCCTGTTTTTGTGATGCCTGCTTCTGCAATGACTTCGGTGATCGATCGCCCATACCCTCAACCTACACCAGAAACTGACGAAGTTAAGACGCTTAAGACCGGCGCCCGCTTAATTGCGGGCGCCTTGCCTGTCGCGCCGTATCTGCTGCGAAGGCGGATGCTGCAATTGTAGGGCGTCCGCCGCGGCGGACGCCGTCCGCTGATCATCCTCTTCGATTGGACGTGCGGCGCCTGCCGCGCCGTAACCTTGCGGAGGCGGGTTGCGCATTCGACGTTCGAGATTCCCATGGCAGAGACATCAGCCGCAGTCATCGCGAGCGCGAACAACCTTTCCGTCAAATACGGCACCCAGGTTGTCCTCGACGGCGCGACGATCGCCTTCACCGAGGGCGAACACATTGGGCTCGTCGGCCGCAACGGCTCGGGCAAATCGACATTCCTCCAGATCGCAGCCGGCCTGGCGCAAGCCGATTCCGGTGAATTCAGTTGCCGGCGTGATCTCGTCACCGGTTACATGCCGCAAGTTTCCGGTCTCGACGATGCGACCACTGTCCATGCGAACATTCTCAGCGGCGCGCAACGGATTCTCGATCTCATCGCCGAATACGAACGCGTTCCGGGCGATAGCCCGCTAAGCACCACGCTCCTGGACCAAATCAGCGAGGCCGACGGTTGGAATTTGGAACACCGGATCAAGTCGCTCATCGCAAATCTGCACTCTCCGGAATCCGATCGCGTCGTGGGCACGCTTTCCGGCGGGGAAAAACGCCGCGTCGCGCTTTGCCGGGCGCTGCTGGCGCGTCCCGATTTTCTGGTTCTCGACGAACCGACCAACCATCTCGATACCGGCTCGATCGAATGGCTGGAGGATTTTCTGGCGCGTTATTCCGGCACCTGCTTGTTCGTCACGCACGATCGCTATTTTCTCGATCGGGTGGCAACGCGGATCGTCGAGCTGTCGCGCGGCCAGTTCATCAGCTACGACGGCAACTACACCGATTACCTGCTCGCGCGCGTGCAGCGAAAAGCCGTGGAGGAAATGCAGGAACATAAACGGCAAAAGTTCTTGAAACGCGAACTGCAATGGGTGCGCCGCGCGCCTCGGGCGCGCCGGACGAAATCGGTCGACCGCGTGGAACGTTATTTCGAGATGGCGGCGCATGAAGCGCCGGAAGCGGAGCTCGACGTCGAATTGATTATTCCCACGCCGCCGACGCTCGCGAATCGAATCATCGAATTGCGCGACGTGAGCGTGGAACTGGGAGGCCGCACGCTTTTTCAGCACGTGAATCTCAATCTCGTGGCCGGTGAACGCCTCGGGGTTGTCGGCCGCAACGGCCTCGGAAAATCCTCACTCCTCAAAGTCATTCTGCAGGAACTGCCCGTCGCGAGCGGCGTGGTGGAGATCGGCGCGCGGACCCAGATCAATTACGTCGATCAAAACCGGCTCCTCCTCGACGATGAGAAGACGGTTTGGGAAGAAGTCGGAAGCGGCGGAGAACACGTCACACTCGGCGAGCAGAGCATCACCCTGCGCGCTTATCTGCGGCGATTTCTTTTCAGCGAAGACCGCATCAACACAAAGATCTCACAGCTCAGTGGCGGCGAACGCAGCCGGGTGCTGCTCGCAAAAATCCTGAAGCGCGGCGGGAACGTCCTGATGCTCGACGAACCGACGAACGATCTCGATCTCGGAACGTTGCGTTTGCTCGAGGAAGCGCTTGTCGCCTTCGGCGGCTGCGTCATCGTGGTCAGTCACGATCGCTATTTCCTGAATCGCGTTTGCACCTCGATTCTCGCTTTCGAAGGCGAAGGCCGCGTGGCCTATAGCGTTGGGAACTACGATTACTACCTGGAAAAACGCGCCGCAACAGGCCCAGGTCCCGATTCAAAACCGGCGCCGGCCGCAGTCGCCACCGCGCCAAAGAAAAGCAAAGAACAACGGCGCAAGCTTAAGTGGAAAGAAGAGCGCGAATGGGAATCGATGGAAGCGAACATCCTCGCTGCAGAAAACCAAGTGGCGGAATTGGAGGCCACGTTTGCTGCGCCGGATTTTTATGCCAAACCGCGCGCGGAAATTTTCGATCTGGAAACCGAATTAAAAGCAGCGCGTGACAAGGTAGCCCGCCTCTACACGCGCTGGCATGAGCTCGAGCTCCTGCAGAGCGCCCCGTCTTCCTAAACAAGCCCCGATCATCTGCCTGCCATGCCCAGTATCATTCCGTTAACCGAAAAGCTCCTGATCAATGCGGGTGGCTGGCCGGCCATGAAAGCTGCGCGCGACGTTGTTAAAGCCGGCCGTGTAACCGAAATGCGTTACGAACCGCCGTTGCTCACCGGTTTCGTGCGCGAAGGCGCTAAGAATTATCGCTCTGGGCTGCGCATCAAAAGCGCGGAAGACGTTGAGAATCTCTGCACGTGTTGGGAATCGCGCTCGAGCGGCAAAATCTGCGCCCATTCTGTTGCGGTAGGTCTCGCCTTACTCCGTCCTGCGCCTGCGACCGTTCTTGAACAAACGAAGATCGACGAGGCTCCGATTGGTCCGAAGTTCGTCCCGATCGGAACTGAAAACGCGAAGCCGGCGCAGCTGCATTTGATTCTTCCGCCGAATTTCATGTCAGCCTGGGCGAAAGGGCAGGTCATGCTTGTCGTTGAAGCCGATGTGGGCGGAAATCGCACCCTCCTCTCAGTCTTGCCTAAGAAAGCTGCGTTCGTTTGCGACGAGTCGGACCTCGCCCTGACGGAAGGGTTACGTGCGTTCCCTGCGGTCTTCGCCAGCGGCATGGCGTTGTGCTCGCGCGATGCGTTTTTGCGCTTCCTGCCATCGATGCAAAACCATCCGCGGGTCACGTTCGGAAAAGCGGCGCCGGTGACGATTTCGTCGGTCACGGTTCGCCCCGAACTCAAGATCGAGCAGCGAGAAAATGGCGGCATCACAGTGACGGCAAAGCCAATGCCGAACACGATGCTGCTCTGGAACGCGACGGATGCCTGGCTCCTCCAGAAACAAAAGTTTGTGCGTTACGGCGAAGCATTGCCGGCGGGCGCCGCCCATCTGCTCGATCAGCCTCTTCTGCTGGAGGGCGATCGTGCCTTGCAATTTCTCGCCTTCGATCTGCCACGGCTTCGCGATGCATTCGATATCAGTGCGGGCGACGGGGTGCATTTGCCTGAAGTGATCCCCGCGACGCCCGCCTTCGAGCTGCGTTTAGCGGGCACGCTCACCAGCGTCACCGGCGAACTCCTTTGCAGATATGGCGACCGCGCCCCGTTCAAAGCCGCGACTAACGAACAGGATCAGTTCGTGTTCCGCGATCCGCAAAATGGCGAGCGCATTTCGTTACGCAATATTTCCGGGGAAAGAGCCGCGGTCGCCCGCCTCGAGCAGGTTGGATTCGCACGAACGGATGCCGCGGGTTTCGTGTTGCACGGACAACCCGAAGTCGTC
>DASYDT010000135.1:0-88764 GCA_036499425.1 Candidatus Udaeobacter sp. | reverse complement strand
ATTGTTTGCATTGTTTGCACGGTTACAAACCTGTTTGGCTCCGTGGGGCTCGGCATATAGGTACCCAGGAGGCTATTCGGGGACATGTGTTGCAGCCAACGGCTGTTACGCCGAGACCTTGGGATGTGGCCGGTGGCCTACCGACGATTTTGGCTTCGACAAGCAAATCCTAGCCCAAGCGCTTCGGCTCGATTATCGGACCGCGAATTATGGCTTCCGTAGGTTCACCGCAAGCTAAGTCATCCGCATGCCGCCAGATGGGCGTTTGTTTTTTCCTAGTTGCCATTACCTGGCTGGTGTTTGGCCAGACCGTCCGCTACGACTTCGTCAACTACGATGATAATGAGTACGTTTATGCAAATCCGGCGATCACGGCTGGACTGACCCGTCATGGGATAACCCATGCATTCACGGGCACGGATTCGGCCAATTGGCATCCGCTAACCACCTTATCGCACATGCTGGACTGTCAGTTGTGGGGACTCCGTGCGAGTGGCCACCACCTCACAAACGTTGTACTGCATACGATCGCAGTCGTCTTGTTGTTTTTAGTATTGCAGGAAATGACCGGCGCGGTTTGGCGGAGCGCCTTCGTGGCCGCGGTTTTTGCGATACACCCACTGCGGGTCGAATCTGTCGCCTGGATTTCCGAGCGCAAAGATGTTCTGAGCGCCGTTTTCTTCATGGTCACTCTCGGCGCTTACGTCCGCTATGTCAGATCTCCGTCGATTGGCCGCTACTTGACGATGGCCGTTGTGTTCGCGCTTGGCCTCTTGTCCAAGTCAATGCTGGTGACCGTCCCTTTCCTCCTGTTACTGCTCGACTATTGGCCGCTCGGCAGAATCGGAGGTCAGAAATCAGAAGTCAGAAATCAGAAGTCAGAAGTCCGTGGTCGGCGGTCTGTAGTCCGTGATCTGATTTTCGAAAAGATTCCACTGTTAGCGCTCTCCATTGGCGACGGACTAGTTACCCTCTGGGCACAGCATTCAAGTATCGCGCGCGGCGAACAATTGCCTCTGGTTTCGCGAATCGGTAACGGGCTCGTCTCATACGTGATTTACGTCAAGGAAATGATTTGGCCGGTGGACCTGGCAGTTTTTTATCCCCATTCCGGAGATCACCTGTCGGTTTTGGAAATTGGCCTGGCTATTGTGATGCTCGCCATCGTGAGCGCAGGAGCGATCGCGCTGCGGCGCAGGTCTCCGTATCTGATCACAGGTTGGTTTTGGTACCTCGTGATGCTGCTGCCGGTAATTGGATTGATCCAGGTGGGCTCACAGGCGCACGCCGATCGATACACATATTTGCCCCAGATCGGTCTTTACTTGCTGGTGGCGTGGGCGATTACAGATGCCTTAGTTTCACCGCTTCAGCGCAAAATTCTGGCCGCGGCGGCTTCCGTCGCCGTTGTCGCGTTGGCTTGGTGCGCTCACGTCCAGGCTTCCTACTGGCGCAATGGTGAGTCGCTCTGGAGGCATGCCCTCGCCGTGACCTCGCGGAATTTTATGGCGCATGATGGCCTTGGGGACTACCTGGCTAAACGCGGCCGCCTGGACGAAGCGATCGATCAATTTCAGAAGGCGCTCAGCATAGCTCCCGGTTATCCCGACATAGAGACCAACCTCATTCTTGCTCTGACAAGGAAAGGGCGCACGGACGAGGCGATCACCCATTTAGAAGCGGTTCTTAAGGAACATCCGAATGATGCCCAGACTCAGTACAGCTTGGGAAACGCGCTGCGGAAAAGAGGCGATTTGGCGAGTGCCATCGCAGCTTATAACAAAGCATTATCGATCCAAGGGCGTTATCCCGCTGCACATTATGGCTTGGGATTCACGCTCGATCAGGATGGCCAGATTGACGACGCCATCGCTCACTATCAGGAAGCCATACGAGAGCAGCCTAACTACCCGGAGGCATATCACCTGCTCGGGAATGACCTACTGCAAAAAGCCCGTTTTGACGACGCCATCGCAGCATACGAACAAGCGCTAAAAAACCGGCCCACGTATCCGGAGGTAGAGAAGAACATCGGTCTTGCGCTTCTACAAAAAGGCCGCACCAGCGAAGCGATCGCGCATTGGCAAAATGCGCTCGACAGCGAACCAGAATCGGTTGACTCTTTGAATAATCTTGCCTGGGTGCTGGCAACTTTTCCCGAAACTTGGATTCGGAATGGGAAGCAAGCCTTAGCACTGGCTAAACGCGCAAACCAATTATCCGGCGACAAGAGCCCAGCGATCTTGCGAACTTTGGCCGCTGCCTATGCCGAGAACGGTCGATTCACCGAGGCAAGAGTAATCGCCGAACGAGGGCTTCAATTAGCTAACGCCCAGCAAAACTCGGCCTTGGCCAATATCCTTGAAGGTGATATCGCTCGTTTTCAGGCCGACACGCCCCTTCGCACCTCCACTAAACCAGGCGGTGCTGCGTTGTCGCGTTGAGCGCCAAAGGCGAGATGCACCAAATTCTGTTTATCAAATTTAAAGGTGATTTCCTGAGAGACCGAGAGATAATGGAGATCATTCATGGTGCGTGCCAAGGGCAAAATCTTGCGTCCGCTCCCGGACTCTAGGCGCGCCGGAATCTTCGTCGCGGCTGCGCTACTCACTGCCGCCGCCCTAGCGGCATGGGCCAATAGTTTTCGCGGGCCGTTCATTTTCGATGATCTCCCCGCCATCGTGGAAAACGCGACGATCCGCACGCTGGCGCTCCCTATCGCACTCGCGCCGCCCCACACCGGTCAGCCTGCAAACGGCCGGCCGCTCGTCAATTTTTCCTTCGCCCTCAATTGGGCCGTGGGAGGCGCCGACGTCCGCGGCTACCATGTGCTCAACCTTGCGATCCATGTGCTGGCTGCGCTGGCGCTGTTCGGCGTCGTGCGCCGGACGTTGCGGTCCCAGGCGCTCGCTGCGAAATCCGCGGCCGACGCGACGCCGCTCGCGTTCGCCGTGGCCGCGCTGTGGATGTTCCACCCGCTGCAGACCGAATCGGTAACTTACATTTCACAACGCGCTGAGTCGCTTGCCGGATTGTGCCTGTTATTGACGCTATACGCGTCGATTCGAGGTGCTGACTCGCCTACACCCGTGCGTTGGCACGCGCTCGCTATTGTCACGTGCCTGCTCGGCATGGCAACGAAAGAGGTGATGTATGCCGCGCCGTTGCTCGTGCTGTTGCACGACCGCACTTTTTCCGCCGGTACGTTTCGCGAAGCGCTGCGTCGGCGGCCATGGTTTTATGCCACGCTCGCGGCGACATGGCTGCTCCTCGCCTGGCTCGTGAAGCAAGCGGGCAATCGCGGCGCCACGGCCGGCTTCGGCCTCGGCATCACGCCGTGGCACTATCTGCTCACCCAATGCGGCGCAGTCGTACATTATATGCGACTCGCATTCTGGCCAGCTCCGCTGGTGCTCGATTACGGCGTAGCAACAACCAACTCGCTCGCTCAAGTCTGGCCGCAAGCCGCGCTGCTGCTGGCGCTCTTTGGCGCCACGCTCCTCGCGCTGGTGCGGCGGCCGCCGTGGGGTTTTCTGGGCGCGTGGTTTTTTTTGCTGCTAGCACCGACTTCGAGCGTGTTGCCGCTTGCGACACAAACCATCGCCGAACACCGCATGTATTTGCCGCTTGCTGCGATCATCGTCGCCATTGTCGTTGGCGGATGGCATGTGCTCGGCCGTCGCAGCGTGCCCATATTCGTTGCTATCGCGATCGTCTTCGGCGCGCTCACCGCACGGCGCAACATCGACTACCGCTCTGCCATTTCGATTTGGCAGGACAACATTGCAAAGCGGCCTGACAGCCCTCGCCCGTACGGCGAGCTGGCTAGCGCGCTCTCTAACGCCGGTCGCGTCCCCGAAGCGCTCGCTGCCTACGAGACTGCGGTGCGTTTGCTGCCGAACTACCCGAAGGTTCGCCATAACTACGCCGTTGCGCTTGCCGCTGCGGGACGCCTCGACGAAGCCGTCGCGCAATTCGAACTTGCGCTAGCACAACTTCCCACACTCGCCGACGCGCGTTATGAGCTCGGCAATGTGCGTCATGAGCAAGGCCGCAATGCCGAGGCGCTCGCGTGCTACGAAGAGGCGACCCGCCTGCGCCCCGATTTCGCTCTCGCCCATAATAACGCCGCCAACATCCTCGCTAATTTCGGCCGCACCGAAGAGGCGCTAGCGCATTACGCGGCGGCAGCGCACGCGGACCCGAATCTTCCTGACGCCCAATACAACTGGGCCAACACTCTCGCCCAGATCGGTCGTTTTGCCGACGCTGTGCCGCACTACGAAGCCGCCCTGCAGCTCGCACCCGCTTTAGTTTCTGCGCATGAAAACCTCGGCGTCATGCTGTTCAATATCGGGCGCTACGCCGACGCGGTTGGTGAGTTAGAGATCGCGCAAAGCCTCGCGCCCGATAGCGAAAGCATCCGCGCCAATCTCGCCACCGCTCGCGCGCGTGCCGCGCGTTAAACCGACAGGCGCAGCCTGACGCGAAATCGCTTTCTCGGAAGCTTGGTTCGCCCGCAAGAATCCACGGCTGAGACGCAGCCCTAACTCCAATCGCTTTGCGAGATCGTTGCCGATTATTTCCAATGTTTCATGCGCTCCCTCAGCCCCTAACGGGCAATTGAGCCACAGGAGGCCATTGTGATATCTACCGATCTCTACTCATCGTTTTCTTCGTTGCCCTCTGTTAACCGGGAATACGGGAACCAGCCCAAAGCAAAAGAGGCAGCCCCGAGCGGGACTGCCTCTTTGTGAAACTGCGCTTTTGGGCGCTTAGAACTTCTTGATCATCCTGACGTACCAGAACCGCCCGATGTTATCATAGAGGCTGCCCGGGTACCCGATGGAGTTCCCGAACTCGAACCCAAACGACTTTGGCGGGTCTTGATCGAAGATATTGCTCACACCGACGGTTAGAGTCGTGTTGTTCAGGATGGTCTTCCAGCACGGCATGGCGTAGGGAGTCGGTGGCGTTTCCTTCTCCTTGCCCACCACTTCCTTGCCGCCCTTGGAATAGCCAGGCACAGGCGCCGCTTCCACAGGAGGCGTGAAGATCAAGGTGTAGCCGAGCTGCGCGTCTATGAAGTTAGTTGAGTGCACCCAGTGGCGCTTCCAGACCCCGTCAAACTGCTGGGCCAAGATCTGTTCCCAGTATCCATCGAGGAAATGCCACGTCATGTTGAAGTCCCAGTTGTGCCAGGTATAGTCTGCGGTCGTATCACCCTTCCACTTCAGCCAGGCCTGAGGGTTGGTTACGTCCCCGAAGAAGCTGCCAATATACCACTCCTCACTGGAACTGCCGGCTGCTTGCCGCGGCCTTGACTGCGGGAAATTGACCACGAACTCATTCAGATAACTCCACCGGCTTAAGAGCGAGAATGTGCCGAAGCTTGTTTCAATCTGGTGCTGAAGACCGAGATCAACGCCGTTCGCGCGCATACGTCCGCCGTTTTGATAAGGGGCCGAGACTCCGGAGAAACCGCCCGTGGGGTCAAACAGAGTCGATGCGGGACTCGTCAATGACGGGCCCGCAGGACTTATGATAGCCAGGCTGGTCGGAAAACCAGCTGCGTTGTAATTGTTGACGATTGTGCTGGGAGAGAGATACATCGCAACCCCGCTGCGCTCCACATCCCAGAAATCAACCGTTAAGGTCAATGTTCCCCACTTGGACGGAATAAACTTCGGCGTGTAAACGACGCCTGCAGTCCAACTACGGTCGTGTTCCGGGTGTAGGTTTTTGTTGGGAATCTGCTCGACGGTTGTTTCCGGATTGACTATGTTTTGGACTGGGTTTCCACCGCTCCCGCAAGGACCAAACACGGCTACAGGAGCGCATGTAGTACCCCCGACCGGCGCCAGAAGGAATCGTTTAGGTCCATACAACTGCACCTCGGAGGGCTCGAGGAAGCCTTCGCCCCAGGTGCTGCGAATAGTCAGACTCTCGTCAAACGGCTGCCAACGGACGCCCACTTTGGGGACAGCTGCATTCGTATCGTTATTCAGCCACTCGTCATACCGGACGCCGGCCGTGAATTCCAATGAGTGAAAACCCGGTATGTTCCACTTGGGACTGAAAATCGGGATGAGCGTTTCCGCATAAACACCCCACGATTTGCGCCCGGCATGAACGAACGGTATGCCGTTCTCGAGGCGGATCTGGTCATCTGGATCGATGATGTAGGTTTCACGGTTAAACGAGCCGCCAAAAGCCAGGCCTACGCCGCCTGCCGGCAAATCAAACAAGTCGGTCGTATAAATGTTCAAGTCCAACGTGGCGAGTTTCGACGTAACCAGTGACTTGGAGAACTGCGTCGCAAAGTTAATTAGCGGAAGATTGCTCGCGATGACATTGTTCCGCGCATCGCCAAATGGATTGTACGGAATCGTCTGCCCGATAAAGTCACTCGATGCGGGATTAAACAGCGAGTCGTTCGCGTTTATAATCCGGTTGACCCGCCCACCATCAGAAACTTGCCCCTTCTCAATCTGCTGGATCTGGCTGTACATGAACGCTCCATCGTAGCCCCAGGTTCCGTTAAACAGCTTGTCGCCTTTCACACCGAGCGTGAAACGCTCGGCGATGTTTTCGTTGTCGAATTTGCGGTTGCCAAAATCGAGTAAGCGCGCACGGGTGCCCTGTGAGATGATCTGCTCAAATGGGTTGAACGGGTTGAACGCGCCCATAGGTGCTCCAACTTGTATAGGGGTTACGCCGCCAAAGGGCGGTACCTCCACGCCATTTACAATCGGGAACGGATGATTCGGCGGGATGTAGCGAGTCGGGGAACCAGGCGTGATGAAACTGCCCGTAGCGTCTGGCGCAAGTTCATCGTGCGATTTGGCATCCACATAATAGAAGTCGCCAAAAAGCCGCAACTGATCATCGCAGATTTTGTGCTCAAAAGCCGCATACCCGCCCCAGCGCTCCTGCGAGGGATACGAACTCGAATACAGGTTAAAGTTAAAGCCGGGCAAAATGCTGCCCCTTACACGGCTGCTGTTATAAACATAAGCGCTCGCCGGAGCCAATCCGTTGGTACCGTCAGGCGGCGTGCCGAAGATGGAGGTCCTCGAGGCCAGATTCGGCGGCAGAACCACCCCCACTGCTTGGACGGCTGCCGTTTGCAACTGAAGGTTCCACGGCTCGCTATTCGAGCTCAAGAACGGCGGAACCAGCGAGTTCACCCGGTCATGATTGAACATGTCGTGATGCTTATAATAGAAGATGTCACCGGTGATACTGGTGGTGTCGTTACCCACTCCGAAGAGGAGGTCCCCTCTGTACTCGGCCTCGTCTGATCCGTTACCGTGTTGATTGCCGCCAACAGCCGAGTCGCCATACTGGATGGTCACCTGCGCCCCACGATAATCTTTATACAGATTAAAGTTCACCACGCCCGCTACCGCATCCGCGCCGTAGGTGGTCGAAGCGCCATCCTTCAGAATGTCAATACTCTGAACCGCGGTGATAGGAATAGTTTCCAGATCAACAAAACCATACCCGGAGTTGGCACCTCCCGGGAAAGGCGCGACGCGGCGGCGATCGACTAGCACCAGTGTGGCACCTGGATCGAAACCGCGCAGCGCGACCGCGGCAGCCCCGGTTGGACCAGACTGGGCTGTTCCGTTGTTTTGGACTGGAATACTGGCCCCATTCACTACCGGCTGCCTCTGTAGCAACTGCTCTGTAGTGGTGCCGGAGCCTGATTTATTGATCAGGTCGCGGTTGATACTGAATACCGGGTTCGGACCGACCTCTTCCGCAGTCGGAATCAACGACCCGGTCACGATCACCCGCTCAACCTCTGCAGCGGGCGCAGCACCGCCCCCTGGTGGCGGGGGTGGCGGCGCCTGAGCAAATCCGTTCGTCGCTATAATGAAGGGAAATCCGGCGCCCGCCACGAGTGCGATGCGCACGAATCCGAGTTTATTTAGCACGTTCTTAATCATTAGTTTCTCCATTGGTTTGGTTAGGTCTAAGGTGGCGTTTATTAAACTTTTTAAGGCCTGACAAGCTTTTTTTTCAATTTTTTTTGAACGGCTTGAACGGGCCTTTTGTCCGCCAGCATCTCGTCTAAATGAAGGGCTAGGATGGTGGCAAGCTTTTTTTTAGATTTTTTTTAACTTTTTTTGAGCAGCAAAAACGCGACCGTTAGCAAACCGATTTCGTGCAGAGCGCCCAAGCGCGTCCCTTTCGGAGCGTAGCGAGAGGCGACCTCTCGCTGGATCGCATGAATAAAGTTGAGTGGCGTGCGAGCGAATGCGAGATCCTTTCCGCCTTCGCTAAAGTTACCGCGTGCCAAGCGCTCCGCTCAGGATGACAGACGCGTTGCGATTGTCATTTTTTCTTGAAGACTTCCACAGCCTCCCACGCTTCGTCGGGCGGAGCCTGTTCATATTCGAGCGCGCGAGCGAGATACATCTTGGCCAGCAGATCATCCGGATAGAATTCGAGAAAGCGCGAGAACAGAATTTTTGCCTGGATAAAATCGCGTGTGCGGAATTTGTCGAATCCTTCTTCGTAAGACTCGAGCCACTTCAGGAGTTGTGGATCGACCTCTTCATTTCGAGCCCCGATAAGCGTGAAAACGTCCACCGGTTTGCTCTTTCCTTTCACCTGCACGCGGGCAACTGAGCGCAGATGAAATTCGTCTCGCACCAATTCGGCAGCGCTCGCGCCAACCAAAATATCGACGCCATAAATCCTGGTGAGACCTTCGAGACGCGATGCGAGATTGACCGCATCGCCAATCACAGTTGGGTCCATGCGCTCCTGCGAGCCTATATTGCCAACAATCACTTCGCCTTGATTGATACCGATCCCCATGCCCAATCCCATGCGGCCCTGGTCACGCCATTTTTGATTGAGCTCTTTTAGTTCTCGCCGCATCCCCAGCGCCGCGCGTACACAATTTTTGGCGTCCTGCGCCATGCCGAGACTGCGCACATTCCCCCACACCGCCATGATCGCGTCACCAATGAATTTATCCAGTGTACCGCCATTACCGAAAACGACGGAAGTCATCTGCGTGAGATGCTCATTGAGCTGCGCGACTAACGCTTCGGGATCGGCCTTCTCCGACAAGGTGGTGAACCCGATCAAATCCGAGAATAGGATCGTCACAGGCACGCGCGCACCGCGAAGCGTGCTGTAGTAGCTGTCCGGATTTTCCAGGACTTCCTTGACCAGATTTTTCGAGACATAGCGCTCAAGCGTGCGTCTGGTGCGCAATTTCTCCAACCGCTCAAGGGCGTATTCGAAGCCGAGCGAAAACGATCCACTGAGCAAGATAGCGGCCAGCACGGGCACCGTGAGCAGTAGCAGCCCGGTCTTATCGTAAAACAATCGGGCCGTTCCCAGATATGTGGCCATGATTACAATGAGCGCACCAACGCAGAGCAAGGGCCTGCGCAGAAACGAGACGAGCGACCACGCAATGAGCCCCGCGGCCGCCACGAGCGCCAGCTCAACTTTCGGCGGCGTCGGACGCAGAAATTCATGGCCCATCGCCGCAGCCATTGCCTGTAAATGAACCACCGGGCCCAATGTGGCTGGGCTCATCGGTGTATCGACTACGTCGTGCATCACCTGCGCAGACGGTCCCACCATTACTATCTTGTCTTTAAAAAACGCGCCATCGGCGTAATTCGCATGCCAGAGTTTCGGATCGAAAACCTCATAGAGCGGGCGCGCTTCGAACGCGTCCGCCTCGGTGAAACGGATCATGTGACCATGAAAATCAGGCGGCACATCATTTCCATGGCCGATTTTGGCCAGAGCACGCGAGGCAAGAGATTCATAAACTTGTTCGCTTGGGTGCGGCGGCAAACCCATCAGTTGGCGGTCCGTCAGGCGATAAATCGACGCGCGAGTTTTTCCGTCAATCGTATCCGGAAAGAAATTCACGTAGCCGACCCGATCATCCAGCAGTTGCACCGGCGGAATTAGCGTGTCGTTTGGCGTCACCTCCTGGCGCTGATCGGCGTTTTCAAAATCGAAATTGGCGCCGACGACGACTTTGTCGTGGTAACGATCGAGCGCGGCGTGGAATGCCGGATCACCATCGTTCGGCGTATTAAAAAGCAAGTCAAAGACGACCAGGCGCGCACCCGCCCCAAACAGCCGATCGAGCAAAACCGCCCAGACTTCCCGGGACCACGGGAATGGCCGGGCGGTCATCAGTTCGAACGCTCGATTGCCGGCGATTTCTTCAGGCGCCAGCGGCGGCAACTGCAATGTGCTTTGATCGATTCCGAGAAAAACGAAATCTCGAGGCGCGGCCGTTTTTCGCCCTTCCTGCCGAAGCAAATCCTCGAAGCTTTGTTCGCCACGCCACGGCACCGAAATAAACGGCGTCGTCGAAAAGAAATGCCCAAGAAAAATCAGGCCGGTCCAAAAAATACAAATCACCCCCAGGACCAACAACCGATGACGACTAAGCCAGTGCATGCGCGCGCAATGTAGCACTAAAACGTTAAAACGTTAAAAAGTTGAAGCATAAAATGGCATTGTCACTCTGAGCCCTTCGACTTCGCTCAGGACGGGCTTCGCGAAGAATCTCAGGTATCGGGGTTTCGCATCCGGGCTTCCTTTGTCATTCGTCATTTTTCGGATTTCCATTTGTCTTTTATTTCGATGCGCCTACTTTCCTCGCTCTCGATCTGCGCACCTGCCCAGCTACTTCAACTAATTCGATCAAAGGACAGGGTAGGCAACGTCTAGGACGTTCGATTACTTGAGGAAGCGAGGGAGTTGGTCGAAGTAGCTGGGCGAATCAGCGAGTGAGGTCGCGCAGATCGATAAATGGAACAACAGCTCGCTGAACGAGGAGCCTCGAAGCGATTCGAGGCAGAATAATCATGCCAAGAGCCACCAACGCCCCGGCAAGCCGGGCGCGCCGCAAACGAATTCTAAAAAAAGCCAAAGGCTACCGCGGACGCCGTTCAAAACTTTTCCGCTACGCGAAAGACGCGACCATGAAAGCCCAGTATTGGGCTTATCGCGACCGCAAAACGCGCAAGCGCACGTTTCGTTATCTCTGGATTCAACGGCTCAATGCCGCTGCCCGCGCGAATGGAATGACCTACAGCCGTTTCGCGGAAGGACTCAAAGCTGCCGGCATTGGGCTGGACCGCAAGATTCTCGCCGATCTGGCTGTGACGGACGAAGCCGCATTCAAATCGATTTTCGAGCAAGCAAAGAACGCGCTGGAGAAGAAAAGCAAAAAGGCGGCGTAATTCGAGAAGGCTTATAGGGCAAGCGCTCCGCTTGCCAAGCTTTGAATCGGCAGGCGATGCGCCTGCCCTACAATTTTGCGCTTTGAATAGATAACGTTCAGTGTTCACGTTTCGTCTCCATGCACCCGCTCGAACAACTGCGCGACGTAGCGATGCGCGAAATCGATTCCGCAAGCGATGAACAGGCTCTCGAGAGCGCGCGCGTCAAGTATCTCGGCAAAAGTGGCAGCATCTCCGCATGGGGCGAGAAGATGAGAACGCTCGGCAAAGATGAAAAGCCGATCGTTGGGAAATTGCTCAATGAAGTGCGCAACGCCGTTACCGCGGCGCTCGAATCGCGCGCGGCAAATTTTCGTTCGCATATGCAATTCGAGGCGCTCGCCAGGATTGACGTCTCTTTGCCGGGAACTCCGCATGAGATCGGCGCGCTGCATCCGCTCACCCAGATGTGGCAACGCTCGATTGAAATTTTTCGACGAATGGGATTCGCGCTCGCAGATGGGCCGGATATTGAAGACGAATGGCATTGTTTCGACGCGCTCAACACGCCACCCGAACATCCGGCGCGCAACGAACAGGACACATTTTATTTGCCGGACAGTCGTCTGCTGCGCACGCACACTTCAACGGTGCAGATTCGAACGATGCAGGCTGCGCCGCCGCCGATTCGCGTGATTGCTCCCGGCGCGGCATATCGGCGCGATGAACTCGACGCCACCCACAGCCCGCAGTTCCACCAGATCGAAGGACTTTACGTGGACGAAAACGTCAGCGTCGCCGATCTGAAAGGCGCGCTCGAATTTTTCTTCCGCGAACTCCTCGGCTCCGACACAGCCGTGCAATTCCGGCCACACTTTTTCCCATTCACTGAGCCGAGTCTGGAGATTTACGTGAAATCCAAGGCGCTCAAAGGCGGCGAGCGATGGATCGAAGTCGCTGGTTCCGGCATCGTACATCCCGCTGTTTTCGAAGCGGTCAACAAAGCACGCGGTGACAAAGCTTACGATCCCGAAAAATGGACTGGCTACGCCTTTGGTCTCGGCATGGATCGGCTCGCAATGATTCTGTTCGACATTCCCGACATCCGGCTTTTCGCGCAGAACGATCTGCGGTTTCTCCGCCAGTTCGCATGAAGCCATTTTGTCATTCCGAGCGGAGTCGAGGAATCCCGTTGTAGAACGCACAGATGACGCCGCGGGATTCCTCGACTTCGCTTCGCTTCGCTCGGAATGACGCTGAGCGCGTATGAAATTCTCCGTTAACTGGCTGCGCGAATTTGTCGATCTTCCAAAAAATCCGGAAGAGATCGCGGAATTGTTGACCCGCGCCGGCGTCGAGACCGAGAACATCGAGGCGCGCGGCGCAAAGATCGATAACGTGATCGTTTCGCAGATCACGGCGTCATCGCGCCATCCGAACGCGGACCGCCTGACCGTCTGCGAAGTCGATGATGGCAGTGGAACGAAACGCCAAATCGTTTGCGGCGCGACCAATTACAAAGTTGGCGACAAAGTTCCGCTCGCGCTGCCGGGCGCGAAGTTGCCGAACGGAACTGAGATTCGAGAATCCAAACTGCGCGGGGTCGAATCGGAAGGTATGCTTTGCAGCCCAATCGAACTCGGACTCGGCGAAGATGCGTCCGGGCTTTTGATTTTGGCACCCGAAGCAAAGATCGGCGCGCCGATTTCCGATCTCTTTCCGAGCGACACGATTTTCAATGTCGAGATCACGCCAAACCGCGGCGACTTGCTGAGCCACTTCGGACTCGCCCGCGAGATCGCAGCGCTCACAAACAAAAAGATTGTAAGGCAAGCGCATCGCTTGCCGGCAGGCGGAGCGCCTGCTCTACAAAGGAAGGGCGCAACGATCTCCGCGCTGCGTGAATGTCCATTTTTCTCCGCGCGCAAGATCGACAACGTGAACGTCGGGCCTAGCCCGCAGTGGTTGCGTGGTAAAATCGAGAGCGTCGGCATCCGTTCGATCAACAACATCGTGGACATCTCCAATTTCGTGATGCTCGAGCTCGGCCAGCCGACGCACGCGTTCGACGCCGACAAATTGAAAGGCGACATCAACGTGCGGCTCGGTCGCGAAGACGAAAAACTTCTAGCGCTGGATGGAAAGACCTATTCGCTTAAGTCCGACAATTGCGTCGTGGCCGACCAGGAACGCGCGGTCGGAATCGGCGGCGTAATGGGCGGAGAAGAAACCGGAGTCACGCGTTCGACGAAAAACATTTTGCTGGAAGCCGCTTACTTTTTGCCGGCGAGCATTCGGCGCACTGCGCGCGAATTGAATCTGCCGAGTGATGCAAGTTATCGGTTTGAGCGCGGCGTTGATCCGGAAATGGTGCTCCGCGCCTCGCAGCGCGCGGCTGAATTGATTCGCGAGATCGCAGGCGGAACTCCGGCAAAGGAAATTAATGTCGCCGGCAAACTTCCGGCGAATCCGCCGGACGTTTCATTGAGTTACGAAAAATGCAATCGCGTAATCGGGATCACAATCAAACCCAAAACCGTTGACGAGATTCTGAGTGGTTTTGGTTTGCGTAAAATGAGCGCGGCCAAAACGGCGAAATGGAAGATTCCAAGTTATCGCCGCGATTTGCAGCGCGATGTCGATCTGATCGAAGAAGTCGTTCGCGCTTACGGCGCCGACAAAATTCCGGGAACGGATCGAAGCCGTTTTACGCCGGCGAGCATCGCCGACCATGCGCATGATTTGGAATCGGCGTGGCGGCAACGCCTGGCAGCAGCCCGTCTCGACGAAGTCCGGACTTCGAAATTGCTGCCGCGCGAACGATTCGCGTTCAGCGAACGCGCAATCGAATTGCGGAACCCACTTAGTGAAGATCATGTAGCGCTGCGTCCCAGCATCCTCGTAGGATTGTTAGGAGTACTCGATCGCAACATTCGCGCCGGCGCAGAACGCGTCGCCATTTTCGAAATCGGTCGCACGTTTATTCCCCCATCCGGCAAAGAGGAACGGCACCTGGGAATTTTGCTCTGGGGAAATGTTGCAAGCGCCCCGAATTGGCGATCCCCAAAAAGCCGCGGCCAGGACCTGTTCGATCTCAAAGGCGCGTTGGAATGCGTCGTTCCAAATCTGTCATTTCGCCCGGGCAAATTTCCCGATCTCGCGCTGCCGGTCGATGTTTTCGCTGGCGATCAATTGATTGGTTTCGGCGGACAACTTTCGTCGACCAAATCCAACGCGCAGGGAGCGGTGTTCGTTGCTGAGGTGCACGCCGATCTTCTTTTGAAACCTGAAGAAGCGACGACGAAGTTTCGCGAGATCGAGAAATTTCCGTCCGTTACTCGCGATATTGCGATGATTCTCCCGGAAGAAATTTCTCATCAAAAGATTTTGCGCGCCATCCAAGAACCGCGTGAACCCCTGTTGGAACGCGTCGAGCTGTTCGATTTGTTTAGCGGCGGCGAAATCGGAGGCGGACGAAAGTCGCTTGCGTATCGATTGACATATCGAGATCGAAGTCGCACACTGACCGGCGAGGAAGTGAACGCGGCGCACGCGAAGATTCGCGAGCGATTGCGGCGCGACCTCGGCGCGGAATTGCGCGAGTAGTTCTTTGAAATTGAGAGCCGCTCGTTGAGGGTTGGGCAGGAAACCAGTGCTTTCCGTTCAACTCTCAGCCAGCGGCTTTCGAATCCCGAATGTTTTCGGGATGTAAACATTTGCCCTGCGATGTTCGCGATTGAGGTGACGTCCCCGAACCGATAGTTGACGAAATACGGAGGCTTGGTTGATGCGGAGAATGACAGGCCTTAATTGGAAGTCAGATTCCGCAGCAACGGTCATCCACCCTTTACAAAAGGGAACGGGTGAATCACCTGAACGGCACCAGCGGGGTAAAACTTCGAAGACCCGGATCGAGATTTCGATCCGGGTTTTCCGTTAAAGCGCTAAACTGTTGAAGCGTTGAAGCGGAAATCAATAAAACGCTTTGACGCTTCAACGTTTCAACGAATTTGAAATTCATCCCTTAAGACCGATAGTGCGCAGTGACGTGCGCACACTTCTAGCCCTCGAAGACGGCCGCCATTTCGAGGGCGAATCATTTGGCGCAACCGGCACGCGCGTCGGTGAAGTTTGTTTCAACACCGCCATGACCGGTTATCAGGAGGTGCTGACCGATCCCTCGTATCGCGGACAGATCGTGGCGATGACTTATCCGTTGATCGGAAATTACGGAATCAATTCCCTCGACCAGGAAAGCCGCTCACCGCATGTGCGCGGATTCGTCATTGAAGAATTGACCGAGGTCCCAAGCAACTGGCGCTCTGAAATGTCGCTCGACGAATATTTGCGAAAATGGAATATCCCCGGCGCAAAAGGAATCGACACCCGTGCGCTGACGCGGCATTTGCGCACTCGCGGCGCAATGAAGGCCTGTCTGACGACGGAAGAGATTGCTCCTAAAGAAGCGACACAGAGGGCAATCGAGGGCAAGGGCGTGATCGGGATGGATTACGTGCGCGAGGTTTCAACCAAGAAAATTTACCGCTGGGATCCGGAGGATAAGCTCAGCGTCCCATGGTCAATCCGCCAGCCGCAGAACGAAGGCAGCAAACCCGAGCTTCCACCCATCCGATTTCGAATCGCGGCGTACGACTATGGCATTAAGGAAAACATCCTGCGGCTTCTGCGCCAGAAAGGCTTTGGAGTCACTGTTGTCCCTGCAACGACAAGCGCCGAAGAAACGCTGGCGTTGAATCCAGATGGGATTTTTCTGTCCAACGGTCCGGGCGACCCTGCGGCGCTCCCCTATACCCACCAAACCGTGCACGATTTGATGGGCAAAAGGCCGATCTTCGGGATCTGTCTCGGCCATCAAGTCCTCGGCTTCGCGTTCGGAGGATCGACATTCAAATTAAAATTCGGCCATCGTGGCGCCAACCAGCCGGTAAAGGATTTGCGCACGGGCAAAGTGGCCATCACTGCGCAAAATCACGGATTTGCCGTCGATCCGGAATCGCTCCCCTCCGATGTGGAACTAACGCACATCAATTTGAATGACGGCACGGTCGAGGGAATGCGGCACAAAGAATTGCCGATCTTCAGCGTGCAATACCATCCGGAAGCCGCGCCCGGCCCGCATGATGCCTCTTATTTTTTCGATCAGTTCGCGGATTTGATCGAGAAGCAAAGATAATGACGAAATCCAAATGAGGAGTGGCCACAGCCGGTGCGTCTTCGGCATTCGTCATTTGATCATTCCTTCGTCATTCGTCATTTTTGCAAAGCGATTCATTGACCAACGCGCTAAGCAGCCCAGATTTATTTCATGTTTAATTCAACAAGCAACAAACCTACAGTCTTGAGAGTTGCAGTGACTGCGACGTTCATCGCGGCGCTAGCGGCCTCGCCGCTGGCGATTGCACAGGAGCAAGAGCACGGCGCAGAAGCCGGTGCTTCGAAAGAGGTGACGGGCGAAGTGGTCGATATGATGTGCTACGTCGATCATAACGCCGTGGGTGAGAAACACGGGCAATCCTGCGGGGCCAAATGCATCAGGAGCGGTGGCCCAGTCGGCATCCTCAGTGAAGGCAAAGCGTATCTGGTCGTTGGCGAACACAAACCGATTAACGATCAACTTGCCGATTTGTGCGGCAAAAACATCACCGTGAAAGGCAAGCTGGCGGAACGGGGCGGCATCGCAATGATCGAGAACGCCGAGGTAGTTAAGAAATAATTATGCTATCATCCCGAGCCGCGCAGACGGCGAGGGACCTCACAATCGAAGCTTCGGGCACGCAAATGAACCGGCGCGCTCAATCAGCTGATGTGAGATTCTTCGCTCCGCTCAGGCTGACTGCGCGGTCACTTGTAATACGGCCGCAACGACGGCCTCAGCTTTCCTACTCTTAGCGCCCTTTCAATTTCCAAGTCAGGAATGACTGCATCAGCGAGTTTGCGAACCTCGCCGGCTTCAAGTGCCGCGATTGGCAATCCATCGCGAAACAAAATGCGGTTTGCGGTGAGCGCGGCAATTCGCGGTCCCGGCGTCAGTATCCCCTGCAAATTCAGCGGGTCCGCAGCACTCAGCGTAATCAGTTCGCCCTTTAGCGGCGCCTTACGAATGGAACGCAACAAGCCAATAGCTTCAGGCAGCGCGAATTGCTCGCCGCTGATTCCTCCCACGAAATAACCGCCGCGGATTTCGCCCCGTGCCTCCCATCGGCGATAAATTCGGCCAAGCTCGTACCAACCGGCGCCAAGACTCTCGCGCTCAAGCAAACGACGAAACACAACGCCATATCGTTGCAGCAATACTCGCGCAAATTTTGCGGCGGCTGTATCCCGTTCAGAACTTTCCACGCCGTTTCCCGACGGCTGCGACGCGATCGGGGATCTCAGCAATGACCAGCGCCCTGCAAACTCTATGCTGGCCAGGTTCGTTTTGCGCCGGCGTTTTCCGATGTTTCGTCCAAACGTCGGGCGTTTGTCTGACGGAACCAGAAGCGCTCGCAACCCATCGAAGTTGTCTGAAGTGACCAGACCCAGCGCCGCGAGTTGGGACAAAGCTTCTTCAAGTTGAGAAGGCAGCCCCGACACGTCGCTTCGTCGCATCAACTCTGTGAAGAAGAGCGCCCCGCCGCTTTGCAGTGCATCCAGTACGGCTTGATTGGCCGCTGACAGTTCCAGTGCGGAATTTGGTCGCGACAGCAGGAGCCAGTCTTGGAGATTCTGCCGCTGGTAAAGCGCAATTGGGCTGCTCCGCAACGGAGCGATCGCGCGCGCATTTGGATTTTGTGGCGCGCTCAAACGTCCCCAGCCGATGCGGCCGGAAAAACAAAGACGATCGAGCGATTCCGGATCATAGTCGGCAACGCGTGCCGCAAGCACCGCCGATTCCCAGGCCGCCAGCGGCAACTCGCACCCGTCGAGTTGTTCCAGCACAGATTGCAGACCTTCCGGTCCTTCAACGCGATGATCGACATCGACACGCTGCCACGCGAACAGAAATCGATAAAAATCCTGAACCGAGACCGGCTGAATTTCCGCGCGCAACCGGTCGATGGTGAGCCGATGAATTCGCGCGAGCAATCGGCGGTCGCACCATTCCTGTTCGGTTGTGCCGTGATGAAATTTTCCGCGCAGAACAAAGCCTTCGCTTTCGAGTCCGAGCAATCCGGTTTCAACTTCTGAAGACGAAAGACTCAAAATAGTTTGCAACTGAGCAACGGTGACTGGACCCGAAACTTCCATTCTTCCGCGCAGCACTTCGCGGATCGCGTTCGACCGTTCCCAATTTTGCTTCTGGACAGATTCAGGTGCGCTCAGTTGAGGATCGACATCGGCGTCTGGATAAATCGTTTTCAACATCGGCAAACGCTCGGCGCAAATCCAAAAGTTCTTGTCGCCGACTCGCAATTGCGCTGCGCGTTTGTCCGCGACGAGCTGGTTTTGCAATTGCTCCGCACCAGCGCCGTTGCCTTCGTGATGAACAGTTCGTAGCACTTCATCGCGCGTCATGACTGCGAGAAGCATTAGCGCGTCGTGCAGTTCGTCCGCGTTAGTCGCGTTCGGCCATGCTTCGCGTTGCACCTTCTCGATTGCCGCTGCGTCGAGAATTCCCAAGTCATCGCTGCCGTTTCTTTCTGAAGCGCGCCGCGTGTACACGGCCTGCGTTCGGCGTTCCTCTAAAGGTGCATTGTCGAGAAACGCATATGGCCGCGCATTCAAAATCTCAGACGCGAGCGGCGAAGGCTCGGGCAAATCGCGCGCAATGAAGCGGACCTCGCCGCGTTCGATCTTGCGCAATAGTTCTTCCAATCCGTCGATGTCCATCGCTTCGGTCAGGCAATCGTCGATTGTTTGTTTCACGAGCGGGTGATCTGGAATCTCGCGGTCGCCAACGATATGCTCGAGGCAGGCCAGTTGGTCGGGGAAAACTGCCGCCAAAAGATTTTCCGATTCCATGCGCTGTAATGGCGCGGCGATTTTTGCGCCGCCACGAAACCGCGGCACCGCGAGCGAGCGGGTCGCGTTCCAGCGCCAGCGAATAGTGAACATCGGCGCATCGAGCAAAGCTTGAACGAGCAAGTCGCGAACTGTTTTGGAATTCAAATAGCGAAAAACCTCTTCCAACGGAAACGAGTGCTGCGTGCCGAGCGAAATCACAATGGCGTCGTCGGTCGCCGCTGCTTGCAACTCGAAATTGAACGAACGACAAAAACGTTTTCGCAGCGCCAAGCCCCAGGCGCGATTGATTCGACTGCCGAAAGGCGCGTGCAAAACGAGTTGCATCCCGCCCGATTCGTCGAAGAAACGCTCTATCACCAGCATTTGCTGCGACGGAATTGCGCCCAGCGATCGATACGTGTCTGCGAAATAATCGGCGAGTTGTTCAGCAGCTTCCTTTGGCAATTGCATTTCGCGTTCGAGCCACACAGTAACAACATCCTTGGTAGGGACGGCGCGCTGCGCCGTCCGGTCGCCGCAGCGCGGCGACCCTACCAGTGTTCGTTCGATTTCCATTCGGAGATCTGACACGGCCTGTGACAACTCCGCTGTGCGCGCCGGAGCTTCGCCCAACCAAAATGGAATTCCCGGCGGCTGACCTTTCGCATCTTCGACGCGAACGACGCCGGAGTTAATGCGCAAGATTCGCCACGACGCGTTGCCGAGTTGAAAGATGTCACCCGCGAGACTTTCGACTGCGAAATCTTCATTGACTGTGCCGACGAAAGTTTCCGATGGCTCCAGAATTACTCGATAATCTGCATTGTCTGGAATCGCGCCGCCGGACGTCAGTGCCGTCAATCGCGCACCGCGACGACCGCGAATTCGAAGATTCACCGCATCATGGTGAATCAACGCCGCACGCCGGCCGCGTTTCGTGCTAAAGCCATCGGCAAGCATCGTGACAATGCTGTCGAATTCGTCGCGGATCAGATTTCGGTATGGCCAGGCTGACCGGACAAGCTCAAGGAATTCATTTTCATCCCAGTCTTCAGTAGAAGTCGCGGCAACAATTTGTTGTGCGAGAACATCCAGCGGTTTTTCCGGAATGCCGAGCCGATCCAGTTGACCGCGATGCACGCAACGGAGTAACGCCGCGCATTCCACCAGCTCATCACGGCTCAAGGGGAAGATGCGACCCTTCGGCAAGCCGCCCCGTTTGTGCTCAGCGCGACCGACGCGTTGTAGCAACGTCGCGATTGAGCGCGTCGTGCCGAGTTGGCATACGAGATCAACCGAACCGATGTCGATCCCCAACTCGAGTGAAGCTGTCGCCACGAGCGCTTTCAATTCGCCGCGCTTCAACCGATCTTCCGCATCGAGACGCAGTTTTGCAGACAGACTTCCGTGATGCGATGTCACTGCATCGGCGCCGAGCAGTTCGCTCAAATGATGCGTCACGCGTTCGGCCATTCGGCGCGTATTGACGAAAACCAAAGTAGTCCGATGCGCCTGAATTAACTCAGCGAGTCGATGATAAATTTCCTCCCAAACTTCATTCGACATCACCGCTTCAAGCGGCGACTTCGGGAGTTCAATAGCCAGATCCAATTCGCGGCGATGGCCAATATCGATAATCTCGCAATCGGGATTGCCACCGTCGTCAACTGCATGAGCGCCGACCAAAAAACGTGCGACTTCTTCAATGGGTTTCTGCGTCGCAGATAAACCGATTCGTTGCAGCGGACTTTTCGTTAACGCCACCAAACGCTCGACGCTCAAGGCGAGGTGCGCGCCGCGCCGATCGTCCACCACAGCGTGAATCTCATCGAGGATGAGCGTTCGCGCTGTGCTCAACATCTTCCGACCAGAGTCCGAAGTCAGCAGCAGATACAGCGACTCTGGCGTTGTAACGAGAATGTGCGGAGGTTTTTTGATCAGCGCCTGTCGTTGGGCAGCAGTCGTATCGCCGGTGCGAACTTCTGCGCGCACATCAATCTCGCCGCCGTTCCTTTGGCCCAATAACGCGCGAATGCCCGCCAGCGGTTCTTGCAAATTTTTGCGGATATCGTTGCTCAACGCTTTGAGCGGCGAGACGTAAACGACTTGTGTTTCGTCCGGCAATTCGGCCTCGACGCCTTCGCGGAACAGCGCATCCAGCGAAGCAAGGAACGCCGCGAGCGTCTTGCCTGAACCTGTCGGCGCAGAAATTAGCACGTGCCGGCCCGATTGGATGGCCGGCCAGCCGCGTGCTTGCGGTTCGGTTGGCGATCCAAACGTTTGCTCGAACCACCGGGCGACTGCGGGATGAAATTGGAACGACTGCATAGACGAGAACAGGAAAATCTAATCAACCGTAAAGGAAATAAAAGAGAAGCCGGATCTTCGAATGCAGGGGGCTCTGGGTAGCCCACGCGTCACTCGTGTCTGGCGAGCGCGTCCCGCTATCGCGAACTTTTCCTGCGCGCCGCTTTCCGGTCTGCAATCTACATCCGAGGCAAAGATTGTTTCGGCGCGACGCCGAAACCAGCACGCGGGACGCGTGCGCTACCCAGAGCTTCGCGCTCTCAGCGCGATGACTTCGCGCAACATGCGCAGACTGTCTTTGAAAAAGCTGACTTTACTTCCTTCAGCGTGATTCCACCGCACAGGAATCTCCCGAATACGCAAGCCGGCGCAGTGCGCCAGGAAAAGAAGTTCGACATCAAACGCGAAACCATTAATCCGTGCTTCCTCCAGAATCGGCCGGCAAACATCAAGGCGAAAGGCTTTGAACCCGCATTGCGTGTCCCAAAACGGCAGCCCGGTGGCGACGCGCACAAGGAGATTGAAAACACGGCCCGCTTGTTCTCGCCGCCAAGGTTGATGAATTCCGATCAAACTGCGGTCCAGCGCACGCGAGCCGAAGGCAATATCGACTGCGCCATTCGCGATCGGTTGGATGAGTTTCGGCGTCTCTTCGATCGGCGTGGAAAGGTCGGCGTCAGAAAAAAGCCCGATCGGCTCTCGGGCGGCAAGCAATCCGGAACGAACCGCTGCGCCCTTCCCTCGATTTGGAAAATTCTCCAGCAAACGCGTCGCGACATTCGTCTCCGATAAAATTTTGCGCGCGATTATCCCGGTCGCATCGGTCGATCCATCGTTTACGACGATTAATTCGCTCTCCGGCGCATTGGCGGCGAGATACTCGAGCGTAACGCGCAATGTTTCGCTAACACGTCCTTCTTCATTGAAGCAGGGAATGACGATCGACAAGGGTGGAAGCATCACTTTGTTATGTCGCGCGAAGTCGAGGAATCTCTAATTATGACAGCAAGAGATGTCTCGGCTTCGCTCGACATGACAATCTCTACCGGTATATCTCGATCACAAACTTCCCGTTCGGATCAACGTAGCCGCGGTACATGCCGTTTGTGTTAAATGGCAAGGCTATCTCGCCGTTTTTGTCGATGGCGATTAAACCGCCGCTGCCGCCGAGCTTTTTGACGGCGTCCAGAGCCATCTGCCCTGCTGCTTGCAATTTCATGCCGCGATATTCCATCAGCGTTGACACTTCATGCGCCGCGCCGACGCGAATAAAAAACTCGCCGTCACCGGTGCAGGACACGGCGCATGTCTGATTGTTCGCATAGGTGCCAGCACCGATGACCGGCGTATCGCCGATTCGCCCCGGCAGCTTGTTTGCCATTCCGCCAGTCGAAGTCGCCGCCGCCAAATTCCCGCTCTTATCCAACGCGACCGCGCCGACCGTCCCGTGCCGATCGTGTTCGGAGATAAAAAATTTCTTGCCGCCGACGCCGCCGTGCTTTTCCGCTTCTTTAATTTTCTGCAACGCGTCCCAGCGTTCCTGCGTAAAAAAATATTTTTCATCTACAAGCTCGATCCCGTTTTCTTTCGCGAACGCTTCCGCGCCTGCGCAATCGAGCATGACGTGCGGCGATTTTTCCATGACCAGCCGGGCCAGAACGATGGGATTTTTCACGTGTTTCACACTGGCGACCGCCCCGGCCTTGAGTGTTTTCCCGTCCATGATGGAAGCGTCCATCTCGTTTGTGCCGGCGCTTGTGAACACGGAGCCACGGCCTGCATTGAAGTGCGGATCGTCTTCGAGCACGCGCACGGCCGCTTCCGTAGCGTCGAGACTCGACCCGCCGCGCTTTAGAATTTCGTAACCCGCCATAAGCGCGCGCTCGAGTCCCGCGCGATAGTCGTGCTCTTTTTCCGGCGTCATCTTGCTGCGCTCGATAGTCCCGGCGCCGCCATGAATCGCGAGTCCAATTCTTTTTGTTTCCATGTCTGGCTGATTCTCTTGGGCAAGCGCGCGCGCCCCGGCACTAAATATCGCGATCACAAAGAAGCAATTCCGTATGCGAAAGAATTTCACGCAATGCGGGCTGGGTTAACGCAAATGACCGTCGGTTCTGTTGATAGTGGCATCATACCGGGGCCGTCCACTATGTGAAAGCGACGCGGAAACACGCGCATACTCACAAAGACAGGTCTCTGCCCTGCTGAACTTTGCTCTTTTCCGCATCGCGAAGTGGGCGAAGGTTTGCCGGCGATGGCAAACGCTGATGCACCTGTGATGGTTGCCCAGGGAATCGGCCACCTTACACGCAATTTTCTGCGTGAGGTGGGCGGCGTGTTTTGGTTCATCGTGAACACGTTCGAAGAGACGTTCGAACGTATTCAGTACGGGCGGGTGCCTTTTCATGCCGCCAGTTTTTTCCGGCACACTCAACGCGCCGGCGTGGACTCAGTGCCACTGGTGGGAGTTGTGTCGTTTTTTCTAGGGCTGACCATGGCGCTGCTTACTGGCTATCAGTTGCAACGCTATGGAACAGAACGGTTGATTCCTGGATTGGTTGCGATCGCTTTTACACGAGAGCTTGGGCCGCTGATGACCGGTATCATGCTGGCAGCGCGGATCGGCGCTGCTTTCACTGCCGAGCTCGGCACGATGCAAGTGACAGAGGAAGTGGAAGCGATTGAATCCATGGGCATCGGTCCTCTGCGTTTCCTCGTCGCGCCGCGAATGCTCGCCCTATTTCTGCTGATGCCGTGTCTCTCCATGGTTTCGAATATCGCGGCCGTATTCGCCAGCAGCCTGATCTGCAAAGCCTATTTCAGCATCGCGTTCCCATATTTTCTCGATCTTGTGAAAGATTCATTGCTCATTCGCGATATTATCACCGGCATTTTAAAGAGCTTTCTGTTCGGACTACTCATCGCCGCGATTGCCTGTTACCGGGGATTGACTGTGAAAGGCGGCGCGGCTGGCGTTGGCATATCGACAACTTCGAGTGTCGTCACTGCCATCACCGTCGTGATCGGCTTCGATACGCTCTATAATATCATTTACACGGTATTCTTTCCCACGTGAGCACAACGTCGCAAATGGTCGAACTGCGCGATGTGCACATGCAGTTTGAAGAAAAAAAAGTGCTCGACGGTCTTTCACTTAAAGTTGAGCCACAGGAGCGCCTGGTAATCATGGGCCAAAGCGGAAGCGGCAAAAGCACCGTCTTAAGATTGATTCTCGGCACGCTCCGCCCTGATTCCGGCTCGATTTTTTTTAAGCAATTTGAAATCAACCGGCTCCCGCGGCGGAAGCTCCAGGCCGTCCGGCAACATCTCGGCATGGTCTATCAATATTCAGCCCTGCTTAGCTCCCGTAACGTGAGGGACAATGTCGCCCTGCCGCTCGAAGAACTCACAGACAAATCACATGAGGAAATCGACAAGATTGTGGACGAAAAACTCGACCTCGTCGGGATGAAGGATTCCAAGGAACTTTTGCCAGAGGAACTTAGTGGAGGCATGAAAAAACGAGTGGCCCTGGCCCGCGCCCTCGTGCTCAACCCCGAATTGCTTCTTCTGGACGAGCCCTCGGCCGGATTAGACCCGGTCATTGCGTCCGTGATCGACGAATTAATCATTAGCCTTACCCAAAAATCGAAGGTCACCTCCATCACCGTCACACACGAAATGGACAGCGCCTTTCGCATCGGCACGCGAATGGCTATGTTGTATCAGGGAAAAATCATTGAAGAAGCCGAATCCGAGAAATTCAAACAATCCAAAAATCCGGTGGTCGCTCAGTTCTTGAGCGGGAGCACCGAAGGTCCCATTCTGGAAGGCAGCCTCGATGCAATTACAAAAAAATGAAATCATGACCGGCCTGCTGGTGATCGGCACGATCGCCGTGGTCGCGTTCCTTTTGGTTTTGCTCGGCGCGCCGGGCTTGTTCCGGCCGCTGGTGACCTACAAGATTTATTTCGATAACGCGGCGGGAATTAAACAGGGCGCACCGGTGATGTTGGCCGGCCGCAAGATTGGCCAAGTCCAAAAACTATACTCACCCGTCTCGCCCGACGAAGAAAAGCGCGCGCAGGAAGCGGAGGCGGCCATCCATCCGCCCGAACCGAGTCCCGCCGCGCCGGCTCAAGCCTCGGCAAATGCGAGTCCGACTCCGCCGCCAAGCAAACCGAGATTCGAGGCTCGCGTGGACGTGCAGGTGGACAAGAACGCAAAGGTCTATCGCGACGCGAAGACGCGTTTGATGCAACTCGGCTTGTTGGGCGACATGGCAATCGACATCACCCAGGGAAATGAAAGTTCCGGCCGCGCAAAGGACGGCGAGACGTTCGCCGGCGAGCGCACCCCCGACCTTGGCGAAGCAGCAGACAAGGTGCTCGAAGTCATCAAACCGGTCGCAGCCGAAGCCACCAACACCATGAAAGACCTTCAGCAGACCGCGCAAAATCTGAACCGTCTCACCGACAAAGGCTCCGAGCTAAACCTCGCGCTCACCCAATTCAAAACGTTCGGCGAACATCTTTCCGATCTGACGGCCCCTGACAGCTCGCTCTCACACTCGCTTACCAACATCGAAAAGATTAGCACCAGCCTTACTGAGAACGACAACATCGAGGTCACTCTGCGAAATCTGCGAAGCTCATCAGAGAAATTAAAGGTGGCGACCACCGAGCTCGAGCCAGCTGGGCAAAATATCAAACAATTCAGCGAGACAATAAAAACTCAACCGTGGCGTCTGATCTGGCCATCGACAAAAAAGTACGCCGAAGTCTCACCAACGCCTGCGCCTTCGCAGCGAACGATCACCGTGCGAAAAAGCGCGAGAGCGAGATCACGCCCAAGCGCGACTCCCGCTTCGCGCACGAGCAGTCGGTAGTCAGCGGTCGCAAGACGCTCCCAGCTCCATTCGAATCCGCGCGTGGCCTTGATTTGTGTACCATCGCCAACCAGCACCCTTCCCATTCGCTTCTCTTGAGCTGCAGTCGATCAGCTAGACTTGAGCTCCCGGCCCGCCGCGATCGCTGTCGGTGGAAGCGAAGGCCTGACGGCAATCAGGTGCGGCAGCCATGCGAACACAGCAATCGCCAGCGGAATCATGATTAGCGTGGCCACCGCGAGCATGCTGATGAAGACAGCGAGCGTTCGGCCGCCGAGTCGTCCGACTGCCTTGACGTCGGATGCGGATGCCATGCCGGTGATGACAAGAGAGACAACCAGCGGAATCACGGTCATCCGGATCGTATTCACCCAGAGTGTTCCGACTGGTGCAATAGCATCGGCGGCGCTGAACAGCGATGGGTTGTGCGAGGCCGCGATGGCGATGCCGCAGCCAAGGCCGGCGCCGAGTCCCATGAGAACCTGCGTGCTTTCTCTCATGACATTCCTACATCATGAGGTCGCCACCATTGATATCCAAGGACGCACCGGTGATGTAGCCGGCAATCTCCGATGCGACAAAGCAGATCAAATCGGCGACCTCGAGTGACGTGCCGAGCCGCGGCACGGGATAACTCCGGGCGAGGCGCTCCAGCACCTCGGGTGCGGCGCTTTCACGGGTGAGTTCGGTGTCGATCATTCCCGGGCACACGGCATTCACCGTGATGCCGTAGGAGCCCAGTTCCTTTGCCGTCGCACGTGTGAGGCCAAGGAGTCCTGTCTTGGAGGTCGTGTAGTGGGCACCACCGAGAGTACTCACCATGCGTCCGGCCGTAGACGAGATGTTGACCACGCGCCCGTATCCCTGCGCCTTCATTGCCGGCAGAGCGGCCTTGATGAGCAGGAACGGCGCTGTGAGATTGACCTCGAGGACGCGGCGCCATTCCTCGGCCGTGAGTGCCTCGAATCGCGTGGTTAGAGGGAGCGCCGCGTTATTGATCAGGATGTCGATGCGATCAAATCGCTGGAGCGTGCGCTTCACGATGTTGTCCGGCGCGTCGGGGGCAGCGACGTCTCCCGGGACGGCGAAGGCCCGTTCGCCGATCTCCCTCGCGACGCGCTCCGCGCGCTCCGCATCGCGAACGTTGATGGCAACCGAGGCACCACGTTCATGCAGCCGTTCCGCCACGGCACGGCCCAGACCGCGCGCTGCGCCGGTGACGATCGCGACGCGACCCGTGTAGTCCTGAGGAGCGGGCAATGGCATTAGCGTAAGCCTAACGAGAAAGAGATAAACCACGGCAGGGTGTCGTCGCAAATACAGTGAACTCACAACGAAATGGGGCCGTTGGCTTCATTGATTGGTTAGGTCCTTGGTGTTGCTCATACTCTGCGTCCGCAACCGGAGCAATACGGACGCGACTCGATGTAGATATAGTAAATGATAGCGGGAATGATAAAAAAGAAGAACAGAACGATGAAGGTCATTGCCTCACCGAACCCCTGAAGTCCGCGAACCTTTCCAACTTGCTGACTCCCACAATGCGGACAGATTCTCCCGCCGGCGCGCTGTGACGTACTCTGCATCGCGATGCCGCCATGGGTCGGCCACAATGCGGACAACTAACAGCGGATGTGGAAACTGACTGGACATTTAGTGAGAGGCATAAGCGGTGTGCAACACCTACCGAGACGGAGCTCAGCCACCCCTGGCGGAAGCGAGCTTTGCTGCGAAGTTTAATGTTGAAGTCATATGAAAGCTAGTCATCGCAACGGTCAGCGGTTAGTAACTGTCTTGGTTTCAAGCATAACTTAGCTCCGGTTTAAGAGCGCTATTGAGCACAATTAGGAGCTTTCGCATCGTGGCGGTTAGGGCGAGTTTGGCTGGTTTGCCGGCGGCGCGCAATGAAGTTTAGTCATTGCACCGTCACATTGAGCGCCGGAAACATGAGATTTAGTGGCGGAATGTTGAGATTTAATGCCTGAATGTTGAAGTGGAATGACTCCGCCGTGAAGTGGAATGACGACCGAAAGACGGCTGCTGCTAAGCGGTTTAAACAAAACTGTAGCCGCTGTAGCCACGGCCCTGTGGGCCGTCCTTCCCTGATATGACAGGCAGCACGGTGTGGTGTTTTTCTCTAAAAATCTTGTCTGCCCCTGCCTGAAGAATTTTGATTTTTTTGTTGACGCTTGGTCGCCCCTTGAGTTTCATGGCGCTCCTCTCTGAACGCTCCACACCCAGACAAACGCGACAAAAAAGATCGTGAGGCGCTTGCTGCGCGCCTACGCAGGTCGCCGCACACTTCTCCCCACGTTCCACCCAAGCATTAAAAATGAAAAAACAACAAAAGAATTCCGCTCGCGCATTTGCACTTCGAATTGCTCTCGCTCTCGCTCTGACATCTATCTCGGCGATTTTATTGGCTTCGAGCCTCACGCCCCCGACAGGGGCACCGGGCGTAGCACCGCAGCCGAACCTTCCCACGGCGGCGCTGGCCATCGGCAAAGTAAAGCCTTTCGTATTCAACGGCGATGTGCGCAATCTGCCCCAGGTCCCACAGCGTGAACTCGAACGCCCTGAGCTCGAGGAACCAGTTAGTTTGAAGCACCTGTTGCCTGAAGCTCTAACTGGACAAAAGGCAGAACCAAATATTCCGCTGGCGCCGATGCCTGCTCCGATTCAAAACTTCGCTGGGATCAAACGCAGCGACACCTGCACGGGTGGGCAGTGTGGCGGCGGCAGTCCGCCCGATACAAACGGTGCTGTTGGCCCCACTCATTACATCCAGGCCGTAAACACCGCGTTTGGCATCTACAACAAAACAGGCACCCTCCTCGCGTCGTTTACAGAGAACGCGCTCTGGGCTGGGAGCGGAACCTTTTGTGACGGGAATGGAGGAGGCGATCCAGTTGCTATCTACGACTCTCTGGCAGACCGCTGGATCCTGACCAACCTTGCTTATAGCAGCGGCGCGACCACGGGACCCTTTTACGAATGCGTAGCAGTATCGAAAACCAGTGATCCTGTGAGTGGCGGATGGTATCTTTATGCTATTCGCACCGACACAGGCGCTGCTGGCCAACCGCCTGTTAACACCATCAATGATTATCCGAAGTTCGGTATTTGGACGGACTGCCTCTACTATGCGGCTAATGGGTTCGCGGAACCTGCTGGCAGCTACATTGGCGGTGAGTTCGGCTCGTTTAGCCGCAATGACATGTACGCGGGCTTGCCATTAACCGGGGCCCTGGGGTTTGCCGCGAGCACAAGTGACTTTTTTACAATGATGCCCAGCGATCTTGAAGCGCCGGTCGTAGGAACCTATGACGGGACTCCTCCCGCAGGCAGACCGAATTTCTATGTTCAGGAATCGCTGACCGCGTTTAACTATCGAGTACGCACGTTCACAGCGGGAACGAACTGCGGGGGCGGCGGTACACTCAGTGCGGCGACGACAGTGAGCCAGACGAGTTACACCGGCTCCGGAACACAAGTACCTCAGCCGAACACGACTAATAAACTCGACACATTATTCGACCGCATGATGCAGAAAGTGCAATACCGCAAGGTCAGCAACGCCGAATCGTTGTGGGTAGTCCACGACTCGCAAAATTCCGGTGCCACAAACCGTCCAGAGTGGGCACAGATCAATGTTACGGGTGGCACCATTGTCACGACAGCTGTCCAGCAACAGATTTATGCCCCCGACACGACGCTCCACCGCTGGATGGGTAGCATCGCTGCGGACATTCAAGGTAACGTCGCGCTCGGCTACTCCACCTCGAATGCAACCAGTCCAAATTTTCCGAGCATTGCATATTCCGGACGCCTGGCAGGCGATCCGCTCAATAGCTTACCACAGACCGAAACACAGCTCGTCGCCGGCCTTGGTTCGCAAACCGGCACTTGCGGCGGCGCGGCGTGCACGCGCTGGGGAGATTACAGCTCGATGAGCGTTGACCCTAGCGATGGCTGCACCTTCTGGTACACAACCGAGTACTACACAAGCCAGGCTGATGGTAGCACTAACCCTCCGGTTTGGAGCACCCGCATCGGCTCGTTCAAGTTTCCCGGCTGCGCTGCACCGACACCTACGGCCACACCTACAGCCACAGCCGTAGCCACGGCAACAGCAACCGCTACGGCTACAGCAACGTTTACTTCTACTCCGACGGCGACCTTCACTCCGACTCCCACAGCTACCGCTACATTCACGCCTACGGCTACAGCTACCTTTACACCAACTCCCACCGCTACGGCGACATTTACGCCGACGCCAACCCCCGAGGAGAGTCCAACGCCAACGGCTACCGCCACATTTACACCTACAGCGACAGCTACGTTTACGCCCACGGCTACGGCAACGTTCACGCCCACGGCGACGGCGACTTTTACGCCTACAGCGACAGCCACATTCACACCGACAGCAAGTGCAACGGCGACAGCCACCTTTACTCCGACCGCCACGGCGACAGCGACCTTCACTCCTACGCCTACAGCTACCGCTACATTTACTCCAACAGCAACAGCTACAGCGACGCCAACGGCGACAGCACCAATGGTCACGGTAACAGTGGGAACAACCCCCGCTGGCCCGACCTTCTCGGTTGACGGCACGACCTACAGCTCCCAGCAGCAGTTCAGCTGGGTAGCCGGTTCGAGTCACACCATTGCCACCAGTTCACCTCAAAGCGGTGGCTCCGGTGTGCAGTACGTCTGGAAGAAGTGGAGTGACAACGGAGCGATCTCACATGTTGTGGCTCCGACGACCAACAAGAGCTATACGGCGCAATTCCAAACGCAGTACTTCCTGACGATGAGTGCGGGAACTGGCGGCACAGTAACACCGGCCAGCGGCTGGCATAACGCCGCATCGAATGTGACCATTAAGGCAAGAGTCAATCATGGCTTCAGTTTTGCCGGCTGGGTAGGCAGTGGTACGGGTTCCTACACTGGCCCGAACAACCCGGTTTCAATCACCATGAATGGGCCCATTACCGAAATGGGTAATTTTAGTCCTTAACACAACTGCTACGAACTCGACACGGTCGTCGGCGTGCTACCGCCGCTCGCGGTGAAATGTTGAGATTTAATGCCCGAGCCTTGAAGTGGAATGGCGCAATCTTGAAGTGGAATCACGACCGACAGACCGCTGCTGCCAGCGAAGAATTGCGGAAGGCGTGAGATTTGGTTGAGCAAACGGGCGCTGAATTTCTCAGCCCCCATGCAGTTCAGCGGAAACGCTGGCGCGACGTTCGCTGGACCGTCTCCTTAGACTCGCGGCCATTCTGAACGGAGTGAAGGATCTCATACAAGCTAGTTGAGCACGCTGTTTAGCTTGCGTGTTCCGAGCCACATTTGGGAGATCCATCGCTGCGCTCGGGATGACACGCGAGCGGCTGGCGATTTATGGCCCGTAGCTTTTGGTGAATTTCTTTCTCGACTCTGCCTCGGGATCGGCCGATGTGGTCGGCGCTGACGGCTCTGACTGACCTGCCGACGGTGGTTCGGCTGGTTCTGGCGGCGCTCCCGTTTCTGGCACTTCCCGCTGCGCAGCGCCCTGGGGCGTTTCCCGCGCGACTTCCACATACGCCATTTGCAAATTGGAAAGCGCGTTGCTCAACACTTTTGCCTCTTCGCTGGTGAGGTTGCCTCGCGTTTTTTCCTGAATCATGGCCAGTTGATCGATGAACATCTTTGCAAAGTCGAGGTTCACTTCGGGCTCGCCGGTTTTAGGATTTGGAATTTGGCCGAGAAACAGCGCGGCGTTTTGCGCGTGCATCACGACAAATTCAATGAAGCGCTGCGAAAGCTCGCCGCTCAGTGTGGTTTTTTGGACTTCAGCCATAGGGCAAAGTGATGAGTGATGAGTGCCAAGTGATGAGTTTCGTCAGGATAGCACGGTTTTGCTCGTCACTCATCACTCGTCACTTGTCACTTTTTGTCTGTGGTCGCACCGTGGCCAAAACATACGGTTGATCGCGAAAATATTTCGCAGCCACTTTCTTAGTGTCATCGAGCGTCACTGCGTTCACGTCGCGTTCGAGTTGCTTGTAATGATCGAAGCCTAGGCCGTAGAGCTCGTCGAGCGCGCAATGATAACCAAAAGCGTCGTTGCTTTGATTCGCGATCTCCTGTTGCCCAATCAATTTCTTTTTCGCGCGCGTCAATTCTTCCGGAGTAAGGCCATCGTTGGCCAGCTTGTGGATCTCATCGAGCAACGCCGTTTTTACGGGCTCAATCTTTTGCGGATCGGTGCCGAGGTAGAATGAAAACAGTCCAGGCACCAGGCCTTGCATCTGGCCGGCGCCTACGTAATAGGCCAGCCCCATTTGCTCGCGAATCCGAATAAAGAAGCGCGAGCCGAGATCGCTGCTCGCTTCGTCGATTAAGTCCAGCGCGTACCGATCCGGACTTGACAAGCTCGCGCCGCGGAACCCGACCATGAGCACGCCCTGCGCTTTCTCTTTGTGGCTTTCAACGGTTTCCGGTTTAGCCAGCGGCGCGGAAGCTTTGGCGTCGGTCAACGCAAGCGCGCCCGGCTTCATCTTGCCAAGCGTTTGTTCGAGCAGTTGCTTCACCTCGGACGCCTTCACATCGCCGAAGACAAAAACGACGCCGTTTTTCGCGACGACATAGCGATCGCGAAATTCGAGCAACTCTTTTCGTGTCAATCCTTTGACGGACTCGGCCGAGCCATTTGAGCGCAGCGCGTAAGGATGCTGCGGAAACAGCGCCTGCCGCATGATATTGCGCGCGACCGAGGTCAACTGCTCTTCTTCCTGCTGGATGGCGGCGATCTGGATTTCCTTTTCACGCGCGATCGCTTTCTCCGGCAGCGTAGCGTTGAGCAACACGTCAGAGAGCAAGTCCAAGCCCAATTTCACATCGGGCTTGGTGACATCGACCGACACGGTGAAGCTGTTGTTGCCGGCGTCACTCGAAATGGAACCGCCCACCGCTTCGATCTGGTTTGCGATTTGCTCGGCGGCGCGCGTCTTGGTTCCTTTCAACAGCACCTTGGCCATCAACCGCGTGATGCCGTTGTCCTGCGGCGTCTCTGCGAGAAGGCCGCCGCGAAAAGCCGCGCCCATCGCCACGATTGGCAAGCGAGGATCTTCGCGCACCAGAAGTCGCAGTCCGTTTGACAGCTCAAATTTTTGGATCTCACCCGCGGCAACCGCTTTCGCGCCTTCCGCTTTTCCGGCGAGCGTGCCCTTTGGATTCAATGAGACGACCGTCAGATTGTTTTCTGTCAAATAAGTAGCGGCGACACGTTTGATGTCCTCGAGCGTCACTTTCTGAACTGCGTCCAAATAATCGCGACTAAAATTCAGATTGCGCGTGAGCAACCAGTTCGAGCCAATGTCCGATGCCTGGCCGCGCATAGTGGTCAGCGAGCCGAGATGATGGCTGAGCGTGATTTTTTTTGCCTTTGCTAATTCTTCTGCCGTGACGCCAACCTGCTTCACCTCGTCTACAATGCGCAACGCCAGTTCCTCGGCGGCTTCGCGTTTCTTTGGATCGACAGTGGCATCGATGCCAAACAAACCTGGATCGCCCGGCGTATAAGAGAATGCCGATATCCCAAACGCCAGACCGGCCTCTTCACGCACGCGCTGATACAAACGCGAGCTGCGCCCGTCGCCGAGAATGGTTGAGAGCAGATCGAGCGCGGGCACGTCTGGATTTGTAAGCTCCGGGATGTGCCACGCGAGCGACAGATGCGTCAGTTCAGTCGCAAATTCCTGATTCACTTCGCGCCGGCCAAGTTGCGGAGGTTCCGCGGGAATAAACAGAGGCTTCAGCGATTTCTCCGGATACGGTTTGAACAGGTCTGCGAGCTGTTGCCGCACTTTTTCTGCATCCACATCTCCCACGACGACGAATGTGAGATCGTTCGGAACGTAGCGCGTCTTGTAATACTGCATCACTTGCTCCTGGGTGAGCTGGTTATAAATCTCGAGCTCGCCGATGACCGGGAATCGATAGGGGTGCCGCTCGTAAGCCGTCGCAAAAAGGAGCAACCCCGCCATGCGATCGGGATCATCCATACCCATGGCAAACTCGCGCCGAATGACTTCCTGCTCTTTCTGATATTCTTCCGGCGGCAACGTCGAGTTCATCATTGCATCAGCCAAAACATCCAAAGCGGTGGCGACGCCATCTTTCGGCACGTCGATCCAAAAAACCGTGCGATCGAACGAAGTGTAGGCGTTGATATATCCGCCGACGTCCTGGATTTTTTGCGCGATTTCATTGCTCGATCGCGTTTTGGTGCCCTTGAAAAGCATGTGCTCGAGAATATGAGACAATCCCGCGCCCATATGCTGATCTTCGTAGATGCTTCCCGTGGCGCACCACGCCTGCACACTGGCTACCGGTGCGCTATGATCTTCCTGCACGATGATCGTCAGTCCGTTCGGCAAAATCCATTTCTGCGCCGTGCTTGGCGGAAAGCTAATCGTGGATGAGCCGCCGGGGGGCGGCGCAGCTTTCAGATTGACCATGCCAAACAATACAGCCGCTGAGAGAAAATTCGCTATAAGCGATCTCAAAAATGTCATTCTGACCGAAGCGAAGAATCTCTGATCATTTCTGGACGGGTCGCTCACGGGAATAAATTGAGATGTTTCGCGAAGCCCTGTCCTGAGTGAAATCGAAGGGGTCAACATGACAACGCAATTTATCGAATGAAGGAAAATGGTATGCCGACAGTTCTTCGTTTGGCAGCGAGCGTCAATCCCAGTGACCAGTTCTAGCTGATCAGCTTTTCGATGCAGCAGGCTTCGGCGCTGGCAATTGCGCCGACGGTTTCGCCCTCGCTGATTTCGCTGGCGCGAACGGTTTCACAAAAGCTTCTCTAAAGTCGTAAACATTCTTGAAGTCCTCGATCGAATCCTCCTCGGTCTTTCCAAATATCCCGGCGCCGATCAGGTTAAAAACCATGTTCCCGATGTCCTCACAGGAATGGATGCCCCAGTTGTCGAAAACTGTCATCACCAGGGGTCCGAATTCCTTGAGAGCATACCGCCGCACTCCATCGAGCAATTCCGGCCCAGTCACGTGACGAACGCTGACGCCTTTGATTTTCTTCTGTTGCTTGGTGCTGAAATCGAGCGCGTCGCGCAGAAAGGCATAGGCGTCCCGCTGGTAACGTGGATCGTTGGCAACAATTGAGTCGAGAGCTTCGGCGAAACCAATCTTTTGCATCAACAGAAAATGCGCGTAATGCGCGTACAAACGCGCCGCTCAAGATAAACGTCAAAGCCGAAAGGGGCAAGGGTTTGTCCAAATTTGCTCAATTTTCGAACTGGTCCTCCAGCGCATCTACGTAAACTGAAAGCGGATCGTGTCGCTTTGGTGCCGAGAGCTGCGAGTGGTTCGCGGCTTTGAGATAGCCAGTGAAATTCCCGCTGCGGCTTTTCATTTGAGTGGCTTCAAACCAGTTCATGTAGTCGTCAATATCGCTCATTCGAGCGGCGAGTTCTTTGCGAGTTACCTCCAAACGCGACAAACGCTTCGCGATTCGTTTCCTCTTCCCACGGGCAAGCAGCGCGACGATTTCCTGGTATTCACGCCCAATCGGGCGCAAGACTGGATTGGCTTGCGCAACAAATACGAGCAATTCACGGTTCAATTCGCTCAGCGCCATTTTCTCGCTCGCAGATATTTTGTGTCGCGCGAGTTCGTCAAGACCCGCCAGCCTGGTTGGCTTGTTCGCTTCCGAGATTTTCACGCGCAACAATTCATCAAGGTGTCGCTTGCTTTCGGCGAAGGTGAGAAACTGGTACGTTTGCAAATTCCTCAACTGACTCAAGGTCAACTGCCAGGTTCGCTCCGCATCGCTGCCCAGGAACGGAAACTGAGTCTTCAAATCCGCAAGCGGCTCGTTTGAGGCGTTGGATAGATGGCCAATGTATTGCGCCAGCCGCGCAGGGCCGTTTCTTCCATCGATTAGCATTTGCACGAGCGCAAAAGAGTATGCGCGATAAAGCGTCCGGCCCGCGGAATCGAGGAGTTTTGGGCGTTGACGGAGAAACGTCTCCAGCGACTCTGTCTTGTCCGCGGTAGTGAGAGCTTCGATCAACTGTCCGCGATCGGTCCCAGGCGCAAGCGCAAGCACGCCGTCAATCAGCCAATCCGGCGGCTCGACGAATACGCTACCGGCTGCAATGTGCGATTCTTTTCGATAAATCATCTCCAATAAAATCGCGCGCAGCAGTTCGCGCTCTATCAAGGAAGCGTCGAGGTTCTTCGAGATTGTCAGGTCAACCTGCAGCTTGAGGCCAAAACCAGTCTGGCTAAATCGGAGGTCGGCCGGCGGAATTTCGGGGAGATTCGCCTGATGCGGATGTAGATTCACCACCACAGGGACGATCCAGTTGTCGCGTTGCCGCAACAGCGCCAGAAAATCGACCTTCGTTCGCTCTGCCAAGTCAGAAACGGCGCCGCGTAATTGCGCATCAGCTCCGAAGATGACGAATTGGCGCGACTGGCTCACACTGCGTTCCAGTGTCGCGGCGTGAAGCACGTGTGCTGCGAACACGATGGATATGAAGATCGCGGTACGCGCCATGGTGATTAAGGCGCAATGATAATCGAGATAGCTGCGCGCTGACCAGCAAGAATCAATGCGAAACTCCGGCCGGTTGGCGGTTTTTAATTAGATAGAGCAATCTCACAGGGAGGTGCGGCCGCGAACCCGGACTGCGATCGCGGCTTATGAAAACAAACATGGCTTGGTCGTGGACGACACGATCAACCGACCGCTTCTGGAGATTGGGCTTAGCGTAATCTGATTGAGCGCTGAGTTCGGTTGGTTTTGATCGGCGGCGTCGCAGGGAAAAAGGGGAGCGAGCCGCCGGTCTTATTTAATTCTCTGCCACCGTAAAAATAAAACGAGACTTTGAATCGCGTGCGGTGTCTAATGATGTAGATGACAAAAACCCGACTGATTATGAATAATTCTAAACTTCTATTTTTCTTTGGTTGCGTTGTTGCACTGCTGCTGACTTCTCCAGTTCTCACAGCCGCACCGCGCGGCGGCGGCGGTGGCGGCGGCGGCCATCATTTCTCTTCGATGGGTGGGCGCCCCGGTATGGGCGGCCAGCGCTGGGGTGGTGGCAACTGGCATGGTGGTGGCAACTGGCATGGTGGCGGCAACTGGCATGGTGGCGGCAATTGGCACGGTGGCAATTGGCACAATCATCATAACGGCAACAACGTTATCTTCATAGGTTCCTTCGGCTTTCCGTTGTGGTGGGGCTGGGGCTGGGATTCATGGGGCTGGGGCTATCCGTACGGCTACGGATATGGTTATGGCTATCCGTATGGCTACGGTTACGGTGCTCCCTACGGCTACGGGTATGGTTATGGTTACGGCGGCAACGGATACGGCGACTCCGGCTACGGTAATGGATACGGCAACTCCGGTTATCGTCAGGGGTACGGCGATACCAGCCACTCCAGAGTGGCCGAGCTACAGCGGAGGCTCGCTCGTGCCGGTTATTACCATGGGTCCGTTGACGGCGTCCTGGGACCGCAGACGCGTCGAGCAATTCGGGCCTACGAGCAGAGCCACGGATACGCAGGTGGCTGATCCGGTTTCTCCCCTCGATTGGTGAGAACGGGAGCAATTATATAATTTTTGGTTAATTGACCGGCGGAATTCGCAGGGCGCAATGGGCGAATCCGCCGGTCTCCTATTTTGCAACTGCTGCGGTTCCTTATCCGCGCAAGGTCCAAAAAAATATTGGTACCCTTGGTCTTCCATTTGGTACTTATCTTGAGCAAAACTACGAACGGCGCAGCCGCGTTCTTTTATTCGTCGCGAAACGCGGTATATGTCTGTGCTAATTCTGCGCCCGCAGCTCAGCCGGATAGAGCAACGGATTTCTAATCCGTGGGTCGGGTGTTCGAGTCACCCCGGGCGCGTTTTTCTCCGGTGACAAGTGATTAGTGATTGGTGAAAGGTGGACAAAACGCCAGTCCACTCCTCATATCTCATCTCTCACTTTCTTTCCAGCGCCGCTCGTGATCGAGCAGCCATTTCTTGCGCCACAATCCGCCACCGTACCCGCACAATGTGCCATCGGCACGGATGACGCGGTGGCACGGAATGATGATGCAAATCATGTTTGTCCCATTCGCACGGCCGACTGCGCGGCGCGCATTTTCATCCCCGAGGCGTTTCGCCATCCAGGAATACGAGCGTGTTTCGCCGACTGGAATCGACTGCAAGATCTTCCAGGCGCGCAATTGAAATGGCGACCCAATCGGCGCGAGCCGAATATCGAACTCCACGTTCTTACCGGAAAAATAATCAGCCAGCTGTTGGCGCGTTGCGATAAGATGACGATGCTCACCCGGCACTACATTTGTCCGTAGTCGCTTACGTAAAATCGATAATTCGCGTTCGGTCGCGCGACGGTTGATAAACTCCAGCAAACGCAAACCGTGATCATCCGCGACGGCAATCATCGCGCCGAGCGGCGTATCAAGTCGCTCTGCAAACAGTGGAGCGCGGCCCTTTGCTGCCGTTGGTGCTTCACCAAAAATCTTGGTGAACGCTTCGCGAAAACCGCTCTCCGATTCAAAACCGCTGCCGTTTCGCGCTTCGTCGACGCGGCTGCCTTTCCGCACCTCGCTTAAAGCAAGTCCCATCCGACGGGCGCGATGATACGCTTGAAAGGTCATTCCGTAATGGCGTTTGAACTGACGGCGTGCAGTAGAAGGATTGATCGAAAGCGTTGCGAGCTCTTTGTCCGTGAGCCGGCCTCCCGGCGCGCGCTCCACTTCAGTGCGCAGACGCTCGATCAGCTTTGGCGGGCGACCAGTTGATTCAAGTGGATGGCAGCGCAGACACGGACGATAACCGCTCTCCAGCGCGTCATCAGGCGTCGCAAAGAAATCGGTATTTTCACGCGCCGGCTTTTTCGCCGTGCATGTGGGGCGGCAGAAAATTCCAGTTGTGCGCACGCCGACATAAAAAATTCCTTCGAAGCTCGAATCGCGATTCACGAGCGCGCGATACATCGTCTCTGGAGGCGGAAGTAGATCGAGTGTTTTCATATGCAAAGATTAAGCACTCACGCGCATTGACGCATCGACGAAATTCGGACAGGGAATTCTTTGGTAGGGTCGGCGCGCCGCGCCGACTCCCGCGCCTGCGGGACAGCGCGGCGTCTACCACCTATGATATGCGGGATGACCTTCCTTCACCGCGACAAAAATTCCGCGACAAATGGCGCAGACTTTTCCGCCGACGTTCAATGTCCCCTCGACGGTCGCGCGATCATCCGTCAGATCCACGATTTTGGCGGAAAGAAACACCGAATCGTTCGTCGGAGTTGGCCGCAGCAATTTGATCGAGTATTCCGCGGTGACCGTGCACGGCGGGCGATCCTCGTTTGCACGTTTCATCAGATGATAAGCCGCTGTCCAGTTGCAGTGGCAATCGAGCAACGTGCCGATGACGCCGCCATTCAAAACTCCATCAAAAGCTTCGTATTTTTTCTCCGGTTTCCACTCGGCGACCACTTCGCCGTTTTTTAGAAAGCTTCGAATGTGCAACCCGTCCCGGTTCGCCGGGCCGCAACCCCAGCAGATATTGTTCGGAGCGTATTTTTCCTGAAGTGATTGCGATTTTTCCATAGCTGGTAGGGATACCGCGCTGTCCCGCAGGCGCGGGAGACGGCGCAGCGCGCCGTCCCTACCTTTTTGGCGACTCTGGGTATGGGCGCAATTGAGGGCCCGTGTAAAGTGAGCGCGGCCGGATTAGCCGATTGTGATCGTGTTGCTCCGTGACGTGCGCGCACCAGCCAGCCACGCGCGACGCAGCAAAGAGCGGCGTGTTCAGCTCCGGCGGAAAACCAAACATCCAAAACACCGGCGCGGCGTAAAGATCCACATTGGCGCAAAGATGTTTCTCGCGATCCATTACTTCTTCGAGTTTTTCGCAAATCGGCACCCAATTTTCCTTGCCGATGCGCTTGCCGAGTTCGCGCCCGATCTCTCGCATCACCGGCACGCGTGAATCACCTTTTTTGTAAACTCGATGGCCGAAACCCATGACCTTTTCTTTCGTCGCAAGTTTTTTCATCAGCCACGCTTCCGCCCGATCCGGTGTCCCGATTTCCTCCAGCATTTTCATCGATTCCTCATTGGCGCCGCCGTGCAACGGACCTTTAAGCGTGGCGACTGCCGAGGTCACTGCTGCATAGATCCCCGCCAGTGTCGAAGCCGTCACGCGCGCCGCAAAAGTGGAAGCGTTGAATTCATGGTCGGCGTAAAGATTGAAAATCGTATCCAACATTCGGATTTGCCAATCCTGCGGAACTTTGCCGTCCAGCTTGTAAAAGAAATTGCCAGCCTGCGTGAGATCCGGTCGTTCCGGGATCGGTTGTTCGCCGTGCGAAATACGCCAGCCGTCGGTGATTAAAGTGGAAACGCGCGCGATCAACCGGATCGACTTGCGGACGTTGGCGTCGTGCGAGTTGTCGCTGAGATCCTTGTCGAACGCGCTCAGCATTGACACCCCAGTGCGCAGCATATCCATCGGGTGGGTCGCGCTCGGCAATAGCCGCAGCATTTCAGTTACGGGACCCGGCAGTGCGCGTTCTGCGGCAATTTGCTGAGTAAACTCGGCCAATTGTTTCCCATTGGGCAACTCACCATTCAAGAGCAGGTACGCGACCTCTTCAAAACTCGCCTTCTCCGCCATTTCATGAATGTCGTAGCCCCGATACATCAGCCCGGCGTTGGGATCGACCCAGCAAATCGAAGTTTCGCCAGCAATAACTCCGGCCAGCCCCGGGCTGTATTCTGGTTTCTTTTCAGTAGCCATTGGTTTCTCTTTACTTGCGAATCGCAATCGTTCAACTGACCGGACTTAATCAGTTGATGTTCAACTTTAGGCGTTCCAATTCTCGGCGTCCGGATCGTACTCGAGCAATTCGTAAAGTTCCTGCCGCGTCTGCATCCTGTCGATCCAATCGGATTGCGTCCCGGTCTTCTTTAGTGCCGCAAAAAACTTTTCACTCGCTCTCATCGAAACGCGAAACGCGCTCTGCGGGAAAATCACCAACCGGTAGCCGAAAACCGCGAGCTGTTCAAAGGTCAACAGCGGACTTTTTCCAAACTCAGTCATGTTCGCGAGCAACGGCAGATCAATTTCCTTAGCAAAATCGCGAAACTCTTCGGCGCTTTGCAATGCCTCCGGAAAAATCGCGTCGGCACCGGCGGCAAGATATTCGCCCGCTCGCTCGACCGCGCGATCGAAACCTTCGACCGCGCGCGCATCTGTCCGTGCGATGATCATGAAATTCGGATCCCGGCGCGCCGCCACCGCCGCTTTGATTTTGCCGGCCATCTCCTCAAGATCGACAAGCGATTTCCCTGCAAGATGACCACAGCGCTTTGGAAATTCCTGGTCTTCAATATGACAGCCCGCCAGACCAGCTTTTTCTAATTCCTTAATCGTCCGCGCAACGTTTTCTGCGCCGCCAAATCCGGTATCAGCATCGACAATTGCCGGAATTGTCACCGCATTTGCAATGTATCCGGCGAGGCTGACGACCTCTGTCATCGTGAGTAGCCCGATGTCCGGCATACCGGCCGTCGCGTTCACCATTCCAGCGCCGCTGATATACACCGCGTCAAACCCAGCGCGCTTCACCTGCCGCGCCATTGCCGCGTTCGGAACACCAGGCAGTATCACCGCGCCCTTCGTGATAAGCTCCCGCAGTCTCTTTCTCTTGCTCTTGCTCATGCTCGTAATCGATCTACTTCTCCATTACGCAGGCGAGAATCAGCTCATCGACGTTTTTCGCTTTATCGAGCTTCCACACAATGTTGACAATGCTCCGCGCGCGGGCGCTGCCGAGCATCGGCTCAACGAGCGCACGGAATTTCTCTTCCACCTGTGAATCTTTGAGCGGATTCTTCGCGTGGCCCATCGGATAATCGACTCGCCTGGTCAACCGCCGGCCATCGGGGAGATCAACGTGCACAATGTTCGCGACCGCGTCGGGATATAACGAGCTCAGTTCCGCGTTGCGTTCGACCTTTACGTTCTCCAAAAATTTCCAAACCTCCGGATCTTTGAAACGCTGCGGCTCGAATTGTTTATCGGTGACTTCGCCGTCGATTAACGCAATCGCCGTGATGTAAGGCAAGCTGTGGTCCGCCGTCTCGCGCGTTTTCGGTTTCCATTTTTCCGGCTCGCTCCCGATGATGTCCACCGCGGCGTCGTGACTCTCAATGACGACCTGTTTTATTTTCGAAGAATTGCCTATCTCCTTGCGCAAAGCCAATGCGCTTTCGATTGCGCTTTGGCTGTGGTATTCTGCGGGCCAGAATTTGATGCTCGTGCGCAAGATCATCGATGCCGGCCCGTCGCCGGTTTTTTCAAACGGCACGGCAAACTTTTCGGCCACATTGCCCAGCGACACGCCGAGCTGCTTTTCAAACCCCATTTGGCCTTCAAAAATCGGACCCGGCCCGGTCATGCCTGCGCGGGCAAGCAGTGCCGAGTAAACACCATGTCGCGCTGCGTTCGCGAAAGCCACACCTTTCCAGTGCGAGAGCTCGCCCGCGCGCGCCTGGCGCATGGCCGCGCCCGCCACGCCCGCGATGTTCACGGCGTGGCGCGTCTTTACCGGATCAAGTTTCATCAAATGCGCAGACGCCAGCGCAGTCGAGAACGCGCCGTATGTCACATGATCCCAGCCGCGCGCACGAATGCTAGCCGCGTCGCAAAAGCGGCATTGCACTTCATACGCCAGCGCGATGGCGGTGATCAACTGCTGCCCATTTGTGCCAACACTCTCGGCCACCGCCAGCGCAGCCGAAATGTTATCGCTCGGATGCGCTGGCTCCTTCGACAGATATGTGTCGTTGTAATCAAAATAGCGGATGCAACAGCCGTTCGCGAACGCCGTCCAGTCCGGCGGGGCTTTGTGATTCGTGCCGATGATTGTGGAACCATGTTTCGCCGAAAAATCCGCCGCCACTTCGCGCGCGATGACGCACGGTTCCTCGTTCCAGGCTCCGAGCGCGCAGCCGAGCGAATCGATGACGCGTCGTTTCACTTCGTGAACGACGTCTTTCGAGAGATCTTCGAAATTCAGTGAGGTCGCGTATTCGGCGAGCTGATGCGCAAGTGTCTTTGTAGCCATGAAATTGAACGTCCAATCTGCCGACGAAAATCAGGTCGGCAAGCGATGTTCGTTGCGGTTGCCCAGCGGTCAAAATACACGCACAATCATTTCTAGATGAATAAAGTTTGCCCGAATGCCAAGGCCGCGCTGAAAGGCCTGCTCCACGACAACATGACGATTGCGGCAGGCGGTTTCGGATTGTGCGGTATTCCCGAAAATCTCATCGCCGCGGTGCACGACAGCGGCGTCAAAGGTCTCACCATCGTCGGTAACAACGCAGGTGTCGATAACTTCGGAATGGGAGTTCTGCTGCCGGCGCGTCAGGTAAAAAAAGTTATGGCGTCGTATGTCGGCGAGAACAAGGAATTCGAACGGCAGGTGTTGGCGGGCGAGCTGGAGCTTGAGCTTATTCCGCAAGGCACCCTCGCCGAACGGTTGCGCGCCGGCGGCGCCGGAATTCCTGGATTTTATACGCGCACCGGCTTCGGCACCAAACTGACCGAAAGCAAAGAGACCAAAAAGTTCAACGGCACTGATTACGTTCTTGAACCCGGAATCACGGCAGAACTTTCGATCGTGAAAGCATGGAAGGGCGATAAATCCGGCAACCTGATCTACCATGAGACGGCTCGAAACTTTAATCCGATGATCGCAACCTGCGGGAGGGTTTGCGTGGCCGAAGTCGAACAACTTGTCGAAATCGGCGAGCTCGAGCCGGATCAAATCCATACGCCCGGAATTTTTGTCGATCGGATTATTCAGGGCGAAAAATACGAAAAACGGATCGAATTCCGGACCGTGCAGGGCGCCGATCCAAACAAGAAAACTTCATCGCCGGTTCGCGATTTGATGGCGAAGCGCGCAGCCCAGGAATTGCGTGACGGTTATTACGTTAATCTCGGTATCGGAATTCCAACTTTGGTGGCGAATTACATTCCGAAAGGCATGAATGTGACGCTGCAATCCGAGAACGGTTTGCTGGGCATCGGTCCATTCCCAAATCCGGGCGAAGAAGATCCCGATCTCATTAACGCCGGCAAACAAACGATTACCACCATGCCCGGCTCAGCATTTTTTTCGAGCGCTGACTCCTTCGGTCAGATCCGCGGTGGTCATATCGATCTCGCGATTCTTGGAGCATTCGAAGTGACCGACGCCGGCGATATCGCAAACTGGATGATTCCGGGGAAAATGATCAAAGGTCCGGGCGGAGCGATGGACTTGGTCGCAGGGGTGAAACGCGTCGTCGCGGTGATGGAACATACTTCGAAAGACGGCAGCCCGAAGATTTTGAAAAAGTGCACGTTGCCGATCACCGGTCTTAGAGTGGTCAATTTAATCATCACCGATTTGTGTGTGTTCGAAGTGAAACCGGGAGGCGGACTCGTCCTGACCGAGATTCATTCCAATGCAACGGTGGACGACATCCGCGCAAAGACCGGCGCGCCGTTTGAAGTCGCACTTAAGAACTGAGTTCCGTCGTGCGCGCGCGCGGACAAATCAGCACGAGCACGGACGCTATGATCCAGCAGACGATCATCACCAAGAAACCCGTGTTAAACGATCCGGTGCGCTGACTCAGGTCGCCGAAAATTTTCGGTCCCACGAATCCGCCGATGCTGGCGGTGCAGTTGATGAAGCCGACCGCTGCGGCCGCGGCCGAGCTGGTGAGAAATGCGGAGGGCAACGCCCAAAACGCCGGCAGATACGAGACTGTTCCGAAGCCGATGAGCGTGAACACCAGGATCAATAGCGCGTTCGAATGCGGCAAAAAGAACCACGCCGCCAGTCCGAGCGCGGCCGTCAATTGCGGCGCCGCAAAATGCCATCGTCGTTCGCGGGTGCGATCGGAGTTCCATCCGAGCAACAACATTCCAATTAATCCGGCGATGAACGGGATCGCACCCATCCAACCAACGTGAATGTCGCTCCATCCGGTCATACGTTTGAGCAACGTTGGCATCCAGAACCAAAAAATGTAACCGCCACTATAACAGAAGAAGAGACCCAACGTCAGAATGATGACCGGCGGGTCGCGCAGTGCTTGCAAGATCGACATCTGCTCCGCGTCTGTCTTGACGCGTCGTTCCTCGGTCAGGCGAGATTCAATCCAATCCCGTTCGTTAGGCGCAAGCCAAGGCGCTTCGTTAGGCCGATCCGGCAGGACGAGCAACGTGACGAAACCGAGCAAAACCGCCGGAATACCTTCGAGAAGAAACAACCAGCGCCAGCCAGGTGTTCCCAGCCAATGAATTCCGAGAATCTTTCCCGCGAGCGGTCCTCCAAGAATGTAGGCGATCGGAATCGCGGACATGAACCGCGCAATCGCTTTCGCGCGGTCCTGGTAAATGAACCAGTGCGAAAGATAAACGATTACACCGGGGAAAAATCCGGCTTCGGCTGCGCCTAACAAGAAGCGCGCGCCGTAAAGCTGGTGTGGAGTGTGGACAAATGCAGTGAGGGTGGTGAGCGCGCCCCAGGTGATCAGCGTCAGCGCGAGCAACCAGCGCGCGCTCCAACGTTCGACCAAAAGCGCGCCGGGAACTTGCAGTGCGAAATAGCCGATAAAAAAAATTCCGCTCGCCGTTCCGAAGACAGAGTCACTCAGGCCGAGATCGCCTCTCATCCCGAGCGTCGCGTAGGCGATGTTTGTGCGATCGAGATAATTCGCGACGTAAAGAAGAAAAAGAAACGGCAGAAGCCGCCACGCAATCCGACTGCGCGAGCTTTTTCCCGCGTCGACCTCCGGCGAAATCATCGGACGCAGCATAACGCTATCGGAAAGGCTCACAATTTGATGTAACCGCGGCATGAAAGATCGACATCTACTCCTCGGTGCAATCGTATTCGCCTTTTCGGTGAGCGCAGCGCACGGGCAATTCGCTGGCGAATACACGGACAAAAGTTATCAGGGCGGCAGCGCGGTGTTTCAAATGAGCATCGAAGGCAGCGGTATCAGCATGCGGGTCTGGTTCAGCGCGATCAAGCACATCGGCGAGGGCGCCGCGCCCGAAGGTCAGGGTGCGGGAAAGGTCACAGACAAAGGCAAACTCGAATTCAAATTCGAAGACAGCTGCAAAAATTCCGGTACGGGAAGGATCACCTAAAGGGCGACGACATCATCGTTTCGGTGAGCGCATCGCGAAAAGCAGACCCGGGTTGCGTCGCGTTTTACGGATCGAACATCCGGCTTAAGCGCGTGAAAAAGTAGACGTCGATCTTACACCATCGGCTTGAAGCGACCGACGACTTCCTGTAAGCGGCCGGTGATTTGGCACTGATGTATTTCGTCGAGCTGGATGCAGGTAGCGGTGAGTTGATCGCTGCCCGAATGATTCCAATGCAAATGCGGCGGTTCGGACTGGAAAGCGTATCTGCCGCCGATGCGAAATGGCTTTGCAATCTCCTGAACCAACTCGGCGAGCGCTTCGGCACAGTGTTGAGATTGGCAGAAGACTATAGCTTGAGTCTTCAGTGGCGAGACAACTGACGAAGCTCGAATGACGAACTGAATCATGATGATCAAATGGCGTGACGCTTTCGTAGGGCGGGCAGTCCCTCTGCATGCCGATTCGATTCACGAAGAGCGGCGCACACGGAGTGACGCGTCCTACCTATGCCGGCAGATGCGCACTGAGCGCGCGCAGGAAATACTCCACTTCCGCCGGATCTTTAAGTGAATACTTCGCTGCGGTGGGCTGCGATTGCTCACTGACGAGGATGCCAATGCCGCGTTGCTCAAGCGCACGGAAAGCATCTTCATCCGTGGCGTCATCTCCGATGTAAATCGGGCGAATCCCGCCTGAGCGGGACTCCAAGCCCAGCGTTTCCAATAACCAAAGCACGGCTTTGCCTTTGTCCCAATCGATGTTGGGCAGTAGTTCGTAAACTTTTTTGCCATCAAGCCTGCGTAGCTGGTCATGCCGCGCAGCTACTTCGCTCACAGCCCGCTCAACTTTTGGAGCGTCATTTTCGTTCACGTTTCGATAGTGCGCGGCGATGGAAAAACGTTTCCGCTCCACGAGAGCGCCGGGAATTCCACCAAGCACGTCGTGCAACTCCTTTTCTGCCATGTCGAGGTCGGGCAAAAACTCGGTCGCCATTTGCCTGTGCAATCCGCGCGGGCCGGCGATATCGAATCCATGACAGCCGCCGTAAACGATCGCGTCGATGTTCACGCGCTTGCGAACGTCACCCAGGTCGCGGCCGCTGAGAATGGCGACCGACGTCCGCTTGGCCAGCTCCCGCACCGTCTGTTGCATCGAGTCGGCAAGCCACGCGTTTTCTGGATGACGGGCGATCGGTGTAAGCGTGCCGTCGTAGTCGAGGAAGACGGCGACCTGACCGCTGCGACCAGCGATCTTCTGAACGTGCTGGAGCGCTGAGGGAAGCATTTGGTTCAAGCGTCGAAGCATTGAGGCCATCCTGAGCGGAGCGCAGCGGAGTCGAAGGATCCCGTGGCGCTACCGTAAAGTAATATAATGGGATTCCTCGACTTCGCTCGGAATGACATACTTTTGATTCGCTTCAACGCTTTAACGCTTCAACGATTCAACGAAAAGAGTTAAAAACTCTGATAGCAATGAATCGCCTGATCGTCGTTTCCAATCGATTGCCATTCGCGCTCGATTCAGCTGGCGAAGATCTGTGGACCGTCACACCTGCTGTCGGCGGACTTGTTTCTGCGGTGGAGCCGGTGCTGCGCGAGCGCGGTGGAACCTGGATTGGCTGGCCGGGGATTGCGGGTGAAATCCCACAGGAACCGTTTGCCCAAGCCACGCGCAATGCCGGTTACAAGATTGTCCCCGTGGCTCTGAGTGAAACCGAGCGCGACGAGTTTTACTACGGCTATTCCAACGAAGTGATCTGGCCGTTGTTTCACGATCTGCAAAATTTCTGCAACTTCGAGCCGGCATACTGGCAAACTTATAAGGCAGTCAACGATCGTTATGCGGAAGCTATCGCTCGCTGCCTGCAACCTAACGACTTCATCTGGGTGCACGATTATCACCTGATGTACGTGGCCCAAGTATTACGTGAGCGCGGTTTACACGCGGCCTTGACGTTTTTCCTGCACATCCCTTTTCCGCCTTACGACATTTTTTCAAAGCTACCGCAACAACAGCGGCTCCTGCGCGCGCTGCTTCAGTTCGATCTGCTGGGGTTCCAGACGCGACGCGATGTCCGCAACTTCATCCAATGCGTGCGACGGGTAATGTCCGATGCAAAAATTCTCCCTCGCCGCGACCTGCAATTGATTCGTTTCGAAAAACGCGCAATTCGCGTAGGACATTTCCCGATTGGGATCGACTTCAACTCGTTTGAAAATGGTGCAAGATCCGATGCGGTCGAGCAAAGAGCACAACGGCTGCGCGTCGCTTTTCCTGGTTGTCAGTTGATTCTTGGTTCGGACCGACTCGATTACAGCAAAGGGATTCCTGAACGCCTGCGCGCATTTCGCACCGCCCTGGAATTTCACTCGGAACTGCGAGGCCGCGTGGTTCTGATCCAAGTCGTTGTGCCGAGCCGGGTGGAAATTCCCAAATATCACGAGTTCAAGGAGCGCATCGATCGTCTGGTCGGTCATATCAACGGCCGTTTCTCCACCAGCACCTGGTTGCCGGTGCAATATCATTTTCGCAGCCTCGATCGCGACGATCTTCTCGCGCATTATCGCGGGTGCGACATCGCTTTCGTCACGCCGCTCAAGGATGGAATGAATCTCGTCGCCAAGGAATATTGCGCCAGCCGTGTCGAGGAAGATGGCGTGTTGATCCTGAGCCAGTTCGCCGGCGCGGCTGAGCAACTCAAGCCTGATGCGTTGCTAGTCAATCCGTACGATATCGAGCAAATGGCCGAGACGATCTTGAAAGCGTTCCGCATGAGCCAAACCGAGCGCAGCGCACGGATGAAACGCATGAGACGCGTCGTGCGCAAGGAGAACGTCTTTTGGTGGGTCGATTCGTTCCTGAAAGCCGGAGCGAAAATCGCTCGTCCCTCGCTGCGACATTGAAAAAGCGGCGGAACACCGCCCCACTCCAAAACGGAAGCGCGTAGTTCTGGCAGATAATCGCAACCACGTTATCAAGCGCGGCACTGCTGCGTCGCTTTGGATCTGTCCCAAAGTTGAGCACAATATGATCTTGGGAATACGAAAGAATCCATTGTCAGACACAAGTTTTGATGAGGTGTAATTCTTATGGCGATCATCGATAGCCTGAAAAAAATTTCAGACACGATTTGGGAATTACCGGCGAGCTACAAGAATGGGATGCGGGTACCGGCCCGTATCGTCGGGACGGAAAAACTGGTGCGCGAAATGGACGAAGCTGTTTACCAGCAGATAAGCAACGTCGCCACTTTACCGGGAATCGCGCGCTACGCCCTTTGCATGCCGGATGGCCACAGCGGTTATGGATTTCCGATCGGCGGTGTCGCTGCCATGGATGTGCACGAAGGCGGCGTGATCTCGCCCGGCGGCATCGGGTTCGACATCAACTGCGGCATGCGCCTTGTCACCACGAACCTCGCGCTGGAGGAGGTGCAACCGCGTTTAAAGGAAATTGTCGATCTCCTATTCCAACGCGTGCCCGCAGGTGTCGGCAGTCACGGATTTCTGAAATTGTCGCGCAACGATTTTCGCGACCTGGTCGAACAGGGCGCGCGCTGGTGCATCGAACGCGATTTTGGCTGGAATGAAGACCTCGAACTGACCGAGGAGAACGGTTGCATCTCCGGCGCGGACGCCTCGAAGATTAGCGATCGCGCGGTGGAGCGCGGCTACAACCAGGTCGGTACACTCGGCAGCGGCAATCATTATCTCGAAGTGCAGGTCGCGCGACCAGAGGACGTGCGCGAGAAAGAACTGGCGGCGAAATTCGGGATCACCATTCCGAACCAAGTCGTAGTGATGTTTCACTGCGGCAGTCGCGGGTTCGGGCACCAGGTCGCCACTGATTATCTCCAGACGTTCTTGAAGGTGATGGAACCGAAATATGGGATCAAAATCCTGGATCGCGAGCTGGCGTGCGCACCGGTCGATTCTCCGGAAGGCCGCGATTATTTCGCCGCGATGAAATGCGGATTGAACATGTCATTTGCCAACCGGCAGGTGATTCTTCACAGCATCCGCGCAGTTTTTTCCCAAGTGTTTGGCCGCAGCGCCGAAGATTTGGAAATGCGGATGGTTTACGACGTCTCACACAACACGGCGAAGCTGGAACGCCACGTCGTCGATGGAAAAGAAAAGAAATTGCTTGTTCACCGCAAAGGGGCGACGCGCGCATTCGGACCGGGTCACGAGGAAGTAGCTGCACGTTATCGAGACATTGGCCAGCCGGTGATCATCGGCGGCTCGATGGAGACCGGCTCGTATCTGCTCGTGGGGACAGCGTCGGGCGCAGAAACTTTTTTCAGTACCGCGCACGGCAGCGGCCGCACGATGAGCCGCACCAAGGCGCGCAAACAATGGCACGGCAAACAACTCCAGCGCGACCTCGAAGCGCGCGGGATTTACGTGCGCAGCACCTCATGGGCGGGCCTCGCCGAAGAAGCCGGTCCGGCTTACAAAGACATTGATGAAGTAATCGCAGCAACCGAGCTGGCGGGAATCAGCAAGCCAGTCGCACGATTCACGCCCATTGGGAATGTGAAAGGCTAAATTCAAATGACGAAATCCGAGATCGCTCGATGCGCCTGGCACAAGGCTTTGTCATTCGTGCTTCGTCATTAATTCGTCATTCGAGCTTCGTCATTTTTGAAATGCTTCGCACACCCATCACTCTCATCACCGGCCCGCTCGGCAGCGGGAAGACTACCTTGCTTCGTCACATTCTCGCGACGCGTCCCGCGAACATCGCCATCGTGATGAATGAGTTTGGCGAGATCGCCATCGACACGAAAGTGATCGAGGGCAAAAACGTGCGCGTCGCCGAGCTGGGCGGCGGGTGTGTCTGTTGTTCGTTGCTCGGCGAATTTGAAGCAGCGGTAAGCGAGATCATTGAGAAAATCGCGCCGGAGATGATCATCGTCGAAACCACCGGTCTTGCGGAACCTGAGGCCCTCGTATTCAACGTTCAGGAGGCGCTACCGCAATGCCGGCTCGACGGCGTCGTTTCGGTAATCGATGCCGATATGCTCGTTCGTTTCCCCGAGTTGGGCCACACCGCTCGCCTGCAAATCGAGGGCGCGGACATTTTGCTTTTGAACAAGATAGATCTCGTCAAGCCAACGCAGATCGAAGCGCTTGAAACGAAGCTACGTCAAATCAACCCGAGTGCGGCAATTGTTCGCACCGAGCGCTGCCGGATCGATCCGGAATTACTGTTCGGCATTCCGCAGTCGCGGGAGAAAAAAATCGCGCGTCCAGAGCATCAGCATCAGCCAGAATTCGAATCGTTCGCGTTCAGGTCGAAGAAGATTTTTTCTCGCGATTGTTTCGCACGCTTCGCAAACAGCCTTCCTGTGAGCGTGGTTCGGGCGAAAGGTTTCGTGCGGTTTGCCGATGGCGCGCAGCTTTTCAATTTCGTCGCCGGCCGCTGGGACTTGGAGCCGTTCGATGCGAGAGACACCGAGTTGGTGTTCATCGGAAAGAACATTGCAGCGGAAAAACAGGCAATCCTCGGTGCGCTGGATGAATGCATTGCGCAAAAATGATGAAGCACAAACGACGAATGAATGATTGTAGGGCGTTTCTGCGAAACGCTCTGGCATCTGACACAGACGCCCTACAATTCGTCATTTGGTATTAATTCGTCATTACTTCATTCGTCATTCTCCTCATGCCCTACCATTACCTCGAAGAAATCGGAACCGCCGACATCGCGTTTGAAGCGACCGGGCACGATCTGCCGGAATTGTTCAGCAGCTCGGCCGACGCCACGATGAATGTGATGATCGATAACCTCGACGCCATCGAACCGCGCGACACGCGACACATCGAACTGTCGAACGACGAAATCGACATGTTACTGTTCGATTTTTTGCAGGAGCTGATTTACTTGAAAGACGCCGAGCGCCTCCTGCTGCGCGTCCGTCAAGTGCAGATCGACGAAAAAGACGAAAAATATTTTTTGAAAGCAGAAGCCGACGGCGAACCTTTGGATGCAGCGCGGCACCAACAGCGTGCGGATGTGAAAGCGGTCACGCTTCACGATTTCTCTGTCGAGAAAAAGGATGGCGGCTGGAGGACAATGGTAATTCTCGATATTTGAGATGCTGTAGGGCGCGCTGTCCTCAGCGCAGCAAGGGGTGACGGGGTCCGCTGGGGACAGCGGACGCTACAGCATGGGAGTGGACGTTATTTCGGTTCCAGCGCGACGTAGCCGCTGCGGCCCTGGCTCCAGACGCGGATGAGAATCTTTTCGTTAGGCTTCAATTTTTTGCTGATGGCCACCAGATCTTTCGCGCTTCTGACCGGTTGCTTGTTGACTTCCTGGATCACGTCGCCTTCGCGCAATCCGGCTTTTGCAGCGGGCGAATCGGCGTCGATTTCCGCAATCACGGCACCTTTGATGTCCTTTGAAAGATTGAGCGCGGTGCGGATGTCATCGGTGATATCCGCGACGGCGACACCGCCGAACACGGTGGCCTTTTCAGGTTGAGCGCTCTCTTCAGGAGTCGTCTCGGCCCCCTGCTCAGCTTCACCGGCAGGCATTTCAGCAAGCTCGACATTGATGATTTTGCTCTGGCCTTCGCGATTAACCTCGATCTGTACCTTTGTCCCAGGCGCCATTGAGCCAATCATCAAACGAACTTCGCGCGCATCGCTGATTTTCTTCCCGTTGACGGAAGTAATTATATCACCGGTCTTCATCCCAGCTTTTTCCGAAGGGCTTTTTGGCGTGACCTCGCCTACAAGCGCGCCGGTCGGTTGCCCTTTGAGTTTCATCGCGTCAGCCAGCTCAGGCGTCAGAGTTTGCACGGACGCCCCAATGTAGCCGCGCACGACGCGGCCTTTCTCGCGCAAGCTCTGCATTACGTCACGCGCGAGATTCGCGGGAATGGCGAAGCCGATGCCCTGATTTCCACCGCTTCGGCTGAAAATCGCCGTGTTGATGCCTAACAATCGCCCCTCGGTATCGACCAGCGCCCCACCGGAGTTGCCCATGTTTATGGCCGCATCGGTCTGGATGAAATTTTCGTAATCAACAATCCCTATTCCGCCGCGGCCAACGGCGCTGATGATTCCCATGGTCACTGTTTGCCGCAGGCCAAACGGGTTGCCGATCGCGAGCACAATGTCGCCGGCACGCGCTTTATCGCTGTCGGCAAACGTGATCGCGGGCAGACTTCTCTCGTCGATTTTCAGCAGCGCCACGTCCGTGCCCGGATCGGTGCCGACTTTCTTCGCCTTGTATTTGCGGAGGTCCGTGCCTAGCCCCACCATGATTTCATCCGCGCCCGAAACAACGTGATTGGCAGTGAGAATGTATCCATCCGGGCTGACAATCACGCCCGAGCCGAGGCCTTGCAGCGTCTGCTTGCCTTGACTCTGCGGTGATTGTCCTCCGAAAAACTGGCGCAGCGTGTCATCGGAAAACGGAAATGCGTTCAGCCCGCGCGACACCGTCTGAGTGGTGAACACTGTTACAACGCTCGGCGCGACCTTCTCGACAATCGGCGCGAACGTCGTGATAACTCCCTGGTGCGTCTGCGCAGGTTCCTGCGCCGCGACCGAGAATGCGCCCGTTTGGACGGATAAAACGGTGACAATTAATGGCGCGCACGATCGGAGAATTCCTCTTTGCATAAGACGTTGGTGATCCTTTTAAGAGAATCGCGCGCTCAAGGGTAACCGGCCCTCTTTGTGAGAATCCCAGTCTCACTTAGAGCCGTGCGCTAACTGTCAGAACCTGCGGAACCACGAATAGGGGAAGACGTCCCCAGGGCAGTCGGTAGGCCAGCGCGGCGGATTTATTTCCCGATGTGGCTTCACAGGAATGGCGCCTCTGCCGGTGCCGCCGCAGCGTTCGCGCAGGTAACGGATGAGTTCTTCGCACGCGTCGAGTTGCGCGCGCGTGGGCTGGTCACGATTAAAATCGCCTACCAGACAAATGCCGAGCGAAATGTTGTTCAGATAATCGCTGTGCACGTGGCCGCCGTTGATCTGACGCCGCCAGCGGTCGCCCACTTCGATCTGGCCGTTGCCGGTGGAAGTTCCGTTGCCGATTACGAAATGGTAGGCAAGACCATTCTGCATCCGGCGGACATGCCGATGATAATAATCAAAAGCGCGCGCGTTTCCCTGTCGGGTGCCGCTGTTGTGCACCACAATGAACTGCCAGCGGCGCCGTTTCACTGGTGCGCGTCGGATCGCATCGATGACTGAGCTCGTGAGATAACGGTAGTTGGTTGGACGACTCCACGGCCAGAAACCGAATCTGCGCGGTGGCGGCGATGGCGGAGGCTCGAAGCCCTGGTCTTCTTCGATACCCGACTTTTCAATCACAACCTGATCGCGCTGCTCCGACGGCACCGCCCGTGGAATTTTTGGCGTTGGGCAAGGCGCCGGAGTCGGCACGGCTACCGCGCGTGATGGAGGCGGCGGCGGCTTTTCCGGCGTAACGGCGCGCTCTTCTTCTGCGCGAGGCGTTCGCGTTTTTCTTGGCTTTGGTGTTTCCTCTTCTTTCCGCGCCAGTTTGGTTGTTTTCCTGGTTTTGTGTCCGGTTTCTTTTTCGTGCGATTTCTTCTTCGCCGATCTCGGTTTGGGTGTGGGCGTGTGTGATTTCGGTGAAGCGCTCGGCTCGGGCGTCTCGCGCGGCCTCGGATTTGGTGTTTTCTCAGCCTCCGTTGGCTTTTCCGATTCTTCGCCGACTAGCTTTGCTCGCGGAATGGCCTTAGGCGCTTTTTCTGGCGCCGCAGACGTTCGATGCTTCTTCGTTGATTTGCTGGTTGCTTTCTGTGCGGCGAGGCTCGGAGATTTTTTTGGTTTCGGAGAGGGCGTGGCGTGCGTCTCGTCTGACTTGGATTGACCGCGCCGGCTTTCCTGCTCTTCACTGACTTGCGCGCAAAGGAGACCTGCGACGATTGTGCCAACGGCCAGTGCAGCCCAAATGCGAAAACGCACCACTGCGACGGAGCGTAACAGAGCCCGCGACGCGATCAAGCGAAGGAAATCCGAATGATTAAATCTCGAGCGAAAAACTTACGCGACGCGAACAGCAGGCGCAGGCGCGACAGGCGCAGCCCTGCGCGTCCTTTCGCGTTCCCGGCGAAGGATGGCGTTCAATTTGCCGCCCAACAACAGAAGCAGACAAGTCAGATACATCCAGGTGAGCAGCACGACGATGGATGCCAGCGCCAGGTATGTTGGGTTGTAGCGGTCGTATCTTGCGACGTAGAGCTGAAAAAGTTTCGTCGCGATGATCCATCCAGTCGCGAAGAAAGTCGCTCCCGGAAGCGCTTGTCGAATTGTGAGATAATTCTCCGGCGTCAGAAGATACAACGCCAGCGCCAGCCCGATCAGCGCTACCCACGTTGACGGTAAATTGAGATACGCCACCCATTCCTGGAGCGGCACACTGAGTTGAAAATTTACTTCCGCGATGCCAGCCAGCGTTTCGCCGAAGACGATGGCGTTAAAACAAACCACGATCACGATCCCAAACCAAAACAGCATGAAAAACGAGATGATGTATTTCGACCACCAATGGGGATCTTCTCGCATTCCATACGTATGGCTCAGGGCCCGTGAAATCGTCGCAATGAAGACGGTCCCGAAATAGATTCCGAGAACGATGCCTGCATTCGCAAGCAGACCGCTTGAACCTGTCACCACCACATTGGCCATCGCAGAATCCAGAATGTCCTGCACTTTTTGGTCCGGCGGCATGAAGCTCTTCAAGAAATCAAACATCCGATGCAACTTGGTCGGATCGGTGCCGAAAAGACCGAGCAGATGCCAGAGAAAGAGCGATCCAGGCGCCAGCGCGAACAGAAGCAGATACGCCATCTGCGCAGCCAGGCCGGTCGTATTATCGGTCGCCGTTTCCCAAACCAGCCGGCGCAGAACGCGCCAGATGAATACGAGATATTTCATCGCCGGCAGAGTTTACTTTGCCGCACGTAAATATCCATTAAAGTCTCCCGCAGTCGCGGGACTCTGGCGAATAACTAGCCTTCAAAGCTGTCATTCTGAGCCCTTCGGCCTTGCTCAGGACAGGCTCCGCGAAGAATCTCTGATTATTTCTTCAACCAAGAGAATAGCTAGAGATGTTTTGTTTCGCTTCGCTCAACATGACAAGCTCGTTCGTGTCGGCTAACGATCGATGAAAAAAAGAATCCTGATCCTCACGGCCGGCTTCGGAGAGGGCCACAACAGCGCTGCGCGAGGAGTGCGCGACGGTCTCGCTCGCGTCGCATCGAACGAGACCGACGTGGAATTGCGGGATCTGTTTGCCGAAGCTTATGGATCGATCAATGAGTTCGTGCGCCGAAGTTATCTGGCGCTGGTGAATTCTGCGCCGCGCGCCTGGGGGATCGTCTATCGCTGGCTCGATCGCAAGACAGATTACGACACAGAATTTCGGCGATTGACTCGACTTAAGAGTCATTTCGCTCCCCTGCTCGCCGATTTTCGCCCGGACATTGTCGTTTGCTCTTTCCCGGCCTACGCGAATGTGCTTCAGGAGATTTTGGGACCCGAGAGGCACTGCAAATGTGTCGTGATCGTCACGGATTCGATCACCATTAACGCCTCGTGGTACCGGAGTCCCGGTGATTATTTTCTCGTTGCGAACGAGCAGAGCGACTCGGTCTTGCGATCGGCGGGAGTCGCGCCGGAGAAAATCAAGATATTTGGATTTCCCATAAGCCCGAAATTTGCCGATTTCACGAACGATCGACAATTACCTTCCAGTAATCCGAAGCCCCGCGTTTTGTACATGATCCATGCTGCGACGCGCGGCGCGCCGGGACTGGTGGGATTGCTCGCAAGGCTTGACGTCGAACTTACGGTGACGATCGGCCACGCTGATAAACTTCGGCCGGCAATCGAAGCGGCTGTAGATGGACGCGCAGCAAACATCGTAGGTTGGACCAATGAACTTCCGCGGATGCTGCATGAAAGCCATTTGCTCATCGGCAAAGCCGGTGGCGCGACTGTGCAGGAAACTATCGCTGCCGGTTGTCCAATGATCATCAATCACGTCGTTGCGGGTCAGGAGGAAGGCAACGCCCGCTTGATCGTCGAAAGCAATTCCGGGGTGATCGCGCTTTCACCACGGGAAGTAGTTGCGCAAATCGAACGTGCGTTCACTAATGAAGCAAAACAGTGGCGCGAATGGGCTAGCAACATCAGTAAGCTCAGCCGCCCACGCGCTGCGCTCGATATCGCGGAATTTCTGATGTCGCTGTAGTTCTACTAAACCAGGAATGGACACGGATATTCGGTAGGGTCGGCGCGCTGCGGCGTCCCTACCATGCGTCTATTCCTCGTTACTCAGACCAGATTTCCTCGCCGCCAGCGAATGTTCGCAACACTCGCAAATCCGGAGAGAGAACGACCAAATCTGCGTCTGCGCCGACAGTCAGCTGACCCTTGGTTTCGAGACCGATTGCGCGTGCGGGATTTTGCGTCGCCATTGCGACCGCCTCATGTAACGGAACATCAACCTTCTGCACCATCGTTCGTACAAGGTCGATCATCTGCGAGGCGCTACCGGTAAGCGCTGAGCGATCAGCGAGCAAACAAACGCCGCCTTCCACAACGCAATCATTGCCGAAGAGCGAAAATCGCGATCCATTCGGCAACCCGGCACCAGCGGTTGCGTCAGTCACAAGACAAATTCCACCCGCCCCTTTGGCGCGATACAACATCTTCATCAAAGTCGGCGAGACGTGATGGCTGTCAGCGATCAATTCGCAACTGATCTGCGGCTCGCTCAATGCGAACTCAAGCAACCCGCCGACTCGATAGACCCCGCGGCGACGCGCGCTCGACATGCAATTAAATGTGTGCGTGACGCTGCGCATGCCATGTTCGAACGCGGCGCGCGCTTCTTCGTCCCAGGCATCGCTATGACCCCCACTTACGCTGATTCCATGGCTGCGAAAATTTTCGATCGCCTCCAGCGCTCCCGGCAGTTCGGGCGCAATCGTGACGCGTTTGATCACATCCGCGTAGTCGTGCAACTGCCGCACACCAGTCGGTGACGGATCCTGAATAAATTCCGCGCGTTGCGCGCCGCATCTTGCTCTTGAGATGAACGGGCCTTCTAAATGAACGCCTGCAATCGGGCTGATGGGAAATCGATAATCTCGGACCGCCTTTAGCTTATCGACGATCTTCTCCATCGGCGCTGTCGCGGTGGTGAGCAAAAGCGAAGTGGTGCCGCCGCTGGCGTGATAGTCGCAGATGGCTTGAAACGCCTCAGCGGATCCCTCCATTGTGTCGCGGCCAAGCGCGCCGTGCACGTGAAGATCAATGAAACCAGGTGCGAGATAATTTTCGCCGAGATCGACAATCTCTTTTCCGCGACAATGTGTCTGCTCGCGAATCGCGGCGATCTTTCCTTTTTCAACGACGAGTTCTAGCCCATCGCGAATTCCGTCTGGAAAAATCAAACGCGCGTTTGTGAAAATCATTGCGTCTAACGTCTAACGCACAACCGGCCTTCGCAATGGCTGCATCGCGCGTTCTCGCGCTGAAAGCGCAGAGGATTGAAAAACAAAGAATTTATGCCAGTTGGCGGCGCAAAAAGTGGTGAATGCCCACGCGATTCTAATCAGCGTCAGTCCCTGCCTTACGATTGCGTTCTCACGGATATAGCGATTTCACCCAGGATGATGAATTGATGGCTCATCACTTGGGCGTACACGGCGAGAGTCACAGCGACTAATCCGAAAGCAATAAACATATCGTCGCGCCCGAACGTTGTCATCGACCGCGCCGGCTCGACGACTTGCTGGCGATACTGCCGCCGATCAGAGGCGTTTCGCCTTTTTTTATACGCCGTTTGCTTCGCCACGCGATTCCACCTGACCCAACGAATCATTCGCACCGACGCCGTCTTCGAACAGTCGGTGCGGCGCGAGTTGAAATGTTAACGCTGTCCAAACATGGGACGGGTCACTGCTGCCTTCAACGCGGGGTATCGCGCTCCCATAAACACCGCAAGCGATGGCTTGTGAAAGGGCGGCAGGTCTTCCTGCCGTGGCCTCTCTCTCAATCCTCTCCGTGAGGGAAAGGAAGACGCGAAGTGTTAGTGAGGGACGGTTCGTTGCTGTCGTGACGTTGCTCAGTTGCGGGTTCAAGTCCCGGTCGGCCACGCGGCTTTCGCGACGTTAAGTTGTTAAAAATGTTATATTGTCGCAAACGGAGGAGCTTGGCTGAACGGCTGCTCATGTAGCGAGATCATGAAGGCGCAACGAGACAAAAAATTCATGCGTGCCGCACTCAACGAGGCAAAGAAAGCTCTCGGTCAGACTAGTCCTAATCCCGCGGTTGGAGCAATCCTTGTCGTCGGGGATCGAATCGTAGCGAAAGGACACCATCGAGGAGCGGGGCGCGATCATGCTGAGATTGAGTGCCTTTGTGATTTCGATGCGCGAGTGCCTGCTCGCGCCACATTGTACGTTACCCTGGAACCGTGCTCCACGGCAGGGCGCACTGCTCCGTGCACAGATGCGATAATTAAGACTGGTGTCAAAAACGTAGTCGTCGGTGCGATTGACGTGAATCCACGCCACTCTGGTAGAGGTATCATGCAATTGCGAAATGCGGGGGTTAAAGTGCGAGAAGGCATTTTGGCTGATGAATGCTCACGGCTCAACGAAGCTTTCAACAAGTGGATTGCTTGTGGGCAGCCTTTCGTGATCGCGAAGTGCGGAATGTCGCTTGATGGTCGATTGATGCGGCCTGCCGGCGAACCTAGGTGGATCACAGATCCTTCGGCCCGCCATCACGCACGTAGGCTTCGCGCTGGTATGGATGCAATTCTGGTTGGCGCAGAAACGGTACGTGCGGACAATCCGCGATTAACCGTGCGCGGTGTGCGCAGGATGCGACAACCGTGGCGGGTTGTGCTGACCCGTTCAGGCAAGCTTCCACGGCGCGCTCGCCTGTTTTCCGACCGGTTCGCTTCACGAACGCTGATTTATCGCGATAAATCTCTAGCCACCGTCCTAAAAAACCTGGGCAAACGAGGTATCACTAGTGTGCTGATTGAGGGCGGGGGCGAAGTGCTCGGCCAAGCGCTCGATGCGCGTCTCATTGACAAAGTGCAACTTTACTTGGGTCCGGTCTTGAGCGGAGGACCAGTGGTCGCGTTCCCGGGCCGGGGCGCCGAAAACACTGAGGCTGCGTTGCGCCTCCGCTGCGTTTCATATCGAAAGATTGGGCAAAGCGTTTGCATTACGGGGTATCCCGGGACTCTTTGAGCCGAATAAATCGAAAAACTTTCCCTTCTAGCGTCGGTTTAATTAAGGTAAAACAATGAAAAAACTTCTCTTAATTGGATTGGTGGCCGGGGCACTGGCTTTCGTTCCCGCGCAGCGTTCTGACGCTGGCGTTTCGGTCGGAATAGGGTTCGGATTTCCCGGCTACTATGGGTACCCCGGTTATTATGGGTATTACCCATATGGCTACTACCGACCGTATCCGTACTATGGCTACTACCGGCCTTATTATTGGTACGGCGGGCATCGATATTACTACCGCCACCATCGTCACCACCATTATCACGGATACTAAGGTGAGGTAGGATCTAAAAACCAGATCCAGATTGAGCTGGCTCGAAAGCAATTTCGAGCCAGCAACATTTTTTAGGGGCAAATCCCTTCCGCGTGAAGAAAAAAGGGGGATGTTGGCCTCTAGTTTTTCGGATTCGGCGACTCCGCTGATTTAGTCGCGGGACTTCTGGCCGGCTCGTCAATTTGGAATTCTTTTTTCAACTGTTGAATCAGCGCTGGAAGTTCTTTTTGCCGTTCCGCTTCGATTTGCTGCCGGAGCGTTTGTTCTACTTTTCGGCGTTCCTGCATGTAGCGAGATTCGAATTGAGCGCGTTCCTGAGGATTCAGGTGGAGGCCGGAGTCCCGAATCGCCGCTTCAGTCTCCCGCTTGATGGCTTCACGCCGCAGATTTTCTCGCTGGCGCATGATGTTGCGCTCCTCCGGGCTCATCCGCATCCAGCGTTCGGCGTTGCGCTGGAAATTCTGACGAGCTTCCGGTGGCATTGCGAGCCAGCGTTCACGCATGCTCTGGCCTGCTGACCCATGCGCAGGCCCCATGTTCTGACCTGCCGGTGGCGCGTGCGGAGGCCCGGCCATCGGCCGACTCATCGCTCGATGTGACTGCCCTTGTGGTTGCGCTTGCGCCGCTGCGCAGGATAAAACCAAAACCGACAGGGCGATCAGTTCACAACGTCGGTTTATCTTCCCACACGGTATTTTCATCCCAGGCGATCAATTCATCCAGATCAGCCACGACGTCATAATCCTGTGGATCGATTTTAGCCACCACGTCTGAATCATTTGCAGACGCTCTCTGCGAGACTGGATGATGCGTGGCGATAGCCATGCCGACCACGACGACTGCCACAGCGAATGCTGTGACAAGTCTTCGCAGGCTAAACCAATTTCGCGCCCGGTCGAAACCGGTCGCTTTCTGGCGGATTTTTCTCAGCACGTTCCGGGCGAAGAATGGCGAGAGCGTGGGTTCGGGAACACGCCCGAGAATATCCCACAACTCATTGTCATCTTGACGTTCCATAGTCTCCAGTCAATTGAACTATTTGCAGAGGCGGAAGTTGCGCTCGAATGAGGACTGAAAATCCATGTTCAAAGTCCAGGGGCTTCAAGGAATCCCTCCAGTTGCCGGATACGGGTTGGATGCCGCATTTTGCGCAACGCCTTTGCTTCGATCTGGCGAATGCGCTCGCGAGTAACCTGAAACTGCCGGCCTACTTCCTCCAAGGTTCGGCTGTATCCATCGACCAGCCCGAATCGTTGTTCTAGCACTTGCCGCTCCCGATCCGTGAGCGTCTCCAAGACATCCTTGATTTTTTCCTTCAGTAAGACAATGGCCGTCATATCGCTCGGATTTTCGGCGCCTCTGTCCTCGATAAAGTCCCCGAAATTTGTTTCCTCGCTCTCGCCTACCGGGGATTGGAGCGAGATTGGCTGCTGGGCCATCTTGAGCACCGCGCGAACACGATCCACTGGCAGGAGAACCTCTTCCGCCACTTCTTCAGGCGACGGTTCTCGCCCGTATTCCTGCACCAGCTGTTTCTGTACACGCATGAGCTTGTTGATCGTCTCAATCATGTGCACGGGAATGCGAATCGTGCGCGCCTGGTCGGCGATGGAGCGGGTGATGGCTTGGCGAATCCACCACGTCGCGTAAGTGGAAAATTTGTAACCCCGGCGATATTCGAATTTCTCGACCGCCTTCATTAATCCCATATTCCCTTCCTGGATCAGGTCGAGAAACGACAGGCCGCGATTGGTATATTTTTTTGCGATAGAAATTACCAGACGGAGATTGGCTTCAACCATTTCGGTTTTGGCCTTGAACGCCTGACGCAGCCAGCCCTTGAGCGTCCGATACTCTTCTTCATAGTCAGAAAGCGAAAACCAAAGGCCCTTTTCTAACTCGCGCATCTTGTTCTGAAGTTGCAGCCGCCTTTTTTGACCGCGAGGATTTTTGGCAATCTCGGTTTGAAGGTAAAGCGACGTGTGATGCGCGTCGTCCGCCAGGTGCACAAATTCCTCAGTGACTCTCTGCTTAAGGAAAAAATGCGGATAAATCCGCTGCAGTGAACTCATGGTTCTCTGCAAGGCCCTGAACTTTTGGGAACGTTTCTTCGAAGAGTTGCGCACAAGATCGCAAAATTGCCGGCTAATCGACGCGCTTAGTTGGTTCACCTGTCTGCAAAGGCGCGGGAGGTTCTTCATATATCTTTCCCGGCTCTCGATTTTTTTGTCGAGAATCACTCGGTCAAACCGTTCCCGGCCCTCGAGTAGCTTTTGGGCAAGATCGAGATGGGCGCGCGCAACGAAGCCAAAGCGACTAATATGCTTCTGCACCATCCCCTCGGCTTCTTCGATCCGTTTGGATATTTCGACTTCCTGTTCCCGGCTCAGGAGCGGCACCTGGCCCATCTGCTTGAGATACATCCGCACCGGGTCGTCGAGAATATCAACCTTTGTTTCTGGTCTCTCTTCCTCTTCTTCCTCCTCGTCAGCGTCTTTCTTACCATCCTTGTAGCGATCCACCTCCGACGCTTCAATAATGTCGATCTCCAAACGGCGCAGACGCGTAAGGATAAGATCCAGTTCATCAGCGTCGGTGACTCCCTCAGGCAACGCCTCGTTTAGATCATCAAATGTCAGGTAGCCTTGTTCTTTTGCCAGCTTGATCAGTTCACGAATGCGGCTCTGGACTTCAATAGTCGAAAATAAATCAGCGGCCGACAACTGCCCCGCTCGTTCAGGCCGCGATCCGTTATTACTCCGCGTCGAGCTGGGTCTGATGCGCTTGGTTTTGAGCGTAGCGATTCCTGGCTTTTTCCGATTCTTTCGAAGAGCAAAAGACCTTTTTTGTACGCTGCGGCGAGGGTGCCTTCGATTAAGCCGTTGCGCCGACGATTGTCGCCTGCCTCCCCTTCGTTTCGAATGCCTGGCCAAGATAGTGTGGTTACGGATTGACTAAGACCTTCGACCTGCCGCGCGGCAATTTGACCGACACCTAATTGTCGGCCGCGCCGGCGGGCTGCGAAAGCTCGTGGAGCTGTTCCTGCAGGTCAAGAATTTGTTTCTGCAAATTTACGATGTCCCCGGTGCTCAATTCCGGAAGCTTTGTGCGGTTCTGTGCGGCGGCCAGCCGGCGCCGCAGCACGGCATGCCGAATGCCAAGCCACCATTTCTCAACCACCGTCTCTGCGGCGGCGGGCACTTTTTGCAGCAGCCATGCTGAAACGAGCGCCTCCTCCGCGGGGGAGAGCGTGGCCATGAAAGCGCTCAGGGATGCAGGATCATCAGGGTGTAGTTCACTTTGAAGAATGCGGATGAGAATTTCCGTGTCTGGGACTTGCTCGAGAGTCTCGCGCCAATTTTGTGCGAGAAGAAAATTTCGTGCCGGCCCATCGCGCAACGCCACAAGGCAAAGCATCGCAATGTCGTGTCGCGGCGCTGGCGCCGCCCGAGCACGCCCAGACGATGGCGTCTCCGAGGAAGCAGTTCCGCGAGGCTTTGTCGAGAGGAGTGTTCCGAAATCCGCGGGAGAGACACCGAGCCGCGCGGACGCCTTGTTCACTACCTCCCCACGCATGAGCGGATCGTGCACCCGCGAGACAGTCTCGGCCAATCTGCGCGCGACCTGTAATTTCGCACCGAGAGAGCTCACGTCCGCCGCCCCCATCTCGCGCTCGATCCAATAATCAAAAAAATCTCGCGCACTCGCGACGCGGTTTTCGAATCCCTCTTTCCCCTCTTGACGAACCAGAGAATCGGGATCTTCACCACGCGGCAGCTCCACTACGCGCACGATCAAATCGTTTTGCAACAACGCATCGAGAGAACGCTCGGCGGCTTTGGCGCCGGCTGCATCCGAATCGAAACAGAGAACCACTTCATCTACAAAACGTTTCAGGATCCGCGCCTGATTTTCTGTAAAGGCTGTCCCCTGCGGCGCGACCACGTTCGTGATTCCCGCTTCGAACAAACTGATCAAATCGATTTGGCCTTCACACACGATCGCGCAGTTGGCCTCGATCAACGCCCGTTTGGATTTGTGCAACCCAAAAAGCACGTTGCCTTTCCGAAAAAGCGGCGTCTCGGGCGAGTTCAAATATTTCGCTGCGCCCTCTTCATTTTTTAGAAGCCGGCCGCTGAATGCGATCACTTCGCCCAAGTCGTTGTGTATTGGGAACATGATGCGCCCGCGAAAACGATCATATGAGGTTTGAGGTTTGAGGTTTGAAGTTTGGTCGGAGTCGGTTTCGTCCTTGGTCTTGACCAGGCCGCTGGTAATCAGGTCGCGCGCATCGTAGCCGCGTCCGCGCGCCCAACTCCCGAATGCGTCCCACTCGTTAGGCGCGTAGCCCAGTTGCCAGCGCTTCGCGATTTCCGCCGTGATGCTGCGCTGTTTCAGGTATTGTCGTGCCGGTTCGCCGACCTCTCTCCTGATCAAATTTTCATGGAACCATTCCGCAGCTTCACCATGAAGTTTCAACAGCGTCCGGCGCGTCTCGTGCTGTCGATCTTCATCCGCCGCGCCACGCTTCTCCACCACCGTGATGCCGACTCGCGCAGCGAGTTTGCGCACAACTGACGGAAAATCTGTATGCTCGTAATCCATCACGAACCGGAAGACGCTCCCACCTGCACCACAACCGAAACAATGAAATGTCTGCCGGCTCGGGCTCACCGTGAACGACGGCGTCTTCTCCTGATGAAACGGACAGAGCGCCTTAAAATTTGCTCCCGCGCGTTTGAGCGGAAAATACGAGCCGATCACTTCGACGATGTCGTTCGCAGCGGCGATTTGTTCGATTGTCTCCGAAGGGATCGTTCCCATGCGCGCCTGATTATTTTTGCCTCGTTTGCCTTTGGAAGCGATGTCAAACTTACCCAGTGCGGCTCTGTTTCAAAACAGTCGTTGTAGGGCGTCTGTGTCAGACGCCTGATCGCGATAACCCCCTGGCGTTTCACAGAAACGCCCTACAATCTTCGCTCGCGTGAAAACGAGACTGTTGATCCTAGTGTTGATGTGTTGCTTCGCAGCGACCGCCGGTCACGCGCGCGAGGTCATCCACAAAGGCGACGTTGTCGTTGTGCCGTTGCACGGCGAAGTCGCGCCCTCTCTGTTGGCGTTCTTGCGCCGCGCAGTCAAAACAGCCGAGAGCGACGAAGCCTCTGCGATTATTTTCGAGATGAACACGTACGGCGGCCGATTGGATGCCGCAGCCGATATCGTGAACGCGCTGAATCAAACGAAAATCCCCACTTACACGTTCATCAACACAAACGCCGGTTCTGCCGGCGCGCTGATCGCCATCGCCACGCAACACATTTACATGGCGCCGGTGAGCGCAATTGGCGCCGCCGCTCCGATCCTGGCAACAGGAGAAGACCTTCCCGCCACTGCGAAGGAAAAGACGATTTCGTACTGGTCGGCGCTCATCCGTGGTTCGGCGATCAAGAATGGGCATAATCCCGATATTGCTGAAGCATTCATGAACAAAGACAAGGAAGTGAAAATCGGCGACCGCGTTGTTCATCCCAAGGGAGCGATCCTAACTCTGAATGCTCAGGAAGCGACTGAACGGATCAATGACAAACCGTTGCTCGCGGAAGGCATTGTCGACTCCATTGCCGATCTAACCAAAAAAGCCGGACTCAAGGGTAATATCGCTACTATCGAACCTACCGGCTTCGAGCAAATCGCGTTTTGGATCACTGCGCTCGCGCCTTTGCTGCTGCTGGGCGGAATCCTCGGCGCGTATCTGGAATTCAAAATCCCCGGTGTGACATGGCCCGGAATTATCTCTGCAATTTGTTTCGCACTCTTTTTCCTCGGGCATTACCTGGCTGGGCTCGCCGGCTGGGAAGTTGTTGCGCTCTTCATTCTCGGAATCGTGCTCGTCTTGATCGAAATACTTTTCTTCGCGCACAGCACAATCGTCTTCGGCGTTGTCGGCGTATTTCTCATGCTGGCGTCTTTGCTCTGGACGATGGTCGATCGCTATCCGGGCCAAAACTTTTTCCCAACCGGCAACATGCTCGCGATTCCGTTGCTCAACATGTTCATCGCAATTGTTGGATCATTCATCATCATCGCGCTCCTCGCGCGCTACCTGCCACGCACGAGCTTTTACCGGCGATTTGCCTTGATGGATTCGAATCCGCCGGGTCCATCCCTTGCTGGCGCGCCGCGACAATTCGCCACCGCGCTCGCGCTCACCCCTGGAATGCAAGGCACGTCAGTCACAGTGTTGCGACCTAGCGGAAAAGCGCGTTTCGCCGATCACGTAGTCGATGTTGTCACCGAAGGCGAATTCATCGCCCCGCAAACACCAGTCACCGTCATCCAAACTGACGGAATGCGAGTCATCGTGAAAAGCGCAGAATAATTTATTGTCAGCCACCCGCGACGACGCGGATGAATTCAATGCGGTCGCCTTCGGACAATGGTCGCTCTTCCCATTCGTGTCGATGCACGGCGAGGCCGTTGTGCTCCACCACGATTGATCGCGGCGGCAATTGATAATGGTCGATTAGCTCCGCGATCGTTTTGGCTTCGTGGGTATCCATAGTTTCGCCATTGAGCGAGATTGTCATGGGCTTCGCCGGGTTGAACCGTTGAAGCGCGCGCAACATTGGTTATTCATCATTCGTCTTCAACATTCGTGTTCATTCGTGCCCATTCGTGGTTGCACAGAATGCCTGGTCCCAATCTTTCCAGACCGGCTCTAGCCCACGACGGCGCAAGACGACGGCGATTTCGGCAGGGGATCGTTCGTCGCTGATCTCGAATTGGCCGGTGGCCAGTTGATCTTCGCCGTGCTGATATTCGGCCGCGACGATGCGGCCGCGCACGGTGCGATGCAAATGCTCGCGGCCTTGTCGGGTGTAGCCGCCGGGCTCAGTGTGACTGCCGGCGCTCATCATCGTTACCCCGATTAGCGCCAGCGAATCACGCAGCTGCGCGGGCTCCCGCGTGCTTAGCACGATTCCAAGCTGCGGGAACGTAATACGGAATGCGCAGACCAACTGCGCCAGTTCGCGGTCGGTCACCGAGAAGAGCGGGCGAAATCCGCCGGCTGCGGGACGCAACCGCGGCAAACTCATAGTGATTTGCGCCTGCCAACAGTGCTTGAACAAATGTTCCAAATGCGCGGCAAGCGCCGTCGCTTCGTCCTGCCAGCGCGATAAACCGATGAGCGCGCCGATGCCAAGCCGGCGAAAACCGGCCACGTACCCGCGCTCAGCGCAATCGAGCCGAAAATTGAAATCGCGTTTCGGCCCGGCGGTGTGCATTTCGGCATAGTTTTCTCGATTGTAGGTTTCCTGATAAACGACGAGGCCTTCCGCGCCGGCTTCGACAATCGGCACGTAATCTTCCGTCTCCATCGGCCCGACCTCGATGGAAACTGACGAAAAATCGGCAGCGAGAGCGCGTACACATTCAGCGAGATAATCGCGGCTCACGAATTTGGGATGCTCGCCGGCAACGAGAAGGATCTGTCGAAAACCCTGACGCGCGAGATGCTGCGCCTCGGCGACCACTTCATCCACGTCGAGCGTGACACGAAGGATCGGATTATCGCGCGAGAAACCGCAATACCGGCAATTGTTGATGCATTCGTTGGAAAGATAAAGCGGCGCGAACAGCCGCATCGTGCGTCCAAAATTTTGCAGAGTCACGGAGCGCGAAGTCTGCGCCATCGCTTCGAATTCCCGATCGGATTTCGGGGCGATCAGGTACTCGAAACGTTGGACGAGCTCCGACTTTCTCAAAGCCAAATTGTCCAGGGTTTCGACAAACGACATCAGGATAATTTCGTGTGCATACCGGCGTTCGCAAACGCCGTTCGCAGGGGGTTGGAGAACCTATTGAGGCGTCGGCTCCCTGTCCTGTACGTACAAAAAAGCGGCGTCCGTTGTTGCGGACGCCGCTGTAGCAAATGCTATTCCCGCTGCTTAGAAAGCGAAGTTCACGCCAGTGCGGGCCATCCCGAAGTTATTTTTCGGACCATCCACGAAATTCCAGCTGAAGTCACTGACCCAGCCGATATGCGGGGTGATACGGACTTCCATGCCGCCGCCGACCTGGCCCATTACGCGCGACTCGCTGTCTGTATGCCCGACTGTCTGGACAATGTCGAAGCCTTCTCCCTCTTCAACAAATCGCTGATTGACTTGCTTCTGGCCCCCGCCAAAGATCCCGCCGAAGCCACCCCAGAGATAAGGTGAAAAGCGGGTGCAGTGGATCGGGTAACGCAGCGTAAATGTACCTAGCACAGATCCTATCGCCTCGCGGTGGTTTTCAAAGCTGTGGGAAAAAATCCCGTCGCTTAGATCGACGAAAACATTTTCACGAGCCTGTCTCGCATCGAGGCCAAAACCTTCAATGCCGACGCCGAAGTAACGCATGAAGAAGTATTTCGCATCGATACCTCCGCCCCAGGCATGATCGGCCTCGAGGTACCTGTCGTTTTCCCAGTTGTTCCCAGTGAAAACGTAGGTTCCCCACAAACTGACGTTAAACTCGTTATTGGCGTACCACTCCGGGCACGGAGGCGGCGCTACCTGCTTCATTTCCTTCCCGGAATAGGTCTCTCCGGCAAAAGCGACCGAAGCGATCGCCCCAAACCCTAACAGGCATAACATTGATCTTTTCATTATTTCTCCTTTTGGTTAAGTTTCCTTTCACTCTCCAGACATTTTGGAGCGTTCCAGTAATAACGAATTTCGCTCCTTGTCTGGATGCCGCGAGTCTGGGCCGAGCCGCGGGAGATTGCAAGCTTTTTTTGCACTTTCTGAACTGCCCTAAGGTTTTAGTTCGACGCCCGTATTCGCGTCTGTAATGAGAAACTTCTCATGGTGAAACGTCGGGTCGCCACGAAACATTAGGCGACCTGCGTACCGGCGCTCCAGCTCCACCAGTAGTTCTTCATCTTCCTCCTTTAATCGTTTCAACACGTCGGGGTTCAGGATGACCCGAAATTCGTGGATGCTATCCTGATACTTGCGCATGACGGTGTTGAGAGTCCGGTGCAATTCCACGCTTGTAGTCATGGACGTTTTCACAACGCCGCGCCCGCCGCAGTAAGGGCAATTCTGGTAAATGCTCTCGCTCAGGCTTTCTTGCGCGCGTTGGCGAGTCATTTCCATCAGGCCAAGCTGTGAAATGGGAAGCACATGGGTCCTGGCTTTGTCGCGGCTGAGCCGTTCCTTCATCAAGCTGTAAACTGCCTGCTGATCTTTGCGGCTCTTCATATCGATGAAATCGCCTATGATCAAGCCACCGATATTGCGTAACCGGAGCTGACGGGCGATTTCATCTGCCGCCTCCAGGTTCGTCTGCAAAATTGTTTTCTCCACATCGCGCCCGCCTTTGTTGCGGCCTGTATTCACATCAATCGCTACTAGCGCTTCTGTCTCGTCGATCACAATATAGCCGCCACACTTCAACCAGACTTGCCGGTGAAAAGCGTCGTCAATTTGTTTTTGCACGCCGTAGGTTTCGAAAATTGGCGCCGCACCGTCGTAAAAATGGACCCGATTCCGCGCGCGCCGGGAAATCTGGGCAATCATTTCGCTCATTCGCTCCGTTGACGCGCGATCATCGCAAACGACCTCCTCGATTTCTTCGGTCAGAAAATCGCGCACGGTTCGCTCAACCAGGTCAGGCTCCTCAAAAAGGCGGCAAGGGGTCGGATTCTCACGAATGGCCTGCTCGACTTTGGCCCACTGATCCAGAAGGAAACGCAAGTCGCGGACGAAGTATCTGGCGCGCTGGCCTTCGCCTACGGTGCGAATGATGACGCCGACCCCTTCGGGCATGTCCAGCTCACGCACAATCTTGCGTAGTCGCTCGCGTTCTTTGGGGTTCTCGATTTTTCGCGAGATACCGCTGCGATCACTGAACGGCATCAGAACGAGGTAGCGCCCCGCAAAACTGAGATTGGTTGTCACCCTCGGCCCCTTCGTACCAATTGGGCCCTTGGTAACTTGCACAATTACGTCCGAGCCCACTGGATAGATGCTCGGTATGTCTTTTACGGTGATCCGTTTTCGGGGCCGCTTGTTGGTGCGCCGATCGATTTCTTCAATGCCGCTGTCCAGCGCGGCAGGAATGGCATCCCAAAAATGAAGGAACGCGTTCTTTTCGAAGCCGATGTCAACAAACATCGCCTTCAGGCCCATCTCGATGTTTTTGACTTTGCCCTTGTAAATGCTGCCGACGATGTTTCGCGAGCTCTTACGCTCGACGCTATATTCCTCGAGGCGGCCATTCTCGAGCAACGCCACGCGAGACTCGAGTTTTTCTACACTGATTATGAGCTTGTTCCCTGTCTTGCGAGAGCGAAGCCCCAAAATCTTTCTTACCTTCTCTATCATAAAATTGAAGTAGTTGAGTGGTCATAAGCAAACTGCCGATTGTGTCCTGCCGCAGTGATTCTGACCGGGGATTCATTGTGTTGGTCCGCGCCGGCGGCTAGGCGGCGGGGGCGCCGGTGCAGGTGCCGGTCGCGGGTGTGCTCCAAAGAGCCGTTGAAAGAAGTTGCGGGGGGCTGGTGGCGCAGCCGGAAGCGCTCGGGCCACAGGAGCACTCCCTCGCCGCCGCACTTTCCCTTGAGAGTCTGCTTCGGGTTCGACATCGGGCGAGGCGTCTGTGCTTGCCATCTCTGCTGTGGTAGCTTGCGATTGGTCCGCACCCTCTTCGTCGTCGGCTCCGAGATTGCCTCCCGCATCGTGATAACTAACCGCTTTGATCAATTGGAGCGGATTGGCGTGGTGTGCAGGTGCGAGCCAGGCGACCTGCATATCGAACTTGCCTTCATCCTCCGCGAGCGTGCGTTCGAGAATGCGGGTAGCGATGGGGCCCGCGACCGGACCGCCGTGCCCAGAGGCGCCCTGGACCATCACTGCGACGACATACTTCGGATGGTCAAATGGCGCGAAACACGCGAACCACGCCACGTTTTCCTCATGTCCGCGCTCGGTAGCCTGTGCGGTGCCGGTTTTGCCCGCTACCATCCAATCTTTTAAACGCCCTACGCCACCAGTTCCTCCGTCTTCATTAACCACCTTCCAAAATCCCTTGCGCACGAGCTCGATTTTGTCGGCTGAGATTTCCTGCCGTAAATCCGATCGCACGCGCGGCGATGGCGCTGCTGGATTGCCTTGCGCATCTAATACTGGGGAGCCGTCTTGCCTCAGGATTTTATCGACCAGGCGGGGGTAATAGCACAGGCCGCCATTTGCGATTGTAGCGTAGGCCATCGCCAGTTGAAGCGGCGAAACCAGCGTGTAGCCTTGGCCGATGGAAACGTTTGCCGTTTGGGCTTGTGACCATCTCTCCTGCGGATGGTGAATCTGCATCCACTCCGGCCCGGGCATATTACCAGTCTGTTCGCCGCTAAGTTGCAGACCTGATTCCTCGCCAATACCCAACATCTTGCCAATGTGGTCAATCGACTGAATCCCGGCTGCATTGCCATACTGATAGAAAAAGGAGTCACATGACACTTTGATCGCATCAGCCAGCCCAAGCGTGCCGTGCCCGGTATGTTTCCAGCATTGGAAGTAGTGGTCGCCATAACTCACTCCACCGCTGCAGTTGTAACGCGTGTTTGCAAGATTTTTCGTGCCTCGCAATCCGGCGAGCGCCGTGATGAGCTTGAACGTCGATCCTGGCGGCAGAGCGCTGATCGCGCGGTTCACCAACGGGTCGGCCGGATCTTTTTGCAGCGCTTTCCAATCTTTCGCTTTGATGCTCGGGATAAACGTGTTCGGATCGAACGACGGCACGGAAGCCATCGCCAAAACGTTGCCATTGTTTGGATCGACTACGACCGCTCCGGCCCGGCTCACGGCGCGCAGCGCTTCCTCTGCAATCGACTGAATGCGTGCGTCGATCGTCAGCAGAACGTTGGCGCCTTGTTGCGGCGGATCTTCGCGCAGGACACCCTCGATTGTTCCCTTCGCATTCTTGCGCAAATAGCGCACGCCAGGTCTTCCACGCAGATATTCGTCCATCGTTTTTTCGATGTTCGATTTTCCTTCGACGTCCTGCTGATAGAATGTGAACTTGCTTGCTTCCTCTTTGTCGATGTCGTCCGGGATGCCGACATAACCAAGAATATGGGCGGCTAGCGCGCCATAAACATAAGAGCGCACCGGTTTGATCGCGATATCCACTCCTGGTAGTCCAACATCGTGCTCCGAAAATTTTGCCATCGTGGGGAAATCGATGTCCTTGATATAGGAAAACGGGACCTCGGTATCGTTGCGATAGTGCCGCTCCAGCTTGCCGGCGTTGTAGTCGCGCGCCAGATCAAGCTCGTTAAGACGCGGGACGATGCCGTCATTAACAATCTTGATGATGTCGGGCTCCTTCTGATCTTTCGGCATGCCGTTGATGATCGCTCGATACTCGGTCAAGGGCGGTGAACCAAAACGTTCTCGATAACCTTTGACCATTTCCGGCAAATAAAAATCCACCTCATAACTGGCGCGGTTTTGGACGAGGGTCACGCCGTTGCGATCTTTGATCTCGCCGCGCACTGAGGGGATACGCACAGTGGCTTGCGAACTGCCGCGAAGCTGGGCAGTCCATTCCGCGCCATGCGCCACCTGTATCCACCAAAGCTTGAGACCGAGAGCGCCCAAGCCCAGCAACATGAGTAAGCCGAGAAATTGAATCCGAATACGCGAAGTCAAACGGCTTCTCTTCATTCCAATCGCCCCCTTTCGGGACCATATGAATAATCCGTCATCCGTCCCACCCATTGCAGAAGCCAGAACAGGATTGGCGCCACTGCCATGGCAATGAGACCGGGCCCCCCGATTTGCCACCAAATCTCACGGGTAAAAACAAGAGAGCCGCGGCGGAATGTGATCATCAGATATTGCGCCAAAACTATCAACGAAGTGAAAATGCCACTCAGGACGCAATGCACTTCCCATCGGCCGCGGGCAAAGAGCGGTCTCAGGCCATGCATTATTCCTGCCAGCACACCGTAAAGCAGTATCGACGATCCAGTTGAGATTTCAACCTTTCCAGCGATCACCTGCACGGTAAGCGCGTCCAGCAAAACTCCTGCGTATAACGCAAGCGCGAGCATGAGGGGAAATGGCAAGGCCATTGCCCCATAGAAAACAATAACGGGCACGATATAGACATGGGCGTTGTAGAGCCATGGCAGTGCCGGAATGAAAAGCTCGGCAATCTGCGCCGCAAGCACTAAGACTAAGAGAAGAAAAAAGAATATCATCTTCGGCCTGTCACTACGAACACATCCTCCAAATGCGAGAGATCGACCGCTGGTGTCAGTTGTGCTTGTCCATCCAACTCCCGAACACGAAAACTTTTTACCGCGCCGATCAGCAAACCGGACGGGAAAACGCCGCCTACTCCCGACGTATAAACTTTCTGGCCGGGCTTTAGGTCAGCCTGCTTCGTTAGGAAATTCAAGTCCAAAAGCGGGCTCAATCCGGTGGTCACCCGCTCGCCGGAAACGATCCCCTGTTCCCGGCTTCCTTCTACCGAGGCCGCGACCCGGCAGTTTTCATCGGAGGCCAACAAAACAACGGAGATGTTGTCGCTTACAGTGGTGATTTTTCCCACGAGACCTTCGGCCGTTACCACAGGCATATCGATTTGGATGCCATCTCTTTTGCCACGATTGATCGTGACCGTTCGCCACCAAGTGGAAGAATCACGCGCCACAATTTCTGCCGCGATCAACTTGAAGACCGAGCGCTCCCGATAATTGAGGGCGTGTCGCAGACGATTCACTTCGTGCTCTACATCGCGCAGGCCTTGGTTGGTCGCGCGCAGCTCTCGATTTTCGACCTGAAGTGCAGAGTTCTCGTGCTCTAGTTGATCGAGTGACTTCAATCCGGTGCTCACGGATGTAATCTGTTTTTTCAGGCCTGAGCCGCTGGTCAAAAATGGCGCCAGCAGCTGATAGACGCCAGACTTGAACTTTTGCGTCATATCCGGGCCGAAGGTAAGAAAATATCCCAGAATGGCGCCAAAAATCAGTAGCGCGATAATGTTTGTGCGACTCATCGCTGTAGCATGGGCTTCCAGCCCACGTCCAAACATCGGCTGGAAGCCGATGCCATTTGGCTACCGCCACTGGCGATCGGCTGAGGCCACCTGACGCAAAAACTTAAGTTCATTGAGGCATTTACCGGTCCCTTCCGCCACCGCGCTGAGTGGATCTTCGGCAACATGGACAGGCAAACCTGTTTCCTCGCTCAAAAGCTTGTCAAAACCGCGCAACAACGCGCCTCCGCCTGCCAACACTAATCCACGATCGACAAGGTCTGCCGACAGCTCGGGCGGACAGCGCTCCAAGGTAATACGAACAGAATCAACAATCGTCGAAATTGGTTCAAGCAACGCTTCGCGCACTTCCTGAGAAGTAATCATCAGTGTCTTTGGCAAACCAGCGACCAGATCGCGCCCCTTCACTTCTACACTCGTTTCTTTTTCACTCGGATACGCCGAGCCGATCTTGATTTTAATTTCCTCGGCCGTGCGTTCGCCGACCATTAAATTATAAGCGCGCTTCATGTACTGCACGATCGCCTCGTCCAGCTCATCGCCAGCGACGCGCACGCTTCGGCTAAAGACAATTCCAGAGAGCGAAATAAGGGCGACCTCCGTCGTGCCTCCGCCAATATCGATGATCATGTTGCCCGCAGGATCCTGCACTGGAAGTCCCACACCGATCGCCGCCGCCATCGGTTCTTCGATCAAATAAACTTCTCGCGCGCCAGCGTGGGTAGCCGATTCTCGCACCGCGCGCTTTTCCACTTCGGTTATTCCCGAAGGGACCGCGATAACCACCCGCGGTCGCGCGCGCACCCGGCGATTATGCACTTTGTTGATGAAATGCCGCAACATCGCCTCCGTAATTTCGAAGTCGGCAATCACACCATCTTTGAGCGGACGCACCGCGACAATATTCGCCGGCGTGCGGCCGAGCATGCGCTTCGCCTCATCGCCTACTGCCAAGACCCTGTTGGTGCCGGCTTGCACCGCCACCACCGACGGCTCACGCAGAACGATCCCCTGATCTTTTACGTAAACAAGAGTGTTCGCCGTGCCGAGATCGATCCCGATGTCGCTGGATAACCAGCCGAAAAGTCCGTTGAACATGAATTATTTATTAGTAGCACTTTCCAGTCCGAAGGAAGCGCGTTCACCCGTCTGAGCGGATCCTTTTCGCAGGACCCTTCCCTGCGGCGCGATTCGCCAGCCTGAAACGCCGTAACATGAAACAGTGCGGAGCGCCGTCAAGGGCATTCTACTGAAGTGTTGGAGTGTTGCGGTGTTGCAGTATCGCCGAGAGGCTTGCCATCCCTGCATTACTCAATTACTCCATCACTTCATGGAAAGGATTATCGTCGCCCCATCCATTCTCGCCGCCGATTTCTCGCGACTCGGTGACGAAATCCATCGTGTCGAAGCCGCGGGAGCGGATTGGATTCATTGCGATATCATGGACGGACATTTTGTGGATAACATTTCCTTCGGACCTGAGATTGTCGGGATTGTGCGCGGCCTAACGAGTCTTCCACTCGACGTCCATCTCATGATTGAGCATGCCGATAATTACGTGCCGCGATTCGTCAAAGCCGGCGCAAACTCCATCACCGTTCACGTAGAGCCGGAAGCGAAACACGATGTCGAAAAGACGTTGAAACAGATCCGAGATGCTGGTTGCCGCGCCGGGCTCACTCTAAATCCTGAAACCCCATTCGATCTAATCGAACCATTCCTACACAAAATCGACATATTACTAATCATGACAGTGCACCCTGGTTTCGGCGGCCAATCATTTAGAGCTGATCAAATGCACAAAGTTAAACGCGCCAGATCGCTGGATCGCAAGCTCGATATTGAAGTGGATGGCGGCATCAACGCGGAGACGGCCAAGCTCTCAATCGAAAACGGTGCAAACGTACTCGTCGCCGGCACCTCAATTTTTCACTCGAAAGATTATGCCAAAGCGATTCGCCAATTGCGTGGCGACTAATGCCTGGGACAGTAATCGATCTCAGCGCGCTTCGGCTGACTCGACGGCTACCACCGGCTCGGCTTCTACGGTAGTTTCAGCCATTACTTCGTCAGTCTGCGTGACGCGCACAACTTCTTCGATGGTGGTTTTGCCCTGGGCGACGCGCCGCCAGCCATCCTGCCGCAAAGTGTCCATACCTTCAGTAACGGCACATTGCTTGAGCTCGCCGCCATCGCGTTTTTGCATGATCAGCTTCCTCATTGGCTCGGTGATGAGACAAATTTCATAGATCGCCGCGCGACCCTGATAGCCGGTATGACGGCATTGATCGCAACCAGCGCCACGCTGGAAGCTCGTGCCGAGCTCTTTCACAGGAACGCCGATCTCAGCCAGATAGTCGCGCGGGTAATCCACCATTTGGATACAATCGGGACAAATCGTGCGCACCAGCCGTTGCGCAATGAACGCCTTCACTACGGAGGAGAGCAGGAAAGGTTCCACGTCCATGTCCAGCAAACGCGTGATGCCACCTACGGCATCATTCGTATGGAGGGTGCTGAAAACAAGGTGGCCAGTCATGGCCGCGCGAATTGCGATGTCCGCTGTTTCAACGTCGCGAATCTCACCGACCATGACCACATTTGGATCCTGTCGCAAAATGTGACGCAGACCTTTGGCGAAAGTGAGATCAATCTCGGGTTTCACGTCGATTTGCGAAACGCCGGGAATTCGATATTCGACCGGTTCTTCGATCGTAATGATGCGGCGCTGGACCGAATTGATGCTGCTGAGAAAGCAATAAAGCGAAGTCGATTTGCCGCAGCCGGTCGGCCCGGTGAGAAGAATAATCCCGTTCGGTTGAGTCAGGAGATGGCGAATGATCTTTTCCTGCTTCTCGCCCAAATCGAGTCGGTCGAAATTGAACTGCTGATCGCCGCGGCTGAGCAGACGCAGACTGATTGACTCGCCGTTGACTGTTGGAATTGTCGAGACGCGCACGTCGATCTCCTGATTGTTAGCGAGCAAATTCATTCGCCCGTCCTGAGGCAACCGACGCTCCGCGATGTCCATGTGCGACATCACCTTCAGGCGCGAGATAATGGCCGATTGCAAAACGCGCAATTGTGGCGGCACAGCGACCTCGTGCAAAATTCCATCGATTCGATATCGAATTCGCAAATCGTTTTCCAGTGGCTCGACATGGATGTCGGTCGCGCGCTCGAAAATTGCCTCGCGAATGATCTGGTTTACGAATTTTACCACAGACGCCTCGGGATCGTCGGCATTCAGCTCGATGGCGGTCTCGCCGTCCTGCAACACGTCGAAGGAACGATTCGTCTTGAGGATTTCATCGAAAGTTTCGGCGCCGACGCCGTAGAGTGTTTTCATTGCGCGCAAAAGCTGCGCGCGCGGCACCAGCACCCATTCGGCCGGCTTTTTCAAAAGCTGCCCTGCCAGTTGTCGGCCAATAGAATTGAAAAGATCATAAGTCGCCAACACGACTGAATTGTCCTTCACCTCGATGGGCAAAATGTGATGCTGAAAGACAAAACGACTCGGCAAGATCGATAACGTCTCGCGATCGATCTTTTTCGCGTCCATGGAGACCACTGGCACCCGGAAGAAATTGCCGATCGCGCCGAGAAAGCGATTTTCGTCCACCTTGCCGGAATCGAGCATCTGGCCCACCCACGAACCGCCGTTCAGGTTGGTGGCCAACTGGACCGCTTCTTCATTCGAAGACACGCCGCTTTCCAGCAGCAAATTAATCAGGGATTGGCTGGGAGCCGAGTTCATTCAGAGAAAATCAAGGCATGTGTAATGCGCGCCGCACCGGATCGGTCAGCGTCCCGGTAACGCGCATGGAATAATTCTTTTGCAGCCGCGCGATGGCGTCCGCTACCACTGGAGTAAAGACGCCGTCAACGGGGCCGCAGTAATAACCCAGCCGGCGCAGCGCTGTTTGCATCGAGCCGACATAAGCCGGGTCCAAGATGAGTTGTTCGGGGGCCTTGAAGTAGTACATCCAACGCCAGTGATATCTAGGCGCGAAATCTGTGGCATTCACATGGGGGCCCTGATGGACGAGCCCAAATTCGTCTCGTTGAGCCAATGAATCGGTCGAACGAAAAATATCGTGAAACAAAACGGAGTCGTACTCGTCGGCGTGCGCGATGGTTGCGCCGAGGCCGAGAATTAGTGCGAAAGCCATTCGTTTCATAAAAATAGAACCGAGCTAATTTATATCTTTCGCAGCGGGAAGGTCCGGCGGCGGCAAGTTTATCTGTTTGCCACTTTCCACCTTCGAGCAATCCTGACACTCGCCCTGATCGAGGTCGGCACCGAAATGCGTGGTGTCTTCCCATTTTTGGCGCAGCCGATAAGAATCCAGCTTGGTCAAGGTCACCTGCGGACACATAAGAATGATTAGCTCCCGTCGCGTCTTGCTAGCTGATGTGCCACGGAACGCTGCCCCGATGAGAGGAAGGCGCGAGAGATAAGGAATGCCTTGGTACTGCTTCGATTTTTGATCTTCGATCAATCCGCCCAGGACGATAGTCGATCCGTTCGGAGCAGAAATGTTGGTGCGGATGTACTTTGTGTCGATTGTTGGGACCTCATTGCCACCGATGTTTACGTTTCCGTTCGGGACAAGGCTGTCGAGCTTTTGCAAAATATCGAGCGAGACTTCCTTCTCGGAATTAATCAGCGGTACGACCTCAAGCTGAAGCACGACATTCTTGTACTCAATACTCGAGGACACGGCTGCCTGGTTGACGATCGACCCGGCATTCGTCAGTGTGTTCACTGGAACCGGAACCTCTTGGCCGGAAGCAATGATTGCCTTTTTGTTGTTGCTCGTGAAAACCGTTGGGCGCGACATCACTTTGAACTTACCGGTGCCCTCAAGCAGATGCACAATTGCCGCGAGATAATTTCCAGCCGCGACGTAAACGTTTGTGCCATTGGCTACGTTCTGAACAATATTGCTAAAATTGATTAAGTTCGCGGGATCGATGATTGATCCGTTTCCAGCAAGCGGTGCGGGTGAAACGGAAGAAGCTGCCACCGGAATTCTCGGATCGTTGTTCCCAAATATGGAGTTGTTGCGGGAGATTCCCACCAGTTTGTTTTGGTACTTGGCGAACCAATCGACACCGAATTCTTCATTGTTACTAAGTGTCAACTGACCAATGACCGTGCTCAACGCCACCTGCGGCGCTTTGACGTCCATCTCGTCGAGGATCTTTTGCACCTTCACGACGACCTCGCGATTGCCAAGAACGATAATCGAGTTCGCACGCTGATCGGCAATGAGCTTTGAGTTTCCGATCGTGACTGCTTTAGGCGTAGTGTCCACCGGCTGCGTGGAAAGCTCTTCGGAAATGTTGAGTGTGCCGCCGCCAGCAGTGCCTGTGTCGCTGCCGCCGGTGAAGGGAGTTGTCCCTGTCCCCGAGTAATTCGACCCGCGCTGTTGCTGTCGTCCCTGTGAGGGTGAAGCCCCTGGAATCGCTCCGCCTCCGGGCGCGCCAGCGCCACCACCCTCCGCTCCTGGCTCGGTCAATGCCTGCACAAGCACTGGCAGAACGTCACCGGCCGAAACGTATTTCAAATATCGTGTGACCGGTTTCGCAAACTCAACGTTCGCATCAAATTCGTGGATCAATTGACGGATGAACGGCATGTTGATCGGCCGCGTCACAACATGAATGCGGTTGGTGCGCACGTCGGGAGTCAGTTTAATTTTACCCACGATTATTGCTTCTTCGGACAACAAACTCCCGCCGCCTTCGACAGGCATCGGCTGCGGTGCCCCGGGCATCTTCACCGAGCGAACACCCGGCTGACCCGGTGTGGTCTCAGTGCCCTTTTCAAAAATATCCTTGAGCATATCGACTACTTTGCTGGCATCGGCGCGCTCGAGCTTGATGAACTCGCTCACCACCTCCGCTGGCGCCACGTCCACTTGGTCAATTACCCCGGCTAGCTGCCGAATGATGTCGGCGTTCTGTGTCACCAGCAGGCTGGACGATTTAGGCAGAGCCAGAATATTGATCGTGCCTGAGCTCCCCTGGAAATACGCCATCAACACTTGTTGAAGCTCCTGCGGGTCGGCGTATTGCAGCTTGAACAAAAAGCTGACCATGGGATTGCCCGCCGGAATGTCCGCCATGTCGGAAATAATTGGTACCGGAGCCTTCCGAGGATTCTGGCCGGCTCCAACGATGTCGACAAGGTCACGGCCAGCCGGAACAAGCGAAATCCCGTTGAGCGCCATGCTCATCTCGATGATCTTGATTGCCTCATCGCGCGACACGTCTTTAGCGATGAAAATGTTCACCTTTCCTTGCACAAAATTGTCCATGATCAGCTTTTTGCCGGTGAGCTGTTCGTACAGATGCAGGACATCGACCACATCGCTGTTTGGAAACTGGAGCCGAACGGTTGCCGGCATGTTGGGAGCAGCAGGCGGATCTGCCAGTTGCGGATTCGCTATGTTGGCAGCTGGCGCTGGCTCGGGACGCTTCGGTTCGCCCTGAGCCAAAATTGCGCTCGCGCTGGCAAGCGCGAGCAACGCGATGCAGAAAAGCCGGTACACAGTCCTATCTGGGTGGATGGGCGACCGTAATAGATTTATCAGACCCGTCAACGTAATTCCCTCGGTTGAGACCATCCTTTAATGCTGGCGCTGGATGAGGCAGGGCTGGTAGCTTACCAAAGATTACCGATGCTGCAAGCGATCCGCCATTTAAGTCTCGGGAGCAGGCGCGCTCTCACAATCTTTTTCTGTATCCTAATGGCGGCGATCGTCTCCGCTGCGCCGACGCAAACCCAAAACGCCACTGCCCAAATCCGCTTTGTCCTCCGCGCGCAACAAGAAGCATGGAACCGAGGCGATATCGACGGGTTCATGAAAGGCTACGCGCGATCAGCATCGACCGTCTTCGTTTCGGAAGACACAATTAGACGCGGCTGGGAAACCGTGCGCGCGCGCTACAGGAAAAAATACTCCGATCGCGCGAAAATGGGCACGCTCACCTTTTCTGAGCTCGAGATTATGCTGCTTTCACCTGACGCGGCTGTGGCGCTCGGTCGCTGGAGCTTGAAGCGCGCAAATGACCAGCCGCACGGACGCTTCACCCTCATTTTTAGACGCCTGCCAGAAGGCTGGCGTATTGTGCACGATCATACATCGGCGGCTCCGACGCCGCCTCGTTAATTCGTTAAAAAGGTTGAACCGTTGAAGCGGACTTTTATTGCGGCGCAACCTTTTACCCGGTCTACGAACTCCCGGCGGTCATCCCGAGCGGAGCGAGGGACCTCCCGCAACATGCTGGCACCACTCAAGCAGAATTTGAGTAACACATCAGCAAATGTGAGATCCTTCGCCGTCTGCGCGGCTCAGGATGACAGCCGCGCGAGCAACTTCTCATGAATATTATCGAACCCGCCGTTACTGAAAACCACAACGACATCTCTTGACCGCAGCATTGGAACAATTCGATCTACGATCGCGTCGGCGTTCTGTTCGTAAAACGCAGCTCGGCCAGCCCTGGCAATCGCAGCTACTACCCGCTCTGGTTTTAGTCGCTCGGCTTCGGGGATCTGTTCCAGCTTTGCGACCTGCGAGATGAAAACTCCATCGGCCAATTTTAGCGCGTCAGGAAGTTGTTGTTGAAAGATCGCTCGCCGAGTCGTGTTCGAGCGCGGTTCGAAGAGAGCCCAGAGGCGGTGTCCGCTATAGCGCTGGCGCAGCGCCTGTAACGTCTGCGCGATTGCAGTGGGATGGTGGCCAAAATCGTCAATCACCTTCACGCCCCGCACTTCGCCGCGAAACTCCAGTCGCCGCGCAATCCCGGCAAAACCCTTGAATGCAGCGTCGATTTTTGCCTTTGGCACATCATAAAACCGCGCAGCCATCGCTGCCATCGCAGCATTGTGGACATTGAATTCACCAACGAGCGGAATTTCGAAAATGTCTTCGCCAAGCTTGAACCGGGAGCCCTCAGTCGAGTAAGCGACGTCACGGATTCGCTGAGCACAATTCTTCGAGAAGCCGATCTCGATTATTTGCGCCAGGCAATCTTTGGCAACTTCGACGCAATTGGGATCGTCGCCATTCAAGAGCACCATTCCATTTTGAGGAACGATATTGAGTAAGCGTCGGAAGCTAAGCTTGATTTCGTCGAGATTCTTAAAGATGTCCGCGTGATCGAACTCGATGTTGTTTACGATCACCAGCTCCGGCAGGTAATGAATGAATTTGGACCGCTTGTCGAAAAACGCAGTGTCGTACTCATCGCCTTCAATCACGAAATATTTCGAATCGTTCAGACGCGCGCCCTGGCCAAAATTTTTCGGGATCCCGCCGATGAGATAACCGGGCTTGCGTCCCGCTTTCTCCATGATCCACGCAAGCAACGCCGTGGTGGTCGTTTTACCATGCGTCCCGGTAACGACGAGATTATGACGGCCACGCAAAAAATAATCTTTCAACACTTCCGGCAACGAGAGGTAAAACAATTTTCTGGTCAGGACGGCTTCCACTTCCGGATTGCCGCGCTTCATGACGTTGCCGATCACTACCACATCTGTGTCGGCCGGGATATTCTCTGCGCGATAGCCTGCCTTCAGGGCGATGCCCTTTTCCTCGAGGAATTTTGACATTGGCGGATAAACGTTTTCGTCCGAACCAGTGACCTTAAAGCCGCGCTCTTGCAGCGCTGCCGCCACCGACGCCATGGCGCTTCCGCAAATTCCGAGGAAATGAAATTTCTTAGGCGCTTCCTTCACGCGCATTCTTTACGCCGACGCGATGGAAAAACAAACCACCGAAAGGTGCTCGGTCGGATTTTCTTCAGAACTCCGCGAAATCAAGCTGCGCGCTAGCGCGCAGCCGACACGGGCTGGCTGCGTGGCCTGTGCGCCATATCAACCTGCCAGGCCAACACGCCAAGCATCACGAAGAAGCCGATCACATATGCTACCACCACGTACCAGCTGTGACGCAGCCATTGCACAACCGATTTTGCCTCGGGATACATGTTGGAGAGCGCCACGCCTGCTGACGAGCCGAACCAAATCATTGAGCCGCCAAAACCGACTACATACGCCAGAAAACCCCAGTCATAGCCGTTTTGTTTAAGCGCCAGGGCCGTCAGCGGAATGTTGTCGAACACGGCGGAGGCAAAGCCCAGGCCAAACGTCGTTCTCCAAGTCGGGACTGGCAATTCTTCCACCGGCATCATTGAAGCAATTAATACCAGCGAAAGCAGAAAGACGGAGCCCCTGAAAGCACCGGGCAGCACTTTCCAGTCGGGTCGGCGCGCTCTTAAGGAGAGCAGGATTGCCAACCACACTGCCACTCCGATAAAAGGAAAATGATCCGCCTGTTTGGGAAACTTCAGTTTTACGACCACGTTGGTCGCCAGCGCGAGCGCGAGAACCAGCGCTACAATACCGACTCGCGTCCAATCCACATGCGCGTGCGGACGGGCACGCCGCAAGATGGGCGAATATCGTTGCTGTTTAATCGCCGCCGGTATGCCGAAAACAAATAGCGCCACCGTCGCGGCAATGATTGCCTCGAACACCAGGTGTGGCCCGACGCCGGCGATCCACATCATCGTCGTCGTGGTATCGCCCAGCACGCTCCAGGCGCCGCCCGCGTTGGAGGCGGCGACGATCGCCGCCAGATAACCGATGTGCACCTTGGAACGGTAAAGCTCACGCGCCATCGCGCCACCGATCAAGGCCCCGGCGATGTTGTCCAAAAAACTGGAAAGAATCCACACCATTGCCAACAAGCCGAAACCGGCTCTCCAGTCATGGGGAAGGTACCTCGGCAATACCATCGGCACCTGGCTCTGCTCGAAATGGCGCGACAACAGCGCGAAACCCGTGAGCAAACAGAGCAAGTTCGCAAGGATCACCCATTCGTGCGCGACGTGAGAAACAAATCCCATTGCGCCATCGCCCGTTTTAAAACCGGTGAAAACAATCTTGTAGATAGTGATCGTCACCAGGCCTGCGAGCGCAACCCGCAAGGTGTGACGATGAAACACCGCAACGCCAAGAAGAGTCAGCCCGAATAAAATGAAATCGACTGAGATGCCGAACACGGCCGGACCTCGCGGCATCAGCGCAATTGCGGTTAAGTTAGCGTCCAACATTTAAGTCACAGTTTGAACTTGTAATCAGCCCGGAGATGTCGTGCCTGGCAACTGAATTGAAGTGCGCGGACATCGTCCCGCCGCGGCGAGCCGATCCACCTTACGCAAGATGCTACTGCCAACCATTGGCACGCCGCTTCCGGGCTACCACATAGCTGCAACCAATCCTCATTCACCCGCCTTCGCCGAAGCTACGGCGGACAGGTAAACTCTTCTGACCACTACGGACGCGGCGCTGGAGTGGGACGTGGCGAACCGGTAGGCGTCGGCGGCGGTGTTCAACGAGGAGGCGGAGTAGGGCGCCCCGCCGAAGTTGGACTAGGCCTCGGTGTCGGTGCGCATCTCCCCGTACATGGCGTTGGGGTAGGAGTCGGCGTGGGCGTAGGAGGAGGCTGCGCGCAGTATCTCCCGCCAGTGTTCAAATCGCTGGTGCTATCAGATCCACCCCAGACGATCATTTCAGTGCCGGTCCAGACTGCCGTGTGTTCTTCTCGGGCGGTGGGCGCATTGGTTATGCTGGTGGCTGTCCAACTGTCCGTGCTCGGATTGTATCTCCCGCCAGTGTTCAAATAGCTGCCGTTATATCCACCCCAGACGATCATTTCACTGCCGCTCCAGACTGCCGTGTGGCTTCTTCGCCCAGTCGGCGCGTTGGTGGCGCTGGTGTCTATCCAACTGTCCGTACTGGGATCGTATCTTCCACCGGTGTTCAAATCAGAGCCCGAACTATCAACGCCACCCCAGACAATCATTTCACTTCCCGTCCACACTGCGGTGTGATTGTATCGGCCAGCGGGCGCTCTAGCCGTGCTGGTGGCTGTCCAAGTGTCCGTGCCCGGGTTGTATCTGCCGCCGGTGTTAGTACCGTTTCCCCCGCCCAAAATTATCATTTCACTCCCGGTCCAGACCGCCGTGTGATGGTATCGGTAATGGGGCGCATTGATGGTGCTGGTTGCTGTCCAAGAATCGGTGCTAGGATCGTATCTCCCGCCACTGTTGAAGCCTCCACCCCAGACGATCATTTCACTCCCTGTCCAAACTGCTGTGTGACCGTCTCGGGCAGCAGGCGCGTTGGTGATGGTGGTCGGTGTCCAGTTATCATCAGTGCATTCGCCAGTCCAATCGGCTATATTGGGAAGCGCATAGCTAACAATTGTCGCTGGTATCCCCCTCGGGCTCAGTACTCCGCGTTTAATTGGCATAGCCTCAAAGCTGCTAACCAAACGCTCTGCTAACACTGGTCGGGCCAGGCATTCTGCGATAACCAAAGGATCGTTCCCGAGCGCTTCAAAGAGTTCGCGCAACACCTCGGGGTGCTTTGTGTTCTTTGCCATGCGATTCATTTCAGCCTGTAACTGTTCAGCAGTAAGTGGCTGCTGCCAGTAATCCTCCAGTGCCTGTGAATTGCGCAGATAGTCTTCGACCTTCTTTTCCAACTGCGCCTGAGACATCACCATATCCAGCGAGGCCTTGGGATCGGGGCGCTCCCCGCCGCCGCGGGGCCAGATGCGATGACGCCAGTAAACTTCCTCAATCGCTCGCTGATACGCTACGCGCTCGGAGAAAGTCAGCGTTAACCTGGGAGATGTTGCCGCTGCCTTTTGGAATTGCGCTTGTGAGTTGATCCCGCGGCTGCGGGACTGTGCCAGCGCAAATGGGATCGCGCAGACAGCGAGCAGCGAGAGCAGGATCAACGCGCTCCAAAGCAGCTGCGCTTTGATGGAGGAGTCACGTTGCCTTTTCATGGTTTTGGCCCTCGTGGTTGCGAAAAATCACCGAAGCAATCCGCTGCGTGTACAGAGGGGTACACATGCTGAGGAGCACCGTTGTGGCCGAAACGGCCGCTTCGCGTCAAGGCTTTTCCTTTAAAAATGGTGAAATTTCTTTCTGGAAACGTGAAGCGCGACCGCTTCGCGGTGCGAATCCCAAGTAAAGATCTGCTCAGCGAATCTCTGGTTTCTTCCGCGGAATGGCACCTTTCAGACGCTGAATGGTACAATGGTGAAGTCTTGAAAATCGCCCGGTGACAAAGAATTTCCTTTCAGATGATAGCCGGCCTTTTTCTGGCGAGGCCGCCGCGCCGGCTACGACACGATGCAGGCGGCGTGCCTGCCGCTACAGCGTGGACGCAGAGTGCAAGTAACCTACGAGCTATGCGCGCGGCCTCGGAGTGGGCCGAGGCCTCGGCGTCGGTGAGCACCTCCCCGTACATGGGGTTGATGTTGCCGTGGGCGTTGCGGTCGCTGTTGCTGTTGGAGTCGGTGTATGTGTTGCTGTCGGTGTAGCCGTGGGCGTTACTGCAACTGTCGGCGTTGGAGTCGGTGTATGTGTCGGCGTCGGCGTAACCGTGGGCGTTATTGCGACTGTCGGCGTGGCAGTTGCTGTTGCCGTAGCAGTAGGAGTCGGAGTTGGTGAGGCACCGCCCCCAGCGCAGAAGATTTCCATCGAGCTCAGCGGTGTGATACCAGAACTATCGTAACCGCCTCCCAACCAAATATTGGTCGTGCCATCGGTGTCCGTGGGGAAGTTGCGCCGGGCTGTCCCGAACATAGGAACGGGCGAGTTCACTGCCCAGGTGTTAGTGCCCGGGTCGTAGGCATCCACTTCGCTGGAAGGGTTGGGCGCAACTCTGCCGCCACCCATCACCAACATTTTGCCATTGAAGGCAAGACCGCGCGTCTCACCCGTGGCCCGAGGTATGGCTGCTATCGAGCCGATGGTGTTGGCCGTAGGGTTGAAGCTGAAGGAGTTGGTGGTATCGACTACCGTGCCTCCCTGATAGTCCGATGCCCCTCCCACGTAGATGATGCCGGCTATGGTCGTCGTGGGCGCATACATGATTCCCGCCGGCGTGTTTACTCGCTGTAGCCACTTGGAGCCTACCGCGGCAGTAGGGTCAAACTGCCATATCTCGTTGGTGGATGCTACGTTGATATTGAACCCGCCCAGGATGTAGAGCTTGTCATTAGCCACCGTAAACCCACCTGGTAGAATCGTTCCCATGGCACCCGGCCAATCGTCTCCCGTCAAGGTGGTCGAGGTATCGGTCACCGGATTGTAGGAGAATACGCGGCCTGTGCCTGTAGCGCCGCCAGCAAAGCTGCCGCCCACGCAATAGATGGAAGGAGTGCCTGACACCGCGAGCACGCCACAAGCCATATTGTTCATGGAGTTATCAGGCAACGTAACACCCATTTGGGTCCAAGTGTTGGAGCTGGGTGAATAGCGGAGCACGTGCTGGAAGTCGGCGCCCCCCGCATCTGAGGTACGGCCACCCATGGTGTAGAAGTTTCCGTCGGCCGGAAACCAAACGCCCACCGCCCTGACCAATACGGTAGGCAGATCCGGACCGGCTGACCA
>DASYDT010000134.1:0-68749 GCA_036499425.1 Candidatus Udaeobacter sp. | reverse complement strand
CGGCCGCTGAGCAAGCTGAAGCGATGGCGTCTTGTGGAGGTTATCCAGAAGTAAGTGCAACAGCAGGACTAAGAGGAAGATTTCGATGGTACAACTTCGATCACGACTGAATGTGGCGGACAACAGCGGCGCGCGCATGGCGACCATGATTGGCGTGATCGGCAAGCAAACCCGCTATGCCGGCATCGGCGATGTGATTACTGCGAATGTGAAGGAAGCCAGCGCGACTGGAACAGTAAAGAAGGGCGAGGTAGTGCGTGCTGTTCTCGTCCGAACGAAACAGCCCATCCGGCGCGAGGATGGTTCTGTGCTTCGCTTCGATAACAACGCGATTGTGATTATCGACAAAGATTTGAATCCTCGTGGCACGCGCATTTTTGGGCCGGTCGCCCGCGAATTGCGGGAGCGCAACTTCATGAAAATTGTCTCGCTCGCCCCGGAAGTCTTATGAACCGAATCCAGTGTCATGTTAAAAAAGGCGATCAGGTCGAGGTGATCTCCGGGAATTTCCGCGGTTCTTCAGGGCGGATTCTGGCGGTGTTTCCCGTAAAACAGCGTGTCTTGGTTGAAGGCGTACGCATTATCAAGAAGCACCTTCGGAAATCCCAGGACAATCCGAGCGGCAAAATCGCCGAGCGCGAGGGGCCAATTCATATTTCCAATGTTAAATTGATCGAGCGCGACGGGAAACCAGCGAAAGACGCGGAAGCGAAAAAAGGAAAAAAACGCGATCATCCCGAGCGTAGCGAGGGAACGCGCAAGTAACCATAGCCGTTGATTGTGAGATTCTTCGTTTCGCTCAGAATGACAGGTTACTAAAATGGAAAACGAATTTCATCGCTTTTACAAAGAGCGTGTGATGCCTGCGCTACAAAAGCTGCACGGCTACAAAAACGTTCACCAAATTCCGAAGGTCGAGAAAGTGGTCATTAACACTTCGATCGGCTCCCAATCGGACGTAAAGCAGGCGCTGGAAGAAGCGAAAGCCGAAATCGCGCTGATTACGGGCCAGCGCGCGGTAGAGACTCTGGCCAAGAAAAGCATTTCAAATTTCAAATTACGAAAAGATCAGGCCATCGGCGCGAAGGTGACCCTGCGCGGAGAACGCATGTATGAATTTTTGGAGCGCTTCATCAAGGCCGCGTTGCCGCGCATTCGCGACTTCCGCGGAGTCTCGCCGCGTTGTTTTGACAGCCACGGCAACTATACCCTCGGCATTTCGGATCAATCGATCTTTCCCGAAATCGAGCTTGATAAAATCAAGCGCAACATCGGATTTGATGTTACAATCGTCACCACGGCACGAACGGATGAGGAAGCCAAATCGCTGTTGAGCGAAATGGGCATGCCGTTTAGCGACCGGGCAAGGAAGCCCGCCGCGCAACCTGCCTGATTTTTTTGATGAGCACTGTTACTGATCCCGTCGCCGATTTTTTGGCGCGTATCCGCAATGGTACGCGCGCGCAAAAACCGGAGGTGTTGGTTCCGTACTCGAAAATCAAGGCTGAGATCGCGCGGATCCTGAGAGATGAAGGTTACATCACCGATTACTCGGTCGACACAAGTGCTGCGCATCCGCGCATCAAGATCATTAACAAACTCGTGAACCGATCGAGTGCCATTGCCGGACTGCGGCGGGTGAGCCGCCCGGGGTTGCGGCGTTACGTTGGGGCGGATAAAATACCGCGAGTTCTTGGTGGAATGGGGGTGGCTATCCTCTCGACCTCGCGCGGTATTTTGTCCGGACGCGAGGCGAGAAAGCAAAAGGTGGGCGGTGAACTGCTCGCCTACGTCTGGTAGCGATTTACTGTTGTAACAATTTAACGAATCACGAAACTCATGTCACGAATCGGAAATAAAGCGGTCGAGATTCCCGACAAGGTGAAGGTCAACATCGGCGATGACGGAGCGGTTTCCGTGGACGGGCCAAAGGGAAAACTTCACTGGAAACTGCCGCACCACATCCGTGCAAGTGTGAAAGACAACCGGGTGTCGCTGGTGCGGGAAGCAGAAACGCGCAGCGTGAAAGCGTTACACGGGCTCTCGCGCAGCCTCATGCACAACATGGTGCAGGGAGTGAGCGAAGGTTTTACCAAACAACTCGAGATCGAAGGAGTGGGTTTCAGGGCCGCCGTGCAGGGATCGACCCTCAACTTAAGCCTCGGCTTCTCGCATCCAATTCAATTTTCAATTCCGAAGGACATTAAAATCATAGTCACGGACAACACGAAGATCGCAATTCAGGGCGCCGATAAGAAACTGGTCGGGCAGGTCGCGGCGGACATTCGTCGCTTTTATCCTCCTGAACCTTACAAGGCCAAAGGCGTTCGCTACGCGGGAGAGCAGATTCGTCGCAAGGTGGGCAAGACCGTTCAATAGATATGGCGACGACTCGTAAGGCAGCGCGCCAGCGCGTTCATCAAAGGATCAGGAAAAAAGTTGCAGGCACGGCGCAACGTCCGCGGCTGGCAGTTCATTTCTCTGGGAAACACGTTTACGCGCAAGTGATCGATGACGATGCCGGACGGACACTGGCCGCGGCGTCCACCACGGAGCCATCGTTGCATGGCAAAGATAAAACAGCTGCGAATCAGGCAGCGGCAGAATTGATCGGCAAGACAATCGCGGAACGTTCCCTGGCGAAAAAACTCGAGCGCGTTGTTTTTGATCGCGGCGGGTTCTTTTATCACGGAAAAGTGAAGGCATTGGCGGAGGCAGCGCGCGCAGGCGGCTTAAAATTTTAGTTCATGGCTCAAACATTTTCAGGCAGGCGACCAGACTCACGCAGGACAGATAAGACTCCTGCAGCAAAGGGCGACACGACTGAGAAAGTCGTGTTTATCAACCGCTGCGCGAAGGTCGTTAAGGGCGGTCGGCGTTTTAGTTTCAGCGCTTTGATCGTGGCTGGCGATCACGATGGGCGAGTGGGATGCGGATTTGGCAAAGCGAATGAAGTCTCAGAGGCCATTCGAAAGGCCTCCGAGGCAGCGCGCAAAGCGATGGAAAAAGTTTCATTGAACGGAAACACGATACCGCACGAAGTGATCGGTGAATACGATGGAGCACGAGTGCTGTTGCGTCCCGCATCGCCTGGGACTGGCGTTATCGCCGGTGGAGGCGTGCGGGCAGTAGCTGAGGCGGCCGGTATTCGCGACGTGCTGGCCAAGTCGCTCGGATCAAGTAATCACGCTAACGTAGTTAAGGCGACGATCGCCGCATTGCGGTCGCTTCGCAGGCGGGACGAAATTTTCAAAGCGCGGGGAATTCACTTAAGCGATGGAAAGGGTGAGCAACATGATGCGTCTGCATAATTTGCGGCCGCGACCGGGATCGCGACATCGCGTCAAACGCCTGGGTTGCGGTGAAAGCTCCGGCCATGGAAAGACCAGCGGCAAGGGCCACAAGGGGCAAAAGGCGCGCTCGGGTGGGAGCATTCGACTGGGGTTCGAAGGCGGGCAGATGCCGCTGATTCGACGATTGCCGAAGCGTGGATTCAACAATGCGGCCTTTCACAAGCGTTATGCGATTGTGAACCTCCACGATCTCAGTTCGTTTAAAGCCGAAAGTGTTGTAAATGAACAAGTGCTGCGTGAATCGAAACTGGTTCGCGGTCACTTCGTGGGAATAAAAATCCTTGGGGGCGGCGAATTGAAGCATGGCCTGAAGGTGGAAGCCGATAAAGTCAGTGCGGCAGCCCGGGAAAAAATCGAGAAGGCCGGTGGAACGATTACGCTCCGTGAGGCAGGACCACCAAAAGCATATCTCATCCATGCCGTCGGAGAGGGTGGAATGTCGGCAGGCGAAGGATCCGTTGAACCCGCCTTGCAGGCCACAGGAAAGAAAAAATCGTCGAGGCGGCTGCCGGCCAAAGTGAAGTCGGGGGCAAAGAAGAAAAAATCGCAGGTGAGCTAGCGTCTCGGCAGGCAATATTCCAGATTTAGCAGATGGTCTCGGCGTTTCTCAACACAGTTAAGATACCGGAATTGCGCCGGCGCATTTTGTTTACGCTGGCGGTGGTGGTAATTGTGCGTTTGGGAGCTGCGATCACGACTCCGGGAGTCAACCAGGGCGTGCTGCAGGAATGGTTTCACACGTCGATGAGCCAGCGGACTGGAGGCGGTCTGGCAGCGCTTTTTAACTTGTTCAGTGGCGGTGCACTTGAAAACTGCGCAGTCTTCTCTCTGGGGATCATGCCTTACATCAGCGCGTCGATCATGATGCAGTTGCTCACGGCCGTGATTCCGCAGCTTGGCAGGCTCGCCCGTGAAGATGGTGGCCGGCAGAAGATTATGCAGTTAACGCGCTACACGACACTTGGGCTGTGCATTTTTCAAGGCTACCTGCTGGCGCTGTCGTTTCAGCACCCCGAATCGTATCACACGATGCTTCCCGGGATCACGGACACCATTCAGAAACTCGGAATTCCACTAGTAGATGACCTTGGCTGGAGATTTCGAATCGTCACTGTGATCTCCCTGACGACCGGCACACTGTTGCTGATGTGGCTGGGCGATCAAATTACCGAACGCGGGATTGGCAACGGGATATCGCTCATTATTACGATTGGTATTGTTGCACGCCTGCCCGCTGCGCTCGCACAGGCGTGGAAGACGTTTGTGCCTTCGGGGCAAACAGGTTCGAGCCAGGTAAATCCGATGGTGCTCGTATTGCTTGTGTTGCTTTTGATCATTGTGATAGCTGCGGTGATTGCCATCACGCAAGGCGTGCGCAAGATCACCGTGCAATATGCGAAGCGGGTGGTCGGCCGGAAAATGTACGGCGGCCAGACACAGTACATGCCGTTGAAAGTGAACTACGCGGGGGTGATGCCGATCATCTTCGCCTGGGCATTGCTTCTGTTCCCGGCCACTATCGTCAGCTACGGTTTTAAGAACAGTCCCATCGCGAATCGCATAGCCAGCGCGCTTTCCACCGGTTGGCCCCATTATGTCGTTCTCGCAGCAATGATTTTCTTTTTCAGTTACTTCTGGGTTGCCACGCAGTTTCAACCGACTCAAATCGCGGACGATCTAAAAAAATACGGCGGTTATATTCCGGGAGTGCGGCCAGGAAAGCCGACTGCCGACTTTCTTGATTTCACGATGACGCGACTCACGTTTGCTGGGGCGATTTTCCTGACCTTGATAGCGGTTTTGCCAAGCCTTCTCAGCCAGTGGTTGAATGTGCCCATCATTACAGCGCAATTTTTCGGCGGCACCAGCTTGTTAATTATTGTCGGCGTCATGCTTGACACGATGCGCCAGGTGGAAACGCACCTGATTCAACGGCATTACGACGGCTTTTTGCGTAAGGGACGAATCCGGGGGCGAGCGTTCGATCGTGCCACTTACGTTCGCGGTGACGCGGCAGCCAGCGGCACCCTGATGTGGCTTTATGTGGGGATCGCGGTCATCGTGATCGCCGGGGTCGCCTTTTTTCTTTACGGGCGATAGGTGAAAAGGCGGCTCGTTCTTCTTGGCGCGCCGGGTTCCGGCAAAGGGACCCAGGCTGAAATGATTACGCGCCAGTTCGGCATTCCTGTCACTTCGACGGGCGCGATCTTGCGCCGTGAACGAGATCTGGAGACGCCTTTGGGGCAGGAGACTGCCGAAGTTCTCCGAAGCGGCGGGCTCGTCTCGGACAAAATTATCATTGAACTGATTGAAGACTGGTTGCGGTTGCATGGGGGCCACGGGTTCGTCTTCGATGGTTTCCCTCGGACACTGCCACAGGCCGAAAGTTTGATGTCGATTTTGGCAAGGTTACGCTCCGCATTGGATTTAGTGATCTGGCTCGAGGTGTCAGAGCAGACCGTGCTTGACCGCATCGCCGGCCGGCTTCAGTGCGGCGAATGTGGTTTTACTACAAGCTCATCGAGCGCGCAGTTTGCCCACCGTCCCATATGTCCCTATTGCGATGGTCGATTAGAGCGCCGCAACGATGATGATCTGAGCGTGTTGCAAACCCGCTTGCAAGAATTCCGCACCAAGACCGAACCGCTGGCGTCCTTTTATGAAAAAATGTCGATCTTGCATCGGATCGACGGTAATCGCGATCGCGAGGCGGTTTTTAGTGACATCTCGCGATTGATTGAAGACAAGCGATGATTCCGATCAAAAACGCCCGGGAAATCGAGAAGATGCGGCAGGCATGTCGCACCGCGAGCGACATTCTCGACCGGGTTAGCGATTTGATTCGTCCCGGTATTACGACCAAGGAGGTGGACGAAGGGGCAGCGGACTTCATGAGCGAAGCCCGCGTCAAGAGTGCGTTTCTTGGCTACCGGTTGGGACACCGCGTTTTTCCGGGCAACATCTGCATCTCGCTCAACGACGAAGTGGTTCATGGCATTGGCAGCCAACGGCGCATTCAATATGGCGACATTGTGAAACTGGACATCGGTATCATTCAGGATGGCTGGGTAGGCGATAACGCTACGACTGTGCCGGTTGGGATCATTGATGAACGCACGGATCAATTGCTGCGTATTACTGAAAATGCGCTCGCACGCGCAATCGGCGTCGCCCGCGAAGGCCGGCGGGTAGGCGACATTTGCGCCGAAATCGAGGATGAAGCGCGCCATTTTGGTTTTTCAGTCGTGCGCGAATTTGTTGGACACGGGGTGGGGCGAAAAATGCACGAGGAACCACAAATTCCCAATTACGGTAAACGCGGCAGCGGGCCAAAACTAAAAGCGGGCATGACGCTGGCAATTGAGCCGATGATTAACATCGGCACTTCCGACGTAAGATTACTCGACGACGGCTGGACGGTGCGCACAGCGGATGGAATGCCCTCGGCGCACTTTGAGCACACCGTCTTGATTACGAAGGATGACCCGGAAATTCTGACATGGCGCGCAAAGACGCAATTGAAGTAGAAGGCAGAGTCGTCGAGTTGCTGCCTAATACCATGTTTCGAGTTGAGTTGGCGAACGGCCATTGTGTTCTGGCGCATATCTCCGGGAAAATGCGTCTGCATTTCATTCGGATCTTGCCAGGCGACAAAGTTATGCTAGAGGTTTCACCCTACGATTTGTCGAAAGGGCGAATAACTTATCGCCAAAAATGAGGACGCGGCTGCCCCGCGTTTTCCATTTCGCGGATTATGAAAGTACGACCATCAGTAAAGAGACTTTGTGCCAGTTGCAGGATCGTGAAGCGCAAGAACGTTGTGCGCGTGATCTGCAAAAACCCGCGCCATAAACAAAGGCAAGGGTGATTAGTGAGAAGTGATTAGTGATAAGTTATGCCAAGATTACTAGGAGTTGAAATTCCAGCGGACAAACGGATCGAAGCGTCGCTTACTTACATCTACGGAATCGGCTTTAGCACAGCCAGGCGCATTCTCGAGCAGATCAACATCGACCCGAACATCCGCGCCAAAAATCTTACGCCGCAGCAGTTGAACGAAATCATTCACGCGATCACAAACAACAAGATCAAGATTGAAGGCGATCTGCGCCGCGATGTACAAAGCAACTTGAAACGTCTGCAGGCAATCAATTCTTATCGCGGCATCCGTCACCGGAAAGGCCTGCCCGTGCGCGGCCAGCGCACTTCGACGAATGCCCGGACACGCAAAGGGCCACGCAAGACGGTTGGCGTAGTGCGCAATCCAGAGGCGAAAGCCGGCAAAGTTTAAGACTTATTAGAATTATGGCTGAGCCAGAGAGTCCAACCAACGCAAGTCCGGAAGAGCCGAAAGCCGAAGAACCGAAATCGGCGCCGGTGCCGGCCGATACCAAGGAAAGTGAGAAAGCGCCAGCTCCAAAGGCCGATGCACCCCCGAAAGCTTCCGGGGCCAAAAAACCCGCAAAGCCAAAGAAAGAACAGCCAGCCCCCGCTGCGGCAGCTTCGGAAAGCCTTTCGCTGTCGACCGACGAAGTTGGGAAGCCGAAGATTGTCAAAGCCAAAGGCAGCAAAAACGTTCATTCGGGCATTGCGCATGTGCTTGCGACCTTCAACAACACCATCGTGACCATTACCGACATGAAAGGCAACGTGATCGGGTGGTCGAGCGCTGGCAAGGTGGGCTTCAAAGGTTCGCGCAAGAGCACGGCCTACGCAGCGCAAATGGTCGCGCAGGACGCCTCCCGGCAGGCAATGGGCCACGGACTGAAAGAAGTGGAAGTATTAGTCAGAGGCCCGGGAGCCGGACGCGAATCCGCCGTGCGAGCCTTGCAGGCAATCGGGCTCGATCTCACGCTTATTCGCGACGTCACGCCGGTGCCTCATAACGGCTGTCGTCCGCCGAAACAACGCCGCGTCTGACGCTATCAGCTATTAACTCTCAACTATCATCTTTCTGAAATGGGCAGATACACCGGACCAAAAACCAAAGTTAGCCGGCGTTATGGTGTGCCGATTTTCGGTTCCTCCAAGGCATTGGAGCGGAAGAACTATCCGCCCGGCATGCACGGGCCGCGAGGTGCGCGGCGCAAACAATCCGACTACGCGATTGCACTCGGCGAGAAGCAGAAGCTGCGCTATCAATACGGACTTCTGGAGCGGCAGTTCCGCCGCATTTTCCAAAGCGCACTGCGCAAACGCGGCGTTACAGGCGAAACCCTTCTCCAGCTGTTAGAGACGCGGCTTGATAACGTGGTTTACCGCCTTGGCCTTGCGAACACCCGCAGCGCTGCGCGCCAGCTTGTGTCGCACGGCCATGTGCTGGTCAACGGTCGCACCGTGAATATTGCTTCCTATAATGTGAAAGCGGGCGACGAGATCACGATCAAAGATAAACCTAAATCCCGCCAACTCGCGCTGCGGAACCTGGATCTCACACAAATTGTTCCCGTGCCCGACTGGTTGACGGTCGATCGCGATGCGCTCAGCGGCAAAGTCGCGCGCATCCCGTCTCGGGAAGAGATGCAACCGATCGTAAACGAACAGCTAATAGTCGAGCTGTACTCGCGCTAATTAGAACATAGACTTCTGAGTCTGTGCGCCCAGCGGTTTGCAAGCTGCTGGATCGAATGCAGCGAAGACATCTCCGATGGGCGCGTCGCCCATCTGGAAATTCAGACGCCCCACAGGGGTGTGGCTACAGGATTTGCCAGACGGGTTCCAGCAGTTCTACCGAATCGCCTTTGTGCAGCATGCCTTCCACAATGACTGCGCCGTAAACGCCGGCCATGCCCTCATGTGCCTGCGCCACTTTTTTGAGTATCGCCGGCGTTTTTTCTCCAGTATCGGGATCGAGTGTAATCATCATGCAGCGCGGATCGCGCTCCAGAATCGTGACGACTGCCTTGGGCCCAATGCGCAGCGATCGACCGACAAACTCGTTCTCGCCGAAACCCTGGGCGGATGTAAGGTCCACATAGACGTTTGCGCGGAAGCGCCGCTTATCGATCGGCGTGGCTGTCTCTTCAGACAATTGCCCCGCCGATTGCAAACTAAACATCGAAAACGGACGACAATCGGTCATCGCGCGCTCGGATCGCATCAATGTGAGTTGATGTTTTTCATCGATGTCCGCTCGGAGCATCTCGATCAGCGTGGGATCATCAATCGCGAGTGTTCGTCCGTCCGGCGTTTCAACATCGACCATTAATTCCGAAGGATCGGCCGCGACGGGATTCGCGCCCATGCTCTCCGCTTCCGTCAAATTAATGGGGCATGCCGCTTTGTCGGGATAACGGAAGCGCGGACGATATTGCAGAAGTCGTCGCTGCTCGCGCGCTGTAAAATAAGGAAATCCGGCAGGGCTCGCGGAACTTCTGAAGGCAAAAAGTCGATCGCCATAAATTCCGGAGAAACCGGCAAACGCTTCCTCCAGCTCCTCTCCACGCATGCTCTTGACGGGATACCGCCAAAGGCTTTCAACTTTTCCTATGGCACTCATGATTACGTTCCCACCGACAAGATGATCATCGCAACTGGTTGGCGCGTTTCATCAATACGTTCGCTGGCAGTTTGGGATCAAGAACCTTTCGCGCGCTTTCGACTCCGGCTACGGGCAACTTTGAAGTATCGATTAGACCCAGCTGAACGAGAACCGATGCCTGGTCCCAATAAATGTGTTCATGCGCCAACTTGCCATCTTTGAATCGGACGATGGCGACTAGCGGAACCTCCACGCGCTTTCCCGTGGGAGCGACACCCGGCAACATCCAATCCATCCGGATCGTGTGAGTGAACTTAAATACCATTTCATCCACTAATTGGTCCTCGCCGATGGTTCGCGAGACCGGTATCATTTCTGTGTCTGGCGGCATCTGAGGGATAAACCGATTCGAATAGAACTCACGCAGTTCGTCTCGGCCCATACCGCCGGTGAGCACCGGTATGTGATTCACATAAGCATCGTCGACCATGGTTGCGAGCGTGTCGTCGGTATTACGCGTGGAGAACTCGTACCGGACATGGTCCTCCCACAATTTGCGCAGAGCTTCCGGGGCAGAGCTGAGATTGTTAGTTGCATCATTTTCTTCGGGTTTGGCCATGATTTCGTCCTCTTGGTTTTTTAATCGAACGCAGCTAACCAGACATCGAGCGCGCGACGCGCTCAAGCGCGAAGCAAAAATCTGAGCGAAGGCAGTTAATAGGCGCGTTACCGCGCCGAATCGTCGATGGCCTACGGGAAAGGCCAGTGCGAGCACGGCGGTTCCGAATGTCGGTGATAGACACTGCCCTCAGTCGGGCAGGAACGTCACTTTGCCCGTGGAGACATCGTAGATCGCTCCGACGAGGCCAACCGTACCGGCGTCGAGCTGAGCCTTTATCGTCGGGCTCTTCTCGCGAATCTCCTTCATCGCCTGAGACACGTTGGCATGGGCGACTTTGTTGACGTACGCGTCGTCTTTCGCGCTTCCAGGGCCGGATGCCGACACTGCGGGCCGGATCTTCGCTAGAAGCTCGGTGAGATTACCCAGCTTCGCGTCGTCGATGGCGCCCTTCACAGCCCCGCATGAGGTGTGCCCGAGGACGACGACCAGCTTTGATCCGACGACCTTCGTTGCATACTCCATGCTGCCGAGCACGTCATCGTTGATAATGTTGCCCGCGATGCGGATCCCGAAGACGTCGCCAATTCCCTGATCGAAGATGATCTCGATCGGAGCGCGAGAGTCCATACACGCGAGGATCACCGCAAATGGATACTGACCGCCCGCAGTCGCTGACACCTTAGCCAGCCAATCGCGACTCCTCATGTTCTTCTCAACGAAGCGAGCGTTACCCTTCTTCAGCTTTTCCAGGGCCGAGGCCGGCGTTAGCGCAGCCTGCGATTCCGCCGTCTGAACGCGCGGAGGCTTCTTGCCCTCGGTGTCGGCGGGAGTTTGCGCGAGGGCTGATGCCGAGACGGCAAAAGCAAGGGACACAAACCCGATCACGAATGTCGTTTGTCGCATGAGTCCTCCTTAAATGGTTAACTATATCACAGCACACTCAGATGCGCGGTCAATTACCACCACAAGGCTACGACTCGTAGTGTGCCCTCTTTACCATTACACGTCGTAGTACATGGCGAATTCGTACGGGTGCGGACGAAGTCGCAGTGCGTCGTATTCTTTTTGTTTCATGTCGATCCAGTTGGCGATGAAGTCTTCGTTGAAGACGTCGCCGCGTAACAAGAAGGAATGATCGGCCTGGAGCGCTTCGATTGCGCCACGAAGTGAATCGGGGACGCTGGCGACCTGCGCGAGTTCTTCCGGTGGGAGCTCGTAGAGGTTTTTGTCGAGTGGATCGCCGGGGTCGATGCGGTTTTGGACGCCGTCGAGGCCGGCGAGCAGCATCGCCGAGAACGCGATGTAAGGATTCGCCGAGGCGTCGGGCGTGCGGAACTCGAGCCGCTTCGCTTTGGGACTGGCGGAATATGTTGGAATACGAATCGCGGCGGAACGATTTCGCGCCGAGTAGGCCAGGTTCACCGGCGCTTCGAATCCTGGCACGAGGCGCTTGAAACTGTTCGTCGTTGGATTGCAAAAGCAGGTGAGCGCGGATGCGTGTTTCAAGATCCCGCCGATGAAGAAAAGCGCCATCTCACTCAAGCCCGCATATCCGTTTCCGGCGAACAGCGGTTTCCCGTCTTTCCACAGGGAGATGTGGGTGTGCATACCGGAGCCGTTGTCGGCGAAGAGCGGTTTCGGCATGAATGTGGCCGTTTTGTTGTGTCTCTTCGCGACGTTGCGAATGATGTATTTGTAATACTGCATCGAGTCGCTCATCACTTTCAACGGCGCGAAACGGACATCGATCTCGGCCTGACCGGCGGTGGCTACCTCGTGATGCTGTTTGTCGACTGGGATGCCGGCCTTCTCCAATTCGAGCGCCATTTCACTTCGAAGATCTTGCAGCGAATCCATCGGTGGCACTGGGAAATAACCTTCCTTCGCTCGAATCTTGTAACCGACGTTTGGAAATTCTTCGCGGGCGCTGTTCCAATGGCCTTCGACACTGTCCACAAGATGGAATGACGAATTGCCGGAGTAACTGAAGCGCACATCATCGAAGATAAAAAACTCAGCTTCCGGCCCGAAGAACGCCGTATCGGCGATACCAGTGCTCTTTAAATACGCTTCTGCTTTTTCGGCCACGCCACGCGGGTCGCGATCGTACGGTTCGCGTGTAATCGGATCGACAATGGTGCAAATCAAACTCAGCGTCGGTTCCGCATTGAAGATGTCAATCCACGCTGTGGTGGGATCGGGAATGACCAGCATGTCCGAGGCGTTAATAACTTTCCAGCCGCGGATACTCGAGCCGTCGAACCCGAGCCCTTCGGTGAAAATGTCATCGCTGTAATCGCTGAGGGTGGTGGTGAAATGCTGCCAGGTGCCGGGTAGATCCGTGAACTTGAAATCCACGAGTTTGACCTCGTGGTCTTTGATCATTTTGCTGACGTCGGAAGGAGTTTTGTCTTTGGCCATGGTTGGAGTTGTTGGTTGATAGTTGAGAGTTGATGGAAAAGCGAAATGACGAAATTCGAATGAGGAATGCCGAAGGAATGACTAAATGACGAGTCCCACACGTAGCCGAATTACGTCATTTGAGTTTTGTCATTGTTTCGTGATTCGTCATTCGAGCTTCGTCATTAAATTCACACTGCTTTTTCGCCGATCTCTTCCGTGCGGATGCGCACTGCGTGTTCCACAGGAAGAACGAACACCTTTCCATCCCCAATCTTGCCCGTTTTGGCCGCGCCGACGACCACGTTGACCGCTCTCTCCACCATATCGTCCGCCATCACCACTTCCACTTTAACTTTCGGCAGAAAATCCACCGTGTACTCGCTTCCCCGGTAAATTTCGGTATGTCCTTTTTGCCGGCCGAAGCCTTTGACTTCAGTAACGGTCATCCCTTCGATGCCAAGCTCGGCCAGCGCTTCTTTGACCTCTTCGAGCTTGAACGGTTTAATGATGGCCTCCAGTTTTTTCATGTCGAAGTAAACTCAATATCGCGCGGTGCTTTGTAATCCAAAGCTATGCGCAACACGCGCTCTCATAGCAATGCCGCGATGCGAATGCAATCACGAATTTTGACACTCCGAGTGTGATCCTGAGCGTAGCGAAGGATCTCACGATTGCCGCCGGGACAGCGCGCCCGGCGGTCGCGCCCCACAACCTGGTCAAATGCCTCGTAAATTTGCCAAATTTTTTTGGCGCTTAATACTGCAAACTAATGCCGCGCGACTCTTTCGTTCATCTCCATCTGCACACTGAATACTCGCTACTGGATGGCAGCATCCGAATGAAACAGTTGATGAAAATGGCGGCTGAATACAAGATGCCCGCCGTCGCCATCACGGATCACGGTAATTTGTTTGGCGCGATTGAATTTTATCAGGAAGCGCAGCGCGCCGGAGTGAAACCGATCATTGGCTGCGAAGCTTACATCGCGGCTGGATCGCACAAGGACCGGCCGGGATCGCGACGCGATTCCGCTTATCACTTTACGCTCTTGGCGCAGAACGAAGCTGGCTATCGCAACCTCGTAAAGTTGATTACGGTAGCGCACCTAGATGGATTTCATTATGCACCCAGGATCGATAAAGAGCTTTTGTCGGCGCATGCAGCAGGGCTGATCGGGCTGAGCGGTTGCCTGGCGGGTGAAATCAACTCTGCGATTCAGGCGAACAATCTGGAGAAGGCGAAACAGAGCGCCGCCGAATACCGCGACATTCTTGGCCCGGAGAATTTTTTCTTGGAAATGCACGACCACGGCATGGAAGCCCAGCGCTTGTGCAATCGTGTCCTGCCGCAGATTGCCCGAGACATCGGTGTGGGACTTGTTGCCGCGAACGACGTTCATTTTTTGCGCCGGAGCGATCACGATGCGCACGATGTGATGCTGTGCATCGGCACGGGCAAAATGGTTCAGGACGAAAACCGAATGCGATATGTGCCGGAGTTGTATTTCAAATCGCCGGCCGAAATGCATGAAATTTTCCGCGATTTCCCGGAGGCGATTACGAACACGCTTGAAATCGGCGAGCGTTGCCGTCTTGATCTCGAGTTTGGACGTTCGAAGTATCCAGAGTATCCGGTGCCAGCTGGAAAAACGCGCGAGGGTTATTTGCGCGAACTTTGTTATCAGGGCTTGCGCGAACGCTACGGTGAGCGCGCAACGACCGACGGCGAATTGCCTAAGCGGCTCGATTACGAACTCGGCGTGCTCGAGAAAACCGGTTTCGTCAGTTATCTGCTCATCGTTTGGGATTTCATCCATTTCGCCAAGGAGCGGCGCATTCCGGTTGGACCGGGTCGCGGCTCGGCTGCAGGTTCAATGGTCGCTTATGTTCTGGGAATTACCGACATCGATCCGTTGCAATACGGGTTGATTTTCGAGCGGTTTTTGAATCCGGATCGCGTTTCCCCGCCAGATATCGACGTTGATTTTTGCGAAGCGCGCCGCAGCGAGGTGCTCGAATATGTTCGGCAAAAGTACGGCGAACGCCGCGTGGCGCAGATCATCACTTTCGGCAAGCTTAAAGCGAAAAGCGTAGTCCGCGACGTTGGGCGAGTGATGGGGTTGAGCTATCGCGATGCCGATCGCATCGCAAAGATGATTCCGAACGAGCTGAATATCACACTCGATTCAGCCGTGGAAAAGAATTCGGAGCTGAAACGGGCGGTGGCAACCGAGCCAGCGACCCGGCAGCTTTTTGATTATGCGAAAACATTAGAAGGCTTGTCGCGCAATATGGGTGTGCACGCGGCGGGTGTGGTGATCGCGGATCGCGACTTATCTGATTACATCCCACTCTGTCGCGATGCGAAAGGCAACGATGTGATCAGCCAGTACCCGATGGGCCCGCTCAATGACCTTGGGCTTCTAAAAATGGATTTCCTCGGGCTGAAAACTCTCACTGTGATTGAAGACACGCTGACTCTTATTCGAAAACGAGAGCCAGACTTCTCGCTGAAGAATATTCCACTCGATGATCCGGCTGCGTTCGCTCTCTACAATCGCGGCGAAACGATTGGGCTTTTCCAGATGGAATCGGGCGGGATGACCAGTTTGTCGAAGCAATTCGATGTAAAAAAGCTCGACGACATCATCGCGTTGATCGCGCTGTACCGGCCCGGGCCGATGGAGCTTATCCCCGAATACGTAAAGGCGAAAAAGGGCATTACGTCGATCAAATATCTGCACCCATTATTGGCAGACATCTGCGCCGACACCTACGGCGTGATGATTTACCAGGAACAGGTGATGGCTGCCGCAAGCAAACTCGCCGGCTACTCGCTGGCGCAGGCTGATCTTCTCCGGCGCGCCATGGGCAAAAAAGACAAGGAAAAGATGGCGAAGGAACGCAGAAATTTCATCGAGGGCTGCGCGCGCACGAACAAGATCCCAGAGAAAAAAGCCAATGCCATTTTCGATTTGCTGGAAAAATTCGCCGGTTACGGATTCAACAAGAGCCACAGCGCTGCCTATGGCGTAATCAGTTATCAAACGGCCTATCTCAAGGCGCATTACCCGGTAGAATTCATGGCGGGTTTGCTGAGCAACGAAATCAATAACACGGAAAAAATTTCCGTTTTCGTTGGCGAATGCAAACGCATGGGTATTTCCATCCTGCCACCGCATATCAACAAGAGCGGTTTGAAGTTCATGCCAGACGCTGTAGCCGGCATCGCTGATGCCGGCGCCGGGATCACCGATCCCGGCTACAATGCTATTCGTTATGGTCTTGCCGCGATCAAACACGTCGGCGAAACCGCAATGGAAGCGGTGATTCGCGAGCGCGAACAGCGAGGCGATTTCATTTCAGTAGAGGATCTCTGCACCCGGCTGGACTCGCGCGTTGCCAACCGGAAAATGCTGGAAAGCCTTATTAAGGCCGGGGGTTTTGATTTCCTTGGCCGAGACCGCGCCGAACTTTATGGCTGCATTGACGATGCTGTGGGCGCATCTGTGGCCGCGCAACGGGACCGGCTGGCTGGTCAGGTTTCGCTGTTTGATGAAGCAACTGCATCTGCAACGTCAAGAAAGAGGCCGGTTACGCGATGGAGCGAGCATGAAAAGCTTTCGTACGAGAAAGAGCTTCTGGGTTTTTACGTCAGTGGGCACCCCCTCGATGCATACGTGGAAGTTTTTGCAGCGAAAAATTATCGATCGATTGCCTCGTTAGCCGGTCTCGACGATCGCGCGCCCTTCAAGATCGCCGGAGCGATTGTGCAGGTTGAAAAGAAGTTTACCCGAAAAGAGGGCAAACCTTTTGCAGTTCTTTGGGTTGAAGACTTGACCGACACGCTGGAAGTCGTGGTGTGGAACGAGGTTTACCTGAGAGTCTCGGATGCGCTCGCAGCGGGACGCGTTGTTGAGATAAAAGGGACCATGGATAAACGTGAAGAAGTCCTTCGCGCCACGGCGCTGGAAATCAAATCGCTTCCGCTTGGAAAAACCAATGGGGCCGGTGAAAGATCGGGAGATTCATCCGAGCAGCCGACTGTTCGTCTGCAATTTTCTCCGGCAACAACAGGCGATGAACTGCGCCGCGTGCGTGAAATTCTGGTCAGCTCGCCGGGGCGGCGGCCAGTTCAATTGCTGTTCGATCGCGGTGACGGCCATTCTTTACGCTTGGATGCAGGCGTGGAACTTCGCGTGAACTTCACGCAGGAGTTGGAGGAAAAGCTTTCGCGTTGGCTGGTCACGCCGAAACTCCAATAACTCGGCTATCGCCGCTTCTTTTGTCTTTTCGCGGGGACTTCGGGAGCTGCTTCGGCTCGGGGGACGGCGCCGAGCACCAAAGTCTTTTCCTCCGGGCTTGTACCCAGACAGAGCGGAAAGTTGCGGGCGAGACCAGCCGGATTGGAAACGCCTAACAACGCGGGGTTGCTATCTTCTTTCAGGCTGATGGTCCAAGGCGATTGAAACAGACTGCCGCGAAACTCCAACTCTCCTACAGCAGGCGCGAGGGGCAATGCTGCTGGAGCAAATTCAATTTTATTCACGCAATCAATCAAGCCCGACGTGAGATCGAAGATCGGCGTCGCACCGGTGATCCTGATCGTGATATCGCTTGTATCCTTGAAATCGATTTCCCCCCGAACCAAGACATCAGCTTCTTTGGTTGCGGCATTGAAAAATTCCACCGAAGCGCGATCACCCTCAAAGACAATGCGGCTGCTCGCTTCAGTGAGATTAAACCAAGCCCCGCTGCTGGCGGACAACTTTCCGCTCACAAGCTGCACGTCGCCAACGATGCGCGGATGTTGCAACGTTTCGGAAAGGGAAATGCTTCCGCTCAGAATGCCGTCTTGGAAAACCTCAGGATGAAAAAGTTGGCGCATCTTTCCCAGAAAGATTGACGGAAAATCGAGTGTGACGCTGAGCGAAGACAACTGGAAAGCGCCCCAGTCTGTTCCGATGCGCAACGGAAAATTCGCGGTGAAACTAATCGGGCTCGAATCGGGCACACGGATCACGCCGCGCACATCCCATTTATTGGACGCGATCGTTGCCTGAACATCTACCGGAATCGGCTTTGCACTCTTTCCGGTTGATCCAGGAAAGCCGGAAAGATAATCGAGCAGGTTGTCGGCTCGGGCATCCAGCGTTCCCGAATATCTGTGTTCGCCGGACATTTCGACCTTGCCGTCTGCGGTAAGAGAATCGTTTTTGCGTTTCAGGTTGAGTTGTTCAATAGTCAGCTCCCTTCCCTGCAATTTCAGCTTCGCGCTCAAGCTGTCGATTGCTGTTTTGAAAAGTGCTAGAGCCGTTCCTTCAACCGACAGATTTCCACCAAGTTGCCGTGCCTGGGTGTTCAAAGCCCCTTCGACGAAAAGTTTCCCGGCGAATTCACCGGATTTCGCGCCAAATAGAGTCGTGAAATCGTCGAGGTTGTTGATTGTCGCGGCGATGTCGCCTCGAAAATCGGGCCTGAGCCAGTCGGAAGACTTTGAGGGGAACGACGCCTGGCCGCTTAAGGTCAGCTGATTGGTTTTCTGCTTGATGTAGAGCTGCTGGAGTTGGATTTGCTGATTGTAGAGCGAAGCGCCAAGCATGATCGCTTCGGCGGTGCGATTGCGCCAGGTGAGCCCGGTCACTTCACTCCAGAGCGACGCGGTTACGTCAGCCGGATGTGCCAGATTTCCACGAAAAGTAAAATTGGAGGCGCGAATCAAACCGCCGAAGCGATCGGTCAATCCAATCGCGTCTGACGTTTGGGTCAAAGAAATGTCGGTGGCAGCGCCAGCGATTTTCCAGTTGTAGCGCGGAGAATGCCATTCATGTCCAATGTTGCCGCGAATTTTTCCACCGAAGACATCGGCATCGAACTCTAATCCAACTTGTTGACTACCAAGACGCGATAAATCGATTGAAACGGACTCAAGGTCGAGGCCGCGCGCCAGGGTGAGTCCGGCGAGAGTCAGTCGATTTGCATCCCAACGGGTCGCGCCGCGCAATTGTGAAAAAGTTTGGCGCAACCACGGCGACGCGATCATCACTTCGCGAGCGCTGAAGCGGCCGGCTTCAATCTCGCTGGTGAAGAAAGTTCCGTTGCGGAGCAAAATCAGCGTTGGCCCGTCCTGCACGCGCATCTCTGAGCTGTGCACGCTGCATTTCTGCGGAAGCAATCTTTGGAGTGTTCCCCAGCCGGATTTGGTTATCCCCCGGACGTTTGGATTCTCGCGGCGGATTTCCCCATGTAGATCTTCAACCGACAGATTCCGAATGGCAGGACCTCGCCGGCGCAGGAGAATGCGGCTGAAATTCAAATCGAGCTGCGCCTGTGTCGCGGTGAGGTCGATGTGCAATGCATCCGCTCGGGCGCTTTTCACATGAAGACTGCGAATCACGACGGGGTGAAGAAACGGCGCGTCAATCTTATCGATACTTACGGTGAGCCCTTCCTGTCGACTTTTCCACCAGACCCACAAGCGAAGACCATTGGAAACGGCAAACGGCGCAAACGTAATCACCAGCAGTGTGATGAGCACGACCAGCAAGCTAGTGAGAAACAATCGGTTCTTTAGCCGCATTTAGATTGCTGTGGAAATGACGAAGCACGAACGCCGAATGACGAAGGAAGTCTAAATGACGAAGCTAAAAAAATGCGGCGATCGGCCGTCTTTTCGTCATTCGAGCTTCGACATTGATTCGTCATTTGTCATTAGGCATTCGTCATTTACTTGGCTTCATTTGCAGCGGGGCCCTTGAAAATCAAATGCAGCGGGCGTGGCGTGTGCAGCCGCTTGTCGAGCTGTCGCTGCAATGTGCGCTCGGCTTCGGCGGGCAACCCGCTCTCTACTGCCTTTTGGCGAGCGAGTTGGGGCAAGATCGACAATTCGCTTTGCACATCGTCACCGGAAATTCGGTTCCACAATCCGTTTTCGAACGCGAGAACATCCACCTGCTCCTGCTCAACACCAAGAATTTGAGCATGTGGAAGCTGAACACCGATTTCCTCAGGGCGGATGTCGATTGAGAGGTTCTGCTGCAAATCGAAACCAGCCTTGGCGATGAATGTGCCATGCAGTTTCACGCGCTTCGAGCTGCCCATCCAGGTATGGAGGAACTCGTGTTCGACTTCGATGCGTCTTGACAGAACGACCAACTCGCTCACTGGCGTGGTTTGTTCCATATAAACGCGATCGTTGATAGTGATGCGCGGTTGCAGATGCGCGATGCTGACGAACGCTTTTTTGATATCGCCGGCAATTCGTTCCGCTTCGTCCGCCGATTGATGCGTCGTGCGCATCGGCCAGGTCTCGCTGCGATAAAAAATAAAGCCGATCAGCAGCGCGACGATCAACCCGAGCAGCGTGAACGCAATCGGCCAGGAGAACTTGCCAGACTCTGCTGAATTGAACATTGGCGTTGGACGTTTGGCGTTAAGCGTTTTCTGCCTCGACGCAACTTAGTCGAGCGCGAGCACGAGCAAGAAGAAAGAGACAGATTTCCGTCAGCAAAAAAATTACCGCCCCCCACGCCCGATGGACGTGAAGGGCGGCTGTTCCCCCCAGAACAATCGTTGAAAACCTTGAGGCTTCTAAACGAACTTCCGGCTGGTCGCAACAAGATTTTATATGAAAATTTTCACATCCTTCGGCCGGCGACCCGGCGTGGCCAAAAAGAGCGATGGATTAGAAGAAATAAATGACATAGCTCGGCCCAACGAAGCCGTTGGCGGTGCGAAATCGCTAGCGAGATTTGGTTGCGCGAGCACGCGTCGCGGTCTCTATTTTTACATGCGTAAGTTGGGTGACGACCCGTCCTCGCGCAGCTTTGCCGGTTCGTTGCTGGTTGCCCGACCCAATATGCTCGATCCAAATTTCCGGCGCACCGTGCTTTTCATTTCCGAGCATGACCCGAACGAGGGTGCCCTGGGCGTGATCATCAACCGCCCGCTTGACAGGCAAGTGGTCGATCTGGTGAGTGAGATACCACCCGCGGGCCTCGCTGGGGTGCCTGTGTTTCTCGGCGGCCCAGTCGGAAAAAATCAACTGATGTTTGCGGCATTTGAATGGCAAAAGGGCGAAAGGCTCAAACTCAATCACAACGTCGCTCTCGAACAAGCGAGCGATGCAGCCGGAGAGAAATTAGTTACAATTTGCGCGTTTGTAGGCTATGCCGGCTGGGGAGCAGGCCAGCTTGAAAGCGAGCTGAAGCAGAAAGCATGGCTTCTTCAAAAAGCCAATCCTTCGCTGGTCAAGCTCGATCGCCTGTCAAATCTGTGGTTTGATATTATGCGCAGCTTGGGACCTTGGTATAAAATGCTGGCCGCCGCTCCTGACGATCCGTCGCTGAACTAAATGACAAGCGATGGGCGACGAGCAGGCGTTTTTGTCTTGTCACTCTTCACTCGTCACTCTTCACTTTCCTGAATGATCATCGGCGTCCCGAAAGAAATTAAAGAGCAGGAGCAACGCGTCGCGCTATTGCCGTCGGCTGCGAATCTGCTCACCCGACGCGGCCATTCAGTGCTGGTGGAAAAGAATGCCGGGATCGGCTCCGGTTATCCGGACGAAGAATATGTAAAAGCCGGGGCGGAGATTGTCGATCAAGCGAAAGAAGTTTTCGCGCGTTCCGACATGATTGTGAAAGTCAAGGAGCCTCGGGAAGCAGAGTTTCCACTGCTGCGTAAGGGCCAGATTCTTTTCACATATTTGCATCTGGCTGCGAGTAAGTCTCTCACCGACGCGTTGCTGAAATCTGGCGTAACCGCAGTGGCTTACGAGACAATCCAGATCGACCACCGTTTACCGCTGCTGGAACCGATGAGCGAGATCGCCGGTCGCATGTCGGTAGTGATGGGCGCGAATTTTTTGGCAAAATACAATGGCGGTAGCGGAGTGTTGCTCGGCGGCGTGCCGGGAGTTTTGCCCGGGCGCGTAGTTATTATTGGAGGTGGCACTTCGGGCGTGAACGCCCTGCGCATGGCAAAGGGCCTCGGTGCGGACGTCACCATTCTCGATATCGATGTCGAGCGCCTGCGCTTTCTCGATCTAGCGATGGACAACTTGCACACGCTTTACTCGAACGAGGCGAATCTCAACGAGCTGATGCCGGATTGTGATTTACTCATTGGCGCTGTGCTCTTGCCTGGGGCGAAGGCGCCGAAGCTCATCACGCGCGCGATGCTGCGGAAGATGAAGCGCGGCAGCGTCCTGGTAGATATTTCCATTGATCAGGGCGGCTGCGCGGAGACATCGCGGCCTACCACGCATCTTGATCCCGTTTACGTCGAGGAAGGCGTTACGCACTATTGCGTGGCAAACATGCCCGCCGCATACGCTCGCACCGCTACGCAAGCTCTTGCCAATGTGACTTATCGCTACGTGGAATTACTGGCCGATTTTGGACTCGATGGCGCGTGCAAAAAACAGCCCGCTCTCATTGGAGGCATCAACACCCGCGATGGACGACTTACCTGTCAGGCAGTGGCGGAAGCGCACGGATTAAAATACGAGCCGCCGCTTTAACTCAGGTTCATCGAAATATTTCCCGTTAAAAAGGAAATTCCAGTAATACCCAAAAACTCCCTTGCTCCAATTATCCAATTACAGCAATGTGCCCTCTCAAACTAGCACTATGAAAAAATATATCTGTATTCTGGCCGGTGCCGCACTCCTTGCGGCGTGTGAGCAAAAGACCGAGACAACTGAGCCGGCGGCTACTCCCGCCTCCACGAGTCCGCCCGCAGCGACAAGCACTCCGGCTTCAGCAACGGACACTTCCGGCGCTGGAACAGTTGAGTCTCCTGCTGCAACAACTGAATCGCCGGCCGGAGCAGCTGAATCGCCAGCCGCGTCACCGCCCGGTTCGTAAGTTCCGCAGCATTTTTTTTTTGCGAAGTCTTCTCCCAAGGACCTCCGGCGGAAGACTTCTGCTGTACAGTCGCGCGAGATGCAGCCAGCAGGTTCGCTCTCTTTTCCAAAATCCCGGCGCCTGACGCGGGCGTCAGAATATGAGCGCGTGAAACGAGACGGGTCGGCGCGAGGCGGCAAATTGCTAACGCTCAGCGTGGTGGCGGCCGAAAATTCTGACCGCTGTCGCGTGGGCTTTGTTACTTCGCGCCGTCTCGGAGGCGCGGTCGTTCGCAATCGTGTTCGACGCCGTCTGCGGGAAATTGTGCGCCAGCACCAGCATCACTTGCGAGAAGGCTTTTGGATTGTGCTCGTTGCCAGGAAAGATGCCGCGACCGCAGGCTATCGCGCGCTGGAACATGAGTGGTTGCGCCTGGCAACACGAGCTTCTATTCTGCTTTAATGCTCGGATTACTTCGCTTTATCATTCGTCTTTATCAGTGCACGCTCTCGCCGTTACTTCGTCTGCTATGCGGTCCTGATTGCGGCTGCCGATTTACCCCGAGCTGTTCGAGATATTTTCTGGAAGCGGTTGAAACGCATGGCATTCGCTGCGGAACCTGGCTGGGATTGAAGCGCCTTGTCCGCTGCCAACCTTGGGGCGGATGTGGGTACGACCCGGTGCCTCATCGGGAAACATCCAGGATCGAGCATCCACTATCCAGCATCGGACTCGGCGCTGAATAGCCATTGCGCCGGAATTTTTATGGATCGAACTGCGTGGATTGTCGTTGCTCTTTGCGTGATTGGGCTCGTCCTGTGGGAAATCTATCTGGCAAAACACATAGCTCCCAAACCTGCTCCCGTCAGCCTTGCTCCGAGCGGGCCTTCCCCCACGGCCGCTCCCGCAATTCTTGCACCTTCGCCATTGCCGACTCCCGTCGCCGAAGCTGCACCCGGCAGTGCGCCGACTCCGAGCTTTACCGAGAAGATGGAGACATTGCGTAATTCAGACGTTGAGCTGCGTCTGACAAATCGCGGCGGCGGAATTAAGGAAGCGGTCCTGCTCAAACAAATCGCCGAGAAAGGGCAGCGCGTCGTTTTAAAATCAGATCAGCGCGCACCGATCGGCGCGATTTTGGAGCAACCTTCCACGCCAACGCTCCCCGAGTTTACCGCGTCTGCGCAATCGGATTCGGTGCAATTTGAACGCACGACGGCCGAGCAGGTTGCGATTCGAAAAAAGTTCTTCTTCGAAAAATCTCCGGAGAACAAAGACAACTACGTGATCGAAATGGATGTTGACCTCGAAAACCGGGGCGACAAGCCGTATCAAAGCGGTGGCTACTTTGTCGCGCTTGGCTCCGCGGCCCCAATTCATCCAAGGGATTATCCTTCGTACACACGTCTGGTCTGGTGCGTTAACTGTGGTAGTGGGATTACTGCTGGAGCCAAAGGAATTGACGTGGGCTGGTTCGCGAGCAGTGGCGGCCTTCTCGGCCTTGGTCAGCACGCTGCCAGGCCGAGTTATCAGGGGAATCTTGCAGGCGCGGAATGGGTAGCGGTGAGCAACCAATTCTTCACCACGTTGATAGCGCCTCTGACTGCCACGCTCGCAGGGAAGGATGTCGATCCGTGGAAAGCCAACAGTGTGTGGGCTCGGCGCTTCGATTTCGAGTACGCTCCGGTTCAAAAACTAGCCGGTATCGAAGGTGCGCTTGGATTGCCCGGATTTCAGTTGCAGCCAGGGCAAACATACAGCGCCCGTTTCGAAATCTATGCAGGCCCGAAACTCTATCATCGCCTTGCACAGTTGCCGCACAACGAAGCCGAGGTCATGGACTTCGGAATGTTCAAGGTGGTGTGCCAGTTTTTGCTAAACTTCATGAACCTGCTGCACAGTTGGCTGCGTGATTATGGCCTCGCGATTCTGGCCCTGACCACGATCATCAAACTCACGCTTTGGCCAATCCAAAACAAAGCCAATCGCTCCATGCGCCATATGGCTGCGCTCTCGCCGAAGGTGCAGGAGTTAAAGGACAAATATAAAGACGACCCGACCCGCATGAACCAGGAGATGATGAAGCTTTATAAGCAATACGGCATTAATCCGGTTGGCGGCTGTTTGCCGATGATGATTCAAATCCCGATCTTCTTCGGTCTCTTCAAAATGCTCGGTCAGGCGGTGGAATTGCGAAACGCGAAGTTTCTTTGGGTAAGAGATCTTTCGCAGCCCGACACCGTAGCGCACCTGCCGATGCTCGGTTGGCCGATCAACATTATTCCGCTTTGCATGGCCGCGACCCAGATCTGGCTCATGGCGATGACGCCCAGGACGGGCGATCCCACGCAACGCCGAGTGATGATGTTTACGCCGCTGATCTTTCTGTTTATCTGCTACAACTTTGCGGCAGCTTTGGCATTGTATTACACTGCACAAAATCTTTTCAGCATCCTGCAATTTTATCAGAACAAACGACAACCCACGCCGACGCTTGAAAAAGTTGCGCCTGCCGGAAAACGAAAACGATGATGACGCCGAAAGATTTGCTCGACACCATGCTCGGTTATCTCGGTTTCGTTGTGCAAATCGAGGAAACCTCTAACGAAGGTGGCAACCCGACGCTGCAGATTTATACCGAAGAAAGTCGGCGCCTCATTGGACGCGACGGCGAAACGCTCGAGGCCATCCAGTTTTTGCTTAACCGGCTGCTGCAAGCCAAAGACAAAGACAAAGACGCTGAAAAAGTCATCGTCGATTGCGAACATTACCGTTCCATGCGCGAAGATCGCATCGTGCAACGCGTGCGCGAATTGGCTGACCGCGTGCGCATCACAGGCCGTTCGCTTCAGCTTGAACCTATGAATTCCTACGAGCGACGCCTCGTCCACAATGCGTTTAAGGACGATCCCGAGGTCGCCACCTGGAGCCCGTCCGATTCGGCGCGCATCAAGCAGATCACTCTGCTAAAACGCCGGCCAAAAAAAGAGACGGCCTCTCAGGAAAAGGCAATTTCCTAATCGCCGCCGGCTTCGATGTTAGATGTTTGGCGTTGGGCGTTGGACGTTTTCGGGCTAGACCGTGCCACATCTGTTCCGCTTCCCGCGGGTACTTCCGGTCGCCAGCGGAACTTTTGCAGAATCGGATTCGATTTTTCCTCAACCGCATCGGCAATGATTTCGCCAAGCACCGGCGCAAACTTAAAACCATGGCCACAATCTCCCGCAGCAAGGACCAATCCTTTGCGGTCCGGATCGGCTGCGATCCAAAAATGTCCATCGTGCGTGTCGCAATACATGCAGACGCGCGAGTAAACAATCGGCGCATCCTCCAGTGCAGGGAACGTGGATGATACAAACTCGCGCAAATTCCTTTCGTCTTCGGGAGTGACCGCGCGTTTGGGAGATTCAGGCGACATCTCCCGCCCGGGGCCGTGATTCGCGATCTTCACGACGCCATCGCGATTGAGTGGAAATCCGTAATAGCCAGTCGTCGTGATGTCTGCGCCGAAAACTGGAAAACGCTCGGATGCGAATAGATCAGGCTGTCGAGGCTTCAGGTGAAAAACCGGCTGGCCGGTGGTGCGAAAGTACGGTTTTGTAAAAGGCAGCAAATACGGTGTCCATGCGCCCACGGTCATTACGACAAAATCACCAACGACGCGTTGTCCATCACTTGTCACAATTCCATTCACGCGATCGTCGCCCTCATCCAATCGCGAGAATCTGACTCCTTCGCGCAGCTCGATACCCAGCGACGTGGCACGACCGATTAATGTCGCAACGGCGCTACCGCTTTCTGCGTATCCGGCTTCAAGCTCGAGAACGCCATCTCGATAAAGTTCCGGATTCCACGCCGGGAATCGTTTCCACAGTCTCGCCGAGTTCATGCGCTCGATCTTGTGTCCACGCCTTTTCAAGATTTTGAAACTTTCGTGCTCGAAATCGCCTAGCTCCATTTCCCGCCGCCGCACGAACATCACGCCGACTTCGTGATACAATTCCACACTGAATTCCTGATTCCATTTGCGCCAGAGTTTGATCGAGCGTTCCGCCAGCGCCGTGTAATCCTCATCCGCGCCGTAAGCCCTGCGCACCGCCTTACTGATATCGGTGGACGCCGCGAGCGGGTGCGGCAGCGGCCCCGGATCGACGAGCCCTACGTTGTGACCGCGTTTCTTTAATTCGATTGCGGCCGTAACACCATTAATTCCCGCGCCAACGACGATGACTTTCGACATGTTAGAAAAAGCGCACGTTGTAGCCGCGGTTGTGTCAAGCGCCGAATATTCGGTAGACGCGTCACTCCGTGAGCGCCGTCATTTGCTCGAAGGCCCGCGCACAGCCTCCGCTCGCAGCGCGCGTTGCCGTTCGAGCAGGGTTGGATGCGAGTAATAAAACCCGCTGTAGAGCGGGTGCGGAGTGAGATTGCTCAGATTTTTTTCGCTCAATTTACGCAGTGCGTGAATGATCGACTGCGCCTCTCCCATTGTCGCGCGCGCGAACGCATCCGCCTCGTATTCAAACCGGCGCGACCAGATATGAATGAGCGGCGAGAGCCAGAAGCTTACAGTTCCGGCCAGCAGTCCAAAAAGCAGAATCGCAGGGGCGACATTCGCAGCAGCAAAGTCTGCCTGATACTGGAAACCAAACGCGTGATAAAACCATTGCTGGCGCGCCAGCCACGCGATCGCGGCGAACGCTACGAAGACGCCAGCGATGGAAACGCCGAGCAACTTGAGTGCGTGGCGCTTTTTGTAATGCCCAATTTCATGCGCGAGCACGGACTCCAGTTCAGGCTCGGTGAGCTGTGCTACGAGCGTATCGAACATGACGATTTTTCGAAAACGTCCGAACCCTGTGAAGAAGGCGTTCGAGTGACGCGAGCGTCTGCTGCCATCCATCACTTCGATACTGCGCGTGGGAAAGTCGGTGCGCTGCGCCAACGCAAACAGGCGCTCACGCAACGTTCCTTCCGGCAGCGGTGTGAACTTGTTGAACAGGGGCATAATCACCGCCGGCGCGACGAGTAGCAGGAGCAATTGAAACGCGATGACAACTGCCGCCGCCCATAGCCACCACGTTGCGCCGGTCCACTCAATCAGTTTCAACACCAGCGCAAGCAACGGATACCCAAGCAGCGCTGCCAGCAGAAATTCTTTCATGCGATCAAGCATCCACGTTCTCATTGTCGTGGTATTGAAACCAAATCGCTCTTCGAGTTTGAATTGCGCGTACCAGGCGAACGGCAATGCGAGGATGCTTAACGCGATTACTACAACGAGGAAGAAAGCAGCCATCGCCCAGATCGAACTGCCGAAGCTCTGGCTGAATCTTCCAAACGCCGACGGCAACACGCCGCTGAAAAGCAGGAAGATGAGCAGCGCGGCATCGAACAAGTTGGCCACATCTCCAAAGCGGCCCTTGGCCAGCGTGTAATCGACCGAACGGCGATACATCGCTTCGTCAATGAGTCCGCGAAATGCAGGCGGCACTTCGTTCGCGTGCGCACGCACGTGACGTTGGTTCAGCCGGCTCAACCACAGTTCCGCGATCCAGCGCGCAAGAACCAGAACCAAAGCGATGACGGCAAACGGTGGCATGAAGGGATCGTGCTTTTCTTCTGGTCATTAGCTTGCGAAAAGCTTTCGATAGTAACGGTACCAATCACTCTGAAAGCGTTCGCTGGGATCGTACTTCCTTTTCAGGTCGAGAAATTGTTTGAACTGCGGATAGCACGCCATGACTTGCTCGGGTTTGGCGAATTTGTGGTAGGTCAGGTAATAACTTCCGCGGCGGGCTATCGCCAAATCGATCAAGCCGCGAAAGGAGCGCGCTGACGCTTCGATGCCTGCCGGTGTATGAAGCGTGAGCAGATTGAAGATGATGCACGCATAGCGTTCTTTGGCCCAAGCCAAAAAGCTCTCGTCATCTTTTTCGATCAGTCGGACTGTACCATAGATCACGATCGTGCGATTCGACCGCAACAGTTCTGCTGCCTGCGACAGAAAGTTAGGAAGGCCCGGGCGCGGAACGTAAATTTCCGTAATGATAAGGCTCGATTCCTCTCCTCCGATTTGTTCCCGAATCTTCTGCGCGTAGTTGGGCAAATAGGCGCTAAGTTGATTTGTGTCGGACCAATAAGTCTGCCCGTTTGTGGACAAATAGTAATCGCTGTAACGCTTGAAAGCCTTTTCGCGATCTGTGTAAGCAAGGCGCAGGAGTTCCAGCCAGTCATCATCGCGAAGCTCCTTTTTTGCGACGATCGCTTTGCGCTCGTCGATCAGCTCGTAGCAGGAAAACACTCCGCGCTGGAGGAAGTCCGGCGACTTTTCATCGACTAAAAACTGAAAATCACCGTACAGAAAGTTGTCCGCGATTCGTTCTTCGAAGCGTTTGGGCAAATCGCCCGCGTGAATTATCTCGACTGCGCGGCGCAATTTTTGCCGCGGGACGAGACGAAGCGTTACGCTGTCGATCAATCCAAAAAGCCCGTAGCCGCCGATCGCAACTCGGAACAATTCATTGTTTTCATTCCGCGAACAGCGAATCGATTTCCCATTGGCATCGGTCAGAGTGAATGATTTGATATTGGAGATTAGCGGCTTCATTGCCAGTCCGCGCCCGTGCACGTTCGAGGAGAGACTTCCACCGAGCGTGAATGTGTCGGCGCCGGTTTGTTTTTGAGCAATGCCCCATTGCTTTGCCTTGTCTGCTTGGGCGTCCAGATAAGCGCCAATCAATTTCGGCCATTGAATCCCCGCTTCCACTTCAATCAGACCGCGCTTCTGGTCGAAAGAAACCACCCGATTAAGCGAGCGCGTGTCGATGGAAATGCTGTCCGTCGCAAATTGCTGTCCGCCCATCGAATGTCGACAGCCTGAAATGGAGATGGGCAAGCCTTTTCGCGACGCCGAACGAACAATTTCCGCAAGTTCTTCTCTGGTGCGCGGCGTAAGCAGTTCGCGAACGCGGGTGCGATTGAGCTGGGAATGAACGTCATTAACCCAAATCTCCGGTTCTGCGAAGATGCGCGGCGCAAGCGCGAAAAGCGCGGCCGTGCGTATGAATTCGCGCCGTGTCAGCATGCGAAAGTTTAATCGAACCGGTTACATCTCAGCGAGGCAAATTACTTCGCCTTTGGCAATGGGTTCGTCGGCCAAGCCGGACCCCAGTCCACGTAGATCATTGTGATCAAAGAATCGGACGACGCGCCAGGGGCGGGCAAGATCGGCAAGTTCGCCTCGCGTCGTTCCCCAAACGAATGGCTCGCCGCGTCCACGCAACCACCTATCGACCAGTTTGCTTTGCGAATCGAAGCGAATCCGGCCGTCGTTCTGCTTTTCCATGAACGTAAATGCAAACTCGCTGCCCGAAGCGCTCAGGCTGTTCAATGTTCTCATCAATGACGAAACCTTGTCTGCCTCCAGGTACATTAGGAGACCTTCGGCGATACAAAACGTCCGTTTAGCCGGGTCGAAGCCGCTTTTGATAAGAGCGCCTCCATTGAGAGCAGCGGCGTTCAAGTCAACTCCGATAAAATGCAATCGTTCAGCGCCAGGCTTGGGCAATGCTCGCAGTTTCTGACGCTGTGTCGCGGGATGATCGATCTCCCAAAATTCCGCATCTGGAAAATCCAGGTGTAATTCTAAGCTGAGCGGATCAAAGCCTGCACCAACGACGACGACTTGTCTCGCTCCATTCGCAAGCGCTGAGCGCGCAAGTGTGCCGATGCATTTCTTTCGCAAGGCATAATGCAGCAAAATTCCTGGGATGGTCACGCGCTCCATCAACTTCGCGATTGGTCGAAACCAGCCCTGTTGAACAATTTTCAAGGGCAAACGCGCTTGAAGCGAACACGTCTTGAGCATCTGAGCGCACAAGTCTGCGGAGGTCTTCGAGACGAGGCCTGAATATTTTGGATCGTGATACAGAAGTACCAGGCTTGCGGCAATAAGCAGCGCCGTGCGGCTAGCCTGTTCGTTTTGCACTCGAGAATGAGCAGACGCTAATCGCCGAATTCGAAAATGATCTTGCCGCTGCGTTTGCTTTGCGCGGCATGCGCAAGGGCCGCTTTCACTTCGCTCAGCGGGTAAGCTTTTTCGACCTTCGTCTTTAACAGACCGCGTTTTGCCATTTCAAAAAGTGGCCGGAATGCCTCCATGCGCTGCTCCTTGGTTGCGTTGTCGTACCATTTGTTGATCCAGATGCCGCGGAAACGCAGGTCTTTGAAAATCAGAAAGCCGTTCGGAATTTTCAGTGGCTGCAAACTCATCGCTCCGAAAGTCACCAGCGTCGATCCAGGCGCGAGACAATTTGCGAGACGCAAGGCGCTCTCGCCGCCAACCGCGTTCAATCCCAAACGGATCGGCGCGCCGCTCGTCGCAGCTTTCACTTCTTCGCGAAGGCTTTCGCCATCGACGAGCACGACGTCGCCGCCTTCTGAGCGCAGCTCGTCAATCAATTCCGCGCGTCGGACAACGTTCAGCGTTTTGTAACCAAGCTCGCGCGCAATTTGAATCACAGCGCGCCCGGCAGCGGAATTTGCTGCGTTTTGGATGAGCCAATCTCCTTTTTTGAGATCGACATAATCGTGCAGCAGCCGCCACGCGGTCATCGGATTGATTTTCAACATTGCTGCATACACAGGCTCGATTCCCGCAGGCACAACGACCAGATCTTCAGCTTTTACGGCAACGGCGTCCCGCCATGTGCCGACGTTGTGCGGCAGAATTACGAGCGCACCACTTGTTAGGCCTTTCACGTCCGTGCCGAGCTCGATCACTACTCCCGCGCCTTCGAATCCAGGCGTCGCCGGCAAATCCGCTCGCACTGGATATTTGCCTTCGATCTGATTCAAGTCGGCCGGATTGATCGGCGCCGCACGCATTTTCACAACGGCTTCACCGCAGGCTGGCGTCGGCCATGGCCGCGATTCCACATGTAAAACGTTCACCGGATTTCCGTGCGTATCGTAAACGGTTGCGTTTATATTTTTGTTCATCGATGTCACCGCAGACTCATGCCTCTAAGGAGAATCTGCAAACCGGAGCGCGTGTCGCGCTAGTTGGTCTCCTGATCAATGTCGTGCTGGCGTCGGGAAAAATTCTCGCCGGCGTCTTCGGACACGCATATGTGTTGATCGCCGACGGCATTGAATCCGCGTTCGATGTCGGCGGGTCGATTGTGATCTGGGCTGGACTAAAAGTTGCCGCCCGCCCGCCTGATGCCACCCATCCCTACGGTCACGGCAAAGCCGAACCACTGGCGGCCATTGCGGTCGCGATTGGCGTTCTCGCCGCTGCGCTTGGCCTTGCACTTATCAGCGTTCGTGGACTTTTTCTGCCACATACCGCGCCGGCGCGCTTCACGCTGCTTGTTCTGATTGTCACCGTGGCTGTGAAAGAAATCTGGTTCCGTTACGTGAATCGCTTTGGCCGTGATATCGATAGCACCGCCGTCAAAACCGACGCCTTGCATCATCGCATTGATGCGATCGTTTCGGCAGCTGCGTTCGTCGGCATTACCATCGCGCTTCTCGGCGGCACAAAATGGCGTAGCGCGGATGATTGGGCGGCGCTGTTTGCCTGCGCGGTAATCGCGGCTAATGGCGCACGTCTGCTCTGGCCTGCATTGCGCGAGATCATGGACACGGCGCCGCGCGGAAAAATTGTCGATGTTGTACAAAAGGCGGCGTGTTCCGTCGATGGCGTGGAGGAAATTGAAAAACCCCGGATTCGTAAAATGGGCCTGGAGTTTTATGTCGATCTTCACGTCGGCGTGAACGGCGATATTTCCGTGCGCGAAGGCCATCGCATCGCGCATCGAGTGAAGCGTGCGGTGCAGGAATGTGACAAACGCATCGCGGATGTGCTCGTGCATATCGAGCCGCGAGAAAGCATGTAGCCACGAACGCTGTAGGGGAAGCAGACTGCTTCCCTGGGACGCCAACGGCGTCCCCTACAGATCGGATACGAGATCTACGATTGCTTTGGTCAAAGCTTTGCGTGCGTGCGCAACTTGAATTCCAAAGCGAATCAAGCGCCAGAGCGTCGCCGGATTTTTCAAAACATATAAGGACAATTGGCGGTAGTCGGTTCGCTGCCGCTCCATGTCGAACAAGACTTTCATTGGTGCCGGGAAAGGCTTGCGCGGTGTATCGCTAACAACGCGCAGTGAGAGCAGGGGAACCCCATGCTCAGCGCAGGCGCGCGCAATGAATTCCGTTTCCATGTCCACCGCGGCTGCGCCCGATGCGCGCGCGATTCTATTTCGCTCCTCGCTCGAATCGATCAACCCAGCAACGGTTAACAGATCGGCCGTGTGAATTGGAAAGCTTGAAAAGAACGAGCGGCTCTCGTTCAGATCAATCGTCGAAAAATTCTTCGCCAGCAACAGATCACCTGCTTGCAATTCATCATTGAGTGCCCCCGCAAATCCGGTGCTGATCAAAAGGTCAAATTGCTGATCCTGGAGAAATCTTTCGACCCGTTGTCGGCAAACCTTTTCCCCCACGCCGGTATGGAGGACTTCGACCCCTTGATCGTCGATCTTGCCGCCGACGATTCTTACGCCGTTGCGCTCAGTGCTAGTTCTATCGCGCAGACGCCGCAAGAATTCAGAGCTCTCCGCCGGCAAAGCAAACGTGACCGCGATCATTTACCCCGTGAGATAACACCACAGCCGGCCCTTAATGTAACGTTTTCCCCATGCGGTTTTCAGATAGTTCTCTCGTTGTGCAGCGTCGCTCTCGTTTCGGCACCCCTCCAATATACGAGCTCAAACGGTCTGCGCTTCTTTGTCGAATTCACCCGTCCATCGTTGTGCGCCCGAAGCCGTGCCGGTAAATCTCGCGTAAGACCGACATAAAACTGATGATCAGCTTGCGAGCGCAAAACGTAAACGTAACAATATTCGGCACAGTGATTGTATCTCACGGGTTCACCCCGTGAGATAGATCGCAAGTGCTGCCGATTGTGCATCGGATATTATCTCACGGGGTGAACCTATTTTGGCGACGCCTCAACGATCTGCACAACAAAGCTCGTCTTCTCTGCTGTAGTGGGGATCACCGATCCCGCTCCTTGCGTAGCCGGAGTCGGTGACTCGGGTTTTTCGCCGACGCTTGACGCAATTGCCGCGCGAAATTCGGACTCGCGATTCGATGGCAGATCGACAAGAACGGTGAGCCGTCCCCGATCCGGAAGTCCTTTCGTAGCGGAACCGCCAAAGCGCGAAGTAATCGTGACTACTTCATTAGCGACCGCATCCAATTTCCCAGTTGCGGCCGGGATGGTGATTTCGCTTACCCCTAAAGCGTTCGGCGCTGGCGTCAGTGTTGCCGCAGCGCGCTCGATCGATTTCGCGATCTGCTCACGCATCTGGGTTTCAAGCAGTGCGTGATTCGGATTCTTCGTTTCGTGTCTCGCGATTAACCAAAGACCGAACGCCACATTGACAGCCATGAGAATGATAAACGCCGTGCCTACCCGAAGCGCCATCTTGCGGCCTTGCTCCGTTACATTCGGCCTGGGTGGCAACAGCACTTCGCGGGAGTCGCTGCGCATTCCTGCGTGAATCTGCCGCGCCACCGCAAGCTCGCGTTGCAATTGCTTATCCAAAATCAGTCGCTGCTCCAGCGCGGCCCGTTCAGCCGCCGGCAATCTGCCCTCGAGATAATCAAAAAGCTTGTCAGGGTTCATCGTCGAAGAACTTCGAAAGCGTCACGCCAGAGGTCTTTCTGCGCAATTGCTAAGTAGGAAGCGATCCCCGACCACGGCATTTGTTCTTTGCTCTGTGACAGAGCGGGCAATAGAGTCGTTCTGTGCCTGCGGATGATGAGTCAAAGGCGCAGCGCCAGGGTCGGATTTGGCGGCGTGTATGGATCGGCCTTGCGATATGCGTAGGCCTCCTGATCATTTTCCATCGGCCAATTTTGCTCGCCATCGGCAGGCAGATCGCGTTTCGGTATGCGGCAAAAGAGAATCTAAAGATCAATTTCGTTCTCGAAGGGAATCCGTTTACGCGACTTACAGCGCGAAATTTTCATGCCTTCCCGACTGGGCCATCGGCGATTGAATCGATCGACATCGACCAACTGCATGTTGATTACGATCTGTTTGGTTTCTGGCGCCACGGCATCTCCCGGTTGTTTGATAATGTGGAAGCGCGGTCGGCGCGCATTGTCTTCAATCCGTCCAAGTCGCCGCTGAGAACGCGGCCACCGAAACCGCACCTGAAGTTGCCGAAATTTTTCCCGGAGCGAGTCCGCGTGACCGATGCGACGTTGATTGTCAGAAATCAGCCGGAGGATTTCGTCGCAGAGGGCATCGGTCTTGAGCTGGATCCGCGGCATCCCGGCGAGCTGCGAATTGCAACGCTGCAACTGCCGTCCGGCGATAATTGGTCCGGAGTTTCCGGCCATACATCGTACACAAACAAAAACTTAATCGTTCGCGATGTTCTGCTGAGCGACCAGGACCAGATTCATCTCCTAAATGTCGATGCATCGCGTATCGACGCTAATGCTCTGGGGATCAATCTCAACTGCACAGTCGGCGGCGGCCAATTATCGGCGTCTGCTGCGTTCACAGAAACGCAATCTTCGCTGAACGCGAAATTAGATGTAGCGGCAGAGAAAGTCGCGTCGGAATCGCTAAACAAATTCCTTATCTTTCCGGAGAATTATGTTTCTGGCGAAATTGAGCATCTCGCGCTGGATGGGTCAGGCATAATCGATCAGCCGCGCACCTGGAGCGGAAACCTAACGTTGCGAATGAGCGACGTGCGTCGCCCGCAACTCAATTTGGGTCGAGCCGTGATCGAAATCTCAGCGGAACAGGGCAGAGGAATCCTGCGGTCGGCCGACATCGTTCAGGACACGAACGAATTGCATCTGCGCGGAGGAATCGAACTGCCTTCCAGAATCGAAGACTTTGGCCGCGCACCGGCGAATCTTGAAATTTCCGGCTCGGCGCCTGATTTGGAACGACTAACAGCGGGCACTCTTGTGGGGTTGACCGGCTCAGCCCAGTTCACCGGCAGGATAGATATTGTCAACGCAACTATACACGCAACCCTCGGCGTAACCGCAGCCTCGGTTGGGTTCGAGGATGGAATCGTTGACAAGCTAAATTGTACGCTTCGAGCGTCCAAGGGCGTTGCGCGCGGCGATAATAAAAGACCGTGGTTCGCAGATCTTCGCACGGCAATGGAGTTCAACCTAACGGGAATACGTTATCGCGATTACGCCGTCGATTCCGCGGAAGGGTCGCTTAATTCAAGCGATGACGTTCTCGGATTGGATCGGTTGAATCTCCGGCGAAGGCAAAATGAACTGAATGCTCACGGGCGCTATCTGCTTCCCGCAGAGGTTAGTAAATTTTCTTCGCAACCCGCGGCGATGGATATCGCTCTGAATGCACCGGACGCAGGCGATTTCTGGGTTGCTGATTCTCCAAACAAAATAAGCGGGCCCTTGCAATCGCAGGCGCAGATTCAATGGAAACAAGAAACCGCCAATGGCCAAATGTGGGTATCCGGATCAAATCTGAGCATGCGAGATTTAGTTTTCCGGCAACTCAGCACTCAGTGCTCGGTTTCGAACAATGTGATCTACCTGAACGACTGCACCGCGGTTTTAAACGATGCCGATTTCGTTAACGCGACCGGCACGTTCAACCTGCGCGCACCTCATCGCTACAGCGGCAGGATTTCCGCAAGCGTAGCGAACTTATCAACATTTCAGCCGCTGCTCCGGGCTTCCGGTAATCAGAATGAATTGGCTGGCTCGGTCAGATTGGATTGGGAAGGAAGCGGTAACGCGGAAACGTTCAAAGATTCAGGGGCACTGAAGTTCGAGCTGCAAAAGGGACGCTATGGAAATTTGCAATCGCTCCAGGCGAACATCGATGCGTCCTATTCGCCGGAGGGTTTTGATATTCCGATCATGTTTTTCGCCAGCAGCAACATGGATTTTCATGCCATCGCTCAGGCCAAAGGGGACACGCTAGAGATAGACAAGATTCAGCTTGATCAGGTAGGGACGGACCGCCGGGCCGTCCGTGGCGGCGCGCTCGGCGAGCGCGCCCTACCACAGCAACGTACGAACTACGCCTCCGGATATGTCTCTATTCCTTTTGTGTGGAGAAATCTCGGTACTAAGTCAGCGGTCATCCCATCAGCGGGCAAGGTGTCCGCGACGTTTCAATCTGAGAACCTCGATCTTAAAAAATTGTTCGACGATCTCGGAATCAAACCGGCGATGTCCGGCATCATGAACGCCAAGCTCGATGCTCAGGGAACAGTCGCCGACTTGAACGCGCGTCTGGACGCGGAGGTGCGCGACTTACGAGATGAACAATGGCCAAAAATGGAGCCGGCGACTTTTGAACTAAGCGCGCAGGCCGCGCAGGATCGGCTGACAATCACGGGGAAATTGCAACAGGCCCGGATCCAGCCAGCGGAAATAAATGCAAGCATGCCCTTCGATATTCCCAAAATTGTCCGTGCCCGAAAAGTTCCGGACGATACCCCGATTACTGCAAAGGCGCACGTCCCGCGCACCTCTGTGAATTTTGTTCGACAATTCGTTCCGGAGCTAGAGCAACTGGACGGCGACCTTGGACTCGATGTTGATGTGACCGGAACAATCGGTCATCCCGTTTTGAGCGGGGCAGGGGACATGACGGTCAATCTGGCGCGTTTTACGAACGCCACTCTTCCCGCGCTGAGTAGCTTTAATGCGCGGGTCACTTTTAGAGAGAACGCGCTCACCCTCGATCGGTTTACAGGTGATTTGGCCGGCGGCCGTTTCACCATGGGCGGCAGAATTACGTTTCCCAAATTGACGGCGCCGACTCTGGATTTGCAGCTCAAAGGCGACAGCGTGCTGCTTGCGCGAAACGATACGCTGACCGCGCGCGCGAATGCAGACCTTAAGATAACGGGACCATTTGCTGCCGCGACGGTCACCGGCAACGTTGCAATGACGGACAGCCATGTTCTAAAAAATATCGATCTGATTCCGATCGGTTTGCCGGGCAGACCCGCACCTCAGCCGCCCACGCAGCGTCCTGAATTTTTTTCTTTTCCGAATCCGCCGCTCCGCGACTGGAAATTTGATGTCGCAATCAAAACCAAAGATCCAGTGCTCATTCGTGGCAATCTGGCGACAGGCGGAGCGACCGGGGATCTAAAGTTGACGGGAACGGGGGTGCGCCCCGCGCTGCAAGGCGTGGTGCAGATGCAAAATGTCGAGGCGACGTTGCCTTTTAGTCGGCTCGAGGTCTCCCGCGGCTCCCTCACTTTTAGTCCGGACGATTCGATGAATCCGAAAATCGATCTACAAGGCACATCGGTTATCCGCGATTACACCGTGCGCGTTTACGTTTACGGAACTCTGCTTTCGCCAGAAGCCATTTTCACAAGCGAACCGCCTCTGGCGCAGGAGGAAATCATTTCATTGATCTCCACTGGCGCAACGAGACAGGAACTTTCGACTGGCAACGTTCTGGCTGGGCGAGCGGGGATGTTATTGGTGCAACAGCTTTACCGCAAAATCGTCAAGAAAGGCGAGCCAACCGAGAGCAACACGGTGTTCAATCGGTTGGATCTGGATTTGGGAACAGTGGATCCACGAACTGGTCAGCAACAGGCGACTGTGCGGTTCAAGATCGACAATCACTTCGTGCTGACTGGCGATGTTGGCGTGCACGGTGATTTCCGAGGGAAGCTAAAGTATCTGATTCGATTTCGCTGACATGCGCTACGGGCTCCTTTTCTCTGTTGGAAGCGTGGCCCTCGCATTGGAAGTTGCAGCGCAGAGCGCGGTTGATGTCGCTCGACCAGAGGAGCGGCAGAGAGAGCGGCGAGCAGTGGTCAAAGAGCAGGAAAAACGCGCGGAGCATGCGAACATCATAGAATTTCGTGGTCAACAAGCTTTCACTGAAAAAGAATTACGTTCGGCGCTGAAAGAAGAGATCATCACGATCGAGAATTTCGGATTGAGTCCAGCCCGCGCGGACGATCTCGCATTCTTCCTCGAAGTTTTCTACCGAAAACACGGCTATGCGAAAGTGAACGTCCACTATGTCATAGAGTCAGGGAACCGGGTGCGCCTGGACGTTACCGAAGGCCCGCGATTCATGCTGCGGACGGTGATCTTCGATGGAAACAGGCGAGAACTGGCAGACAAACTCTTCGATTACATGGCAGGGCCGACTCGTGAGCGATATTCGCAGCTCGAGAAATGGTTGCCTTTTGTCGCCGCCGACATGGAAGAGGGTTCCCGGCTGGTGCAACGATTCTATGTGGCGGAGGGTTTTCTGGACGTCGTAGTCGATCCGCCGCGTTACAAGTTTCAGGAACAAAGCAATGAGGTTGATGTGGTCGTTCCGATTCATGAAGGGCGCCAATATTTCTTCGGCAGCATCGTCTTCACGGGGCAGACCATTTACGGTGCGGAGGCGCTCCGGGGACAGATTGTGGATTTGTTGCAGCGACCTTATACCGACGCTCGCGTAGAGGATATTCCGCGGCGTCTCCAGGCATATTTCAAGGCGCGCGGCTATTACGACGTCAAGGTGGATGCCAGCGGCGCGCCAGAGGAAGCGGTCAATGGACACGTCCCGGTGGAAATCACGATCTCTCCTGGACCAGTGTACCACTTCGACGGTGTCACGGTTAACGGACTAACTCGATTGCATCCCAGTTTTGTGGCCAAACGATTTACCAGATTGCGTGGAAAGACCTACAGCCCGGATGTTCTTGATGAGCGGTTTCGCACCCTCATGAAGACTGGCCAATTCAATCTGCTGCAAATAAAGCCGGTGCCAGTCGATGGAAATTTGTTGCGCCTCGACATTTCGGCGCAGGAGGCCAAAAGCAAGGAATTTGGTTTTTGGATCGGATACGACACCTACGAAGGCGCCCTCGCCGGTGTGCAGGTTGGCGATCGCGATCTGTTCGGCTATGGCCGTCCGGTCACGGCGTCGATCGAAGTGTCGCAGCGCAGTTACAGCGGCGAAATTCTGTATCAGGATCCATTCTTTCTTGACACCGATTTTGTTTTCACGGCACGTGCGGCAGCCCTCACATTTAACTATGACGGCTACACAAAATTTGAATTGGGCGGACGATTCGAACTCAGTCGCAAAATTACCAAATATGACGAGGCGGCCCTGATTTTTTCAGTGCGCCATGTAGAGATCACGGACTCCGAGATAAAGCCGGAATTCCTCCTCGGGCCGACAAAGTACCTCGTAAACACCATTGGCCTTACCAACACGCTTGATTTTCGTGAGAGTCCATATGTGAACCCGCGCGGGTTCCTGATCAATAATACATTGGATGTTGCCCCGAGCGCGCTCGGCAGCGACATCGAATATATCCGCGGCACGATGCGCGTCGGTTATTACCTTCCATTTGGACCGAAACCACTCACGCCGGGTGTAGTGGTCGACGAACCGACGGGCACGCCCTTCCAGCGGTGGTTCCGGCAGTCGTCAATCGCGTTCGGCGCGCGCGTCGGGGTGATCCATTCGCTCACAACCAGCGGTTCCGACGAAGCCACTGCCATCCCGATCGATGAACGCTTTTTCAATGGCGGCGCCTCAACTGTGCGCAGTTTCGGCGAACGCGATCTTGGCCCGCACGATAATCACGGTCATCCTGTCGGTGGAGAATTCTTTACCGTGTTTAACGTCGAATACACCTTTCCGATTTTTGGGGAACTGCAGGGCGCCATATTCACTGATGCGGGCAATCTTCTGCCGACGTCAGAAGAAGTTGGCCTCAACAATATGCGCTACGCCATCGGCGCAGGATTGCGCTACAAGCTGCCAGTGGGCCCGATTCGCCTCGATTACGGCGTCAATCCGGATCCGCGCCCAGACGAAGATTTCGGCGCGTTCCATTTCAGTTTCGGCTTTGCCTTTTGACTAACGTGACGCAGACAATCCTGCGTGCGTTAATCTTCATTTGCGGCGGGAATACTTGCAGGCAGGATTGCCTGCATCACGAATGAAGGATCGACAATCATCTGGTGACACGCCGCCGGAGGAATTCCGCAAACAGTTGCATGTGCTTGCGGATTGGATCGCGGACTTTCGCGAAAATATCGAATCGTTGCGCGTCGCGCCTGATCCCGCAGTCTCGCGACCCGGCGCAGTTCGTGCGCGGCTACCGGCGCAACCGCCGGAAGACGGCGAGCCGTTCGAGAAAATTCTCAGCGACGTCGATCGCCTCATTGTCCCTGGCATGGTGCACTGGAGCCATCCGATGTTTCTTGGCTATTTCGGTTGGACGACCACCGCGCCGGGAATTCTCGGCGAGATCCTTAGCGCGCCGTTAAACGTAAACGCGATGACATGGCGCACCTGTCCGGCTGCGACCGAGCTGGAAACTGTCGTTATCGATTGGCTGCGGCAATGGCTTGGCTTGCCTGACGAGTTTGGTGGCGTGGTTTACGACACAGCGTCGGTGGGAATCATGCACGCGCTCGCGGTCGCGCGCGAACAAGCAGCGCCATCCACGAGAAAACTTGGCCTGATCCGGCGGCCGCCGGACGATCTGCCGCGTTTTCGCATTTACACTTCCGATCAAGCCCACAGCTCGGCGGAAAAAGCGGCAATCGCCCTTGGGCTTGGCGAGGAAAATGTGGCCCGCGTTCGAAGTGACGAGGAATTTCGACTGGACAGTAATTCGTTAGACCGAACCATCGCGCAAGATCGACAGCGAGGTTTCCAGCCGATGGCGGTCGTTGCGACCGTGGGCACAACTTCCACCGCGAGCGTCGATCCGATTCTGGAAATCGCGAAGATTTGCCAGGAACAAAAGATCTGGCTGCACATCGACGGCGCTTATGGCGGCGGGTTTGCGATGTTGCCGGAATACGGATGGTTGGGCGAGGGATGGGAGATGGCCGATTCAATCGTGATCAATCCGCACAAGAGTTTATTTGTGCCGCTCGATTTTAGCGTGCTTTACGTGCGCGATCTCGAGCGGTTGCGTCGTGTGTTCACACTCGTGCCGGAATATCTGCGCGGCGACACGGTGGAAGCCGAAAAAAATTACATGGATTACGGCATCCAACTTGGTCGCAGATTTCGCGCGCTCAAGGCGTGGATGATCTGGCGCTCGTTAGGCCGCCAGGGAATCGTGGCGCTCCTGCGGGAACAAATCCGCCTTGCAAACCTGCTCGCCAACTGGATCAAGGAGGACAATCGATTCGAGCTCGCCGCTCCGGTCAGCATGGGTGTGGTTTGTTTTCGTTTTGTAGCCGGCATCGCTGATGCCGGGCCGGGGTCCCCGACCCCGGCTACAGAAGAGAATGTCGACAACTTGAACAGCGAACTCGTCGAACGAATTAACGCTTCCGGACGCGCTTATCTTACGCAAACCAAATTGCGCGGCCGAACAGTGATGCGAATTGGCTTCGGCAACGTGCTCACTACCGAAGAACATCTGCGCAAGGGGTGGGAATTGATCCGGGAAACGGCAGACGCGCTGTCGCCCGGCGTTCCGGGAAGACGGCAATAATTAAAACGGGCGCTCGAACACGTTTATCATGTCGAGCGAAGTCGAGACATCTCGAATTATCCGCACATATGATGCCGAGGAGATAATAGCCAGAGATTCCTCCACTTCGGTCGGAATGACAGAATCCGATTTGTTTGGATCTTGGAGCCTGGGATTTGGGATTTCCCGACATTTGCGGCTGAGCTTCAGCGCGCTACAATCGTTTTCGTTATGATGAAGGCACTGCGCAGGCACAAGGACTGGCTGATGATCGTCATCGCGGTTCTGGCGATCCCGTTCGTTTTTTATTTTGTGCAACGGCCGGATTACGGAGCGATGCGCTCCGATCAATTTGCTCGCATGTACGACCGAAATGTTTCGATGCTGGAAGCGCAGCAAATCGCCCGGCTCCTCAACCTGGCGCAGGCACTTGGCATGTCTGAGTTCGTGCAGACACTCGCGGGCGGTGCCGGGCTGAACCAGAATCAGGTTGCCGTCCAATTCATTACTAACTTGCTGGTCCTGCGGCACGAAGCAGAGCGGCTCGGTCTTCGTCCAGACGGTTCTGAAATCGCCGATGTCGTTCGCAAATTGCCGGCGTTTCAGAGTGAATCGGGCTTCGACATGACCAAGTTCAGCGATTTTGTGCGGAACGCCTTGGGCCCGATGGGCCTTGGCGAAGAGCACATTGAACAATTGGTGCGCGATGAGCTTTGCCTCAATGAAATCAAGCGGCTCCTGGCTGCGGGCATTTCAATTTCCAAAGGCGAGCTCGACGAAAATTTTCAACGCGGCTACGACAAGTTCTACGTGAACGTCATTCGATTTCACTCGGCCGATTTCGATAAGGACATCACCGTCAACGACGAGGATGTGCAGAAGTATTACGACGCGCACAAGACCGAGCTCAAGACCGACGAGAAACGCAAGGTGCGGTTTGTGAATATCGGCTTGAGCGAGGACCAGAAGAAGTTGAAAGGGAAAGAACGGATCGACGTTTTGCAAAAACTCGCCGATCGCGCAACCGATTTCACGCAGACGCTGTTAGAAAAAGGCGCGGATTTCAAGCAGGCGGCTGAGAAATTTAAGTTGCCGGTACATGAGACCGGCGAATTTACTGCAGCAGCGCCCGACCCGCAGTTGAAAGCGGATGCGCAGTTAGGCGCCGCAGCTTTTAAATTGACGGCGCAGGAGCCGAACAGCGATCCGATTCAGGTGCCGGACGGATTTTATATTTTGCATCTCACCGGGATCACCGAGGCGCGTCCGCTCACAGTCGAAGAAGCGAAGCCAAAAATCGTGGACGCGCTTAAGAAGTCGCGTGCCCGTGAGTTGATGTCGACGAAAGGTGCGGAACTCGTGCAGCAACTCCGTGAAGCAGCGAAGTCTGGACAACCGCTTGAGGCGGCTATTCAAAAGGCAGGCGTAAAGCCTGAAAAGCTCCCGCCGTTTTCGTTGTTTGATGAGGAAACAACCAAATCCCAAGGCAAGGAAACGGATCAAAGCGAAGAAGCAAAGAACGAACCTTCTTCCCAAGGCAAGGAACCGAAGAAAGAACCGTCTTCCCAAAGCAACGCACCAAAGAACAAGCCAGCTTCGCAGGGCGAGGAATCAAAGAACGAGTTGTCTTCCCAAGGCAACGAACCGAAAAACAAGCCGGCTTCGCAGGGCAAGGAACCGACGAACGAACAGCCTTCCCAAAGCAAGGAACCCAAAAACGAACCTCCTGATTTTCCCGCGATCAAAGAGGCTGTGGCCTTCCTGAGTCCGGGCGAGATCAGCGATTTTTCTCCCTCGGGTGATGACGGATTCATCGCTATTTTGGAGAAGCGAGAGCCCTTTGCGGGCAGTGATGCCGGCGAGAAAAAGGCAGCGTTTGAGAAAAGGCTTCTCGATAACAAAGAGCGAATTGTTTTCTACGAATGGCTGCGCGACCGCCAGCAAGCAGCCGGTCTTCAGTTCAGCAAAGGTTGATTTTCAAAATTCCAAATTCCAACCGTCCAACATCCAGTGAAAGTCCAAGCTCCAATAACCAAATACGGGATGCGAGAGACATTTGGACCTTGATGATTGGAATTTCTCTGGAGCTTGGATGTTGGTGGTTGGAGCTTGCTTTTCGCTGAAGTTGGATCTTGGGATTTGGTGCTTCGGATGGCCACACGTGACGAGATTTTTGACGATGCCAGCGGTGATCTAGCCGTCGGCGACTTGGAGGCAGCGGTGGAAAAATATCGCCATTGCGTCGCGCTCGACCCTGATTTTTTCGACGGCTGGCACGCGCTCGGCATGGCGCTGATGAAACTCGGCCGGTTTGCAGAAGCGATCGAAGCAGGCAAAAAAGCTGTGGAGCTTCGGCCTAACGACCAGATCGGTTGGACAAGCCTCTCGCTGTTTTACAATCGCGCCGGCAACATCAAGGAAGCCGAAGCGGCAGGGGCGAAGGCGAAGATATTGGGTTGGGGCGGCAAAATTGCGCGCGAATAAACAATCGCGCGTCATCCTGAGGAGAGCGAAGGACCTCCCACACGGTGATTGATTACGCTAAGTAATTTGTGTTATCCGCGCTTCGAATGTGAGGTTCCTCGCTCCGCTCGGAATGACAAGAAGTTGAGGCGGGAAGGTGGCGAAGGAGTGAAATTGTAGGGCGTTTCTATGAAACGCCATTCGATGGTCGGCGTCTGACACAGACGCCCTACAAGATTTTCATTACCAAATATTCACGCGCTTATCTGCCGGCCGCACCATCGGTGAGCCGTCGGGGATGTTAAATGCTTTCTGAAATTCCACCAGGTCCGAGAGCGGCCCATTCACCCGAAATTGTGCAGGCGAATGCGGATCGGTGGTCAGACGCATTTTCTGGTCTTCATCCCGACTTTTCTGTCGCCAAATCGCGGCGAAGGACAGAAAGAAGCGTTGCTCCGGCGTGAAGCCGTCGATCTTTTTGTTCCGCTCCTCGGGATGTTTGTCGAGCGCCTTTTGCAACGCAGCGTAGGCGAGTTTCACTCCGCCGATGTCCGCGATGTTTTCGCCCTGGGTCAGCTCGCCATTCACATGCAAGCCGGGCAACGGCTGGTATTCGTTGTATTGCTGCACGATCGCAGCCGAGCGCTTCTTAAATTCCTCGGCGGACTTCGGTGTCCACCAGTCGCGCAAATTGCCTTTGGCGTCGAACTGCCGTCCCTCATCATCGAAGCCATGCGTCATCTCATGACCGATGACGGCGCCGATCCCGCCGTAGTTCACCGCGTCGTCGGCATTCGCGTAGAAGAACGGCGGCTGCAGAATGCCTGCCGGGAAAACGATCTCGTTCATGTTCGAGTTGTAGTACGCGTTCACTGTTGGCGGCGTCATCTCCCACTCGGTGCGATCGACTGGTTTGCCGATCTTCTTAACATCACGATCAGCCTCAAATTGTTCAGCCCTCAGCGCGTTCAAGACGTACGGTCCGCGGTCGATCCGCAGCAATGAATAATCGAGCCACTTGTCGGGGTAACCGATCTTTACCGTGAACGCAGCGAGTTTCTTGAGGGCTTCCTGTTTGGTCGGTTCGTCCATCCACTCGAGCGTTTTGATTCGATCGGCCAGCGCCTCCTTCAGATTGTTCACGAGCTCGAGGGCGCGCGCTTTCGCCTCGGGTGGAAAATAAAAAGCCACGTACAATTTTCCGAGCGCTTCGCCGATCTCGTCATCCTCGGACAAGATCACCCGTTTCCAACGCGGCTTGATCTGCTCTGTGCCGCGCAGGACCCGGTCTTTGAAATTGAAATCTTCGTCCACGAAATCCTTCGAAAGATCCGGCGCGGTCGCATCGATCAAGTGCCAGCGAAGATACGCTTTCCAATCCTCTATCGGCGTCGATTTAAACAAGTCGTCAGCCGCTTTGAAAAACTCTGGCTGGTGCACGTTGATATCGCCGGGCGCGACCAGGTCGATCGTCTTGAAGTAATCGCTCCAGTTCCAGTCTGGCGTCAGGTCCTGCAGCTGTCGCACGCCCATCTTGTTGTAGTTTTTGATTGGATCGCGCAATTGCACGCGAGTGCGCGACGCCTGGGCCAGTTTTGTTTCCAGCGCCAGGATCTTTTTCGCGTCTTCGGCCGCTTTCTCCGCCGGCTCGCCTAATAGCGTCAGCATCTTCACCACATGCGCGACATACTTCTGGCGCTTGTCTTTCATGTCGGCGTCCTGCTTGGTGTAGTAATCGCGATCGGGCATGCCGAGCCCACCCTGCACCGCCTGCGCTATGTCGCGCGAGCTGTCCTTCGAATCCTGACCTGCGCCGAAGCCGAAAAATGCGCCGATGCCGATTGTGTGCAGACGCGCAATTTCCTTAAGCAAATCAGCCCGGTCTTTGATGGCATCGATGCGCTGGAACTCTTCTTCGAGCGGTTTCGTTCGCACGGCCTCGATTGTTTTCTCGTCCATGCCGCTAGCGTAGTAATCGCCCACCTTTTGTGTTTCCGGCGCTAGCTTTGGATCTACTTGCGTTGTCGAGGCTTTCTCGGCAATAGCGTGCAACGCGTCGTTGTTGCGCTCGATCAACTGATTAAACGCTCCCCATCGGGAATACTCCGGCGGGATCTCGGTGCGCTTGATCCACGCGCCGTTGGCATAGCGGAAGAAATCATCACTGGGTTTGACCGACGTATCCATGTTGTTCGGATCGATCGGTGGCGGACTTTGCTCGATCTGCGGCTCTGTTGCAGCGCGCAGGTTGAAAACACAAAAGATCGAAATGATGATCGGGATGAGTGGCTTCATAGTTTTTCGAAAAGCAATGTGGCTCCGGGTTGTCTAATCCGAATTAGACCTTCCAAATGCAGTTCCGTTGAAGCGGCGGGAGCGTTTCCGGGTAGCGCGCGCGTCTCGCGTGCTGGCGACCGCGACCCGCGATCGCGAACTTTTCTTCAAATTTCGCCACAATGTGGCGGCTCCGCGCCGAACGAAAGATTGTTTTGCGCCACGCCGAAAACCAGCACGCGAGACGCGTGCTCTACTCCGAGCGTTTCCGTTCGCGCACCCTACAGTTGCTCGATTTGGTAGCCGCGTTTTTGCAATAGCGCAATGACACCGCGCGGACCGGAAAAATGCAACGCGCCTGCAACAATCGCTGTCGGTTTGCCAGTTTTCAGTTCGGCCTCGATGCGCGGAACCCATTTCACGTTGCGATCCTCGACGAGTCGGGCAGCAATCCTGGGCGCCTGGTTGCGCAATCGCGCGTCACCCGCCCAAAGCGCATCAGTATCGCCCCTGCGCCATGCCTTGTACATCCTGCTGAATTCCTTTTGGCCATCCGTCGGCTGAGTAAGCGCGTCCCGCAGCATGAATTCGCTGTCGCGATCTGACAATCCGCCAAGAACCGCCACATGTTCATTAACCGATTCGAGACCTCCTATCTCGTTGCCCGCCATTTTCGCATGGTCCACGAAATAATTGTCCAAGCCGTGCGAGGCGGAATTCTTGCTGTAGCTGGCCGGGGCGGCAAGATGCTGTGCAATCCACCATGGTTTGTAACAAAGCTCGCTGTCGAAAGCGGCAACTCCTGCCCGCTTTCCGCGGCGGTGTTCGGCTTTGACGGTCCAAATATTTTTACGGAGCCAAGCCAGAAGCTCGGGATCAATCTTCGAGCGGATATCCTGTCCCCGCGGATATTTTGCGGCAGCTTCAAATTTCCTTTCGAATTCGGCGGCACGGTTCGGATCGAATTCGAAAACGAAGCGCTTGCTGTTTCTTAGCGCGATTTCGTAAGGCGAGGGGAGCGGATAATCACTTTTGCTGAGCGCATGAATCGAGCCCACCAGATAAAATGGTCCTTTGGCGTTGGTGACGCGCCAAACGCAAGCCTTTGGAAATTCTTGAGCAGGGGAAACTGCGATGGCCGATAGAGGCGCGATGCCGAGCAGGCCTAATGCAATCCAGACACCGAAAGCACGTCGAGTAGGCAAAAACATTTCCGGTTGTTAGCAGAAGTACGTGCCGAGTCAAATTAACTTTGATAGGAACATCGGTTTTTTACCGATGCGTCGCGTCCATACGCACGCGTGTTGATGTCCACGCGATTTGAGATTGAAGCAGTCTTTTGATACCCTAGCGCAGAGATGATTCGAACGGCGCGATCTTGGTTGAATATAGCATTCCTCGCCGCCGGGATCGCCTTCGCGCAATCAAGGGCATTCGCTACAGACGAATGGCAGGTCATCAAAGTAAGCGGTCACGATTATCTGACTGTTGAAAATATTTCGAGGTTTTACGGATTGCCCGCAGGCGTCGTCGCACGCGGTGAGAAAATGCGATTCGAAACAGGCAAAAATCCGCTGGAATTCGTCAGTGGCAGCCGCGAAGCGATGATTAATGGCGCGCGCAGTTGGTTGTGTTTTCCGTTAATCGAGCAGGGCGGGAAATATCTGGTCTCACGCACCGACGTCGCCAAAACCATCGAGCCGCTGGTTCGTCCGCATCATGTTTCGAACGTGGGTAACGTCCAAACGATCGTTTTGGATCCGGGACATGGCGGCTACGACAAAGGGCAGGTCAGCCGTTATGGAAACGAAAAAGATTTTGCGCTCGACGTGGCGCGCAAGCTCCGCCCGCTTTTGCAGGCGAAAGGCCTGCGCGTGATCATGACCCGCGAGGGGGATTATTTTGTGCCGCTGGAAGTGCGCGCAAAGATCGCCAACGCCGCGCGCAATTCGATTTTCGTCAGCATTCATTTCAATGCAACGAATGACGATCCGAACGCCACGGGGTTCGAGATTTTTTCGTTCACGCCGCGCGGCGCGCCATCCACGTCGGACACCGCGCTGACTTCGAGTTCCTTCAACATGCAACCCGGCAGTGGAGTGGATGCGCAAAGCATGGCGCTCTCCGCTTGCATTTATCATTCGCTCATCGGTCATATCCCCGAGTACGACCGCGGCATAAAACGCGCGCGGTTTGCCGTTCTGCGTCTGACCAAAGTGCCGGCTGTGCTAATCGAGGGAGGATTCCTGACAGACCGCGGCGAATGCAAATTGATTGTGAACAAAGATTGGCGCGGCAAGCTGGCGGCGGCGATCGGCGTCGGGATTGAGAACTATCGGGACTTGGGAGTTAAGAAACAGCCGCCTATGCTCGTCGCAGATTATCGCAGGCAAACCAAGTCGGCGCCGATCGAAGCCGTTATCCAGGAAGGGCAGGTCAAGGAAGCAGATGCAAGTCTGATCAATTTGGTTGGGAAATCCGCGTTTCCTTCGCCGCAGCAGAGTTCAACGCCTTCACAAAGAATGTCGCTGCAGTCCGCTCCGATCGTTCCGTGAGGTAGGGACGCCGCGCTGCGGCGTTTGGACATCGCAGCGCGATGTCCCTACCATTCAATTTGTTCGTGAGCGGTTAACGAGATGATTTTTTGATTGGCCTTGACCCTCCGCTTGAATACATCAGGGTGATAGAATTACTCAACTTCAACGAAAGGACACCATGAAAAAATATATCACTCACACAATGGTCGCCCTCTTTGCGACCGTCGCCGTTTCCATCGCCGCAACGCCGGACAAGGCCGCGATGGAAGCCAAGGAAAAATCAGCCTGGCAGGCATTCAAGGACAAGAACGCAGATGCCTTCAAGAAAATCGTCGATAAAGACGTCCGCTCGGTTTATCCCGAGGGCATCAACAAGCTGCAAGACGAGTTGAATGGCATGCAGAAGTGGGACATGAAATCGTTTGAAATCAGCGATTTCGATATGTTCTCTGATGAAAAGGACGTCATCGTTACGACCTATAAGGTGAAGGTCGATGGTACGGTGGATGGAAAGGATATGTCCGGCATGTACAACGCCGGTTCTGTCTGGAAATTGGAGAACGGTAAATGGCTCGCCATTTTCCACACTAATGTAAGGGAAGAAACAACCTCGACCCCTGCGGGATAAATTCTCGGCTGCAGTTTAGCAACAGGCAGCGGTGTCGCCGATTGCGCAGCCTGCCGCCCCGAAGCTACGCGAAGGCGCGCGAAGCGAAATGCCTCGCGCAGACGCGGCTACAGCCGACGAAATCTCGTCACTTGTCACACGCCACTTGTCACTGTACCGTAGCGGCGAGTGCGGGGGAGCCGCCTGGCTGAGAGGTCCGCGAAGAATCGGACGACCCCTTGAACCTGATGCGGGTAATGCCGCCGAAGGGAGCGAGGGTTCGATGCCGGACTGGCGATGTCAGCTATGCGATTTTCCGCGTATGGCTTTTTTTAACCACGAATGAACACGAATAAGCACGAAGTTGTAGCCGGGGGCGTTGACCCCGGCATTGGGAGAAACGGCTACGACTTTCCGAAGTCACGAAAGATTTACGTGAGCGGCAAAATTCATGCCGACGTTCGCGTTTCGTTCCGCGAAATCTCGCTGGCACCGACAAAATCCATGAGCGGCGAGATCGAGGTGAACGGGCCGGTGCGCGTTTACGACACCAGTGGCCCGTGGGGCGATCCAGACTTTCACGGTGACGTCACGCGAGGACTTCCGCCGTTACGCACGAAATGGATCCGCGACCGAGGCGATGTGGAAGAATGCGAAGGACGCAAAGTTCAGCCGATCGATGATGGCTGGCTTTCTGAGTCGCACGCTACACATGCGAACAGAAAACGTCCAACGTCCAACGTCCAACGCCCAACGTCGAAGTCAGAAGGCGGCAACGGCGAGGACAATAATTCGACGTTGGATGTTCGGCGTTCGGCGTTCGGCGTTTCCCGGAAACGCCTGCGCGGCCGTGACGCCCATTCCGTCACGCAGCTCTGGTACGCGCGCCAGGGAATCATCACTCCGGAAATGGAATTCATCGCGCTTCGTGAAAATCTCGGTCGCAACGCTCTAGCCGGAGGCGCTGACCCCGGCCGACCGAACGGCTCTCGCGAATCTGGCGTCAACGCCGCCGGCTATAACCGCAACGACCTTCGTCATCAGCATCGCGGCGAAAATTTTGGAGCCAACATCCCGGATGAAATAACGCCCGAGTTTGTGCGGGCCGAGGTTGCCCGCGGTCGCGCGATCATCCCCGCAAACATTAACCATCCGGAATCCGAGCCGATGATCATCGGCCGGAATTTCCTGGTCAAAATCAACGCCAACATCGGCAACAGCGCCGTGGCGTCGTCGATCGAGGAAGAAGTCGAGAAGATGCGTTGGGCCACAAAATGGGGCGCCGACACCGTGATGGATCTTTCCACCGGCAAAAACATTCACGCCACGCGCGAATGGATCATTCGCAACTCGCCCGTGCCCATCGGCACCGTGCCGATTTATCAGGCGCTCGAAAAAGTAGGCGGCCGCGCGGAGGAACTGAGCTGGGAAATTTATCGAGACACGCTCGTCGAACAAGCGGAGCAGGGGGTCGATTACTTCACCGTCCACGCCGGGGTACTATTAAGATACATCCCGATGACGGCGCGCCGCGCCACAGGCATCGTTTCGCGAGGCGGCTCGATCATGGCCAAGTGGTGTCTCGCGCATCACCAGGAAAGTTTTCTTTACACGCACTGGGACGAGATCTGCGAGATCATGGCCGCGTACGACGTGAGCTTTTCCATTGGCGATGGTTTGCGGCCGGGCTCGATCGCTGACGCGAACGACGAAGCGCAGTTCGCCGAACTTTACACGCAAGGCGAGCTGACCCAGCGCGCCTGGAAACAACACGTGCAAGTGATGAACGAAGGCCCGGGTCACATCCCCATGCACATGATCAAAGAGAACATGGAGAAACAACTCCAGTGGTGCGACGAAGCGCCGTTCTATACGCTCGGCCCGCTCACCACAGACATCGCGCCCGGGTACGATCACATCACCAGCGCGATCGGCGCGGCGATGATCGGATGGTACGGGTGCGCCATGCTTTGCTATGTTACCCCGAAAGAACATCTCGGTTTGCCTAACAAGAAAGACGTGAAAGACGGCGTCATCGCATACAAGATCGCCGCGCACGCTGCCGACTTAGCGAAAGGCCATCCCGGCGCGCAATACCACGACAACGCAATTTCCAAGGCAAGGTTTGAATTCCGTTGGGAAGATCAATTCAATCTTGCGCTCGATCCCGAGACCGCGCGCGAGTTTCACGACGAAACACTCCCGCAAGAAGGCGCGAAAACCGCCCATTTCTGCTCGATGTGTGGACCGCACTTCTGTTCCATGAAGATCACCGAGGACGTGCGAAAGTTTGCTGCGGAACAAGAAGTGTCGGGAGAGGAAGCATTGCGGATTGGATTAGAACAGAAGGCAACGGAGTTCGCAAAGTCCGGCTCTGAAATCTACGCGAAGACGTAATGTCTGGGGAGCGGTCGCCGCGGCGGCCTGGCGATGGCGCCCTCGCCATCGCGAACTTTTTGTGATACAAATTGCAAGATCGACATGAGCACGATCACCGAGATCCAAGCGGCCATCGAGAAATTGCCCGAGAGCGAGAAGTCAGCTCTTGCAGCGTGGTTACAATCTCAAGAAGAGCCGATCATGTCCGAAACCGAAGAAGCAGGTTTGCTTGCCCGACTCGACAAAGCTGCTGCCGAACTTGATGCAGGACAAGGCGTTCCCCTCGGACGCGTCCGCGAGAAAATCCGTGGATGGGCTGGAAAATAATTTTTGCTCCGCAAGCGCTCGCAGAACTCGAACAGATCGTTCGCTTCATCGCGCAGGACGATCCGCAAGCGGCTATTCGATTCGGCGATTATCTCGTAGATCGCGCCGAGTCGTTAGCGAATTTTCCAGAGCTCGGAACGCCGTACCGCAAACGAGCGAATGTTAGGCGGCTCTTGTGCAGATCGTATTACATCTACTATCGTGTCCAGCGAACGGAGCAGACGATCGAGATCATGGACTACTGGCACTCCGCGCGGCGTGAACCTGCGATATGAAGACGATCAGCGTTCTCAAACCAATTCCAGAAACGGAAATGTCCGAATGGGCTCGAATCGCGTCTCAGGCCCACAAACGTGCGACGAAAAAGAAACGCGCCGAGCTTCGCCAGCGCGGGTTGCCTATGATCATTTGGAAAGACGGCAAAGTCCGCGAAGTCCCCGCGTGATTGTAGCCGGCTCTGCTGCCGAGGCGTTAGAGCGGTCGCCGCGGCGACCTGGTTGCGGCGGCTCGCCGAAACCAACTTGAATCCAAGTTGGTCCACGAAACACGCGAGCGAAACTGCGGTTATCTTTCAATTCTTTGAAATCGGCGAGTGAGGTTGTTGACCGACATGCCTGCGGTAAGGTTTTGGGATGATCGGCGCACGCTTATCTGAACGCGTCCCTCGCGCACGGGCCGCGACAGTTTCCCATCGTCTGGAGATTGTTTGGATTGATCAAGCACCTCTGCGAGCCAATGCCGCCGCCGAATGCACCGACATGATGGTGCGTTTGGAGCAAGCGCGACTTCGCTGGCATCAGTTTGAACGACAGGACAAGCCCGCGTTCGTCCGGTGGCGGGCCCGTGAGTTTGGCGCGTTGCTTAGCACCGCGCGCGACGTCGAGGACAAGATTCTGGACGCGCAAAACCTGATTCATGAAGTGGAGATTGAAATGCGGCGACACATCCAGGATCCGCATAGCGCCTATCGGCGCGTGCTGTGTCGACGCGAAAATCCGGGCATCGCCGATGAGCGGGACACTTTTCCTTATGGATCGCAATCGACACCTCATCTGAGCGAATTCGAGCAGGAAGCTCTGTTTCAAGAATGGGTGCGAACATTTCTTGGCACGAATCCGACCAAGATGGATGACGACGTTTATTCCAGGAGCTTTGAAGTTTTTAAGTCGCATATGTTCGTTAGGCCCGAAAGCGCCCCGAGTCGATCTGACCCCCGGCCGGCGGGTGCTCGGGGTTCTGCGGTTGATGAGGAGTCGGCGGGCGCAACTGAATCGGTGGCGATTGATCTGCGGGTAAAGGAAATCTATCGGCGGCTGGTGCGTCGATTACATCCCGACTTGCGCGCCGATGGGGATGCGTCGGTCTCTTCGCTTTGGCATGAAGTCCAGGAGGCGTATCTGGCCGGTGACGTTGCCCGCATGGAACTTCTGCTGGCGCTCAGTGATTTGTCGGACGCGCCCGGCACTGGCACAACCCTATCGCAGATGCGCTCGGTCCTTAGTGAATTGACACGGTCTGTGCGCGCGTTGGAGTTAAGCCTGGTCGAAGCCGGGCGGGAAGATTCATGGAACTTCGCCCGAATAGGTCCATCGGAGGATCTGCGGGTGCGCGTGGAGCGGCAATTGAAACATGATCTCGCGCTGCGACAACAGCGCCTGGAGCTGCTCACGAAAACGATCGCCGGATGGGCTGAGCGACCGCAGTTCAGTAGAGAGCCACGTAAAAGCGTTCGCTCACGTGGCGGATTAGTGGATCGTCGGGATATCAGGATCGGAGCCGCGTGAGGCGAAGCCTTTTACGCGGAGATAGTGACGCAATTGGGCGTGCAGGAAACGCCGTCCGGCTCCGCTCTTCAGGAATTTCTCGCGGCCCTCGGCATCTTCGCGCTCCGTGTAAGCCTCATAATAAATCAGCTTTCACGGACCTCGCGATTTCGTCGCTAATGAAGCGCCCCGCGTATGCTCCGACAATCGTCTCTTCAAGTCCGTCGAGTAACCGATGTAAAACCCATTGTCCTTCGTGGAGTGCAACAGGTAGACATAAAACATTCCCGTATGCCTAACCCGAGAGCCGCGTGAGGCGAAGCCTTTTACGCGGTAGATTTTTGCTATCGCTTGTGGGTGTGTTGCGCTGATACGCTCCTGTTTTCGGAAAGGGAAACATCACCATGCTTCATCTACTTTGGTATATCATCGTCGGCTTGATCGCCGGGTTCGTTGCCAAATCAGTCATGCACCTGCACATGACGCTTTTCTGGACGACCGTGCTCGGTCTCGTCGGCTCAATTGTGGGCGGATTCATAACGCACCTGTTTGACCGTCCAAAACCCGAGGCGAATTATCATCCTGCCGGAATCATTGTTTCGATACTCTTCGCCTTGTTGATGCTGTGGCTCTTAAGTAAGGTCCCCATCTTCACATCATCGCCGTGAGCGCCTCCTCGAGCGGATGAAATTGCGCGAGCAGGGCGCGCTCGATCCCGGCACCGACCATAGGCCGCGTGAGGCAACGCCTTTTACGCGGCGCCCTTACCGAAGCAACTTCTCGGGAAAGTGCGCGCCCTGTTCACGTCGCAGAATGCGCCGCTGCCGCAATAGCAACGTCCTGCCCGGATTCGTCGGATCCCAGCCTTTCGGATTCGGCAGCACCGCTGCCAGCATGGCCGACTGTTCCCGCGTAAGACCGCGCGCGCTGACGCCGAAATAATGCTGCGACGCTGCTTCGACCCCGTAGATTCCGCGCCCCATCTCGATCACGTTTGCATACAGCTCCATGATGCGCCGCTTCGAGAGCAGCGCCTCCATCCAGATCGTGTAGTACGATTCCAATCCTTTCCTGATCCAGGAACGGCCCTGCCAGAGGAAGATCGACCGGGCGCATTGGTTTGTGATCGTGGAAGCGCCGCGAACCGGTTTCCCTTTCCGCTCCGCTTCTTTCAAGGCGAGATCCATCTCTTTCCAGTCAAAGCCTTCGTGCTGGAAGAATCGCTGATCTTCCGAAATCCAAAGGTGCTCCAGGAACATCTCAGGAATCTGCGGCAGATCGATCCAGCGATAGAGGAGGGGATGCTTTGGCCCGCTCGAGAACATCGCACTGCCCTGATCGATCAACATCGGCAATGTCCACGGAGGATTTATGAATCGCACCATCGCCACCTGCATTACCGGGACCAGGAGGAAAACCACGAGCAGAATCCAAATCCATTTCCAGCGGCCAAAAAAACCGCGTGGACGAAGTCTTTTACGCGGTTTACGCGGCTGATTCGTGGGGCGTCGGGACATCGAGATTAGAGCCGCGTGCGGCGGAACCTTTTTTGCGGCTGATTAGTGGAACGTCGGGGGTATGATCGGAGCTGCGTGAGGCGAAGCCTTTACGCGGTGACGGAAGAGCTCGTAAGTGCCGTCGACGAGGTGGGCGATCAACTTCAGTTCAAGATCAGATTTCATCGGTAATGATCCTGTCGGCGGAAGAACCAAGCCGTGGAAAGATGGTTGAGCAACGCTGTCTGTACAGAAGGATTTGATTGCAGGCTAAACATGTTCGGCAGAATGGAATCAGCATGAGTATCAAGAACTGGTTTGTGCCAGCCGTAAAAATTGCAGCACAGGCGCTTCCCGGCACAGCTGCTCTGTCGCAGTGGCTCGACGAGATCGCGACTTCGAGAATCGTGGAGCGTCTGGATCGTCTAGAAGATCCGCTGACGAAGTATTCCGGGCCTTCTAAAACCGTTTCTCCCCTATCTTAAATCGACGATTGGGGCTCAACCAGATCGGAGCGCGACTCGGAGTGGCACATTGGAGATACTCGCCTTTGAGGAGGAGCTAGAGTGGCGGTATACGCCGCTTGATCTCATGCACACTTGGAAATTTGACTATTATCGACAAACTCCAACCGACGCGGACCACGCTCTCTCAATCGGCCACCGCTTCCCCGTAGATCACGACGACATCGACGTGGTTTTTGTTCCTACTCAACCCGAGGTTGACGCCTTAATCGCCCAGTTTGCGACTTTGGCCGACAAGGTCACCACCTGGCCTTAAACGAGGACTTTTTGGCGCCCTTCTTCGAGCTGCTGCCCTGCTCGCGAACTCTTTCGGACTTTCCCTTGCCCAGGAGCGCCCTCGCCCCCTGGTAAGTGGCCATGTGCTCCTTCCGCGGACACGTGCGCAACGGTGCGGGCGACCATGCCGAGAGCCGGGTCGTGCAACTTTTTCAAACCGACGCAACCTTTACCTATGTCGAGCGTCTTGCTAGGATTCGGCGTATGCGTCCGTCTCTTACTTTCAACATTTCACTAATCATCGCGGTAAACCTCCATACCGCGATCGCGCAGTCATCTCCCACGCCCGCGCCTACGCCGGTTACACTCCGTTCGCTTCTCTTGTCGGAGCTTCATAGCACGCACGACAAAGCGGAGTGGTTTACCCCAATCAAAGCTGCGGTGGCGGGACTAACGGCTGAGCAGGCGAAGTGGGTGCCGCAAAACGCGCAGGGCAAAATCGATCCGAGCGCGAACCATTCGGTCGGAATGCTCGCTTATCATCTGGTTTTCTGGAACGAGAATGCGCTGGCCCGTCTGCGCGGCGAAAAACCTGCGAGTCCGGGAAACAACGACGAGACGTTTAACGACTTCGACGCGGCGCATTGGGACCAGATCGTGCAGCGGCTCGATCGCGTGATGAAAGACCTGGAAGCGGCGCTGGAAAAAATGCCGGAGGAGAAACTGGCCCTGAAAGCGCCCTTGATTTCGCACATCAGCACGCACAACGCCTATCACACAGGGCAGATTCTTTATGTCCGCAAGTTACAAGGTTCCTGGAATCCGGAGAATGGCGTCAAGTAGCTAGTCCGCGCCGGGACGCTTTGCCTAACGAGCGTGCGGGGCGAGGGGGGCGTAGGCGCACACACAGGAATGCAAACGTTTCAAGACGCGCACGCCGCATTGCTCGGGCATTGTTTGCAGAAAGGAAAAGCCGCGCCAGAATTTACCGCTCGCATGAGCAAACCGAAGCGAATCCAGCGCAGCCGCTCGAAAGGCTGGAAAATGCCGGCGAACGCCATCTACGTCGGCCGACCGACTGTTTGGGGAAACCCGTACGTGGTCGGCTCGGAGCTGATGAACGGCGAAACGCTCACGGCCGAAAAAGCCGTCGAGTTATACGAGCAACACGTCGCTGATAATTTCAGCGAGCGTGACATCCGCCACTGCCTGCACGACAAAGATCTCGCCTGCTGGTGCGCGCTCGACGAGCCGTGTCACGCCGACGTGCTGCTACGGATCGCGAACTCACGGCCGAAGTAGCGCTCGCGGATTTTTTCTCTCGATTTGGATTGCTATCTGAGCGGGCGTTCGCAGCCTGCGCGAAGCGTGGTTACACTGGAGCACATGAAGATTTTTGTTGCAGGGGAACCGGAGCCATCGGTCGTCCGTTGATCACTAAATTGATCGCCAAAGGACACGCTGTAGTTGCTCTGACCCGTTCTCCGGAAAAAGCTCAGGCCTTGGTGCAACAAGGCGTAGAGCCTGCCATCGCCGATGTATTTGATGCCGATGCGGTCAAAGCGGTTGTCAGTCGCGCTCAACCGGAAGTCGTGATTGAACAACTCACCGCGTTACCCAGAACCTACACCCCTGAGTCAATGAGTGCCGCCGCAGCACTCAACCATCGCATCCGTTTGGAAGGTGGCGCGAATATGTTGGCAGCCGCGCAAGCGGCGGGTGTGCGGCGTTACCTGAGGCAGTCGATCGCATTCTGGGCGGTTCCTGGTCCTGGGTTGGCAGATGAAAATACACCTCTGGCGTTTGATGCCACGCCTGCGGTTACAGCAGGTGTGCGCGAGGTCACTGAGCTTGAGCACCGCTTACTAGCAAATACCAAGATGGAAGGGATTGCCCTGCGTTACGGCTTCTTCTACGGGCCCGGCACCTGGTTCAACCCGGATGGCGATGTTGCCCAGCAGGTGCGACAACAGCAGTTCCCGATCGTCGGGAACGGCGAAGGCGTTTGGTCGTGGTTACACATTGATGACGCGGCGATCGCCACCATTGCAGCAGCGGAGCAAGGCAAGCCTGGGATTTATCTGGTTGCGAATGATCAACCTTTACCGGTGCGCGAATGGCTCCCTGCGTTTGCTCAATGGCTCAATGCTCCAACACCGCCGCAGGTATCAGTAGGGGATGCTCTGAAAATGGATGGCGGTGCGGATGCGGTTTATTACGGGACTCAGATGCGAGGCGCATCGAATGCCAAGGCAAAACGCGAACTGAATTTTCAGCCGCGACCGTTGGAGTGGATCGTTAACTGAAAGTACCCGACTGCGAATCCCGTGGAACGAAGTAAAAATTAAGAAGTTCTGATCAGTGAGAATTCACAATTGAGAATTGAACCTCGCTCATCTCCCGGCGTGCTCACTCCTACCCTCGTCATTTGACCTTCCATCGCTCATCCATTCGCTGTTTTGTTTTCTAATGTAGTGTGCATATACACATATTTGCTTCTAATTTATCGCTTTGGCCTTCGCGGTTTTTGGTTATTTGTTCAGAGCCAACGCCGCCGTTTCCAGATCGGAGAGAATGGCGGACCAACGTTTTTTGCCGAGAGTTTTGACCGCGGCCATTTGAGCGGACCTCCAGGCCGGCGCAAGTTTCTCAATTGGTTTTCGGCCTTTGGACGTGATGGCCAGTTCCACACGGTTGCCGCGCCCGCCGCCAACCGCCTGCACCAAGCCATCCCGCTGCAATGGCCGGAGATTCCGCACGAGCGTCGTGCGATCCATCCCCAGCCAATCGCTTAAATCGGCCATATTCCAACTGTCCCTGGCATTCAGTGACGTCAAAATCGTTCCCTGCGTCGGACGAATGCCATGCCGCCGCATCTCGGTGTCATAAAACTGCGTCACCTTCCGGGTCACCCAACGCAAGTTGAAGCACACGCAGTTTTCCATCGTCGACATATCCAGTTCCCTGGACATGGTGTGCATATGCACTATATTGACGCTTGAGTCAACTTTTTATTTAGTAGGGAAAATATTTCTCAGGAAAGCAGGAATCGAGGAAAGGGATTCCCGAGATAGAAGGAAAGTTGCGAAGATAGCTGGGGCTCAAATCCGCCAGCAGTGTTTTAAGTAAAGGCGGCAAGGAGCTCGCTTAATTCGATTCTAACGATGCTCGAAGCGGTATCGCTGATGCCATAAGGCAGGATGAGTTGCCCGTTATGGACAAGCGAGCCGCAGGAGTAAACCACATTAGGAACGTAGCCTTCCCTTTCATTCCCTTCCGGTCTTAAGAGCGGTTCCTTCAGCCGGCCAATGACTCTTTTAGGGTCGTGCAAATCGAGCAACGTCGCGCCAATGCAGTATTTTCGCATTGGGCCGACTCCGTGAGTAAGAACTAACCAGCCGGCTTCCGTTTCAATGGGCGAGCCGCAGTTGCCCAGCTTAACGAACTCCCACGGCTGCTGGGGTTCTTCTAGTAGCACAGAGTCGCTCCAAAAATGCGGGTTATCTGAGAAGGTGAGGAAAAGGTCCTCATCATTCTGTCGTGTGAGCATCACATAACGTCCATCGATCCGACGGGGAAAGAGAGCCATGCCCTTGTTTTGCACCGCCTGCCCGTTAAGAGTCAGGACACGGAAGTTAAGGAAGTCGGCGGTCTCGATCAGCTGGGGTAAAATGACTCGACCATTGTAGGCAGTGTAGGTGGCGTAGTAGATAACGCTGCCATCGTCTTCAACAAAACGAACGAAGCGAGCGTCCTCAATGCCATTGCTCTCGTTACGCGAAACAGGAAAGATAATGCGTTCCGATATTTGCGAAGAAGGAGCGAAATGAATTTCGTAGTTGGATTCCGCCAACCACTGCATGCACTCCAAAGTTCGCTGCACGTCGCGGCTGTGTGCAGACGCTTCGTCGGGCGCTGCTTGCTGGATGGACTTATCCAAATCATCTAACAGGAAGGTCTTACCTAATCGTCCCATGACCGAGGCGGCCCAGTCATTCTCAAGTCCCATCTCATTCAGTTTGTCCAGGAAGGTGCGTTTATGGTAGGTGGGCTTGGGATTAAGCTCAGGCAGTGTTACAAAAGGCGTCGTCTTATCGATCTCGATTGAATGATCACGATGGATAACTCCGGTTCGAAACTGGATCGACGAGATATGTCCTTCACCGGTCGAGCGGAGGCTTAGGATAAAACGAAGATCGCACTGACCCAGATCAGTCTGATCAGGATGCGGCACAATCGACGGATTGAACAGGGCGGCCGATTCGAGTGCATACTCACCGGAAAACAGCGCGCCTATGAATAACTGGCGTTGTTCGGAAATGGTCTCGCCATCCGGGATCTCTGCTCGCACTTTGTCGAAATGTCGCAGCCAACTCTTATGAAGGTCGATGTGTCTCTCGCTGAAATCCGCTCTAATTAACGAAAGCTGCTTTTCGGTTTCCACCTCACTAAGCGCGAGAGCGCGCGCGATGATATGCTGGAGACGCGTGGAATCAGCCGAGATGAAGGGACGTACCACCACGCGCTTGTTATCCGGCCAAAGAACGAGGCCTGTTGGATGAAGTTTCATCCAACTTTATGACTTGGTGTCTTTACGTCGGATGCGGTTTCCGCCTGCGTCATCTCCGCGAGGGATAAGTAAAACGCGAGACTTGATTCTGCGCCCTGATTCTGGCTCACGCGATCCTGATGCAAAGCGTCACGACATCCTCCCGTGCTGGAATCGTAGAGCGATTCTCCAAGATCGTTCCGACCGAGAAACCACTCGAAACAACGTCGGGACGCACGCTTCCAGTATTCGTCCTGCGTGAGAGCAAAAGCCTCGAGACAGGCGGAAATGGTAGCATAGGCCTCCACCGGCTGTTGATCGAACCGCGCGCGTTTGCTGCCGCGCTTCCAAAAACCGTTTGAACCGATCGGCGCGAAATATCCGGCCTTCGCTCGTTGTGTATCCACCAGCCAGCGGAGCGACTGCAAACCTGCCTGGAACACTTCGCCACGCGAAGTCCAATGACCACTCAGGATCATTGCGTGGGAAAGTTTTGCGTTATCATAGGTGGCGATCGGCTCGAACCATTGCCATTCCTTCGAACTGTTAGCTTGAAACAACTCGAGCAGTCGCGTGGTGAGCAGGTCACGCAACTGGTTCACCACCCGGTCGCCGGAGAAGCTGCGGAGGTATTCCTGCATTGCGAGCAGGACGAATGCCCATGCGCGCGGAGAAGTGAACTGCTCTACGACTGGCAAACCGCGTTGGAATAACAGAGCGCAAAGATTCCGATGACCTTCGTTTCTTGATCGGCCAAGCGCCATCCCCACAGCCCAAAGCGCTCGCGCGTGACTATCCTCCGAACCGACCCGTTCCAGCCATTCCCGGCTATGACTCATAAAATTTCGAAAGCGCTTCGTTTCCTGATCGAAAGCATCCCATAGGAAGGAAAGATAGGTGCTGGCCAGGCGTTCGACGTCACGTTGGGCCACGCGACTGGTCATCTCCGGAAACAGCAGAGTCAGGATAAACGCCCGTGCATTGTCATCAGTGCAATAGCCTTCCCGGTAATTCGGCACGTTGAAGATCGCGTGCTGAAAGATTCCGGTGTTGTCGGTCATCCGAAAAAGGTGATCGAGTTTTAGCGGCGGAAGTTCATAGGGACGATTTTCCAGCGTTCGAACGGCAAAGGCTTTGCGCGGCGGAACAGTTAAGCGCACACGGGCGCGCTGAAAGCTTTCCATGTAACGAGTGGCTACCACCGGCCAGGTCATCTCGCGCCCGAGTTTCCACGCGCGTTTTCGCATTCCTGCCATCAGCCCAGGATCGCCTAAGAGTCGACTTACTCCTTCGGCAATAGCATTGCTGTCGCGAAAAGGCACAAGAATGCCGCGCTCCTCCGCGAGTAACTCCTGCGCGTAGAGATAAGGAGTGGAAATCACCGCCTTGCCTGCGCCGAAAGCATAAGCCAGGGTGCCGGATGTGATCTGCGCTTCGTTAAGATAAGGGGTGACGTAAATATCGGCCGCCCCGATAAAGTCGGTTAGCTCCTCCAGTGGCACGAAGCGATTGTAGAAGATAACGTTGCCGCTGACGCCTCGATCTTCAGCCAGACGCTCAAGCTTCAACCGATAAGACTCACCTTCGCGCAAGAGCAGATTGGGATGTGTCGCGCCAAGGACGAGGTAAACGACGTCTGGGTGCTCTCTGAGAATCGCGGGTAACGCCTCGATTACGTACTCGATGCCTTTGTTAGGCGAAAGAAGTCCAAAGGTAAGCAGCACCGTCTTACCTTCCACTCCGAACTGATCCTTGTGGAAGGTGGGGTCAATGAACTGCACGTCAGGCACTCCGTGCGGGATGAGATCGATCTTCTCGGCCGCGACGCCATAGACTTCCGTCAAGATTGCTCGCCCGCGTTCAGCCATCACGATGAAACGGTTCGAGAGCGCATCGAGCTGCTCCATGACGAATCTTTGCGGCTCGTTTGGTTCGCGCAGCACAGTGTGCAGCGTTGTTACTACCGGCATGTGCACGTCCCGCAATAAAGCTAGCAAGTAACTCCCGGCCGGGCCGCCATAGATGCCGAACTCGTGTTGGACCGAGACGACCTCAACATTGTTAATGTTTAAGAAATCCGCGGCGCGCCGATAGGAGTCGATCTCCTTTTCGTCGATCTCAAAACGGATACGCGACGAATAATCATACCCTTCCGGGCGATCGTTGACTGCTCCCACGATGCATTGGCAATCCGGGTACTTGGCTGCGACCGCCTCGCAAATGTCGGTGGTAAACGTCGCGATACCACATTGCCTGGGCATATAATCCCCAAGAAAAGCGACGCGGTTGATGGTGGTCATGAGTGGCCTGAGTTGGTGGCAGCTTCATCTTGACCGAGTGGGACGGTGTGTAGACACCTAACAATTTACTTGCAAATTCACCGGTGGTGTTGAATCGCGGTCCCGATGCGGGGCTGTCTCGCATACCTTCGATGCTTTTTTCGACAACTCAAGACGGAACAAGACGGTTAGCCGCGATCCGTGATTGGTAAACGGTTTTCGTGGTGCGACGGATGTCGTTGTCAGAATGGGTGCCGATGGGGTTGGAACTAAAACGATGAACGCCCAACGCCCATCGCCGAACGTCCAACCAATCCGCTACCAAAATTGTTCCACTTTTGTCGCGCAAAGCTTGTTATCGGCTGGCCCTTTTGCTCGGCTCGCTCGGCGCATCGCTAGATCGTCGGGGCTGACGGGTTGCGCAGTAATCTGCGCGTGGCCTTTTACCGATGAGATTTCAGCCAAGAGCCAGGTCATCCAACTTTTTTAAGCCGACACAACCTTGGAAAACCCGGCCGTTTGCTCCGCAATCCGTTACGGACCAATATCGAGCTTCGTGCTACGATTCGGCGTATGCATCCGTCTCTTACTTTCAGCATTTCACTAATCATCGCAGCAAACCTCCATAGCGCGATCGCGCAGTCATCCCCCACGCCCGCGCCTACGCCGGTTACACTTCGTTCGCTTCTCTTGTCGGAGCTTCATAGCACGCACGACAAAGCGGAATGGTTCACCCCACTCCAAGCTGCGGTGGCGGGACTAACGGCTGAGCAGGCGAAGTGGGTGCCGCAAAACGCGCAGGGCAAAATCGATCCGAGCGCGAACCATTCGGTTGGAATGCTCGCTTATCATCTGGTTTTCTGGAACGAGAATGCGGTGGCCCGTCTGCGCGGTGAAAAGTCTGCGAGTCCGGGAAACAACGACGAGACGTTTAACGACTTCGACGCGGCGCATTGGGACCAGATCGTGCAGCGGCTCGATCGCGTGATGAAAGACCTGGAAGCGGCGGTGGAGAAAATGCCGGAGGAGAAACTAGCGCTGAAAGCGCCCTTGATTTCGCACATCAGCACGCACAACGCCTATCACACAGGACAGATTCTTTATGTCCGCAAGTTACAAGGTTCCTGGAATCCGGAGAACGGCGTAAAGTAGCTATAAAACTTCAGTCAACCGCGAATGAACACGAATAAACGCGAATAGGGATGGGGAATCTCCAAGCAGTCTCTGCACACAGCCGATTCCCGGTCCGAAACCAATTCGTGTGAATTAGCGTCTATTAGCGGTTTGTTTGGCTAGCACAAAATCAATTCGTTCACGCTTTTCCTCCGAAGGTGATGTGGTCGTCCAAATCGAGCAGGTCGAACCAGGTTTTCACGTCTTCGCGAGTCGGGTTGAACTTTTTCATGCGATCGGCAAACATCTCAAGTGTTTCGATGTCGCTATCGGGACCGCGCTCGGAGAAATAGCCGCTCCACTGTTGAATCTCCCACGGGGTGCGTTTGTTAGGCGCGTTCTCCTGAACCCAGGCTAGCATTTCGCCGTCGCCTTTACCGGTGGCGAGCTCGGCTTTCAATGCTTCTGGCGTGATTCCAGTGAACCGGAACCAATGATAATCGCCTGGATTGTTGTATTTGAATTCTCCGGCAGTTCCGGCGAGTTCGGCGCGTCCCTTATCAAGGATGCGCGGAAGAACAACGTAACCGCCAAGTCTCACCCGCGGACTTCGGGGCGGACGCTGAGTCAAATTCGGGGCATGATCCAATTTTGTCGTCATGCCGGAATCTAACACTACAATGACAAATAATCTGCCACGCGGAGGGTACGGCTTGCAGGGGGGAACGGGGGTCGCGTCTAAACTCCGAAAGGTTTCGCGAGCAGGCAATTTAACATTCACCAGCAGGTGAGCAGTTGAGAGTCGTTAGTTGAGAGTTCCATGTCCACCGCGGAGACCGCAGAGATAAAGGAAAGGAGATGCTCTGCGCGGGCTGGCGCAGGATGATTGTCGATGGTGAGACTGATCAGAAGCAGACTCGCAGCAGAATTCCAGGCCAGACAAAAAAAATGACCAATGTAATAAGAAACGTCATCGCGATCGCAACCTTGGCGATCAATGGTAGAGGCGTCGTCGCTAGCGTTGGGCCACTACGATGACGGAACGGCGCAACGCTTATGACAAGGAGTAGCAGAGTGATCGCGAACACCGCGGCGTCCCATACGCAGAATAATCCAACTCTGTAGTAGGGCATGTAGCGCCAAAGGCCGTGTCGATCTACGATCGTCTCTTCGAAGATGACCCACGCATTCATGAACGTCATGGCAATGGCGATCCTGGCGATCAGCGGTAACCGACGCGTTGTCGATTTCTTCATATCAGTGTTCATAGTGCGACGCTCGGACTTGAAGTGCGCTTTAAGTCAAACGACTTTTTTTGTATGGCGAACATCACCATTGGCGAAGTGGCGCGCAGGGCAGGTGTGCAAACTTCGGCAATCCGGTATTACGAGAAGATCGGCCTGCTGCCCAAGACTCAGCGCATTGGCGGGCAGCGCCGTTACGAAACCGGCGTCTTAAACTATTTAGAGATCATCGATGTGGCCAAGCGCGCTGGATTTCGAATGGATGAGATCAGGCAACTCTTCCACGGATTTGGCAAGGGGACCCCGGCGTTCCGCCGGTGGCAATTACTCGCGCAACGCAAGATCGCCGAAATGGACGATCTGATCGCGAGGGCGAAGAAAATGAAACGCCTGCTGGAAAAGGCGGACCGCTGTCGATGTCTCGACCTGGAAGATTGTGGCAAAGTTTTTCTCAAGAAACGGTGAGCAGTTAACCAGTCGTTGGACAAGATGAGATTTTACACATTGGAACCGGTTGGCTTCATCCGCTCGACAGTGATGGGCCGTGAAGACGTGCCGCCCGAAGTCGATTTTACAATTTGCGATAACCCGGATGCACGTCGGGCGTGAGCCCTTGCTGATGGACGATTTTTCGCCCGAGCGAAGCCAACAGTTCGCGCTCTTTGCTCGTGAGAGCCGCACAAAGGTCCGCTTCATGTTCGGCGGCTAATTGGGAAAGTTTTTCCAACATTCGCCGACCGCGCGGGGTCAGGACGAGCTCGGAGTGGCGTCGGTCCGTTGTGCTGCGTCTTCGTTCGATCAATCCTTTCTCCGTCAGTTCATCAAGCAGAATCACCATGCGGCTGGGGAGCACACCGAGTCTTTTCGCCAAGGTGCGCTGGTTGCACGCCGGAGTCCTAGCGATGATGCGCAAAATCCCGGCATGGCGGGGAGCAATACCCAATCCTTTGATCCGCTCGCCAAAACGATCGGCGGCGTGCGCGCCGAGCTGAGCGAGAAGAAAAGCGGCTCCGGTTGGCCGTGGTTTACGGGATTTCATAAATGGTCACCGGCACCTTAAAGAAATTACTTGCGACATACAATCGTTCATGTAATGAATCATTCATGAAAGCAACGAATATCATCGCAAACAACCATCGTGGACCGCATCCGGGCGTCCTGGCAATCGTCTACACCCTTCTCTTTAACGCGGGTCTGTATCAGGTGGTCAGCTTTACGGGCGGGTCGCACTTTCCCGGGCCGTGGGAATCGGCTGAAGCGATCACGACTTACTTTCAGACTTATCCCAAGACGGTACTGATCTGCGCCTTCCTCCAGTTCGGCGCCGCGATCCCTCTTGGAATCTTCACGGCCACGATGGTGAGTCGGCTTCACTTTCTCGGTGTGCGCGCAGCCGGCGCCTACATTGCATTATTTGGAGGATTGATGACCGCATTCAACATGGTGGCAACTGCGTTCGTTCTCTGGGTGATGTCGTATCCCGGGATCGCGCAGGATCCAGCCGTCTTGCGGGCGTTGTATTACCTCGGATTTTCTTTTGGCGGCGTGGGATTTTCGGTTCCGTTAGGTCTTCTGATTGCGGGAGTGTGTGTCCCAGCGGCATTCTTCAAACTTCTTCCGAAATGGCTGGTCGCATTCGGTTTGGCCCTCGCGCTTATCGGGGAATTGAGCGTTCTCAGCCTGGTGATTCCGCAAGCGCTCTTTCTTATTCCGTTGACGCGATTTCCCGCTTTTATCTGGCTGATAGTTGCCGGGTTTCGCTTGCCCAGGACTCGGGATAACATGACAAACTGATTCGGATAGAGTCGAGGCATGGAGTAGTTGAGCCAAGAAGACGTTACGCTCCCGCTAGTGCATTTACCTGAGAGGTTGAGAGTTGAGAGAAACGAAGTCGAAAAGACGCTTGCCATTTCGATACCAGCCCGTCTTGCTGTGCCGCGAACAGTTGAGAGTTGGAAGAAATGGGGCGGGCATTCCGCTAGAGATGCTCGCGAACGTTTTCGACAAACTGGCCACGGATCCGAATACAACTGGCACAGATCTGGGCCTGGCGATCGTGAAGCAGATCGTGGAAGCCCACGGCGGGAGCGTAAGCGCTGAAAGCGTCCACGGGTCGGGTGCGACCTTTCGCTTTACCATTCCAGATCAGTCTGCATCCTCATAGCTCTGGCTCCGCGCAGACCACCGTGGTGACTGCGCTGCCGATCATGTTTTTCGGCCAGCCATGACGCGCCGTGCGCGCCGCGCATCCGGGTAAAAGAATAAGATTAGGGAAACAATCAACGCGGCCGTAAGGTGCTGGCAGGAAATCTTCGCCGGCGGATGCACTGCCACCGCGATCTGGAAGTCAGCAACATGAAAACCCTTCGATTAACCCCAAGCATACCGAAGCTCGCTGTTTGGCTGATCGACTTGGACGGAAACGTAGCCGCGTGCTTCAAAGGGCTTTCCTTGCTGGCGCGGATCCGCAAGCTCCTTGTTCCTCATTTCAGCAGCACAGAGGAAGCGATGGAGTGGGGCTCGAATTTGAACACAAGCCAGAGAGCCACCTTGCTGGACGTTCTGCGCACCGTGGAAAACGCTGCCGCCAGCGCATCCACCCCGCAACGAATGGTTGATCTCGCGACGCGGTCGCAACTCATTCGCGGAGCCTGCGAATCTTTCGCCAACGGCTGCGGCGGCGTAAGAGCTGCTTATTCGATAAACAAGAGCCAGGGCTCCCGGAGCGAAACAGCATGTCACTAGAGTCCTGCCG
>DASYDT010000133.1:0-3831 GCA_036499425.1 Candidatus Udaeobacter sp. | reverse complement strand
GCAGCGGTCTAAAAGCAAATCTGCTGCAGGCCATCGACTTATTGAATCAGGCTGTAGCCCGCGATCCCTCTTTTCATCAGGCGTTCTGCCAACTCGCGTATGCGCATGAACAGCTCTATTTCCTCGGTTTTGACCACACGCCAGCACGTCTCGCGCTGGCTGAAGACGCCATTAAGCAAGCGTTTCGCCTTCGTCCGGGTGCAGGTGAGACACATTTGGCGAATGCGCGAATCCTTTACCATGGGCACCTCGATTATGATGGTGCTCTGGCTGAATTGGACGTTGCCCGGCAGACATTGCCTAATGACGCGCGGATATTTCGGATGAATGGATATATTCAGAGGCGGCAGGGGCGATGGCAGGAGTCCGCCCAAAACCTGGAGCACGCAAGCAACCTCGACCCGCGCAACACTGAAACGCTCCAGCAGGTGGCGCTCAGTTATGGTGTTCTCCGGCGCTACAATGACGAAAAATCGGTGCTGAACCGCGCGCTATCGATCGATCCGGACGACGTTAGCACAAAAGTCGCGCTTGCGGCCGTCCAATTCCATTGGAAAGCGGATACCGGGCCATTGCATCAGACAGTTGATTTCGTTGGAGCGGCAAAAGCCGGGGCCATGTCGAGCGCGGCCGATGAGGGGTTAAGTTGTGCGCTTGCGGAGCGTGATACGGCTACGGCCAAGAACGTGTTAGATGCAATTGGCGACACACCCCTGACCGACTACTCGGTTCACATGAATCGCCGGGTGATCCAAGGGCTTATCGCCCGCATGATGAAAAATGATGCCGATGCCCGGGCGAACTTCGCAGCGGCGCGCGCTGAACAGGAGAAAATAGTTGAAGCCGAACCAAATTACGGACCAGCCCTATGCGTGCTCGGCTTGATTGACGCAGGTCTCGGCCGCAAGGAAGAAGCGCTGCGCGAAGCGAGGCACGCGGTTGAGCTAGTTCCAGCGGAAAGAGACGCGCTGGTTGGGCCGACGATGGTTAAGTACTTGTCGATGATCGCTGCTTGGACTGGCGACAAAGATCTTGCATGCGAACAGCTGGCGATCGCCATTCGTCCGCCAAGCACGATCAGCTACGGTCAATTGAAACTGCTGCCGTTTTGGGACCCACTTCGAGGCGATCCGCGTTTTGAAAAAATTGTCGCTTCACTCGCGCCGAATGAGGGAAGAGCCAGATGACAAACGAGATCATGCCGTCAATGCGGAACGCGCAAAATCATGCGAATAAGGTAAACAGAGATTTACCATTTTTTAGTTTGCAACCAAACAAACATAATCTACCATCCTGACCTCTTAAATGCGCGCACCCTCCAGTTCCGACCCGGTGGACCTTCCAAAGGAGCCGGGTACCTGCCCGCAATGCGGATCGGCATCGCGCGTTGGGCGAAGTCTTTGTTTGAGTTGTCTTCTTTCCGCGGGAGTGGGCGCGAACGGGCACAGCGACACGCCGTCCTCCGAAACGCCAGCCAAGGAGGAAACTCTTGATGACGTCCTCGGCGAACTCGACGTATGTGATGCCGATTGGCGCATAGGTAATTATCAAATTCTCGAAGAAATCGGACGCGGAGGGATGGGAGTCATTTACCGGGCCCGGCAGCGTCATTCACGCCGAATCGTCGCGTTAAAACGAATCCTCTCTTATCACGCCGATTCGCAGGAAACATTGGCACGGTTTCGCCGTGAAGCGCAAGCTGCGGCGAGCCTCGATCATCCAAACATTCTGCCTATCTATGAAGTGAGCGAATGCGATGATGGGTTGCCGTTTTTCAGCATGAAGTTTGCCGGCAGCGGGAGTCTGCTGGAGGCAGCTCCCGCTCTACGGAGTGAACCGCGGCGCGCGGTGGCGTTGATGGCGAAGGTAGCGCGGGCGGTGCAATACGCGCATGGGCAGGGGATTCTGCATCGGGATTTGAAGCCTGGAAACGTTTTGCTGGATGGGCGTGGCGAACCGCTGGTGAGCGATTTTGGTTTGGCAAAATGGCTGGATACGAGCAGTCATCTGACGCGCACACTTACGATTTTTGGAACGCCGGGCTATATCGCTCCAGAGCAGGTGAATGGATCGGCTGCGAGACTTGGGCCGGCGTCTGACGTTTACAGTTTGGGAGCGATTTTGTTCGATTTGTTGACGGGTCGTCCGCCATTTTTGGGTGAGCACGCGCTGAAGGTGATTCAGCAAGCGAGCGAGAAGCCGGCGCCTAAGTTGCGGACGTTGGTGCCGTCACTGGATCGCGATCTGGAGACGATTTGCTCGAAATGTTTGGAGCGCGAACCGGGTGCTCGATATTGCTCTGCGGGCGCTCTTGCCGAAGACCTCGAACGCTGGTTGGAAGGCCGCCATATTGTCGCGCGCCCTGTCTCTCCACCCGCTCGTGCCTGGCGCTGGATGCGGCGGAATCCGCTCATCGCGGGAATGGCCGCGCTCCTGATGGTGTTAGGCTCCGCAGTTGGCGTGATGATTTGGAACGGCGAGATGTCGCCACCATCTGCGCCGAGTGGCATCGCAGTCCTGCCATTCGAAAGTCTAAGTTCAGACAAAGAAAATGCGTTTTTCGCCGATGGCGTCTATGACGGCGTTTCTAATAAGCTGGCGAAAGTCGCAAATCTAAAGGTCATCAGCCATAACAGTGTGGCAAAATATCGAGGCGCAAAAAATACACGCGACATTGGCCATGCACTGAACGTTGCGTACGTGCTCGAGGGAAGTGTGCGCAGGGAAGTGGGCAGAATCCATTTGAACGCGCAACTGATTGATACGCGCACCGACACGCATGTGTGGGCGCAAGAATACGATCGGGATTTGAATGATGTGTTCGCGCTACAAAGTGAGATCGCGCAGAAAGTTGCAGATCAACTTGGAGCAGAAACCTCGTCGACGGAGAAAGCTGCCATCCAAGAGCCGCCTACGAACGACCTTGTCGCGTACGATGCGTACCTTCGTGGAAAAGATCTGATTAACGGCATCGCATTTAGCACACGGGCGAAAGAAGATCTTTTCCAAGCCGTGCAACTGCTTGATCAAGCGGTTACGCGTGATCCTTTGTTCTTTTTGGCCTACGATGAACTCGCAGGCGCGCACGATCGAATCTATCATCTCGGTTTCGATCATACTGATGAACGCCTTCGGTTGTCGGAGGTAGCGATTCAAACCATTCGTCGCCTGCGCCCCGACACGGGGGAGACACACTTGGCGTTGGCCCAGCACTTGTACTGGGCTTACCAGGACTACGCCGGAGCGCGCGACCAACTGGCCATCGCCAAACGCGAGCTGCCTAACGAATCGCGAATTCCTTTACTCGCGGGCTATATCGAGAGGCGTCAGGGAAACTGGGAGAAGGCCCTGGAAAACATGACGCAGGCCTTGGAGTTGGATCCCCGCAATTTTTCAATACTCCAGCAACTCGCTCTTACGTACCAAGCATTGCACCGTTACAGAGAAATGGCCGCCACGCTGGATCGCGCTCTGGCTATGGCTCCGAAAGACATTCTAAGTCGAGTGCGAAGGGCTTGGGTTGATATGGAATGGCGAGGTGTCACCAAACCGCTGCATGATACCATTGACGCAATTCTTGCTGAAGAGCCAAATGCGGCTCCAGTCTTGGTTAACGACTGGCTGTTCCTTGCTTTGCGCGAGCGCGATCCGGTCGCGGCAAAGCGCGCATTGGCGGGCATGGCGGCTGACGGTTGTTACGATGACAACATCCCCTTCCCGAACGGATGGTGTGAAGGACTTGCGGCACACTTTCGCGGGGACGAAAAGGCAGCTCGCGTTGCATTCAACGGCGCGCGAAAGGAACTCGAGCGGATCGTGCGCGACCAGCCT
>DASYDT010000132.1:0-31408 GCA_036499425.1 Candidatus Udaeobacter sp. | reverse complement strand
CATCGCGTCGGCGTTCGTCACTGTTGCGATCACAACTTTGGCGCCGCCGAGCTTGTTCAGTTCCGCTGCGGGATCGGATGCCTGGCTGTCGATGTAGTTGTGTGCCCCAAGTTTTTTCGCGAATGCTTCCTTATCTTTTCCACGCGCAATCGCCACGGTTTTGAATCCCATCCTGGCTGCGAATTGCACTCCAAGATGACCGAGACCGCCAATCCCAAGCACCGCAACAACATCGCCGCCTCTTGCGCCGCTGTTTCGCAGCGCGTTGAAAGTCGTAACGCCCGCGCACATCAGAGGCGCGCCATCCACTGCGGAGAGCTCGTCAGGCACAGAGGCCAGCGCCTCCGCGGGCGCGACCATGTATTCGGCGTAACCGCCGTCGAAAGAGATGCCGGTCGTCAACAGCGCGACTTCGCACGCAAAGAACTCGCCGCGCCGGCAATGATCGCAATAGCCACAGTTGCCACCGTGCCAACCAACACCGACGCGCTGACCACGTTTCCAAGGCTTCACCCCTTCGCCGACAGCATCCACAACGCCAATGACCTCATGTCCAGGCACGCGTGGGTATTGAATACCGGGCCAGAGTCCTTCTTTGATCAACGAATCGCTGTGACAAACACCGCACGCGTCAACTTTGATCCGCACCCATCCTGGCTGGGGCTCGGGAATATCTCGTTCGACCAATTCTAACAGTTCGCCAGCACGCGGCACCTGAACCGCACGCATTGTTTTTGCCATATCCGGAGATTACACAGACGCCGGAGCAGATAAAAAAGTTTTTCCTGCTTTCCTGGTTTCCAGAAGGATTTGATAAAAGTCCACTGCGCGAAGGCAAATGCATACCGTCGCTCGGCCGCAGCACTGGGGCATGGGCGAAAGCGAACATGCGCGCGAAGAAAGTCACGGCGCCGCGCTTGGGAATCGTAAAGTGTGAGCGCGTGGATCACAATGCCGCAAAAACAACGAGCTCGCGCAGATTTCTGCGCGAGCTCGATTCAATCTTCTATCCGTGTCTTTGGATTACTGGACCGAGAAGGCGCCCGGGGAACCGGGAGCGAAAAATTGCCAGCCATTCCCATCGTTCAAGTTGTAGTCTGCGTAGGAACTAGTAGTCTCCCACCAAACCGCGGTTGTCGCCGTTTGTTGTGGCGTGGTGTCGGTCGTGACTACTACCCAATACTTCTGCCCCATGGTGAGCGGAACAGCGAGTCTGACCCGAACCGTCCCGCAAGGTGCGGGGGCAGCAGTGCCAATTGCTGATGAGCCAATCTGCGTCCCGGGAATCCCGGTGCAATTATCACTGTAGATAGCAACCGTAAACCTGGACGAAGTCGGTGTGCAGAGAGCAGTGTCGTTAGTGATCGCGAGCGTCACCTGACGCGTGGTACCACTATGGCCCGCGATGAATGGATAGGCGAGCCATTGCGTTGCTCCCGCGGAGAAGCAATTGTTCGGTCCCAAGATCAGGAAACCGTTTTGAGTGTCGTAGGTGCAATTTGGGGTGCAGGGATCCGCCACCGGCGAGAAGTTAGTATAAAATACCGCAGCATCCGGAGCTTCCGGAGTCGCCATTGGTATCGTGGGGCCATTATAAGGTCCAGATGCCATTTTGCCCCGCTGCGCGAAGGCTGTTCCGCAAGCCAGGAGTGCGAGCAGACAGCACGATGTAATGAATGTTTTTCTTCTCATATATTCCTTTGTTATTTGTATGTTTGGTGTTGTTTGTTTGGGTGTTTGGTTTTTTTCAGGAGGACTTCAGCTTGGGGGCCCGGCCTCGAATTGCTGCTGTGGGGCCGATGCTGACGGTTTGAGAAATAAGGTCAAGCAAGGAATTTCCGCGTCTGAAATCAAAAACATGAATTGCCCGACGTTGTGATTCGAACAACTGATCACTGATCACTTAATTTTCCACGCTCGCCTCGAGCGCAAACCGCGCAACGCCCCCGGAAGCAACTAACAAGGTCAAGAAACCGCACTGTTGGTTCGACTCCGCGCGGTGTGGCTTTTTATGTACAAATTTCGTGGCTTACCCCGAAATCGTAATTCAAATTAGGACACTACCGAGCGGATAGTGATTCAGGCAGCGCAGTGGCCATGAGACTCGCAAGTAAATCAAGTGGACGCGGTGCGGTTCGGTCATCATAATGCGCGCCTGCGTTGAAAACTTCATTCCGTTGTCTTGTTGTTAGCCTCGGCTGCGTATTGCTGCCGGTCGCCTATCTTGCTGAAGGGTTCACCATCGAGCAGGTCCTGGGTGCACCATTTCCGTACGGCCTAACGAGTGCAGCGCATGCGCCGCGCGTTGCCTGGGTATTCGACAACAAAGGTGAGCGCAACATCTGGGTGGCAGACACGCCGGATTTCGTGCCGCGACAAGTCACGCATTACAAAGGCGATGACGGGCAGCCGATCGCGAGCGTGCGGCTGACACCGGATGGAAAGACGGTCGTTTACGCGCGCGGCAGCGAGACGAACAAGGAAGGCACGTCGGCGAATCCGCAGAGTCTCGCGAAGATGCCGAAACAGCAGGCGTGGGCGGCAAATGTCAGCGGCGGACAGCCGCGGTTGCTTGGCGACATCGGCTGCAACGAGGAAGAGTGCGAGGATTTGCAGGTTTCGCCGGACGGGAAAAATGTGGTCTGGCCGGCGAAGAAACATCTCTGGATCGCGCCGATCGACGGCAAGAAAAAGGCACAGCAGCTCGAGGACTTACTAGGCGAAAGCGACACGCCGCGTTGGTCGCCAGACGGAAAGCGGATCGCGTTTCGCTCGAACCGCAAGGACCATTCGTTCATCGCCGTGCTCGAGTCGGTCACGAAGAGGATCACTTATCTTGCGCCGACCACGAACCGCGACGCGGTCCCAGTTTGGTCGCCCGACAGCAAACACGTGGTGTTTATTCGTCAGCCGGGCATCGAACTCAAACGGCCGCTCATTCCTGAGTTCCCGCGGCCGTGGGCGCTTTGGATTGCTGACGCGCAGAGTGGTGAAGCGCGCGAGCTGTTTCGCAGCGGCAACGCGATGGAAGATTCGCTGCCGCTGTTTGCATTCTCATCGCTGCAATTCACGAACGCCGGTCGGATTATTTTCGCGAGCGAAAGAGATGGGCGGAATCATCTCTATTCGATCGCGGTGGACGGCGGCGCGCCACAGTTGCTCACGCCCGGCGATTTCGATGTCGAGGATGTGGCACTGAGCGCGGACAAGCGGAGCGTTCTCTGCAGTTCGAACCAAAACGACGTTGACCGCCGGCACATCTGGCGCGTGAGCGCAACGGGCGGCGAGCCGCAGGCGCTTACGCGCGGAGAGACAATCGAGTGGAGCCCGGTCGAGACGAGCGATGGAAAGACGGTGTTGTGTCTCGGCTCAACCGCGACTTCGCCGGCCATGCCCTATCGAGTCACGAATAGCGGGCGCGAGTTGATTCCGAAAGCATTCGGAATTCCGGCGGAGTTCCCGCAGGCGCAATTAGTCACGCCAAAACAAGTGGTGTTCAAAAGCGAGGATGGCCTCGAAATTCACGGCCAGTTATTTGCTCCGAAAGAGAAACAGCGCGGCGCCGCTCTGATCTTCACTCACGGCGGACCCATCCGCCAGATGCTGCTCGGCTTTCATTACATGCAGTATTACCACAACGCTTACGCGCAGAATCAATATCTCGCGAGCAAAGGGTACACCGTGCTTTCGGTCAATTACCGACTCGGCATCATGTACGGGCGCGCGTTTCGCGAGCCGCCGAACTCGGTCTGGCGCGGCGCGTCGGAATATCAGGATGTGGTCGCGGGCGCGAAATTCTTGCAAACACTCGACGACGTCGATCCGCAACGGATCGGACTCTGGGGCGGATCGTACGGCGGGTTTCTGACTGCGATGGGCTTGGCGCGCAACTCCGACATTTTCAAAGCCGGCGTCGATTTCCACGGCGTGCACGACTGGGCGGATTTCCTGCCGATGTGGGCCGAGAATCCCGACGCTGCGCCGGACATCAAAGAAGCTCGCGAGCTCGCCCTCAAATCATCGCCGGTCGCGAACGTCGCGGGCTGGCGCTCCCCTGTTCTGCTGATCCACGGCGATGACGATCGTAACGTGCCCTTCCAACAAACCACTGATTTGGTCGAAAAGCTGCGTGCGCAGAACATCGCATTCGAGGAGCTGATCATGCCGGACGAGATTCATGATCTGCTTCGTTGGAGCGATTGGGTTCGCGCGTACCGGGCGACCGCCGAATTCTTCGACCGCAAATTGGCTGCTTCAGGTAAACCCCAATAAGCGGGCACGAAAATTATTGACGAAAATTTGTCGCAAGAAGCGGCGATCTGTAGATCGCTCTCAAGAAGTCCGCAGACAGGATCGTCCGCGTCACGCGGTCATCGAACGGCTAGTCATCGGGGCCGTGAATCTGCTCATTGCCGTTTTCCCCTAGACCTTCGTGAGCAAGTTCGTCGCGATCCCCGCCATGATACTTCTTCCATTTCACTGTCCACTTCCCGTGCTTGAACTTCGTAACCGGCACCCAGGTTTCATAGTGGCGAGGTGTCGGCTCCAAGTACGCTAAGTTAGCATCCGATAACCCGAGTGCGTTGAGCGTGCCCGTGTCAAGGTGCCCAGTGGGCGGAAGTCCCGAACCGAATTGGAACGCGCGCAGAGCGAAAGCTGTCCGCCGTCCATAGCTCCCGTCAATTCGGCCTCGATAATATCCGCGACTGATCAGTTGTTGTTGCACTTCCGCGATGACCATGCGCTTGCTCATCCGAGTCGGCGCGGGCTGAATACCGGCGTTCGATAAAGTCGGATTCACTTCGAGTTGGTGATTTGGTTCGGTTGGCGAGGCCGGCAGCGAATTTTGGCCGACGCGCGAGTTATCGTTAGGACGAACCGTATTCGTGTTCTGCTGAGCGCCGGCAGGCTTGGAAGCGGATTGGGATGACGCTGCCAAATTCGAATTGAGGTTGAGGGAGCGGAGTGTTTCTGCGTTCATCTCACCGGTAACTGGCAACCCGTTGCGAATCTGGTAACGCCGAACGGCAGCAGTAGTCTCCGCGCTTTTGTCGCCAGTCACGTTGCCGTAGTAAAACCCTTGATCTTTGAGAGCTTGCTGCACGGATTGAACTGTCTGATCAGCGCGCACAAACCCCACCACAAACACAGCGAAAAGAAGATGCGCAATTGTTCGTTTCATAGCAGAGCCTTTCGCAGTGCTCGCTATTGAGATTCGCGCGCGCCTGTGTTTGCGCGTGCGTCGCGTCGGCACGCGTTTAACGTCAATCTTGCGCTGTCCGGTGCCTCTCTCCTTCCAAATTTGAGGCATCTGATATCGCTGCGAGTTCGTTCATTGAATGGAGCTGCGGTTCGTCCTATCATCGGCGTGTGTTCTTGAACAGCGCGCGCCAGATGGCGCCGACGGAAAATCTCTCTCGTGGCTGAACAATACATGAAAACTCCGGCGCCGTTGTCTCGGCCGAAGGAAGGTAAGCCTCTGAAAAAAGCCGCACTTTCCCCCATGCGTTTCTGGTTGCTCGCGATGCTAATCGGATTGGTGGGCGGATGCGGTGCGTGGGTTTTTCGCGGGATGATCGCATTTTTACACAACCTGTTTTTTCTCGGAAAGATTTCCTTTTTTTACGAAGCCAACGTCCACACGCCGCCCGGTCCGTGGGGACCGCTCATTATTTTCGTGCCGGTTATCGGCGCGATTGGTGTGACCTGGCTGGTACGAACTTTCGCACCGGAAGCACGGGGCCACGGCGTGCCTGAAGTGATGGACGCCATCTATTACAACAAAAGCGTCATTCGACCGGTCGTCGCCGTGATCAAATCGCTCGCCTCCGCGCTCTCGATTGGCAGCGGCGGATCGGTCGGTCGCGAGGGTCCGATCATTCAGATCGGCTCGGCTTTCGGTTCGAGCGTCGGTCAATGGCTACGTATCCCAGCGTGGCAGCGCACCACGTTAATCGCAGCCGGCGCCGGCGCGGGGATCGCCGCTACGTTCAACACGCCACTTGGCGGCATACTTTTCGCAGCGGAACTTTTGCTTCACGAAGTCAGCGTCTGGACCCTCGTGCCGGTGGCGATTGCGACCGCGAGCGCCAGTTACGTGGGCCGCTTTTTCTTTGGACCGTACCCGGCCTTCGCCATCCCGGAGTTGCGGATCAGCTACTTCCATCTCACCCATCCGCTCCTCCTCACCGCTTATGTCGGGCTGGGTCTGATCATCGGCCTGGTCTCAGTCGTCTACATCCGATCGATCTACGCCTTCGAGGATTTCTTCGACGAGAAAATTCGCAATCCCTACCTGCGCCATACGAGCGGGATGCTTCTGGTTGGCATCCTCATGTATGTGCTTCTTCGTCAAACCGGAGCCTATCAGATTGAAGGTGTTGGATACGCCACGATCCAGGACGTTCTCTCCGGTACGCTTAAGTCTTTCTGGCTGCTTCTGCTCCTTTTCGCGCTCAAACTCTTCGCTACTTCGCTCACCCTCGGCTCCGGCGCATCGGGCGGCGTTTTTTCTCCCGCACTTTTCCTCGGCGCGACGTTAGGCGGCGCCTATGGCATTTTCCTCCAACATATTTTTCCCGGCATCACGATCAGCCCTGCCGCATTCGCCGTGGTCGGAATGGCCGGCATCGTCGGCGGAACCACTGGCGCGGCAATCACGGCGATGGTGATGATTTTTGAAATGACGCTCGACTACGGGGTTATCGTGCCGATGACGATCACGGTCGCGATCGCCTACGGTGTGCGAAAAATGATTTCCAACGAAAGCATCTACACGCTGAAACTCACGCGCCGTGGTCATCGCATGCCGAGCGCGATGCAGGCAAATATCCAGTACATGAAGCCGGCCCGCGAGTTGAACCACGCCCCGATCGTTAGGCTGCCGGCCGACATGACCTTGCCGGAGTTGGCGATTACCCTGCCTTCTTATCCTGCGGACGCCTGTTTCCTCGCGATGGAGGGCAAAAAAATCGCCGGCCTCATCACCATCAACGCGGCCGTGGAAGCTATCCGTCGCCCGCGGGAGGGGACCACCATCGCGGAGATCGCATCCCAGAATTACGCCATCATCAGCGCGGACACATCCGTCTTCGAGATCCTGACCAAGATACGCCTCAACGGCACGGAAGCTTTCCTCCTGGCGTCCGGCCGGCACGAGAATGCGGCTGACGGTCTGCAGCGCTGGATTTCCAAGGAGTCGATCGCGGAATCCTTGATCGACGCGATTGAACTCTTTTCTGAATAAATTCCTTGGTCGGCTCGACCTTTCACCGATCCGGCCTGCCACGCCGCCTGCTCGCGAATGCTTTCGGAGTAGCCTCTCGACTTGCCGGCTCGTCTCGCCTTAGCCTCATGCGAAGGAGGAAGCTTGACGCACGCTTCACTCGGCTAGTGAACAAAGCGCCCTCTATCTGCGATGAGACCATCCGAAAAAGATACCAACGAAATGGTATCGCAGATTTTATGGGCGAGTACCTGGACATCATGCTCATCGCCCGCCGCACCCGCGCCGTGACCCAGCTTATTTATTATCCACTAATTACTATTTCGCTCCTCGTCATCTGCCGACTGCCCGAGTTCGATAACTTCGATTGGCCGACGCCGCTGATTTTGATACTTGGCTTTAATGGACTCTTAGCGTGCGGATGCGTGCTGATTTTGCGCAGCCTCGCTGAAGCCGCACGCCGGCAGTCGATAAGACGTTTACGTGAACACCTTCGCCAAAGTCGCGCTGACGATGACCGCACTCTGTGCGCCACAATCGAAGGTCTGATTAAAGAAGTTCAAGCGCTTGATCAGGGAATCTTCGCTCCCGTTACTTGTCAGCTGCTCGTGGGGGCGTTGCTCCTACCTTCTGGCGCTCGAGGATGCCATCCACCGTCAGACCTCCGCCTTGTTGGAAGTCTTTGATAGCCTGACTTACCGCTTCTAACTTTCAGAACCTTTCGGTCGCTGCGACGGCGGCGCATACGGCCGAAGCTCTTCGAGATGCTGTCGTAGGTAATTGAGCAGGTGCCTTCTTCGTTCCGCGCCGCGTGATGAAGCGCGAGACCCGTACGCAATCCCCGGCGGCAACAATTCGCGGTCGACATTCGCAACCCGGTCGTAGATCGCGTGCCAGCGCTTCTTCACTGTCCAGGGAGAAACGGATAACGATGCTGCTAATTTCTCACAGGTTTCTCCCATCAACGCATGTTGCAAAAGGACTCTTTGTGAGCGGTTGAAGCGAAATCGCGGCGAGGTATAAATAAAAAGACGTCCTATACTGCTGCCCGGATGAGCAAAGGCTTCTTTTTTGGTTAACCCGATGAGACATGGCCGCCGTGAACTTTCTGGTTCGGGAACAGCATTTTGTCGAAAGTAATTGGAATAGTCCCGTCGGCGGCGAGCGCCGGCATCCAGCATCCATTGCGATGTTTCCATTCCAATGGGGTCCGTGAGAAATTCCTTAATGCGATAGCCACGGAGGGCGAGATAAAACGCCTCGCTCTGTTTTTCGCGGACCGCAAGGAATTGCTCAGGCGAGAATTGGTACTGAGCCCAGCCTTCAAAACACATCATCACATTCAACCCGGCGCGAGCATTCGCTCGGGCGACCTGCTCGCGATTTAATACCGGCAAGTTGTGCGAAAGATGCCGCCGGGCCAATTCAACACCCAGATAAGGAGGAAGCATTAACCGCGCTTCCGAGCAGAACTCGTCAGTAACGAAAACGCTTGCACCAAACGAGACAATTCGCGAACCGACTGGCCTTGCGCGATCCTCGACGAGAAAAAGCTGCATTGCTCCGTTGGAAAGCAAGGTGCGCCACATTTCCAGCAATGTGCGTCTGCCAGTTGGCGGATAAGGAAGCCCCAACGATTCATGGAGCGCGTAGCAATCTTCAAGATCTCGCGCGCCGCCTTTCCGGGCTATCAGATTGATTTCACTGGGTGTCTTTGGTCGCTGATCACGTGCTATCCGCTCGAAAATGCCTAGTGTTTTCACCTCGGAAATTTGCCAGAGATAGCAATCTCTCAATTTTCCTGTCGAGACAAGCAAATTTCCACTTTTAGGGGTCTTGTGTCACCGACCATTCATTGATAAAAAATCCATCCCCGTACTTATTTCTACCTAAAAAAGGACCATGAATTTACCTAAAAAGGACAGTGAAAACCCCCGGCTCCGTCGATTGCGCCATAAATCGCTGGTCACCTGAAACCAATGACCTTTAAATCAAACAAAATGCGAACACTGCTAGGAAAGGAGTAAGATTATGCCAGACGACGAAGATGACCAACAAACCGCCGATGATCAAAGCGCAGGACAGGGGACCGAATCCGACCAGCAGACTTCGCAAGATCAAGTTACGGACGAGAGCGCGCAGCAAACTTCCGACGATCAAGGCGACGACCAGAGTCAGGGTGAACAGACGACTGGCGATCAAGGCGGGAGCCAGTCAAGTCAAGCCGGCGAGGGTGGGGCACAACAGATTTCTGCAGGCCAGGGAACTGGAGCAACCCAGACAGATAGTGCGGGAACGGATACCAGTGATACAGCAGTCGCTCCAGATAAGGAATACGTTGACAAGGTTCTTACCGGCGCCGTGGGGATATCAAAAGTCTCTGAGGCAGCCGCAATCATTGCCGGTGCCGAAACCGTAGTCGAAGCAATCGAGCCCATCGGCGCAGTTATTGAAGTAGTTCACATGGTGCTCAGTGTGTGGGATGCCTTAGAGACCCCTGACCGAACTTGTAGCTACCAAGGACTGGTTTATGGATTGATGTATGCAGCTCTCGGTAAGGGGGACCCTCAACCAAACCCAACGTGGCCCGACCTTAAGGATGCTCCCTATCACGATGAGAAATTCTTCGAAGGCGTTGGCGAGGCCAAGAAGCGTTTGGCTGATGGACAGAGCGGCACGCGGATCAAAAACTTGATCCTTTTGGATGTGGCGAAACGGGGCGAGAAAGCGGTGATCAATAATCTTTGGCAGCACGCGATTTCCGACGACGATCACTTACTTCGAATGTACACGGTAGAATGGCCGAATGTGGGCCCTAATGGATAAGCCTAGAGTACCCTGACGAAGAATCGACATCCAGAATGAGATCAGCTGTTTTCTGATCAATAAATTACAACGACGACCAGGTAACTAAACCAAATAACTAAAAAAAGAGATTATTCCGGAGATCAAAGGAAACGGTGGCGGTTCCCTAAAACAACAATAACACCGCGGGATAATTCGAATAAAACAAAAGAATACAACTCACCACATAACAAGGAGATCACGAACATGACCGACGATACCGTTCACGCTCTCGGGCCCCTCTTCGGGCCCGACTTCATTACAATCGAAATCGATGACGAAACGAAGGGAAGGTTTGCTCTGGAGATTTTTCCAGACGCTAATAACCCCCTATTACGAAGCAATGGACTACCGACACAGTTCTATTACATGCCCAAGGAGATTCAGCTTGCCAAGAAAGAGGATGGCTCGGGAGATTTCGATTTCAGCGTCACGCTGTTTAAAGGTCTCATGACCCAGGAAGACACTCTGGGGATAAGCGGAATTCCGAGTACTGGCGGAGAAGTGGACGCGGGCGGGGCATTCGTTGCCTTCTCGACGACCATGGCCGTTCCAGAGGGTGTGATTGCAGCAGCCTTAGCGAAGCTGAAAACAGGCGATCATGAAGCTCCCGCAAAAAGGATTGCTCAATTCTTCGCCGGCGCCAATCAGGGCCCTGCCCCTTTGCTAGGTATCGTGCCGATAGTTGATAATTCAGTAACAATCGAGATTCCACAGCTGCCAGGGGCTGCGAGTGGTGCGGCACAAGGAGCTTCGGCTCCGCCCGCAACAGCCCCCGCAACACCCGCAACACCCGCAACACCAGGAGCGCCGGTCTCAAGTCCCTCGCCGTCGCCAGCAAGTTCGCCTGCGACCGGCGACACTAAGTCTCCCTGGTTTATCGGCGCTCAGGGGACAGGGCATGGGAGTATAGAAGCGTCCGGTATTAGTAGCTTTCTCGTGACATGCAATCAGATGGCCGCAGGCGCAGTTGTAGGAGCTCTTAAAGATGGCCGATCTCCATTCACCGTCCACTACAATATGAAACAGCTGTTCTATATCAATGCTTGCAATATTCACATGGACATCGACATGGATAAGACCTTCACGCAGTTGTCCGGCGCCGTGCAGGCTAAATATGGCTTTGCCCAAGCGGACCTTCAGGCCAACTACCAATCCTGTGTCACCAACGGCGCGATTACGACCGTCATCCAGGAAAATGGGACCGATGTGGATGCAGACGTGAAGAAACTCATCGAAAAAACCGTGTCCGATATGCAGGACCGGGCCTACAGTCTAGTTAAGTCAGAGATTTTCGATTGGCAGCCGAAACCCGATGATCCTGCTACGGCCAGTGCCGGCGCATGTGGTGGCGTCGCCGTTTCTCTCAAGGCCAACTACCAAGCACGCGGCCTTCATATGACGCAGGGCTTTGACCTCAATGAAACGATTTCGAAGCTGGACACGGTTTCCGGGACACTTACGGCCCTTGAACCTGCGATCAAAAAGAACCTGGATAAATATCTCTCAATCGTCGATATCGGCGAGTTCTTTAAAAAGATTCAGGTGGCTGCATCGCCTAACATTGATTTTGGAGATGGAGAGTTTACCGATCCGATCAATGAGGCGCTTATCCAAGTCAGCTATCCCAATTACGATAACCCTCTCAATGACGATGGAAGCGTTGCGCTGACGACCCGAGCCGAAGGATTTCATTACAATCCAACTCACATCGATCAAACCGCACCGGTTACCCTGGCCAGTTGGAGTCGAGACAATCCAAAAGACATCATAAATATCGCATTTCTGCGCCTGGATAAGAAAGTCGGAAAGTGGGATGCCGACCAGGTAAAGATCAAAAAGACGCTGGTGTACAAACCGGACGATCCTCGAGTCGCACTCTCCAACGGCACAGTTACATTTACGTCGGAGACGACAACAAACGACCACGCTCCCGTCATCGGTCCTGATGATGTCGGTTATATCTATGTGAAGTTCTTTCTGGATCGACCCATTAAGTCCCCAAACGTGACTGTAACGCTTACCATTAAGATGGCCGACCGTAGCGACGTTCTTGTCATGACCAACGACGATCCAAAGGCGACCCCTACAGTGACGTGGCAGGTCTGGTCCGACAAATATTTTAACGAAACGGTTGCCAAGGTGACAATCGATGTCGAGGTCGCTCCGCCGCCTTCGGACTTCGCGGGGGCGGCGGTGCAGTGGAGTGGCAATCAAGCTATACCGCTCACTCTCGGTCGCATCAAACGGATCGTACCATACAAGATTGTGGTTCCAACTCTTACGGACCCGCAGCAAAATGCTTTGGTTGGTCAATACATTCTGCAGACATTGAAGGAAATGGCTAGCACATAAGCCAGTTATCCAAACAACACTCCAGTGAACCAGGTCCTGGTAGCAAACACTGCCCGTTTCGCGGGAGTAACTCCAATTAGAACAGGAATTTGGCGCCCGCCTATTGTAGTCACGGGACCCGTAATCCAAATCAAGCCGCCGCCGCCGGCGAGTCTGCCACTGGCAAGTTCTCGAAACGGGAATCTGTTCGTGGATCGCAACGACACGAACGTGCACTGGTACCTGCCGGACTTCCGTCTAGCGGATGATGTGGACGCCGGCTTTGCGTTTGCCGCAAGTCAGTCTGCCCAGAGCGAGGGAGGAAGTCCATTCAACAGGGCGCGGCTTACGTTGCGCCTGGATAAGTTTCAGCCGGATGACGTGGTACAATTCGCCCAGTCAAATCCGGACGCCAAGCTTCAGGAGATTAGTCTGGCTGAAATGTCTGCCCAGTTAATTACTTCCTATAAGGATGAGGCAACAGGTCAAGAGCAGCAAAAAACGTTTGCTGCAACGATCGAAGACAAAGGAAACGGCGACTTCCTGCTTACGGTGGATCCGCTTTTAGGCCCGGCGGTCATTCTTGTTTACCAGGATCTCACGCGCTTTGGCACAACAGTGATCAACGTTTCTGCCTCGTATCAGGCGTGGTCGCAACCGGGGGCTGTGTATTTGCTGGCTCGAAAGGAACCACTAGTCGAATCAATGAATACTCCCGCGCCCATGAGCATGCGGGCTCTTTCCGCTCCGATGCAGCCTGCACCGGTGACGCCTCATGTTTTCGCCGCGCAATCGTTCATAAGAAAGGACATGCCATCCGGCATCCGGCAGCGTAGCGGCGATACACTTGTGCAAACAACCCAGGCATGGGCGAAGCAGTCGCCCATCGGGTTGAAGTACGAACAAGATGGGTACCAACTCAAATACACTATTTCTACCGATGCCGTTACCAACCATCCAATCCGCGATGCGAACGACCTTAAGGACTTCTCGTTGAGTCAATCGGAATTTACCGAACTAAAGGCGATTGATGTGAGCCAGTATCCAACTTTAACCAAGCTATATATGGGCGTCCTCAGCCGGACGATCGTTATGGTTCCCAAACGCTATTCGGTCCTCCGCGGTCGCACCGGCTGCGCAGCGCTGTGCGTAGCGGTTGCAGATAGTTCACCTGCGTCCGGCAGCAAGTGCAGATTTGAATTTGTCTTCACTATCGCACCGGAGGTCAGCCGAATTGAGGTTTACAAGATCCAACAGGAAATCAATGGCCGACAGGAACTAAAGGATTATAAGCTCAAGTTGCCCGACCTTCAGCGAGACAATCCGCCATCAACGCTCGAAACTCAGTTCAGGAGTGACATACACATCGACCAAGGTGCCCTACCCCAAACGTTCTCAGTGACGGTCTCAATTCAAGACGAAGGTGTCCAAACTCCGGCAGTGGCAAACGCTAACGCCTTTATCATGCGGCTTTCGTCGAGCACTGGTGCGGATTTAATTGGCTCCTTAAGTATCAAACTCGACGACGGCTATCCCCAGCCAGTCCTCTCGACAATCGATTTGAACTTTGCTCGCACCGCCGGCAGCGATCATGAGATCGACGTTCAAATCGTTGAAGAATCTTCTCAGATAAAACTGACTAGCCAATTGCCGCTTGACCTGGAAATCTCGCGCTACGCGCTTATTAAGGGCCCGGCCATCACAGAGGTTCCCGCGAACGTTGTGCTCCCAGCTAATGGCTCCGTAACCATTCCTCTGCCATCTGATCACGTTGACCTAACAATAGCTGTCGATGCTCAGCTAGTGATTCCTCAGCAAATGGCGAAATCAGATATCATGAAGTTTCTGGATATCCAGACCGCTGACGTCCAGGCAACCCAATACGTAGTCGCCGTGAACGGATGGGGCATCAACTTCGATAAGGTCGATTCTGTTGAGATGAACATCACTTTTATGAATCTGCCAAACATCGTGCCGCGAACCATGAAGCTCAACAAGGACATCCGTGCCGACAGTACCCACATCGAAATCCCGCTGGAGAACGCAGTATTTACCCTGCCGGGTACCGTCAGCCTCGCTGTTCACTTTAGCGGTCCCGGCGTAAGTGACCTGAATTTCACGCTCCAGAACGATTTCACAGCTTCGCCTGTGTTAATCGTTCTGCAAAGCGACATCGACAAGAACATTCCAACGACTCAGCCGTAACTTTATCTCGTTACAACAACCTGCCGCAATATAAGGAGTTATCGACATATGAGTGATTCAGATTCCAAAACCGACGATTCGAAGCTAGTTACTACCGACACAGTCTATGTTAGCCCAGACGGTGGAACGACCGATGAGGCATTTCCGAAACCAAACGTCGAATACGATTTTTGCGTTGATGTGGCCAACAGTGGACAAGTTTCCAGCGGGCCGTTTTTTGTCCAGTTTTCGTTGAGCGGGGATCAAGACCCACCAAAGGAGTTGGATTTCGCGCAAGACGCCGGCCTGGATGCGGGAGCTTCTGTAAAGGCAGTCGTTCACTTTGGGACGTTTCCCAACACATTTGCGAGCTACCACCTGGAGGCATGCATTTACTCTCCTTCAGCGCCAGAGAAGCCTATCAATTGTGCGGGTTCGTTTGATATTACTGTCAACACGGAATCGACGAGCGATTCCGGGTCTGGTGGTGGTAGCGATACGACCGCGAGTGACTCGACTGGCGACAGCGAAGATTCAACAGCCGAAGAGTCACAATGAACAATATCAAAACAACAAACCCTAACTAATCAATATTATGGCTAACGAACGTGAACCAGATAATCCGCTTCCCGCTGACTTTAAGCCCGATGGATTCGTTGACAAACATCGGGTCAGTGATGGCGAAGATTGGGCCTCAGTCGCCGCGCAATACAACGTAAAAGTAGATGACTTAATCTATTTCAACTTCCACACCAATGTACCCGAAGAGGTCAATTGGTATCTCCGCCGTAACACCGGATGCAATACATCCAATGATGGCGACTTAAACTGGGCTTTCAGTACCAGTGCTTATCCAGGCCTCATTTACATACCGCCCTCTGAGGTCATCGATATGGAGCCGGAGGACGTCACGGTGGACACAAGGACCGTCATGGAACGTCTCCAAGACATCGCTAAGACCATTTCTGGAGACGAGGGCATAAGAATTCGCAAGATGATGGCCATAGCCGCCAAAGTGGGTTCTCCGGCAGACGAACAATTGTGGTACTATAACGGCCTCGCCGTCCTTCACTATATCCAGCTGGAAACAGAAAACTCTGAACGGCGAGAGATGACAAAGGACACAAATGGAGCATTTCCGTTTGACGGGAATGCTGGCGTGAATTTTGGCAATTGGAAAATTACACCTTTTCGAGACATCCTCGTTCTAGACGCCACAAATCATCAATCGGATTCTGATTTAAAAACTTGGTTGCTTTGGTTGGACGGTCAAATCCAAACCTCCCTGAACGAGATGGTGGATAAGCATGACCGGGGAGGCGGCACCACTGAAGGGTTAGTAGCCGATTTTTTTGATCACGTGCACGACTTACAACAAACGCCAACTCACCTGTATTCTGTTTATCAACAATAACACGCAACCGAGGCGGCCATTTGTTGCTCTGGTAAACATTAAGAACTGCGGGGATATTTTAATTCTGCAATCCTTACCAACGCAAAGGATATTGGAGCGGCGGCCGCATAGAATGTAAAACTGTATGAGCGACGACGGCGAGGACGGACCGAAAGACCAGCCTACTGACGATCCAGAACGGCAATCCGACGAACAACCGACAGGTAGCGAACAGTCTGAGGAATCTGAAAGCACCGACCAATCGGCAGAGCAATCAGATTGGCAACCCGGTCAGTCGAAGCAACCAGACCAATCTGCTGATCAAGTAGGAGAGCAGTCTTCTGAGGGGGAGGCGGAGGCATCGGATCAATCTTCGAACGTAGCCCAACCGACTGAGCAATCACAAGAGCAAGCCACCGACACGGACCAGACTGCGGAGCAACCGGAAGAGCAATCTGATGACGGCGACCAGCCGTCGACCTCCGGAAGCACGGACGAGGCAGCGGCATTTGCCGGCGGAGATGCGCCACCTGGTGGGGTAGGAGCTAGTAACGCTACGAACGTTAGCAGCAGCTATAAAAGTGCCGGGCGGGCAATGTCTCCTTTTGCCGCCGCAGAATTCCCCGACCTTGTGAGGGATACCGGCAAGCTCAAGGGCGCGTTCACCGCAGCCATCGGCGAAGTCAAAGCCGACGCGTCGCTTGTTGGGGGCTTGGTTGACGTGGACGGCAAGCCACTCGACGTGGAAAAGATTCCGATGGCGATCGCCTCGCTAAATCTCGATGGGACGACGTCGGTGATCGGCCAGCACGACATCACCGAAATGTACTTCTCGGGCAGTCTGCTCAAGATCGCGGCGATGTACGCCGCGTTTCAGCTCCGGCATGCGGCGAATGATCTCGCGGGCACATTGGACGCCAACCTGTCGATACCCGATTTCTTCAAGAAACTGCGAGCGAGCTTCGATCCGCAGATCAAGAACGCCGTGAAGCTCCTGACCGACAAAGGCTTTCATCAAGTTCCGCAATACGAGACAATTTTCACCCCGACGTTAGGTGGCAACGGCAAGTACACAGTGGCCTTCCGGACTGACGCGAATTCGAAGTTCGACTTTCAACATCATCTACAAGAGATGGTCGTGAACAGTCATAATCCTTCGGCTGGGTTAGTTATACAGGCGCTCGGCTACAACTTGATTAACGGCGTGCTGGAGAAAGGCGGATTCTTTAGGAACAACAGCACAGGGATCTGGCTCGCGGGCGATTACCTGCCGAATCCAGTTCCAAACACCGACTTTGACGAATTTGTGGAGGAACGCGCCCTTGGTCTCGCCGGCGGCAACGTTGTGACTATAAACAGCCTCAATGACGGGCCGGTGAAGCAGGTCACCACTTGCATTGATCCGGTTAAAATGTTTGTACTTCTAGCCAACGAGGAGCTGGTCAGCAACGCCCACGACAGCGACGACACCGCCAATGGGGAGATGTTGAAGATGACCGCCGACGCGGTGAACGGAAGCGGCGCCCCTTCCCGTTTCACGCGTGCCGACCCGCTCCCGGCCTTCAAAGTGCTGAACTGCAAGATCGGCCTTGGAGAGCTGAAAGGGGGCGGCGTCTGCCCTACGTTCCGATGCGTTTCGTCCGAGGTTTCGATCCTGGAGCACACGTCGGGGCGTCAATTCGTTACCATGTTTCAGAACATCAACGTAGCAGGGGCGCAACACTTCCACATGATTGCGGAGATCTTCCAGCGAACCATGGACAAGTTCCTTACGTGAACTACAACCGACAATTGACCGGGTCGGGTTCATCGGGTGGGCGCCCGGAGATTTTAATTGAGAAGAAGCTAGGACAGAAGTTAGATAAAAGCGGCTAACGGAACCAAGAATACCATTTACGATTTTTAAGGGCATCACATGGTAAAATTGACAAAACACCCTAAAACAACAAAATGACATATGGCTAACCTGAAATTGCTAAAAAGAATCGGCTATTCAAACATAAATACCCTTGATAACGACGACTCCGCCTTCTTCTATGAGTCAGGGCTAATGATAGATGCTGATGGCGCGTATCATGCCTATCACCCGGATAACAAATCCGGACTCGATTACCTCGGAAATGCCGGCCATCCCGGGAATTGGTGGGCGCTGGTCACTAATAATGGTCAGCCGAGCGGTAGCCCGCTCGTTCAGACCGACGATGACCCGGCCCCCGGCTTTTACATTTCGACCACGTCGTTGGAGGACGCGAATTGCGATCGAAAGGATCCGCGCAGATATGTCAATGCAGAGGCCGTGAATTTCATCGTGTTACCTGGCAGGCTGGGTTTGGGCGCCAAGCTTGGCGATTTTGCAACAGTCATTCGCCCATATACCGGAGCTTATGATTATGCAGTCTATGCAGACGTAGGACCAGCGAGCAAGATTGGCGAAGCATCAATTGCTCTGGCTAATGCTCTAGGGCTTGATTCGAGTCCAAAGACCGGCGGGATTGGACATGGCATAGCTTACATCGTTTTCCCGGGTAGCGCTCAGAACTGGCCACTCTCGCAGCCGGATATCGATCAGTATGGAGCGCAGCTCTTCTCAAAGTGGGGAGGGCTCGATAAAGCAAAAGACTGCTTTCCAGACTTGAGCTGGAGTTCTTAGGAAGGTCGTTAACAGGTAATTCAAGGAAACAACAAGAGTTAACATGTTTGGATCCACAATTCTCGATGTAGCCATCGGGATAGTCTTTATTTATCTTTTAGTGAGTCTAGTGATCAGCGCGATAAATGAACTAATCGCCGCGCTGCTGAAATCTCGCGCGAACAACCTTTCCAAAGGGATACAGGCGCTGCTGCAGGATTCTTCGCAGAATGGCTGGGCTGCGCGACTTTATGAACATCCCCTAATCGCGAGCTTATCAGCGCCTAATAGTAAGCCTTCTTACATACCGTCTCGTACATTTGCGCTTGCCCTGTTGGACCTGATTGCACCGGCTAGTACCGACGGGACGCGCACCGTAGCCGATCTCAAAACAGGACTTGCCAATTTGCCGGGACCGCTTCAGAGGACATTAACGACCTTATTGGAGGAATCGCAACACGATGCGGAGCGTTTGAAGAAGCAGATTGAAATCTGGTTCAATAACGGAATGGATCGCGCGAGTGGCTGGTATAAGCGGAAGACGCAATGGATCCAGTTCTTTCTAGGGTTAACTCTTGTTATCGCTCTCAATATCGACAGTGTGCAGATTGGTCGAGCACTTTTCGCCGTGAATTCTCCCATGCGCGAGTCCCTGGTCGAAAGTGCCAAAAGCTTCGTCGCTCAACCTGGAGGGACTAATAGGCCAATGAAAGATGTCGTAGCAGCAATCAGTGCTGCGTCGTTGCCGATTGGTTGGTCTGAATTTCCGAAGCCCGATCAATGGCCAACTCTGGTTTTGGGTTGGCTGATTACGGCATTCGCCGTTTCGCTAGGTGCACCGTTTTGGTTCGATCTCCTGAACAAGTTTATCAATGTGCGGGCGTCGGGAAAGGCACCTGAAGAGGAGCCGAAGTCGCCCAAAGAAGTTCCCCAACCGGCGCAACCGGGTGGTTGAACTGATCGCTCACACGCGATCGAAATTAGAAAAGAGAAATTATGAGTCGATTCTACAAACATAACGCGCGGCTGGCGGTGTCGCTGGCAGGCTTCTCATTGCTATTGGCGTTCTCCAGTTGTGAGACCACTACGAATTTAGTTTCGTCTACGCATTTCAGTCAAAATGCCTACGACACGGACAAGGAGCTCAAGGACGAATCGCTGGCGTTAATCGACAAGGCAACAAACCGGGCGCCTTACTCAAGCGTCGCCGCCGATGTAGCGGCGCTGATGCAAAAGATTGATAATACGATTGGCGCTGAGAAAAGTCGAACGAAGAACGAGCCCACTATTGCGCAATGGCAAACGATTAGATCGCAGCTGAGTCACTTTTTTGATCTGTGGAAGAAAAAGGGGGCACTGTCGCCCGCGTTCGTGGACGAGGGCAAAAAACAAGTTAGCACTCTTTTCGATACGCTGATTGCGACCGAAGGAGATAAGCGAACTCGCGGTTAATCGGAGGAAAATCTATATGGCTGATTTCAATAAAGTATTCAACGACATCAAAAACCAGGTCGGTGCAGAAGCGGAAACAGACTTGAAGGAATTTTCCGATCAAGGAAAGCAGGATGCGGAAGCCTTTCTTGATCAGTCGCGTAGCAGGTTAGAAAAATGGATGCAACTCCTGGCGGATAAACAAATCGACGAGGACGAATTTGCCTGGCTTGTGGAATCGCAGAAGGCGTCCGCGCAGATGGAAGCGTTGCGAAAGGCGAACGCAGGAACCATGAAAATCGAACAATTCAGAGATTCGGTACTACAAACCATCGTTACAACCGCAGTCCCCGCAATTATCGCTTCAGTATGATTTTTTGCGTCGTCGAATACCGGAGGTCGCGCTCGTTAGCGAACCGCGGACAGGAACACATATCGCCTGACGATGCCTAACAACAATAAGGCTGGAACGGTTATTCAGCGAATATGGTGGGGCATTCGCGATCTCTACCACGAATTAAAGCCGTGTCGCTTCAGCCTCATTGTCGCGCTAATTGCCGTGCCCGTCTTCATCTTTGTCGCGCAAGGCACGGAAATATTGCGGACTGTCGGTGAAGGCTCTGCGATCGGAGGGCAATGGGAATGGCTTCGTATTTTCGTGTTTTTCCTGGCCCTCATGCTATGGGCGACGACTAGCTGGTACGCAGCGAGGATTCTGCTTTACTTCGACTTTCCAGCTCAACGTGGACTAGCGCGCTCGAGATTTGCCGAAACGCACGTCCCGAGAATTTTGGGCATCCTGCCGATCTTGATTGTCGGCTGTGGATTCGTCGTCGCGTCGCGCTCGTACGATCCGGCGACGCCTGCGCATCGCTGGCTATTGGGCTTCGCTGTTCTTTGTGCTCTTCTGGCGATTGTCTTCTATGTCCTGGTGGCATTGCGCCGGCGATTCCTCGGCACGATGCGCACGCAGCAGGTACGGCATGTGAGTCAACTTGAACCGGGCACAATGATCGGCATTGGCGTGATGGCAATTGTTTCGGTCGCACTTTTGATCGCCTTTACCATTGCTCCAGTCCAGGCCGCTCGGTGGCTCGGCATGGGTTCGATTCTGTTTTTGGCTGCGGCGTCGTGGGTGGCCTTCGGAAGTTTCTTTGTTTTCCTCGGCAGCCGTTGGCAATTCCCCGTCATCACGGTTGTCGTCTTGCTCGCGCTGCTCTTCAGCTTATGGAACGACAACCATTTCATCCGTGTCGTTCCGCGCCAAGACGTGAAACGCGCCGACGTCTTAGGTTCATTCCAAACATGGTACGATTTGGTCGAGAAAAACTATGGCGCAGGAACGATGCATCCACTTTACATCGTCGCCACCGAAGGCGGCGGGATTCGAGCCGCTTATTGGACGGCGATCGTTCTCGACGCCTTGCAGGATTCAAATTCAAACTTTGCGTCGCATCTTTTTGCCATTAGCGGCGTCTCTGGCGGAAGCCTTGGCGCAGTAGTCTTCGACGCGCTGCTCGCCGAACCAGGGCGAGGTTCGTTCCAAGAGAATGCACACAAAATCCTGGGCCAAGATTTCCTTTCCCCAGCCCTTGGCTCGATGCTCTATCCGGATTTGGTCCAACGCTTCATTCCTTTCCCAATCCCCTATTTTGACCGCGGGCGGTCATTGGAGATGGGTTGGGAAAAGGCATGGCGCGACACAATGGGCAATGATCGGTTCGCTGGTTCGTTTGTCGATCTTTGGAAACCGGGCCTTCAGGAGTGGATGCCTGCCCTTTTTCTTAACGGCACCTCGGTGGAAAAAGGAAATCGCATCATCACCAGCAATCTTCGGCTGACGAATAATTTTCTTGATGCGGACGATGCTGCCGACAAGCTCTCTGATCACAACTTGGGCAAGACGGAAACTGCTTGCAACATTCCGTTAAGCACCGCTGCACATATGAGTGCGCGTTTTACCTTCGTCAGCCCCGCCGGGTGTTTCCCCGATGGGTCACATATTGTCGATGGCGGTTATTTCGAAAACTCCGCGGCCACTACCGCCTATGAGATCGCCACGCGAATTAAGGATTGGTGCGCGTTTAAGAAAATTGCAAACGTCGACGTGAAAGTCATTATGATCAGCAATAACCCGCGCAAGCCATCAATTGCTCCAGCCAAGCCAGCGCCGGAACCACTTGGACCAAAGCGAACAAAGCCAGTAGCTGTGAGCGGACAATTTATGAGCGAGTTAACCGCTCCGCTATACACGCTTCTCAACACGCGTGATGCTCGAGGCACCTACGCACAAAAGGCAATCGCACGCGAGCAGAGGCGTTTCAAAGCTGGTGTCGTTGAGGCGCCTGCCGAGGCAGAATCATCGCAACCATTTACCAAGGATATTGTCTACTTCAACCTGCGCGATATGCAGGTGCCCTTGCCGCTTGGCTGGATGCTGTCCGCCGCCGCGGCTAGAACAATTCGCGAGCAAATCAACCGGGATGACGAGGTCGTTCAGAACCAGAGTGCGATGAACGAGGTGCTCAAGGCTCTTCCGCCGCCACGGTAATCATATTTTAGCGGTCGACCGGATTTACCCATGATAGTCAGCGCGTCCTCACCGACAGCAAGTTCGGCGGCGCGACGTGCGCCGTGCATTGGATCGCGCCACTGTACTCTGGCAGCGGCGATTTTAAGCCCGCGGAAAATCTCGCAGCGTCCTCGGGCGATATCTCAGGTCCCATGACGCTGACGTAATCGCCCAATTCACGGCTTTTCCAACGCCGATTCTCGAGTGCTTGTCCGGGAAACATTAGTCATACGCCGACCACCATGAAGTAGCCCCGGTAACTAATTAACCTTCTTGAATCACTGGCGCTCGCATTTTGGCTTTTCGGAAAATCATCCAGACGCCGGTAAGAACGAAGGCGGCGCCTAACAAGGACGAGAGCGGAAACGTTTCGCCGCCTAACGACCAACCGAGCATGACTGCGCCGGGGGGCGTGATAAGAGATATGCTTTGCAGCTGGGCCACCGTTAGCCGCGGCAGAAGCCAGTAAAGAAGTAGAAACGTAAGTGCCGACCCGATAACGGCGAGATACAGCAGGCAGAAGACCGACATCCCAGTCCAGTGAAAGCGCGCTGGGTTTCCATCGATCGCAAACCCTAGAACTAACAATGGCGCAATTCCGAAAATCATTTGCCACGCCGCCAGCATGGCCGGCGCGAGTTGGATCGCTCGCGCCTTGACCAGGACGTTGGCGTAGGCAGCGCTGGCAGCTCCAATGACAACTCCTACGCCGCCCCAGAAAGCAAGTGGCCCGTTGAAACCGAGCAGCCGGCCACAAATCACGGTCACGCCTCCGAGTGCGATGATTGCACCGGCGAGCTTTTGTAACCGCAGCGGTTCATCGGGCAACATCCAGTGCGCAAAGAACAGGCCGAAGATTGGAATGGTCGCCTGCAGCACAGCAGCAAGGCCGGATGAAACGTGTAGCTCCGCCCAGAACAGCAAGGTGTAGTTCACAGCGAACATGAGAACTCCAGTAATTGCCAGGACCACGTAATCGTTGCGACGCAGCGGCAGTAATCGGGTGCGGCCGATCGAAACAGCTAGCAGCACGATGATCGCGATCAGAAAACGAATCGCCACGAATGAAACCGGCGGCAAATCTCGCAAGCCAATTTTGATGGCAAGCCAGGTCGAACTCCAAACGATGCAAAGCGTCACCCAAGCTACCGGCACGCCCCTTCCAACTCGGGGCCGCCAATGGTCGATGAGTTTCATGGATCTTATTGGCTGCATTCTGTAGGGGAAGCTGATGACTTCCCGCGTCTGTAATCTGAGGAAGCTGACCGCTTCCCCTACAATACCCACCTTGGCTTCCGCTTTTCGTTGAAAGCGGCGATACCTTCGCGCGCTTCATCAGATTTACGCGCCTCGAGATGATACTTCAGCGCAAGATCGACATCCTCTTTCACCGAGCTAGACCAAAGTTCCTCAATCAACCCTTTGGTTTGCGCCAGCGCGCCAGGCGCGCCTTGCAAAACCGATTGGGCAAATTTTTGCGCTTCGATCATCACATCGTCTCGCGCGACAACGCGGTTCACCAGGCCGATTTCCTTTGCGCGCTCGGCGTCAATTAACTCAGAGCCTAACAACAGCTCGCGCATGTTTCGTTCGCCTACCTGCCGCCGCAGAAAGGCCATAACCAATCCGGCAACCAACCCGCGACGCACCTCCGGATATCCGATTTTGGTTCGCTCCGCCGCCACCACAAAATCGCAGGCCGACATGATGCCTGCTCCGCCTGCAACCGCGGCGCCGTGCACAGCGGCAATGGTGATGAGGTGTGTTTGGCTGATGGCGACCAAACTATTCGCGACCATTTCTGCGGTCGCGTGTGCTTTCGTGTGGTCAGCTGCTTCCTTTAAATCGAGACCGGTGCAAAAGGCCGCGCCTGCTCCCTGTAGAATGAGCACGCGCTGGTGCGGCTGCTCCGCAGCGATCTTGATCGCAGCCTGTAATTCCGTGAGTAACTCGATGGTAAGCGCATTACGCCGCTCAGGCCGATTAAGAGTTAATACCGTTATTTGCGGCGTTTGCTTTTCGATCAAAACAACAGGCATCGCGAGAAGTTAAAAAAGTTACAAGGTTACAAAGATTGAATCGTTAAACTTGGATGACTCCGGTGTGGAAACGCGCTTTAGGCATGGGCCGCGACACATAGTCTAACAAGCGAATCACGACGTCACGCGTTTCATGCGGCTGAATGATGGCGTCCACCCAGCCGCGCGCGGCGCCATAGCGAATGTCGGTTTGCTCTTCGTAACTCTGTTTCACCTTGTCGCGAAGTTTTTCCAGTTCTTCGTGTGTCGCCTTTTTGTCGCCTCGTTCACTGGCGCGGGCTAGAATGGTAAACACAGTATCGGACGCTTGAGCAGCGCCCATCACCGCGTAGCGCGCAGTCGGCCACGCCACGATAAATCGTGGGTCGTATGCCTTGCCGCACATGGCGTAATTCCCGGCGCCGAATGATCCACCCACAACGACTGTGATCTTCGGCACGACGGAATTGCTGACCGCATTCACCAGTTTGGCGCCACTGCGAATGATTCCGCTTTCTTCCGCATGGCGCCCCACCATGAAACCGGTGACATCCTGGAAAAAGACGATGGGCAAGCCTGTTTGGTTGCAGTCCATGACAAAACGCGCCGCCTTATCTGCGCTATCAGAATAAATCACGCCACCCATCTGAATTCCTTCTTTCCTGGTCCTGACCTGCAAACGTTGGTTCGCAACAATTCCTACGGGCCGCCCATTGATACGCGCGTACGTAGTCACGATCGTCTTGCCATAGTCGGCCTTGTATTCGTCCATTGAATTTTCATCGATGATCGTGGCAAGCAGATCGCGCGCATCGTAGTTTTTCTGGCCATCGAAGCTGATCAGATCGTAAACGGTCTCTGGGCTTTTCGCGGGTTTGGTTTTTTGTGGTAGGGCGCGACCGCCGGGCGCGCCGAGCGAAGCAGCTTCAGGCAGCATTGCCACTAGCGAGCGAAGACGCTTAAGACAGGCGGGATCGTCCTTTTCAAAAAAATCCACTGTCCCGCTTATCTCCGCATGCATTTGTGCGCCGCCCAGTTCTTCCGCATCGACAATCTGACCAATGGCAGCCTTCACCAAAGAAGGACCTGCGAGATAAAGGCCGCTGCCTTTCGTCATCAAGATTTTGTCGCACAGCACCGGCAGGTAAGCACCGCCGGCGACACAATTGCCCATGATCGCGGCAAACTGCGGGATCCCCGCTGCCGAGATCACGGAGTTATTGCGAAAGATCCGGCCAAAATCATCTTCATCCGGAAAAATTTCGTCCTGCATCGGAAGAAACACGCCCGCGGAATCGACCAGGTAAACGATGGGCAGCGCGCATTCAAAGGCAATCCGCTGGGCGCGAATCACTTTTTTGGTTGTTTGTGGAAAGAACGCGCCGGCCTTCACCGTCGCGTCATTCGCGATGACCATGCACGGAACACCTTCGATATTCCCGATGCCCGCGACCACGCCTGCTGCCGGAATTTTGCCCCATTGTTCGTACATTTTGTAAGCAGCCCAGAGCCCTATCTCGAAAAACGGCGAGTCCTTGTCGAGCAGGTGACTCAGTCGCTCCCGTACCGGGAGCCGGCCCCTCTTGCGCTGACGTTCGTGCCCAGCCTTGCCCCCACCCTCGCGAAGTGCAGCTTCCTCCTTGGCGATCGCGGCGCAGTGCGCGCGCAATATTTCACTGGTCGAGGATGCTGATGAGCGGGACATGACGCGAACCACGCTTAATCCGCGAAGGTGATTCAATCAAGCCATAGTCGCGAACGTCAAGAGCGCGCGACGACGGCCGTTCTATTTTTTAGATTTTCTTTCTTGACAGGCTATCTGCGTTTTTGAGAAAACGCATTGTGACGGAAATAAGTAAACGGCTGGACATGAAAATGGCACGGTGACGCCTTCGCCGGATAAGTATCGGGCTACGGTGCGCCGCGGGACAACTCAGAGAAAGCCAAAACAATAAAAGGAAAATTAAGTTTATGAAAAATCGCAGCAGCTTGACAATATTCACAACGATCCTCTGCGTGCTTGCTTGTTTTGGGCTTTTGTCCCGAGCGCAAGCGCAGGAGGGAGATTTAGGCGGTGGCAACACCAATGAAGGGTTTAACGCCCTTAACAGTCTGAACGGCGGCGGGTTCAACACTGGACTGGGCTGGTATTCGCTAGGGTTCCTGACGGACGCCTCCTTCAGCACAGGTGTCGGCGCGGGGGCGCTCGTTCTCAACAATGCAAGCTCTAATACGGCGGTGGGCACTGGAGCGCTTTTGCTCAACACCACCGGCGTACAGAACACTGCCGTTGGAACGGACGCGCTTCTATACAACACCGTCGCCGGCGACAACAATGCTGTCGGCGTATTTGCGCTCTTTAATAACGACTCAAGTGGTAACGGGTCGGCAAATTTCAACAACGCCCATGGCCGTGCCGCGCTCGAGTCCAATGTGGACGGCAACGAAAATGACGCGTTTGGTGATGAAGCACTCAACAGCAATTTGGGCTCCCATAACACAGCGATGGGTGATGACGCGCTCCTTGAAAACACAACCGGCGATGGAAACACCGCTGTGGGCCGCGAGGCCGGAGATAGTATCATCGACGGCGCCAACAACGTGGCTATCGGCCACTTTGCGGGCAGCGCTTTTGTACACGCCAGCAACAACATTGCAATCGGCGTCCCTGGTGCAGGCAATTTTGCCGACCTTAGTAACACCTGCTTCATTGGCAGCATCTTCGATCAGCCGGTTAGCGACTTCGGCACCTCCCACGCAGTATGTGTCGATCAATTTAACGTGATCGGCGACTGCACCATCTCAGCCAGCGGCAAGCCCCAAGCCATGCTCGATCGCAAAGTTGAGGAATTGCAGAAACAAGTGGAAATTCTCACGGCCCAACTGAAAGAGCAGAGCGCTCAAATCCAGAAGGTGAGCGCGCAGCTTGAAGTGAGTAAACCTGCGCCACAAGTCGTTACGAATAAACCGTAAAGCTCCGAATTAAAACTGCCTTGTGTGTCAGAAGCACCGAGGCGAAATGGAAAGGCGTTCGTCCTGATGGCGAACGCCTTCTTTTCAACGACTGTTTTCTTGCTCAGTAGTGCGGATATCGATTACAGTTCATTCCTGATATGAAAAGGATGCTGGTTCTGTCGATGCTCATCGCGCTCGCGATGATTTGCTCGTGTCAAAAACAAGATTCAGCCGCTGAACAACAATTTGCTCAAAGGAAAGTGGAGCTGGACGCACGCGAGGAAGCGCTAGCCGAAAGAGAGAGTGCTTTGGGTGAAAGAGAGAAGGCATTGGCCGAAAAAGAAAAAGCCATGGGGAACGCCCGGACGATTCCTCTCGGCGTTCAGGGTCAGACCCCCGATCCCGCACAGGTGCAAGCTGAAAGAGACAAGAGAATACAACAGCTTCCCGCCGGCCTTCGGGCCCTGATTCCCGACCGCGCGCAGATGGACGCTAGAAAAGCTGAAAAAGACAGACTGAAACAACAGCAACTCTCTCAAGGACAGGGTGGGCCGAAACAATTAGAGAGGCAAAGACAGAGTAAGTTTGAAGCAATGCAGAAGTGGCAGATGTCTGGCGCCGCAGTATCTCCTGCAGCCGAGGCTGCCTCGCCAACCCCGTCTCCTGCGGAAGAGGATACTTCGTCGGGACCATCATCTACGCCGGAGTAAGTGCGGGGCACTACTGAGCGCTTGAGCAAAACTGGCTGGCTGACTTCGACTCCCAGACGTGAGCTTGCCGGCAACGCGGAAACTCCACAGTCGCGCAGCTCGCAACCCCACTTAAGGAGCAGGCCGCGCAAATCCAAAAAGTGAGCGCCCAGCTCGAAGTGAGGAATCCGGCGCCGCAAACAGTTGCCCGCAAGTAGCTGATTCTGTACCCGCTGTCGTTGACCGCAGGCCGAGACCAAAGATCTCGGCTACAGCAACGAAGCCGCCACGCTTTCGCGCGGCGGCTTTTTGTTTGGAGCAGGAACTTCCTCGAGCCAGAGACCAGGTTCGCGTTTGGCTTTGACTACGGCCTTCATCGTTTTTTGCACACGAAGAAATTAGACGAATCAAGAGAGTGGGAAAATACGGGAATGAATAACCCCGACCTGGCGGGGAGCAACAAGAAGGTGAGCCGTATATCGTGCGCCACACCTGCGTTCCAATCTTTGATTTCCGCAGCGGCATCGCTATTGGGGCGCAGTCGCGTCGAAGAAGAAAAAGCAGCATGTTGGACACCGCCTTATCGTGTAGGACGCGGCCTTACATTTTTGTTGACACGCCCTTTGCTTTCTTGGCAAAACGCGTAGCGATGAAAATGAACTACACGGCCCAACACGAATCCTAATGGAGTTGCCTTCCCGCGAGTGCGGGCCTAACGGCGCATAAGGGAGAAGTCAGAAAAGGCCAAAAACAATGAAAGAAAAGAATAAATCATGAAAAATCGAAATATGATATTAGGAGCAATATTGTCGGTGTTGGCCTGCTATGCGTTTTTGCCACAAATGCGGGCAGTTCCGCAAGTTGCTCCGCCGCCGGACGGGTGCTATCCCGGGTTCACGACAGCGGAGGGATGCAATGCGCTTCAATTCCTTACCACCGGCGCTGGAAACACAGGAGTTGGGTGGTATTCGCTCTATCTCGATAACAGCGGTAACTACAACACCGGTCTTGGCGCTGGAGCGCTGGTTCTCAACAACGCGGATTCCAATACCGCAGTTGGCACTGTAGCATTGTTGCTCAACACTTCTGGCTCACGGAACACGGCCGTTGGAACCGACGCGCTAGTCCATAACGACCGCGGCAACTTCAACGATGCTGTCGGCGCTTTTGCCCTGTTTAACAACATTGACGGATCCAGCAACAACGCTTTTGGTGAGTCTGCGCTTTTTGATAATATGCACGCCAGCAATAACACTGCCATTGGTGATCTGGCGCTCTCGTTTAATGACATGAGCGGAAACGTCCTTGCCAACGGCAACACGGCAGTTGGCGCTGCGGCGCTGTTCAATAACGTTGATGGCAGTGACAACACAGCCGTGGGTGATAGCGCAGGACAAAACGTGATCACTGGCTTCAGTAACACTTACGTCGGCGACTTCGTTGGTACCCTCGCCGACGACGAAAGCAACACGATCCGCATCGGTGACGTCTCAAACGGGAACGGAGCCGGGTCCTTAGAGTGCTTCATCGGTGGTATCTACAACAACTTCCAGCCTGTTGGCGGCACCGTTGTTCAAGTTACTCTGGACATGGCGGACGACCACCTTGGCTGGGATTTCGGCCCGAGCCAGGGTGGTAGCGCACCTGTGCAACGTAGCGCACCGCAACGTCGTACCGCACCGCAATCTCCCAAGCGCCCCCAACGCCAAGCCATGCTGAACGACAAAGTTGAGAAGTTGCAGGCAACAGTCGCGCAGCAACAGAAACAAATAGAGACTCTCACAGCCCAGCTCAGAGAGCAGGCCGCGCAAATCCAGAAAGTGAGCGCCCAGCTTCAGATGAACACACCTGCGGCGCAAGTGGTCGCGAACAAACCGTAAACTTGCGAGACAGATCGACCTTGTGTGTCAGACCACCAAGGTGAATTTGTAAAGGCGTTCGTCACAGCGAACGCCTTTACCTTTTACCTTTTCTCCTTGACGCAGCACCTGCATTTTCGCAAAACGTTTTGCGTCGGAAAATCAGTAAACGGCTGGACATGAGAAGGGCATGGTGGCCTTTCGTCGGGCGGATGCCGGGCGACGGCGCGCCGGGGGAGAAATCAGGGAAGGCCAAAAAATAATGAAAGGAAAATTAAGCTAATGAAAAACCGCAGCAGCCTGGCAATATTCATAACGATCCTTTTCGTGCTTACCTGCTTCGCGTTTTTGACACGCATGCAGGCAGCTCCGGAAGTAGTTCCGGCACCGGACGGGTGCTATCCCGGATTCACGACGGCGGAAGGATGCAATGCGCTTCAGTCGCTCACCACCGGCGTTGGAAACACAGGAGTTGGGTGGCGTTCGCTCTTTTCAGTCAGCGACGAAGGTTTCAACACCGGTGTTGGTGCTGGAACGCTGGTGCTCAACACTGCTGATTCCAATACCGCGGTTGGCGCTGCAGCGTTGCTGCTCAATACTACCGGCTCAGACAACACGGCCGCTGGAGCTGACGCGCTCGTCTATAACGTTGCTGGCGAGGACAACACCGCCGTAGGTGCCGAAGCGCTCGAGTTTAATGACGGGAACGCCAGCAACAACACGGCAGTTGGCGCCGAGGCGCTCCAATTCAACACGAGTGGCAATCCAAACACCGCCGTTGGTTATGCTGCGCTCAATAATAACCTTACCGCCGGCGGCAGCACGGCCGTGGGTTATGACGCGCTGTTGTTTAATGACGCCTTGGCGGACGGGTTCCCATTTGGCTGGTACAACAATGGTGTCGGCGCCGGTGCGCTCCTTAGTAATGTTGACGGATACAGCAACAACGCTTTTGGCAACGACGCGCTTTTCTTCAATGTTAACGGTGTTGCAAACACCGCCGTTGGTTATTACGCACTCTGGAATAATGACTCGGATGCACTCGGTTTGGGCAATAACAACACGGCAGTTGGCGCTGTGGCGCTGTTCAATAACGTTGACGGCAGTGAGGACACAGCCGTAGGTAAAGGGGCAGGACAAAACGTGATCACGGGCTTTAATAACACTTACGTCGGCGACTTCGTTGGTACCCTCGCCGACGACGAAAGCAACACGATCCGCATCGGTGACGTCTCAAACGGGAACGGAGCCGGGTCCTTAGAGTGCTTCATCGGT